>NZ_JBVBEE010000001.1:0-893040 GCF_056493605.1 Cobetia sp. BL01 | reverse complement strand
GTCTACGGCAGCTTCGAGGTCGCCGCCGACGGCAGCTGGACCTACACCCTCGACAACGAGTCGGCCGCGGTGCAGAGCCTGACGCCAGATGACACCATCAGCGAGCAGTACACCGTGACGCTGACCGATGGGACGACCACCACGGTCGACATCACCATCACCGGCGCGACCGATGCCGCGCCGACCATCACGCTGGCAGACAAGGAAGTGACCGAGGCCACGGGTGCCACTGTCACTGACACCTTCCAGGTCGAGGCAGATGCCGGCATCGCCAGCGTCACCATCAATGGCACGGATATCACTTCGGCGTCAGTGGATAACCCCATCGTGATTCCGGGCGCGACTGATGACGAAGGGATGCTGACCATTACCGGCTACGATTCAGGCACCGTGTCCTACACCTATGTGGAGGATGGTACGGCTGCGGATCACACGGCTGGTGACAATAGCGTGTTCGACAACTTCGCCGTGGTCGTCACTGACTTGGCAGGACAGAGCACGAGCGACAGCCTTGACGTCAAGATTCTGGATACCGCGCCGGTTGCCAACCCTGATGAACGCACCAGCGAGGAAGATGCGACGGATGAACTGACTGGCAACGTGATTGACGGTATCAATGACACCGCCGATACGCTGGGCGCCGATACGCCGTTCATGGTCTGCAAACTGGACGATAAAGGGATTGCCGACGGCGGCAGTGCGACCGTCACCGGCGACTATGGCACGCTGACACTCAATAGTGACGGCAGCTATACCTACGTATTGGATACCACCAAGACGCAGTCGCTGGCTGATGGTGTGCAGGCGGAAGATGTCTTCACTTATGTCCTGGAGGACAGTGATGGTGATACGTCTACCACCACGCTGACCATCAACATCACGGGGTCTGACGATCTGCCGGTACTTACCGCAGACACTGGTGCCGTGAGTGAGGACGACGTACTGAGTGCCACTGGTGCGCTGACGGCTACCGACGTGGACGGCATCGCTCCGACCTTCGTCGCCGCCACCGATGACAGCAGTGTCTACGGCAGCTTCGAGGTCGCCGCCGACGGCAGCTGGACCTACACGCTTGATAACGACAGTGCAGACGTACAAGGCCTGATTGAAGGACAGACCGTCACCGAGCAATACATCGTGAGCCTGTCGGATGGCACCAGCACTACCGTCGATATCATTATTACCGGTGCTGATGATGGTGAGCCGACCATCGACTCGTTGGAAGATCAGTCAGTCATCGAGGGTGAGGGTGCGACCGTCACCGATACCTTCAATGTCCAGGCTGATACTGGCATCGCTACCGTCACCATCAACGGCACCGATATCACCGGCGCGACTGCAGACAATCCGGTCGCGATTCCTGGCACGGATGGTGATGAAGGTACGTTGACCGTCACTGGCTACGATGCCGACACGGGCACCGTCTCTTACCGCTATGTGGAAGATGGTACTGCCGCTGATCACTCTGGCGGCGATGACAGCGTTGTCGATAGCTTCACCGTGGTGGTGACGGATGTTACCGGTGCAACAGCCACCGACAGCCTCGACGTCACGGTTCTGGATACCGCGCCTGTCGCCAATGATGACACCTACACCATTCGTGAGGACGATACTTCCCCTGATGGTGAGCCGGTGATCAGTACCAATGTCATCACGAGTGTTTTGGGTCGTGGTCAGGATGAGCTTGGTGCCGACGCCGTGACCATCACGAAACTGGACGGCATCTTGCTGGCAGACAACGGGGGTAGTGTTACCGTCGATGGCAGCTATGGCAGCCTGACCCTCAATACCGATGGCAGCTTCAGTTATGACCTGGACGATGTACGTGCCCAGGCATTGGGAGCGGGTGATCTGGTCAAGGAGGAGTTCGAGTACACCATTCTTGATGCGGATGGGGATTCGGATACCGCTGTCATCACCATCAATGTCCAGGGCTTGAACGACAAGCCGGTGGCCTATGACGATGGCCCGATTCTGGTCGAGGAAGATACTCCGGTCAGCGGCAACGTCCTGAGCAACGATGTTGATGCCGATGGTGATGAGTTGAGCGTCTTCAGCTTCACTGTTGACGGCGATACCTACGACCCGGGCGAGACGGCGGATCTTGGCGAAGTCGGCACGCTACTTATCAATGCCGATGGTACCTTCACCTTCACGCCCGGCGAGAACTACAACGGTCCGGTGCCTGATACCACCTATGTGATCACGGATGGCACCGAGTTCGATGAAGCCATTCTCAGCTTCCAGGATGTCACGGCGGTCGATGACCCGGTTGTCATCAGTGCCGATGATGGCGCTGTTGCCGAAGATGGTGTGACACAAGCGTCGGGTACGCTGACCGCGACCGATGTCGATAGTGTTGCGCCGACATTCGTGGCCGCGACCGATGACAGCAGTGACTACGGCAGCTTCACTGTCAATGCTGACGGTAGCTGGACCTATACGCTCGACAACGACACAGCTGCTGTTCAGGGGCTGACGTCTGAAGACGAGATTGTCGAGCAGTACACCGTCACGCTCAGCGATGGTTCCACCACGACAGTGGATATCGTGATCACCGGTACTGATGATGCACTGCCGGTCATCAATTCACTGGAAGATCAGTCCGTCACCGAAGCGACAGGAAGTACGGTCACCGATACCTTTACCGTGAAAGCTGCGGCAGGTATTGCGGCAGTGACGATCGCTGGTGTGGATATCACGGATGCCAACACCTCACCGGTAGTGATCTCCAATCCAGATGGCGAAGGGACGCTGACCGTCACAGGCTATGATGCCGACACCGGGGTGGTCTCCTACAGCTATGTGGAAGATGGCACTGCGGCTGATCATTCCGGTGGCGATGACAGTGTCGTTGACGACTTCGCTGTCGTGGTGACGGATCTTGCCGGTCAGAGCACCGCATCCAGTCTGGATGTCACCGTTCTGGACACCGCGCCGATAGCCAATGCTGATACCCGCAGCATGAACGAGAATCGCAGTGCTGCCGTTACCGGCAATGTGGTGGACGGCTCATCTGCGACGGCGGACACCCTGGGGGCCGATGCGGTCACCGTCACCGCCGTCACTTCCGGATCAGAAACCGTCGCGGTGAGCGATGGCGCGGCGGCTGTGATCACTGGTGCTCATGGCGAGCTGACGCTTGAAGCGGATGGCTCCTACAGCTACCAGTCAGCACGCGAAGATCTGCAGTTCCTCGCGGCGGGTGAGTCGGTCACGGATGTCTATACCTACGTGATCAGGGATGCTGACGGTGATACCTCCAGCACCACTCTGACGATCACCATCAATGGTCGCAACGACGGCCCGGCGATCAGCGTCAACAGTGGTGATAGCGCCTCCGCCAGTCTGACGGAAACGGACTCCGCCCTGAGCACCAGCGGTACGCTGTCGGTGACGGATGTGGATCTCAGCAATAGCGTGACGCCAAGCGTGACCAGTGTCTCCAGCAATGGTGATACTGGCGCGCTGGACAACGATGATCTGCTTGCGCTGCTGGGGGTGGACACCGGCGCCATCATCGATGACGAGAACACTGAAGGGACGCTCAACTGGACCTTCGACAGCAGTGCTGCCGGGGAAAGCTTCGACTACCTGTCTGCAGGCGAGTCACTGGTCCTGACCTACACCGTCACTGTCACGGATACGGCGGGAGCGACAGCTACCCAGGATGTCACCATTACCATTCAGGGGACGAATGACGCTCCGGTGGTGACTGCGACTGAAGGCCGCGTCAGCGAAGAAGGGCTCGAAGGCGGTATCGCCGACAGTGATGCGGCTGATGGCTTCACGGATACTACCGATGCCACCATCGTCACCGGTACGGTTTCGGTCACGGATGTCGACAGTGACAGTGTCTCGCTGGTGCTGACGGCGCCTGCCACGGCCATCACCTCCGGTGGCAGTGCGGTGACCTGGTCCGGCAGCGGCACCCAATCAATGGTGGCAACCGATGCCGAGGGCAATGAAGTCGCGACGGTCACCATCGATGACAGCGGCGCCTATACCTTCACTCTGAGTCAGGCGGTTGATCACTCGGGTGACGGGGAAGATGTCCTGTCTCTGGACTTCGGTGTACTCGCAACGGATAGCGAAGGCGCAAGCTCCACCGGCACGCTGACCATCGGCATCGAGGATGATGCCCCCGAGCAGCAAGAAGCACAGAGCTTCTCCTCGACGTTGGTGGATACCAATCTCACTATCATTCTTGATGTGTCAGGTTCCATGAATGCAACTGATGGAATCGATGGTGAAACTCGCCTGCAGAGCGCTATTGATTCCATCAAGTCTCTGATTGAGGCCTACGATGACTTTGGTGACGTACGTATCAATCTGGTGACATTCTCATCCATCGGTACGGCTCAGAATGCTTGGGTGACCGTAGGAGAGGCTGAGAGCATTCTGGATAACCTGCAGGCCGGTGGTTATACCAATTATGATTCCGCTCTTGCAGCTGCTATCGAGAATTATTCTGAAGATGGAGCATTGGAGGATGCGCAAAGCATTTCCTATTTCTTCTCCGATGGTGAACCTAACTTTGGTGATGGTGATGATGAAGCCCTGAATGTGCTTGTGGGTAATACCATCTTCCGTTCAGATGCAGGTATCTCGGAGAGTGAAGAGAATATCTGGACAGATTTTCTGGTGGAGAATGGCATCAAGTCATACGCGATAGGACTGGGAGGCAGTGTCGATGAAGACAACCTCAATCCAATTGCCTACGATGGTTCAGCGGACGAAGATATCGATAGTACAGTCGTGACCAGCTTCGAGGATCTGGACGATACGCTTGCTGCCACGGTCCAATCACCCGTCAGTGGTCAGCTGGTATCAGGCAGTTCCGTAGATGGCAGTTTGTTGGGAGCGGATGGTGGTTATCTGCAGTCGGTCACTGTGGATGGCACTACCTACAGTTATGATCCGGATACCAATGCTGTTTCTGCCACTGGTACCGACAACAGCAGCTACGATGCAGGCAGCCTGGAGTTGACCATCTCGACGGATCTGGGTGGCAGCATGCTGTTCAATCTGGGGACCGGTGACTTCTCCTATACGCCGCCGGACAATGTCAGTGCGCGTTCCACGGACAGCTTCGATTACGTCACGGTCGACAACGACGGGGATACCAACACTTCAAGTGTCAGTATCGACGTCGACAAGCTGTCGGTCCTGATCGGGACCTCTGGCAACGACACCCTGACAGGCGATGGCGATGGCCCGTTCTATGCCGATTATCTGATTGGCCAGGGCGGCAATGACATCTTGAGTGGCGGTGTGGGCAGCGATCGTCTGGAAGGCGGCAGCGGCAACGATGCGCTGCGGGGCGGCACCGGCAACGATATCCTGTCCGGTGGCGAGGGCGATGATCTTCTGGTGGGTGGCTCCGGCAACGACATCCTCACTGGCGGCGATGGGGCAGACACCTTCCAGTGGATGAGTGGTGATGACGTCAACAGCGAAGGCGGCATGGCGACGGATACCATCACCGACTTCAGTGTGGCGGATGGCGACGTCATCGATCTGTCGGATCTCCTTCAGTCCAATGGGGACGCCGATGCGCTCTCGAGCTTCCTGCACTTCGAGTCAGATGGAGACGGCGGTACCACCATCGAGATCAGTGTGGACGGCTCTGCGGGCAGCAATGTCACCCAGGAGATCACTCTGCAGGATGTGGATCTGACATCGGGCGGTGATTCCGATGCCCAGATCATCCAGTCGCTGCTGGATAGCAATAGCCTCAAGACCAACGTTGACGGTTGATGCAAAAGATAAGGGAGATGGCTTAGGCCATCTCCCTTTTATTGCATTAGACTTCACCGAATGAATGTCTGCGAAGTGCCCCACTAAGGAGGACAGGTTGAGCGATCAACCCACGCCATTGAGACCAGAGCCGGTCGGCGAAAGAGAGGGCGACCCTCTGCTGAATGCGCTGGTGTTCATGGCGCGTTACCACGGCAATCCCCGGTCAGCCGCCGTGCTGACGGACGGGCTGCCGATGGAGGACGGGCGTTTGCCTCTGGCGCTTGTCAGCCGTGCAGCCGCGCGTGCCAATCTGAGCGCCAAACTGGTCAATCAACAGATCACCGCGATCAGCGATCTGTTGATGCCCTGCATTCTGATGTTGAATGAAGGGCGCGCTGTCGTGCTGCTGGAAGTGGATGCCAAGACAGAAAAGGCGCGAATCCACCAACCGGAAGCGGAAGGCGATGCATGGATCGAACTGGAAACGCTGACGGCACGCCATGATGGACGAGTGGTCTACCTGAAGCAGGAGCACCGTTTCGATGAGCGCGCCCCGGAAACGCTGGAACAGAGCGATGGCCACTGGTTCTGGTCGACGCTGAAGCTCTCGACGCCTATCTATCGTGACGTGATTCTGGCCTCTGTCCTGATCAATCTGTTTGCCGTGGCATCGCCACTGTTCGTGATGAATGCCTATGACAAGGTGGTGCCCAATCTGGCGTTCAACACCTTGTGGGTCATGGCGACGGGCATGGCGATCATCATGGTATTCGATTTCGTGATGCGGCAGACGCGTGCCTATTTCATGGATACCGCCGGCAAGAAGTCCGAGGTGCTGCTGACTTCCAAGCTGTTTGCCAAGACCATGAATCTGCGCATGGAGTCGCGCCCCGGCTCCGTGGGCGGCTATGTGAAGCATCTCCAGGAATTCGATTCCATTCGCGAGTTCTTCACGTCAGCGACGTTGACCACGCTCGTCGACCTGCCGTTTGCGCTGCTGTTTCTCGCCATTATCTGGATCGTCGCCGGGCCCCTGGTACTTGTGCCCCTGATAGCTCTCGTCATCCTGCTGATCTACAGCCTGGCGATACAGAGACCGCTGCGCAATAGCATCGAGAAGGGCTCGCGGCTGGCGACCGAGCGCAATGCGCGTCTCGTGGAAGCGGTCTCGGGGCTCGAGAGCCTCAAGCTGGCCAATGCTCAGGGAGAGACCCAGCGCCGCTATGAGCGTGCGGTGGGTCAGATCGCTCATTGGGGGGTGAAGAGCCGCAATCTGACGACATCCGTCAGCTCGCTGAGCATGTCATTGACGCAGGCCACCACGGTGGCACTGGTCGTGTTCGGGGTCTATCTGATCGCGGATGCACGACTCTCGGTGGGTGGGTTGATTGCCGCGGTCATGCTTTCCGGGCGCGCGCTTCAGCCCCTGGGGCAACTGGCGCTGCTGATTACCCGTATCGGGCAGACGCGCAGTGCCATGAGTGCGCTTGAGCAGATCATGGCGTTGCCTGAAGAGGCAGAAGATCGTCGGTACGTGCATCGCGAGACACTGCAGATGCGGATCGAGTTCGATCGTGTCGGCTTCGCCTATGCGGCCAACACGCCGCCGGCGGTGACCGATATCTCGTTGACCATCGAGCCAGGCGAGCGAGTGGCCATCATCGGCCGTATCGGTGCCGGCAAGAGCACCCTGCAGCGCCTGATCTGCGGACTCTACCGTGCTACCGCCGGCAGCGTGCGAGTCGATGGTCTTGACCTCAACCAGATCCATCCCGCCGATGTCCGGCGTCATATCGGGCATGCCGGTCAGGACAGTGCGCTGTTCTTCGGCTCTATCCGCGACAACATCACCCTGGGGCAGCCGCATGCCAGTGATACCCAGATTGAGCTTGCGGCCGATGCTGCCGGCGTGACCGAGTTCACTCGCCATCACCCGGAGGGACTTGATCGCCAGGTCGGGGAAGGGGGACGGATGCTGTCCAGTGGCCAACGTCAGACGGTCCTGATGGCTCGGGCGCTTCTGATGCGACCGCCGCTGCTGTTGCTCGATGAGCCCGGTTCGCACATGGACAATCGTGCCGAGCTGCGTCTGAGGCGTATGCTCAAGTCATTGCCGCGTACCCAGACCATGGTGCTGGTGACGCACAAGAGCAGCATGCTGGAAGTGGTAGACCGCGTCATCGTGATGGAAGGTGGGCGTATCGTCGCTGACGGTCCCAAGGACAAGGTATTGAATGCCTTGAATGAAGGGCGTGTGTCCGGGCGCAAGCAGGAGGCTCAACGTGGCTAAGGCACCGATTGAACAGCGCGATCTTCACCACCTGGATGACGTCAGCTCAGCCGTTCTGCTGGCGACCCCCTGGAAGTCACGCATCCTGATCTGGATGGTGCTGGCCTTCATCGTGGTGTTCGTCATCTGGGCCAGCCAGGCAAGCCTGGAGGTCGTGACGCGAGGTTCCGGCAAGGTGGTGCCCTCCACCCACCTTCAGGTCGTGCAGAATCTGGAAGGGGGGATCGTGCGCGAGATCTACATCAAGGAGGGGCAGATCGTGTCGCCCGGAGAGCCCTTGCTGCGCATTGATGACACCAGCGCCGGTTCCGACCTGCGTGAGCGTGTCTCTACCCTGGATGGCCTGCAGGCCACCATCATCCTGTACGACACCGAGCTGGATTCCATCGCGGTGGACGCCTCTGCCGATGACTGGAAGGACCAGGTCGTCATGACCCGCGTCCCCCTGCCATTCGATGAGGAGTTCAAGACTCGCAGTCCTGCACTTGTCGCGCGTGCGATGACTGCCTATCGCACCCACCTCAACCAGTTGAACAGTGGCTTGAATGGCTCTCGTGAGCAGATTCTGCAGAAAGAGCAGGAGCTGAGAGAGCTGAAGTCACGCATCAATAGCCTGGAGCGCAGCTACCAGCTGTCACGTCGTGAGCTCAACATGACAGCACCGCTGGTACGTGAAGGCGTGGTATCGCAAGTCGATCTGCTCAAGATCCAGCGTGAGGTGAATGATCTGCGGGGGGATCTGGAGTCGGCGCGACTGGCAGTGCCCGGCAAGCAGTCGGAGCTGGATGAGGCCATCTCGAATCGTGTCGGTGTTGCCCAGGAATTTCGCTCGCGTGCAGCAGATGAGCTGGCCAAGACTCAGGCGGATCTCGGGCGATTGCGTGAGGGGCGTACCAGTCTTCAGGACCGTCTTGACCGTACTTTGGTGACGTCTCCCGTTCAGGGGGCCATCAAGACCTTGAATATCAATACCATAGGCGGGGTCATCGAGCCTGGCGAAGATCTGATGGAAATCGTTCCCATCGAAGATCAGCTGCTGGTCCAGGCCCGGGTGGCACCCAAGGACATCGGCTTCCTGCGTATTGGCCAGCCTGCCGTAGTCAAGCTGTCCGCCTACGACTTCACCATCTATGGAGGACTCGAAGGCGAGGTGGAGCAGATCAGTGCCGACACCGTTCAGGATGAAGAAGGCAACAGCTTTTATGAAATCAAGGTGCTCACGGAGCAGAACCACCTTGGAAGTGACTCAGACCCGCTCACGATCATCCCGGGCATGCAGGCCAGCGTGGATGTCATCACCGGTGAGCAGACCATCCTGCAGTACCTGATGAAGCCGATTCTGCGCGCCAGGCAAGGTGCCTTGCGTGAACGTTGATCATGGACATGAAGTATTCAAGGGCAACCCATAATGAAAAAGACACTCTTGGCATTGAGCGTGATGGCGGGGATGAGTTCCAGTCTCTCCGCCTCTGCGCAGTCATTGGAAGAAGCCGTTTCCAAGGCAGTGATGGAAAATCCGCGTACCCGCTTGCAGGTGACCCGTCATATCCAGCGTCTGGAAGAAGCGGAAGTCCAGCGTGGGGCCTATCGCCCGACGGTCGATCTGACCGGACGACTGGGCTATGGCAAGTTCGACTCCGAGGATGATGGGGTCAATGACGAGGATGACTGGCACGATTATCGTCGGTTGGATCTCACCATTCGCCAGCTGCTCTGGGACGGTGACACCACGATCGAGCGCATCCGTCAGGCAGAGACCGAAGCCGACTATCAGCGCCTGCAGACGGCCGCCGAAGCCAATGATGTCGCGTTGGATACGGCCGGGGCCTATCTGGATGTCATGCGTGATGAGCTGATTCTCAAATATGCGCAGGCCAATCTCGATGCGCACCGTCGTATTTCCAGTGATATCGGGCGTCGTGCAGAGTCCGGTCTCGGCGCACGCAGTGACGTGCGTCAGGTGGATGGCCGCCTGGCCAATGCCGAGGCCAGCGTGCTGTCCGCCCGGAACAACCTCGAGGATTCCCGCTCGGCGTATCTGCGTCTGGTCGGTGAGCTGCCCACGGATCTGAACCTCCCCAGCCTCGATACCGATCTGATCAGTGCCGATGTGGAGAGTGCCTATGTCCAGGCCAATCAGCGCAACCCCCTGCTGGCAGCGGCACGGGTGTCCATTGATGCGGCTCGTCATGAGGTGAACGCTGAGAAGGGTGACAACTACCCGGAATTCAGCATTGAAGGCAATCGCACGCTGACGGACGATTATGATCAGGACGAGAGCAGTTCCGATGACTGGAGCGTCGAGCTGGTCATGCGCTACAACCTGTATCGCGGTGGGCGGGATCAGGCCGAGATTCGCGGACGCCAGGCGGCGCTGGAAACCGTCGAGCATGACAATGACCGCGTGATGCGCGATGTGCGTGACGAGATCCGACTGGCCTGGAATGCACGCGAGAATCTCAAGCGTCAGATCGATTATCTGGAAAGCTATGTGCGTGCCGCGACGGATACGCGCGAAAGTTATCGCAAGCAGTTCGATATCGGCCGCAGGACGCTGCTGGATCTGCTGGACAGCGAAAGTGAGCTGTTCACTTCGCAGCAGAATCTGATTCGTGCACGTTTTGACCTGGAAACGGCCAACTATCGCTTGTTGTCCGCGACAGGTGCATTGCTGGATTCAATGAACGTTGCCGTACCGACCCGACAGGGTTGAGTCGCTCACGGCACCACCAGGAAGTGGTGCCGTGGTCATACTGACGGCTGATGAGGAAATCAGATGAGTCTTTCGCGCCGCCTGTTTACCTTGATGTTGTTGGTGCTGTTGGTGTTTTCCTTCGGTATCTTCTTCATTCAGGTCAACAATACCCGTGATTCACTGGCCGAACGACAGCGTGTCGAGCTCTCGAATCTCGCCCAGAGCCTGAGTCTTGCACTGGTGCCGCATGTCGAGCTTGGTGATGCTGCCAGCGCGGAAACCCTGATTCGCGCCACCCTGGATGGTGGATATGTCCGGGATATCCAGCTGGAAAGCGTCGCGCTCCCGGCCCCCATCGCGTTTGACATCACACGAGAAAGCCAGGCACCCGAGTGGTTTCAGCAGATGATTCCCATGCCGGTAGAAACGGTCAGCCGTGAATTGCCGGGTGGGTGGGCCTCTCTGGGGACGATCTCGCTGACGGGAGAGCCGGCCCAGGGTCACGATGACCTCTGGAAGCTCGCCAAACGGCTCGGACTCTGGTTGCTGTTGGGGGGCTTGTTGACCCTGCTGGTGGCCTCGCTGGTCATGCGTCGCCTGCTGCGCCCTCTGGACCGCCTCTCCGCACGTCTCAACGAGATGGAGACACAGCGTTTCGACGCGCCTCTGGAGGAAACCAGTGTCAAGGAGCTGCGTGGGATCACGTCTGCTGTCAATCGACTCGGGCAGCGTCTGCATACCCAGTTCGAGGCTCAGGCGGCGCAGTTGGCGCGCCTGCAGCGCCAGGCAGAACAGGACGCTGTCTCGGGGCTTGGCAACCGTGGTTACCTCAATCGTGCAGTGGATGAATGGCTGAGTGAGCCTCTGGGAGGCAGCTTCGCACTGTTGCGGGTCGCGCAGCTTGAAGTCGTCTATCAGGAGCAGGGCTACAAGGGACGCGATGCACTGCTGCGCGCCATCGCCCAGCGGCTTGAGCAGCGTGAGCTGGCCGGGGAGCCCATCGTGGCAGGGCGATTGGCCAATCATGACTTCGGCTTGCTGTTGCCAGAAGCCGATGAGTCCGCGCTGCAGGCCTTCTTGAAGGGCATCACCGAAGACATCGATCGACTGCTGGATGCCAATCCCATGGCGAACAGCCGCCCGATCGGCTGTGTCATCGGGGCGGCAAGGCGAGAGCCGGGCATGACCCGCACCCAGTTGTTCACGGTGGCGGACACGACCTTGCTGCAGGCCATCGAGCATGGCAGCAGCGTCGCGCTCGCCGAGGAAGGGGATCAGGCGCGTCCACGCGGCGAATGGCGAGACGTCATCGAGCAGTCGCTGGAGCGCCCTGATGGTCTCGATTTCGTGGCGCAGCCCGTGCTGTTCAATGATGGCAGTGAGCTGCACCGGGAGCTGTTCGCGCGTCTGCGTGAAGGGGACCAGCTGCACCGAGCCGGCGATTTCCTGCCGGTCGTGCGCCATTTCCGTCTGGGAGCACGCTTCGACCTGCATGCGCTGGAGTGGCTGGCTGCCCATGTCGATGGCATCGAGGCTCCACGTCTGGCGCTCAACCTCACCGAGGAGACGCTGGATGATGAGGCGAGCTTCTCGGGACTCATCAGCTGGTTGGGAGTCCATCCGCGTCTCTGCAAGCGTCTGGATATAGAAGTGTCGGAAAGCATCGCGCTTCGCCACTTGGAGCGCGTCAAGCTGCTGTTCCGGCGTGCACGCCGGCTGGGCGCGCGTGGAGGCATTGACCGCTTTGCACGTGAGCTGAAGGAGCTCAGTTATCTGGAGGCGCTGCGTCCGGACTACGTCAAGATCGATCAGGCGTTCTTCAAGCGTGACGATGTGGACACCGAGCTGTTGCAAAGCCTGTGCATGACGGCGCATCAGGTCGAGTCTCTGGTGATCGTGACACGGGTCGAATCCGAACAGGACCAGGCGCGCGTGATGTCCCTTGGCGCCGATGGCTATCAGGGCTATGTGGCACCGGCCGTCGATGTCATGGCGAGGAAGCCCTGATAGACAGCCAGGGGCTGGTCGCCATGTGGCAGAGACGCTGCTTCAGCTGGCTGATCGCCTGGGTATTGATGCTGTTCACGGTCGGTTCCGTACTGGCCCGCGATACGCAGGCACAACGTTTCATCGAGGTCTATGGTCAACCGGGGTGGGCGAGAGTCCAGCAATGGGAGCAGCTGCTCGTGGATCTCGACGGGCAGCCGGCCAGGCGTCAGCTCAGTGAGGTCAATGATTTCTTCAACCGGATGCATTTCACCGATGACATGCGCGTCTGGGGAAAGGAGGATTACTGGGCGACCCCGCTTGAGTTCCTGGGGGCCGGCGCAGGGGATTGCGATGATTTCGCCATGGCCAAGTATCTGACATTGCGTCAGCTGGGCGTGCCGGAGAGTTCCTTGCGCCTGCACTACGTCAAGGCATTGAGGCTCAATCAGTTCCACATGGTCGTCACCTATCAGGGCGCGGGCATGTCGATGCCTGATGTGCTGGACAACCTCAACAGCTCCATCCTGCCGGCCAGTGAGCGCACCGATCTCCTGCCGATCTACAGCTTCAATGGCAACGCGTTGTGGATGAGCAAGCGGCTGGAGGGGGGAGAGCGCATCAGCGACAGCCGAGGGCTGTCGAGTCTCACTGACTGGCAACGACGCTACAAGGACGGTGTCCTGAAAGCTCCCCTGCGCAAGCGCCCCTGAGGCGAGGGGTAGTTCAGCGTCGAATCGCGACAGGTATCGAGCAGAACGCCCCGTGGCCGGACCGCCACGGGGCGTTCTGCTTCATGCGGTGTCGGATCGCTTCATTCCGGCGTGTTGCCGCGCAGATGGAGCACTTCGAGCAGGTTGCCGTAACGGTGACGGCTGGGCATGGTCGCCAGGCCGGAGAACAGCAGCCAGAAGAGGCGCTTCCCGCGAGTGAGCTGATGCGTATGCTGCAGCAGGCGCGACAGCAGACGGTTCTCGTCGCGCTCCTTGTAGCTCGGGGCCATGCTGACCTGCTCACGCACCAGCACCGGGGCCATTTCGAGTCGATACAGCGTTTCGAGTTCTCGGAAGCTCAGGCCGTGTGCCTCGACCACTTCGGCCATGTGCTGATACTCCGCCTCGCGGGGGTCACGCTCCTCCCAGAGAGGCGCCAGCGCCAGCCAGACCTCCTGGCGGCGTTCGAGCAGGGCGGCCACATCGGGGGCGAGGTGAGCGTTCTGGTCGTTCATGGAGAGATCCCGAGCGAAGGCTGTCAGACAGACACACCATCAACGGATGGCGCGAAGCAGGACAGCGGTGTGATGGCGGTGTGCTGAATGCGTCACATGATACGGCAGTCGTCATGGAGGGCTCCAGTGACGTGACATCAGCGCGGGTTGGCCCGCCGGGGCGGACAGCGTCGCCGACAGCCGCTAGAATAGCGGCCAGCAGCAGGCACACACGCCTGCATGTCCTGATTCGACAGCCAGACTCACCAGACGTTTTCAGAGCAAGGCACCGGTCGCGCAGCGTGCGCCGTGGTCGTTGCATACTGGAATCGGGCATCAGCATCGGCGGGTACACGCCGGGCCAACAGCAAACGAGGTTCTTACGTGATCATCAAACCCAAGGTTCGCGGCTTCATCTGCACCACGACTCATCCCAAGGGCTGCGAGCAGAATGTTGCCGAGCAGATCGCCATCACCCGCAAGACGGTCGGTGACAAGCGCGACGGTGGCCCGAAGAAGGTGCTGGTGATCGGTGCTTCCAGCGGCTATGGCCTCGCGGCGCGTATCACGGCAGCCTTCGGTTACGGCGCGGACACCCTGGGTGTCTTCTTCGAGAAGCCGGGCACCGAGAAGAAGGCCGGTACCGCAGGCTGGTACAACTCTGCCGCCTTCGACAAGTTCGCCAAGCAGGAAGGGCTCTACAGCCAGGCCATCAATGGCGACGCCTTCTCGCACGAGACGCGCGCCAAGGCCATCGAGCTGATCAAGGCCAACATGGGCGAAGTCGATCTCGTGGTCTACTCGCTGGCCTCTCCGGTGCGCAAGCTGCCGGACAGCGGTGAAGTGAAGCGCTCCGTGCTCAAGCCGATCGGCGAGACCTACCGGGCGACCGCCATCGACACCAACAAGGACACCATCATCGAAGCGGAGGTCGAGCCGGCCACCGAGCAGGAAATCGAAGATACCGTCACCGTGATGGGTGGTCAGGATTGGGAGCTGTGGATGCAGGCGCTGGACGACGCCGGCGTGCTGGCGGATGGCGCCCGCTCCGTGGCCTTCAGCTACATCGGTACCGAGATCACCTGGCCGATCTACTGGCACGGTGCGCTGGGTCGCGCCAAGGAAGATCTGGACCGCGCCGCCGGCAGCATCCACGAGAAGCTGTCCGCCAAGGGCGGTCGTGCCCACGTGGCCGTGCTCAAGTCCGTGGTCACCCAGGCCAGCGCCGCGATTCCGGTCATGCCGCTCTACATCTCCATGGTCTACAAGATCATGAAGGAGAAGGGCCTGCACGAAGGCACCATCGAGCAGCTCAACCGCTTCTACGCCGAGCGCTTCTATGGTGAAGGCGAGATCGTCACCGACGAGTCCGGCCGTCTGCGTCTCGACGACTGGGAGCTCAAGGACGACGTCCAGCAGGCCTGTCAGGAACTGTGGCCGCAGGTCACCAGCGACAACCTGTTCGATATCACCGACTACGCCAGCTACAAGCAGGAATTCCTCAAGCTGTTCGGCTTCACGCGTGATGATGTCGATTACGATGCCGACGTCGCCACCGACGTCGAATTCGATGTCGTGCAGATGTAAGAGCGCTTCAGCAAGCGCAGAGGTCAGGGTAGCGAGCGCTGCCAGCTGACCGCTGCCCGCTGAGCGATGACGACGCCACCCTTCGGGGTGGCGTCGTCGTATGTGGCGGCCTCATCTTGAGCGTCATGCCAGTCCGGGCCAGGCACAAGTGCCAGAGGCATGGCACAATATGCCGGCAGGTTTTCCCCACCCTCACGCGATGGACCTCGACTCACACCCATGCCCGTGGATTCACTGGTTTCCCCCCAGGCCCAGCAACGCCAGATCGGCTTTGTGCTGTTGCCCGGCTTCTCGTTATTGTCCCAGGCCTGTGCGCTGGAGCCCCTGCAGGTGGCCAATCAGCTCGCGGGGCAGACACTCTATCGGGCCGTCACCTTTGCGCTGGACGGGCGCGGTGTGGCGTCCGCTGCGGGCTTGAACCTGTCACCGGACAGCCTGGTCGCCAGTGATTCGCGCCATCTGGACGCCCTGTTCGTGTGCGGTGCTCAGCCGGCGGGCGAGGCGGGCCTGCAGGAGGTGGCCTCGAATCCCGCGCTGCTGGCCTGGCTCAAGCGTCTGGCCGAGCGTGGCGTGATGCTGGGCGGTATCTCCACCGGCACCCGTGAGCTGGCTCGCGCCGGGCTGCTTGATGGCTATCGTGCGACGATCCACTGGCAGCGTGCCGAGTCGTTCCGTCGCGACTTCCCGCAGGTCAACGTCTCCCATCAGCTGTATGAGCTGGACCGTGATCGTGTCACCTGCGGTGGGGGTACCGCGGCGATGGACATGATGATGACGTTGATCGCCCAGCAGCATGGTCGTGCGCTGGCCGAGAAGGTCTCCGAGCACTTCGTCTGCGAGCGTATCCGGCTGGCGGATGAGCCACAGCACGTGCCGCTCAAGAACCGTTTCGCCCATGCGCCCCAGCCGCTGGTGGAGGCCGTGACCCTGATGGAAGCCAATATCGAGGAGCCGCTGTCCACCCACGAGATCGGCGAGCACCTCGGGATCTCGCGGCGTCAGCTGGAGCGGCTGTTCAAGAAGCATCTGCAGGCGGTGCCCAGCCGCTACTATCTGGATCTGCGTCTGGCACGCTCACGTCAGCTCTTGCGCGAGAGTGATCAGCCCATCGGCGAGATCGCGCTGGCCACCGGCTTTTCCAGCGCCGCTCACTTCTCCACGGCGTTCCGCAACCATTTCGGGCGCAGCCCCCGCGACGAACGTCTCATGCTGCAGGCCTGAAATGTCGCATCGGTGACAAAAGTCGCCTCCTGACATAAGTCGTCGTCCTTTCGCTGAAAGTCTTTGTCATCTCGCCTCCCTATACTCGGGAGTCATGACCCGTGGCTCGCCGATCATCGGCCTGCCACGCAACGCCCCGCGATGAGGAAGAGACGATGACCCAGCTGACCCGTGCCGATTTCGACCATGCCATGGTGCCCAACTACGCACCCCAGGCTGCCATTCCGGTACGCGGCGAGGGCAGCCGTCTGTGGGATCAGGAAGGTCGTGAGTACATCGACTTCGCCGGCGGCATCGCCGTCACCTCGCTGGGTCACTGCCACCCGGCACTGGTCAAGGCGCTCAAGGATCAGGCCGACAAGGTCTGGCACCTGTCCAACGTCTACACCAACGAGCCGGCCCTGGCGCTGGCCAAGGCGCTGACCGAGCGCACCTTCGCCGACAAGGTCTACTTCTGCTCCTCCGGTGGTGAGGCCAACGAAGCCGCGCTCAAGCTGGCACGTCGTTTCGCCCACGACACCCATGGCGAGAAGAAGGACAAGATCATCTCCTTCCGTCAGTCCTTCCATGGCCGCACCTTCTTCACCGTCAGCGTCGGTGGTCAGCCCAAGTATTCCCAGGGCTTCGGGCCGATTCCGGGCGGGATCCAGCACGCCGAATTCAACAACCTCGACTCCGTGCGCGAGCTGATGGGCGATGACACCTGCGCGATCATCGTCGAGCCGCTGCAGGGCGAGGGCGGCATCATTCCGGGGGAGCAGGCCTTCCTCGAGGGGCTGCGTGAGCTGTGCGACCAGCACGATGCGCTCTTGATCTTCGATGAAGTCCAGAGCGGTGCCGGGCGGACCGGCCACCTCTACGCCTACCAGCACTTCGGCGTGGTGCCGGACATCCTGACCACCGCCAAGGGCATCGGTGGCGGTTTCCCGTTGGGCGCCATGCTGACCACGGATCGCATCGCGCCGGCCATGGCCATCGGCACTCACGGTTCCACCTACGGCGGCAACCCGCTGGCATGTGCGGTGGGGCTGGCGGCGCTCGAGACCATCGACACGCCGGAAGTGCTCGAGGGCGTCGCGCATCGCCACCAACTGCTGCGCAATGGCCTGGAAGGCATCGCCAAGCGTCACGGTGTCTTCAAGGAAGTGCGTGGCATGGGCCTGTTGATCGGTGCCCAGATGGCGCCGGACTATGCGGGCCGTGCCAAGGACATTCTCAATCTGGCGATGGAAGAAGGTCTGATGGTGCTGGTCGCCGGGCCTGACGTGCTGCGTCTGGCACCGTCGCTGGTGATCAGTGAAGCCGAGCTCCAGAGCGGTCTCGACAAGCTCGACCGTGCCGTGGCGAGCTTCGTCGCCGCCTCTGCATCTGCATGAGCAGCGCCATGAGCAGTGCCCCGATGCTGGTGGTGCGGCCTGCCGAAAGCCGCGATCTGCTCGCCCTCGAGCGGCTCGCGGCCTCGGCCACGCCACGCCTGACCAATCTGCCGGCACATCGTGACCGCCTCGAGGAGCGCATCACGCGCTCCCAGCGCAGCCTGCGTGCCGAGATCGATTTTCCCGGTGACGAGATCTACTGCTTCGTGCTCGAGGATCTCGATAGCGGGGAAGTGGTCGGTACCGCCTCGCTGCGCGCCGAGGCTGGCGCGCGGGAGGCCTACTACACCTATCGTCAGGAAACGCTGATCCACGCCTCGCAGCAGCTCAACGTGCGCCATGAAGTGCAGACGCTGTCGCTGTCGCATGAGGTGTCGGATGCCACGCTGCTGTGCGCGCTGTCGCTGGATGCCCGCTACCGCGAGACGGATGCGGACAGCCTGCTGCGTCGTGCACGCATGATGTTCATCGCCCAGTACCCGGAACGCTTCGCCAATGAACTGGCGGTGGCCTTCCCGGGCTATCTGGAAACGCGCGACGAGCGTCAGGTCAGCCCGTTCTGGGACAGCGTCGGCCAGCACTTCTTTGATCGTGATTTCAATGACATCAACCAGATGGCGGGGGTGCGCTCCAAGAGCTTCATCGCCGAGGTGATGCCGCCGTTCCCGCTCTATCTGCCGCTTCTCACGCCCCAGGCGCGCGCTGCCATCGGGCGCGAGAATCCGCGCCACGAGTACGCCATGCAGGAGATGCTCGCCGAAGGCTTCTCGCGCTCGCGCCACGTCGACATCTTCGATGCGGGCCCCTTGCTGCTGGCGGAGTGCGAACGTCTGCACACCTTCAAGCAGTGCGGCTGGCACCCGGTGCGTATCCGTCCGCAGGAAAGCCTGCCGGACGCGGTGCCGGCGATGGTCGCCAACCAGCGGCTCGGCGATTTCCGCTGCGTGCTGGCGCGCTATGCACTGACGCCGACCGGCCAGCTGATGCTGACGCCGCAGCAGGCCGAGGTACTGGGGGTGGAAGAAGGGCGTGCGGTGCTTGCCGTGCCGATGCCCTTGCCGGCGGTCGATGAGGGAGAGCTGTAATGCGTATTCGTCCTATCGCTCGTCACGATATCGAAGGCCTCAAGGTGCTGGCGCGGGAAACCGGCGTCGGCTTCACCTCACTGCCGGACAATCATGAATTTCTCAGCGCCAAGATCGAGCGCACCCTGGCCGCCTTCGAAGGCTGGGAACCCGGCGATGATCGCCTGTACTTCTTCGTGCTCGAGGATGAGCGCGACGGCAGCATCGCGGGCTGCTGCGCCATCGAGGCCTGTGTGGGCACCGATGCGCCGTTCTATCACTACCGGCTCGGCTCGCTGGCGCATTCTTCGGTGCAGCTCGATCTGCATCGCACCCTGGATACGCTGACGCTGTGCTCCGATCACACCGGCGATGCCGAGGTCTGCTCGCTGTTCCTGCGTGAGGGCTGGCGCAAGGACCGCAACGGTGCGCTGCTCTCCAAGGTGCGCTGGCTGTTCATGGCCCAGTTCCGCGAGGCCTTCCCCGACAAGGTGCTGGCCGAGATGCGCGGTGTCTTCACGCCCGAGGGGCGCAGCCCGTTCTGGGAGTGTCTGGGCAGCCACTTCTTTCCGATGGACTTCAATGAGGCCGACCGCCTCACCGGCATGGGCCAGAAGAGCTTCATCGGCGAGCTGATGCCCAAGTTCCCGATCTACACGCCGTTTCTCTCCGAGCAGGCGCGTGCCGCCATCGGGCAGGTGCACGAGCACACCCGCCCGGCGGTGGCGATGCTCAAGAAGGAAGGGCTGCGCTGGGAAGGCTATGTCGACATCTTCGATGGCGGCCCGACGGTCGAGGCCTATATCGATGACGTGCGCGGCGTCCGTGACAGCCAGCTGGCATGTGTCGAGGTGATCGCGTCTGATGCCCCGGCCTGTGAGCGTCCCGCCGTGATGGCCGCCACCACCGGTATGGCGGACTTCCGCGCCAGCTGGATCAGCCATGCTGTCACGCGGGACGACGCGGGTGCCTGCCATGTGCGCCTTCACCGTGATGAGGCCGAACGCCTCGGCGTCACCGGCGGTGACACGCTACGCGTGCTGGCCAGCTGAAGCATTCGCCCCGGGCATCCGCTTCTTTGCGCCATCTCGCAGGCCCATGTCGCCTTGCGTCCTTTTGCCATCAGCGGGGCAGATCGCCAACTGCCCCGTTATCTCCTTGTTCAGCGTCGCTTACGCGGCGCGCCCTTTCGATGAGGCATGCCATGACCACTACGACTCCGACTCCCGCCACACTCAACGTGCGTCAACAGCTCTTCATCGACGGCGCGTGGCAAGCGGGGGAGGCCGAATCCTTCACCAAGACCGACCCCGTCTCCCAGGCACGCCTGTGGCAGGGCGCCTCGGCCACTGCCGAGCAGGTCGAGCAGGCCGTCGCGGCAGCGCGTCAGGCATTCCCGACCTGGGCGCGTCTGGGCTTCGAGGCAC
The DNA here is from genome assembly GCF_056493605.1 of Cobetia sp. BL01. Classification (NCBI taxonomy): domain Bacteria; kingdom Pseudomonadati; phylum Pseudomonadota; class Gammaproteobacteria; order Oceanospirillales; family Halomonadaceae; genus Cobetia; species Cobetia sp. BL01. The sequence goes on along the minus strand of NZ_JBVBEE010000001.1, from coordinate 872,445 downwards.
GTCTGGCGGTGGTGGAGCGTTTCCGCGATCAGCTGGAGCAGCATCGTGAAGCGCTGGCGATCTGCATCGCCAGTGAAACCGGCAAGCCGCTGTGGGAAGCGCGTACCGAGGTCGGCGCGATGATCGGCAAGATCGCGATCTCGGTGAAGGCCTATCACGAGCGTACCGGCGAGCGCGCCAAGGATGTCGCGGGCACCCAGGCGGTCCTGCGCCACCGCCCGCATGGTGTGATGGCCGTCTTTGGCCCCTACAACTTCCCGGGGCACCTGCCCAACGGCCACATGGTACCGGCGCTGCTGGCGGGCAATGCCTGCGTGTTCAAGCCCTCCGAGCTGACTCCGGCCACCGCCGATCTCACCCTGCAATGCTGGGAGGCCGCGGGCCTGCCGGCCGGCGTGATCAATCTGGTGCAGGGCGCGGCGGACGTCGGTCAGGCCCTGTCCCAGTCCGAGGGCATCGATGGGCTGCTGTTCACCGGCAGTGCCAAGGTCGGCAAGCTGCTTCACCGTCAGTTCGCCGGTCAGGTCGGCAAGCTGCTGGCGCTGGAACTGGGCGGCAACAATCCGCTGGTGGTGCGTGATGTGCAGGATGAAACCGCCGCGGTGCTGGCGATCATCCAGTCGGCCTTCGCCTCGGGCGGTCAGCGCTGCACCTGTGCGCGCCGCCTGATGGTGCCGCAGGGCGAGGTCGGTGATCGTCTGATCGAGGCGCTGGCCACGGCGCTGCGCGAGTTGCGCGTGGCGGGGCAGTTCGAGCAGGACGCGCCCTTCTATGGCGGCTTGGCCAGTGTCGCGGCGGCCGAGGGCCTGCTCAAGGCGCAGGATGATCTCGAAGCGCTGGGCGGCAATGTCCTCGTGCGCATGCAGCAGCTTGAAGAGGGCACCAGTCTGCTCAGCCCGGCGCTGATCGATGTCACCGGCCTTGCGCTCGAGGACGAGGAATTCTTCGGTCCGCTGCTCAAGATCCATCGCTACACCGACTGGGACGAGGCCATCGCGCTGGCCAATGACACCCGCTACGGTCTCTCGGCCGGGCTGATCGGCGGTGAGCGTGCTGACTGGGACGACTTCCTGCTGCGCATTCGCGCCGGCATCGTCAACTGGAACCGCCAGACCACCGGCGCCTCCGGCGACGCGCCCTTCGGTGGCATCGGCGACAGCGGCAACCACCGTCCCAGCGCCTATTACGCGGCCGACTATGTCAGCTATCCGGTCGCCTCGATGGAAGCCGAGGCGCTGGCGCTGCCCGCGACCCTGCCGGCCGGTATCCGTCTGTAAGGCCGTCCGTTGGGGCACCGCTGCCGCTTACCCATTGTTGACCACGACGCTCGCCGTGCCTGCTCCCTGAGGTGCCAAGGCGTCGTGGCAGGAGACCTTCATGTCCGACACCCCGTATCACGAGATCAATTTCGATGGCCTGGTAGGCCCGACCCACAACTACGCCGGTCTGGCACATGGCAACGTGGCCTCGATGCGCCACGGCGGCCTGGCCTCCAACCCGCGCGAAGCCGCGTTGCAGGGCCTCGACAAGATGAAGTCGCTGGCGGATCTGGGTTATGCACAGGGGATTCTGCTGCCGCAGCAGCGCCCGGACCTTGGCGCACTGCGTGATCTCGGCTTCACCGGCAGCAATGCCCAGGTGTTGAAGGCGGCCAGCGAGCAGGCACCGCAGCTTCTGCGCGCGGTGTGTTCCGCCTCCAGCATGTGGACGGCGAACGCCGCCACCGTCACGCCCTCGCGCGACAGCGGTGATGGCCGCGTGCACTTCACGCCGGCCAACCTGCAATCCAGTTTCCACCGCTACCTGGAGCCCGCGACCACCGGACGCATCCTCGGTGCCATCTTCGCCGACGATGCCCATTTCGCGCATCATCCTGCGCTGCCCGCGACGCCGGCCTTCTCCGATGAAGGTGCGGCCAATCATACGCGGCTGTGTGATGGCCACGGCGGGCCGGGCGTGCATCTCTACGTCTATGGCCGTCAGGCCTTCGGCGGTGACGGCGTCGAACCGCGTCGCTATCCGGCGCGTCAGACACTGGAAGCCAGTCAGGCCGTCGCGCGTCAGCATGGCCTGAGCGAGGATCAGGTGGTGTTCGCCCAGCAGCATCCGGAGGCCATCGATGCCGGTGTCTTCCACAACGATGTCATCGCGGTGGGCAATGGCCCGGTGCTGTTCTATCACGAGCTGGCCTTCCGCGATGAGGAGGCGGTGCTCAACGAAATTCGCGCGAAACTGTCCACACCGCTGATCCCGATCCGCGTGCCGCTGGAAGCCGTCAGCCTCGAGGATGCCGTCTCCTCCTACCTCTTCAACTCGCAGTTGCTCTCCAATGACGATGGCAGCATGACGCTGGTGGTGCCGGGCGAGTGTCAGGAGAACGAGGCGGTATGGAATGCGCTGCAGAATGCGATTCTGGCCGGCCCGAACCCGATCGGGGAAGTGCTGGTCAAGGACGTCAAGCAGAGCATGCGCAATGGCGGTGGCCCGGCCTGCCTGCGTCTGCGCGTGGTACTGAGTGACGCCGAGCGCGCCGCGCTGTCCGGGCGTGTGATGATGACGGATCAGCTGCACGGCGAGCTGGGTGACTGGGTCAAGCGTCACTATCGTGACAGCCTGACGCCGGCGGATCTCGCCGACCCGCAGCTGGCCGAGGAGACACTGGCGGCGCTGGATGAGCTGACGCGGCTGTTGAAGGTCGGCAATGTCTACGCCTTCCAGCGTTGATCGCCTGGCCCGAGCCCATACGACACAGCCCCCATCGGGTTCGCCGATGGGGGCTGTGTCGTTGTGGAGGTGTGGTCTGACATTTGAGAATCAGATGCCGTGGCGCGACTCAGGCCAGTTGTGGCTGCACCATGCGCTTGGGCTCGCGGCGCACCGGCCAGTGCACGAGCGCGGCCAGCAGACCGAAGATGCCGCTGGCGATCCACAGCAGGTCGTAGCTGCCGGTCAGCTGATAGACCACACCACCGCCCCAGGCCCCCAGGAAGGCGCCGACCTGATGCGCGGCCAGCACCATGCCGAACACGAAGGCCTGACGCTTCTGGCCGAAGTAGAGCGCGACGGCCTGGCTGGTCAGTGGCACCGTCGACAGCCACAGCACGCCCATGATCGCGCCGAAGGCGTAGAGCAGCATGCTGCTGGGCGGGATGACCACCATCGCCATCACTAGTGCGGCGCGGCACAGATAGATCAGCATCAACAGCTGCGGCGGGTGACGGCGGCCGCCCCAGGCACCGAACAGGATGGTGCCGGCGATATTGAGCGCGCCGATGATCGCCAGCGTGTTGCCGGCCACGTTCAGGGGCAGACCGCAGGCGACCACGAAATTGGGCAGGTGGGTGGCGATGAAGGCGACGTGCACGCCGCAGACGAAGAAGCCGCCGGCCAGCGCCAGAAAGCGCCGGTCCTGCAGCAGCGGGCCCTGGCTCGGGACATCCTCTGCCTGTGTTTCACTGCCGGCCGGCGGGCGACGCAGCAAGGGCAGGGCCATGGGAATCAGCAGCAGACAGCTGGCGCCGAGCGCCAGCATGGCGATCTTCCAGTCGATCAGCACCAGCATCGGGGTCGCGACCGAGTAGACTAGCTGCCCGAAGGAGCCGCCGGCCGAGGCGATGCCCAGGCCGATGCCACGATGCTGGAGGGGAACCACGCGCGTGACGGCGGCCAGCACCAGCGGGAAGGTGGTCGCCCCGATACCGATGCCGGCCAGCACGCCGGCGCCCAGCATCCACACCGTCGGAGTCGGCCAGAGGGCGGTGACGCCCATGCCGACCGCATAGCACAGGCTGCCGACCAGGAAGACGCTGAGCGTGCCGAAGCGATCCGACAGCTTGCTGGCGATGGGCGCGGCCAGCCCGAAGACCAGATTCTGGATGGCGAGCGCGAATGACAGGCTGCCCATGCCCCAGGCAAGCTCGCTGGCCATCGGTGGCAGCATGAAGCCCATCGCCTGGCGCGCGCCGGTATTGATGGCGAGTATCAGCGCTGCCAGCGCGATCGCCGCCTTCCAGTTGAGTTGCATGTCAGATCCTCATGCCGGGAATCGTTATTGTCGTTGTTCTTGCAGTTCTTGCAGTTCTTGCAGTTCTTGCGGTCCCTGCGCCCGGTGCTGGCCATGGGCGGAACATCCTCCATGAGGACTCTCGCTACATTTCACTTTATTCTCATAAAAGTACAGATGCCGGATACGCCACTGTCAGACGCGTCTGCGACACTCTCGTCCATACCAGGCAGTCACATGGCTTCGCGGGAGTCCTCGCTCCGGTGCGCCGCCATCATTCTCGACCGCTACCGGCCCAGTCCCGAGGCGGACCGATGTCATGCAAACATCTGCCGATGACAAGGCGTGAAACGCTATACTGTGTGGCATGCGAGACAGCATCTGCATGGCCATGATGAGCCCAGTGACATCACACTGTTTCCTTTTTGGCACCGTGGTGCCGAATCGTGACCTGTAGAATTCACCGATTCGAATCGTGCCAGGCCTCAAAGCCTGGGGTCGGTCCCTGACGCCGAACCCACGCCACGTCAGTCAGATGACGCCATGGCTGGCCGCGACACCCTGCACGCGTTGTCCGAACCCTGTCCCCCTGCTTCATGCTCCTGAGGAGAAGCCCCTTGGCCAACTTCACTCTGAACGGCAAGGCCGTCAGTCTCGAGGTCGATCCGCAAACCCCGTTGCTTTGGGTGCTGCGTGAACACCTGGGCCTGACCGGTACCAAGTTCGGTTGCGGAATCGCCCAGTGCGGCGCCTGCACCGTGCACCTGAACGGCACCGCGGCGCGCACCTGTGTCCTGCCGGTACTGGCCGCCGAGGGTGGTGACATCGTCACCATCGAGGGGCTGGCCGAGAACGATGACCACCCGCTACAGCAAGCCTGGGTCGAGGAGCAGGTGCCGCAGTGCGGTTACTGCCAGTCCGGCCAGATCATGCAGGCCGCTGACTTCCTCAAGCACACACCGAACCCCACCGATGAGCAGGTCACTGCCGCCATGGCGGGCAACCTGTGTCGTTGCATGGCGTACGTGCGTATCCATCGTGCGGTGAAGCGTGCCGCCGCGATCGCCAGTGAGCGCGACACGGCGCAGGTGATGGGCCAGCAGACCGAGGCCACCGCCGCGACTGCCGGTGTCGGCACATTCGATCCGCGTGCCACGGCAGATGCCGTGAGCCATTCTGCTGCCGAGGAGACATCTCATGGCAAGGTTTGAAGATACGCTGGGCCGGCATCAGCGCGCTCAGGCAGCCACTCGTCACCCCTCGAGCCAGCACGGCATCACGCGGCGTGGTTTTTTGATCGGCAGTGTCGCGGGTTCCGCGATGCTGGCGTTCGGGGTCTCCGGCGCAGCCCTGGCTAGCGGCGCCGATGACGGCCGCTCTGCCAGCGAGACGCTGTCCGCCGGCGCCTTCGAGCCGACCATGTGGTATGCCATCGGCACTGACGGCACCATCACCATCCATATCACCAAGGCCGAGATGGGACAGCACGTCGCCACCAGCCTGGCGCGTCTGGTCATCGAGGAGCTCGAGGCCGATCTGGCCTCCGTCGAGATCGTCTACGTCGACAGCGATCCCAAGTGGGGCTACATGATCACCGGCGGCAGCTGGTCGGTGAATCACAGCTACCAGCCGCTGTCGCAGGCGGGGGCTGCCGGGCGTATCGCGTTGATCGAAGCGGGCGCCAGACAGATGGGCGTGTCCGTCGAGAGCTGCAAGGCGCGCAAGGGCCGTGTCATCAGTGGCGATCAGTCACTGGGCTATGGCGAGATCGTCGCGGCAGGCCTTGAGCGCAGCTTCACGGAAGATGAGCTGGCGGCCATCGAGCTCAAGCCGGCCTCCGAGCGCCGCGTGCTCGGCACCAAGGGCAATGCGCTGGACGTGCCGGCCAAGACCAACGGTCAGGCGGTCTACGGCATCGATTACACCCTGCCTGCCGAGGTGGAAGCCCGTGTCGGCAAGACGCTGCATGCGCGCCCGGTGTTGCCGCCGAGTCGCTTCGGCTGCAAGGTCACGGCCGTGGATGACAGCGAAGCCCAGAAGGTCATCGGCTATCGCCAGACCATTGAGCTCAAGGATCCGTCCGGCATGTGTCAGGGGTGGCTTGCGGTCATCGCCGACAACTTCTCGGCGGCCATGCGTGCCACCGACCTGCTCAAGGTGGAATGGAGCAAGGGCGACAGCTATCACGTCGATGAGGCGGCGATCCAGGCAGAAGGCCAGCGACTGGTCAGCGCCCCGAGTCGTGACAATGGCTCGCTGATGGTGGATCAGGGTGACCCTTCCGCGCTGATCGAAGGTGCGGCGACCACGGTGGAGTCCACCTTCACCACCTCAAGCGTGCTGCACTTCACTCTGGAGCCGGCCAATGCACTGGCCTATGAGGAGGAGGGGCATTGGCATGTCCACTGTGGCAACCAGCAGCAGTCATTGCTGATTCCCCTCGTCGCCAAGGCGCTGGACGTCGGGGATGGCAAGATCACTCACCACCAGCTGTATCTGGGCGGTGGCTTCGGGCGTCGTCTCCACGGTGACTACGCCGTGCCGGCGGCACTGGCGGCCAAGGCCGTGGGACGTCCGGTCAAGATGATCTTCACGCGCCCGGACGATAGCCGTTTCGATTGCGTGCGCTCGCCCTCGGTGCAGCGTGTGCGTTCCGGTCTGGATGCCGATGGCCGTGTCGTGGCCTCCGAGCACGCCGCCGCGGCAGGCTGGCCGACTGCCGCGCTGATGCCGAGCTTCCTCGCCGAAGCCGTGGAAGGCGGTGGCAAGCTGGATTCCTTCTCCATCAGTGGCGCGGACCACTGGTACAACGTCGGCACCCAGCGTGTCTGGGCGCAGCAGAACGAGGTCGCTCATGAGGCCTTCGTGCCGGGGTATCTGCGCTCCGTCGCACCGGGCTGGACGCTATGGGCGGTCGAGCAGCACATCGATGAGCTGGCGCAGGCAGCCGAGCAGGATCCGGCCGAATTCCGCCTCTCGCTGCTGGACGCCGAAGGCCGCAATGCCGGCAAGGCGCCGGTCAGCACGGGCGGGGCGGAACGTCTGCGCAACGTGCTCACGCGCGTGATGGAGAAGTCCGGTTGGAGCGAGCGTGACAGCCTGCCGGAAGATACCGGCATGGGCGTGGCGCTGAGCTTCGGTCAGGAACGCAGCATGCCGACCTGGGTGGCCTGCGTGGCACGGGTCAAGGTCGATCGCGCCACTGGCGAGGTCAAGATCGAGAAGCTGACCAGTGTCGTCGATGCCGGTACCCTCGCACACCCGGATGGCGCCATGGCGCAGCTGGAGGGCTCGCTTTTGTGGGGCGTCTCGATGGCGCTGCACGAAGGCACCGAATACCGCGAGGGTGGCCCGGTGGCGCAGAATCTGGGCGCCTACCAGCCGCTGCGCATGCATCAGGTGCCGCAGATGGATCTCGAGTTCGTTGACAGTACCGAGATGCCTGTCGGTCTTGGCGAGCCGGGTACCACGGTGGTCGCACCGGCGGTGGCCAATGCCATCCATCATGCCGTAGGCGTTCGCCTGCGTGATCTGCCGATGCGCCCGGCGGCGCTCAAGGCCGCGCTCAGCGAGGCCTGATCCTCACCGATGAATGCGTCTGATACCCGCCACTCCGGCATGCCCGGGTGGCGGGTTTCGTGTCTTCTGGCTGGGAGCCGGCTTCCGATATGAGAGATTTTTGATGCAACATCTTGATCTTGAAGTGATCTGTCAGGCGATCGACTGGCTGGCGCCGTCAGATGGCACGCGGCCTGACAGCCCGATCTGGCTGTGTACGGTGCTGTCCACCTTCGGCTCCTCACCGCGTGAGCCGGGTGCCTGGCTGGTGGCGCGTGCCGATGGCCAGCATCGTGGCTCGTTGTCCGGTGGCTGTGTCGAGGAGGACTTCCTGGCGCGCCTGGCGGGAGGCGAATTCACCGCGAGCGCCCAGGTGATCCGCTATGGCGAGGGCGGCCATCAGGGCGCGGGGATCGCCTTGCCGTGCGGTGGCTTGCTGGACGTGCTGGTCGAGCGCTTCACGGCCAGCGAGGCGGACATCGCGCATCTCAAGGCACTGCGCGAGGCACTCGAGGGTCAGACGCCGCGTCTGCGTCAGGTCATGCTGGCGGGGGATGGGGCGCGTGCGCTTCAGCAGGACAGCGGGCTGGGGGAGCGGGTCGAGCTACTCAAGGGCCATGAGGGCGAGGCGTACGGCTATCAGCTCAGGGTCGGGCCGGTGGCGCGTCTGCTCTTGGCGGGACTCTCGCCGGTGGCGGAAGCCTGCGCGGCCTTCGCCGTCAGCCTCGGCTTCGAGGTGATCATCTGCGAGCCACGCGAGGAAGTGCTGGCGGACTGGGATGCCCGCAAGACGCCGCTCGCCGGTGTCACCCTGCGTCGTGAGCTGCCCTCGCGCTTCATCGCGGCGGGGGGCTGCCATGCCGCCACTGCCGTGGTGGCGCTGACCCATGATCCACGCATTGATGATCTCGCGATGATCGAGGCGGTACGCCAGCCCGCGTTCTACATTGGCGTGATGGGCTCGCAGCGTACCTCTCAGGCGCGCGCCGAGCGGCTGGCACGCAGCGGTGGGCTCAGCGCCGAGGAGATTGCGCGTATCGTGATGCCGATCGGGCTGAATCTGGGCAGCAAGACACCGGCCGAGATCGCGCTGGCGGTGATGGCCGATATCGTGCGCATCCGGCGTGGGCGCGCTCGGGAAAGTCTGTGAGACCCGACATGAGTGAGACGATCATTCTGGTGATGGCGGCCGGTCAGAGTCGCCGTTTTGGCAGTGACAAGCGTCAGGCTTGTCTGGCGGATGGCCAGACACTGTTGATGGCGACGCTTTCGCAGGTCATGTCCTGTGAGGTGGACTGGCGTCTGCTGTTGCGTGAGGACGATGATCCCGCCGCACTGCTGGGAGATGACTTCGCGCGTGAGCATGCCCGGCGAATCTGGCGTGCGCCGCAGGCGGGCAACGGCCTCGGCGCCAGTCTCGGCGATGCCTTCCGTCAGCTGAGTGAGGACGCCACCCTGGCGCATGTGCAGGTGGCGGCGGTATGGCTGGCGGACATGGCGCGGATCACGCCGCAGACCTTTCACGCCTTGCACCGTGAGGCGAGTGCGGAGCATGTGGTGCGGCCGGTACTGACAGGCGAGAAGGGCAGGCCCGGGCATCCGGTGCTGTTCGGGCGGACGCTATGGCGTGAGCTGGCAGCGCTTGAGGGCGGTGAGGGTGCGCGGGAAGTGATCCTTCGACATCGTGATGCCTTGCGTGAGGTGGTCGTCAGCGATGCCGGCATTCTCGACGATATCGATACACCGGCGATGCTGGCGGAAAGGCGGCGAAGTCTCCCACCCCCAAATGCCTGAGCAAGCGTTGGGCGGCAAGCCATCGCGCCAGACACAAGGACGCCCCGTCACCTTCAGGTGACGGGGCGTCCTTGTGTCTGCTCATCCGCATTCTACAGCGTGCGCACGTCCAGCAGCTTGATGCGCTGGATGCGTGGCTCACCCCAGCTCAGATCCAGCACCCACTCGGCATCGAAATGCGTGTGCAGCACGCTGCCGTCGTGATGCGCGGCGCGGTGCTCGCCGCCCATGCGCAGGGTGGCCGTGTCGAGACTCTCGCGTCGGGCACGTACCCAGCCCAGTGCATGACTGTTGATCAGCAGATCATCACGGCGCTGTTCCCAATTGGTCAGGAATTCGCTGCCAGTGAGCGTCTCATCCAGCAGCTGGATCACGGCATCGTCTCCCAGCAGCTCGGCCAGCTCGAGGGACGGCGCCAGGCGGTTGAGCAGAGAGAACCAGCGATGCGCGAAGTTCTCGAGTTCAGCCTCAAGGGCCAGATCATTGAAGGTATCGGCGTACATGCTACCCGCTCCCGAGTATTGAACAATGTAGGTTCGGCGGTGTGCCGAGACGATGCGGCGAGGCAAGCCAGTGCGGCGAATCATCTCGCGTCGCCGCACTGGCGGTGTGGTCCGTGAAGCCCCGGCTTCTCTAGGTACGCTTCTCGACCATCCTGCGGATGCCGACATAGAACAGTGGCGTCAGCAACAGGCCGAACACGGTGACGCCGATCATGCCGGAGAACACCGCCACGCCCATCGCCTGGCGCATCTCGCTGCCGGCACCGGTGGCCAGTACCAGCGGCACCACGCCGGCGGTGAAGGCCACCGAGGTCATCAGGATGGGCCGCAGCCGCAGGCGACAGGCCGTCAGCACGGCATCCAGGCGACTCTGACCTTCATGCTGCTGCTCACGGGCGAACTCGACCAGCAGGATGGCGTTCTTGCAGGCCAGCGCCACCAGCACGATCAACCCAATCCGCGTGAAGATGTTGTTGTCGCCTCCCGTCAGCCACACGCCAGCCAGTGCCGACAGCAGCGTCATCGGCACGATCAGGATGATCGCCAGCGGCAGCGACCAGCTCTCGTACTGGGCAGCCAGCACCAGGAACACCAGCAGCACCACCAGCGGGAAGATATAGATCATGGTGTTGCCGGCCAGCACCTGCTGGTAGGTCACCTCCGTCCACTCGTAGCCGATGCCCTGGGGTAGATTGGCTGCCAGCACTTCCTCGATGGCGGCCTTGGCCTGATCACTGGAGACACCCGGTGCCGGCGAGCCGTTGATGTCGGCGCTGACATAGGTGTTGTAGTGCATCACGCGGTCCGGCCCGGTGGTCGGCGTCACCTTGACGAAGCTGCCCAGCGGAATCATGCGCCCGTTGTCGCTGCGCACCTTGAGATTGCGGATGTCATCCGGGTCGAGACGCGCCGACTGCTCGGCCTGGGCGCGTACCTGATAGGTACGCCCGAAGCGGTTGAAGTCATTGACGTACAGCGAGCCCATGTAGATCTGCAGGGTCTCGAAGGCGCGTTCCACCGGGACGCCCATGATCATCGCCTGCTCGCGGTCCACATCGATGTCGTACTGCGGCACCTGGATGCGGAAGCTGGAATAGACGCTGCTCAGGCGCGGGTCGGCATTGCCCTTGGCGGTGATGGTCTGCACGGCGGCGAACAGCTGATCGAAGCCCTGGTTGCCGCGGTCCTGCAGCTGCAACTTGAAGCCGCCCGTGGTCCCCAGACCCAGAATCGGCGGCGGCGGGAAGACGGCGACGAAGGCTTCGTCGATGCCGGCAAACTTGCGGTTGAGCTCGGCGGCGATCGCCTGGCCGGAGAGCTGGGGCGACTGGCGATCCTCGAAGTCATCCAGCGGCGTGAACAGGATGCCGGAATTGGAGGCATTGACGAAGCCGTTCACCGACAGCCCCGGGAAGGCCACGGTATGGGCGACCCCCGGTGTCTCGAGTGCCAGCTTCTGCATCTCGTTGATGACCTCGGTGGTGCGATCAAGGCTTGCCGCGTCCGGCAGCTGAGCCATCGCGACCAGATACTGCTTGTCCTGTCCCGGGATGAAGCCGCCGGGCACGCTGTCGAACAGCTTGCCGGTGGCGCCGAGCAGGGCCAGATAGATCACGCCGACGATGACACCGAAGCGCAGCAGCTTCTTGATCAGGCCGGTGTAGCCGTTGGACATGGCATTGAAGGCCCGGTTGAACGGCGCGAACAGCCAGCGTCCGAACAGGCCATCGATGAGGCGTGTCAGCCAGTCCGGCTTGGCACCGTGCGGCTTGAGCAGCAGGGCCGAGAGCGCCGGCGACAGGGTCAGTGAGTTGAAGGCCGAGATCAGCGTCGAGATGGTGATGGTCAGCGCGAACTGCTTGTAGAACTGGCCGCTCAGGCCGCTGATGAAGGCGGTGGGCACGAAGACCGCCGTCAGCACCAGCGCGATGGCGATGATCGGGCCGGTCACCTCGCGCATGGCGATCTGGGTCGCCTCGATGGGGGAGTGGCCCAGCTCGATGTTTCGCTCGACATTCTCCACCACCACGATGGCGTCATCGACCACGATACCGATGGCCAGTACCAGTCCGAACAGCGACAGCGTATTGATCGAGACACCCATCAGCTGCATGACCGCGAAGGTGCCGATCAGCGAGACCGGCACCGCGATCAGCGGGATGATCGAGGCGCGCCAAGTCTGCAGGAACAGGATCACCACGATCACGACCAGCAGGATGGCCTCGAACAGGGTATCGATGACCGCCTCGATGGAGCCGCGCACGAAGACGGTGGGGTCGTAGACGATGTCGTAGCTGACACCATCGGGGAAGGCATCGGACATCTCGCTCATGCGCTCGCGGACCGCATCCGACAGCGCGATGGCATTCGAACCGGGGCGCTGGAAGATCGGCATCGCCACCGCATCCTTGCCGTCGAGTTGCGCGCGCAGCGAGTAGCTGTCGGCACCCAGTTCGACACGTGCGACATCCTTCAGGCGCGTCAGGCGGCCATCCTCATCGACACGGATGACGATGTTCTCGAATTCCTGCGTGCTCTCGAGACGTCCGCGCACATTGAGCAGGCGCTGGAACTGGTTGTCATCCGGGGCGGGCTGGGCACCGACGGACCCGGCGGCGACCTGCTGGTTCTGGGCGCGCAGCGCACTGATCACGTCACCGGCAGACAGTCCACGCGCCGCCACGGCGTCCGGGTCCAGCCATACGCGCATGGAATACTCGCCAGCACCGAACAGGCGCACGTCACCGACGCCGTCGAGACGGGCGAGGTTGTCCTTGAGATTCAGGCGCGCGTAGTTGGATAGCCACAGCTGGTCATAGCGGCCATCCGGGGAGGTCAGGTGGACCACCATCGTCAGGTTGGGCGAGGCCTTCTCGGTGGTGATGCCGAGCTGCTGCACCTCCTGCGGCAGGCGTGGCGTGGCGCGTGCCACGCGGTTCTGCACCTGCACCTGGGCCTTGTCCAGATCCGTGCCCAGCGCGAAGGTCGCGGTCAGGGTCAGGTTACCGTCGGAGGTCGCCTGGGAGTCCATGTACAGCATGCCTTCGACGCCGGTGATTTCCTGCTCCAGCGGCGTGGCGACGGTCGAACCGATGACTTCCGGGTTGGCGCCCGGGTAGTTGGCGCGCACCACCACGGTAGGTGGCACGACTTCTGGATACTCGGAGATGGGCAGCTGGAACAGTGACAGCAGCCCCGAGATGACGATCAGGATCGACAGCACCGCGGCGAAGACCGGGCGCTTGATGAAGAAGCTGGAGACGTTCACGTACGGCCTCCTGCTGCCTGGCGGTCGGCCTCGGCCAGCGCCGCGGCATCCTGATCATTGTCGTGCGACGGCTGATCCTTCTGGTGTTGCGTCAGGCGAGCGACACGCTCGACGAGGGCCTTGAGGGCACCATTGTCGGACATCTCGACCAGCTTGGGCGTGATCGGCATGCCCGGGCCTGCCTTGGCGGGGCCGGCGGCCAGCACGCGATCACCGGCGGCCAGGCCATCGGTGACGGCACGCAGCGGGCCAAAGCGTGGGCCAGTGGTGATGCCACGGTAGGCGAGGGTGTCATCTTCGCCGATCACCAGCACGAACTGACGATCCAGATCGGTGCCGATGGCACGCTCCGGGATCAGCACGGCGTCGCGAATCTCGGGGGAGGCGATGCGCAGGCGCGCGAAGGCGCCCGGCCGCAGGGCAGGGTCCTCTGCGGTGAAGGTGGCGCCAATGCGCAGGGTACCGGTATCGATATCGACGCTGTTGTCGATGAAGTCGAGCTCGCCCTGGAACGGGAAGTCCTGCTGGCCTGCCAGCTGCAGTTCCACCGGCAGATGATCCTCGGCGGAGACGTCGGCAAAGTCCTGATTCCAGGTCAGCTCGCTGATGTCGATATAGGCGTCCAGCTGGCGGGTTTCCACCAGGGTGGTCAACACGCTCTGACCGGCTTGAACGGTATTGCCGCGCGTGATGCGGGCATTGGACAGTCGGCCATCGATCGGGGCACGCACCGTGGCGTAGTCGAGATCCAGACGGGCGCGCTCGAGCTGGGCGATGGCGGCCTTGAGCTGGGCGTTGAGACCGGAGACGCTGGTGCTGCGTGAATCGGCTTCCTCGCGGGAGATCAGGTTGCGCTTGACCAGGCTGGCCGCGCGTCCGGATTCACTGCGGGCGTTGGCCAGTTCTGCCTTGACGCGAGCCACCTCGGCTTCCAGACGATCAACCTCGGCCTTGAAGGGGCGCTGATCGAGGCGGACCAGCGGGGTGCCGGCGCTCACCTGACTGCCTTCGGTGAACAGGACCTCTTCGATTTCACCGCTCACGCGCGGGCGCAGCTGTACGCTCTGCGGAGATTCCAGGCGGGTGGTGTAAGTGTGCCAAGCCGCGACCGGCTGAGCCTTGGCCGCGACGACTTCCATCGTGGGAGGTGTCGGCTGGGCGCCAGCGGAAGCCTCGTCATCGCCTTCACTGCAGGCGCTGAGCGCAAGGAGACCGCCAAGGGTCAACAGCAGGGAAGAGGCGATACGAGAAAGGCGCGCCGGACGTGAAGGATGTCTCGACATGGGGGAGCTACCGTTGCAGGAGTGGGATGCTGGGCATCCTAGAGAGGCCGGGCAGACGGGATAAGCCCTCTCAGCCACACTGCTTTGGTTCTCAATTTGCACCAATTGTGCAAGGGGACGCGATGACTTGGCATCTGGCTCAGGCGTGGCGGGGGCTTGCTCTCATTCCCCGGCGGCGCTGATGAAGGGGCTGGGTCGGGAATGACCCTGTCTCAACGCAAAAGTCCCGCGGCAGATGCCAGCGGGACGTGTTGTCTTGCGTGTCACTTGCGCCTGTCAGCTCGCGCGCGTCATGACATGGGAGGCGATCTTACTTCTTCTCGCCGAAGTACTTGGTGTGGATGGTGTCGTAGGTACCATCGGCCTTCAGTTCCGCCAGTGCGCCGTTGATCTGCTCGGCCAGGTCCTTGTCACGCTTGCGCATGGCGATACCGAAGCCGTCGCCGAAGTATTTCTTGGGCTCGGTGACCACTTCCCCCACGGCCTTGTAGTTGCCGTTGCCGCCATCGATGAGGGTGGACTTGCCGACCGGGAAGTCGAGGAAGGCGATGTCGAGGCGACCCGCATCCATGTCCAGCACCAGGTCATCGGCGGTGGTGTAGCGCTTGACCTCGGCATTCTTGGCGTAGAGATCCGTGACGTAGTTGTCCTGCAGGGTGCCGCGCTGCACGCCGATGGCCTTGCCCGCCAGGGCCTCGGTGGAGGTGGCGCTCAACGCGCTGTCGGACGGCGCGAACCAGGCAGACGGCGGCGTGATGTAGGTGTCGGAGAACAGCACCTTCTCACGGCGTTCTTCGTTGATGGTCATCGAGGACATGATGGCGTCGTACTTGCGTGCCATCAGGCCGGGGATGATGCCGTCCCATGCCTGGATGACCCACTCGCAGTCGCGGTTGATCTTCGCGCAGATGGCATTGCCCAGCTCGATGTCGAAGCCGGTCAGCTCGCCGTCCGGTGTCTTGTATTCCATCGGCTCATAAGGCACATCGACGCCGATGCGCAGTGTCTCGGCGGCCTGTGCGCCACCGGCCATCAGTGCTGCACCCAGCAGGGAAATTCCCAGAAGCTTCTTCATGTCGTTCCCGTTCCTCGTTGTTGTTGGTCGAGCTGACGTGTCAGCGACACCAGACGCTCCCTGAAAAGGTATCAGGCGTCTGCGCCGATGAAGACAGGACTGTCGTCAGCCATTGTTCTCCACACTAGCCCAGTCCTGCGCTGTGGTGAAGGGGGAAAATGGTCGGATTCAAACGTTCGTTAAACGAGATGCATTGCTGGATCAGGAGTGAAAAACGAAAGAAGCGCCCGGCAAGAGGCGCTTCTTTCAGTTCAATTCAATGGTTTCAAGTGTGCCAGCAGACGTTTCTCCAGCTGCCTGAAGATGGCAATGATGGTGAAGGTCAGACACAGATAGATGGCGGCGACGAACAGGAAGGCTTCGAAGGGGGCATAGAAGCGTGCATAGATGTCACGCGCCGCCCCGGTGAGATCCAGCAGCGTCACCACGCTGCAGATGGCGCTGGCATGCAGCATGAAGATGACTTCATTGCCGTAGGCCGGCAGTGCACGTCGGAAGGCACTGGGCAGAATGATGCGACGCATCATCTTGCCCCGCGACATGCCATAGGCGCGTGCAGCTTCCATCTCGCCCTTGGGCGTGGACTGGATGGCACCATGGAAGATCTCGGTGGTATAGGCCGCGGTATTGAGCACGAAGGCCAGCAGCGCCGGGACGAAGGGGTCACGGAAGTACTCCCACAGCCAGGTGTCCTGAATGCTGGGGACATGCACGCTGGTGATTCCCAACGAGATGTCGAAGCCATCGAAGAACACCACTCCGTAGTAGATCAGGTAAAGCTGGATCAGCAGAGGGGTACCACGGAAGACATAGGTGTACAGGTAGACCGGCATCTTGATCCAGCGGCGGCGCGAGCCGCGCAGGATCGCCAATGGCACGGCCAGCACCAGCCCGATGATCAGCGACAGGAATACCAGCTGCACCGTGGTGACCAGCCCCTCCCAGTAGTGCCAGAGAGTGGTGGCGGTGAAGATGTAGTTGTCGCTCAGCACATCATCGAGCATCTGGCCAAGCTGGGCGATGATGCCTGTCGGGCCCGCATCGTTCAGTTGTTCCATGCGCTGGCCTCCCCGAATCCGGTGTTGTAGCGCTTCTTGAGGCGCGAAAGCCCCCATTCGGACACGGTGGCGATCAGCAGATAGCCCGCCGCGACCGGCAACAGGAAGGTGAAGGGCTCATGGGTCGCCTTGGCGGCCTCGCTGGCGACACGCACCATGTCGACCAGCCCGATCACCGACACCAGGGCGGTGGTCTTGAGCAGTACCATCCAGTTGTTGCCCAGCCCCGGCAGGGCGTGACGCATCATCAGCGGGAAGCGAATGCGCTTGAAGACCTTCCAGTTGCTCATGCCATAGGCACGTCCGGCCTCGATCTGGCCGGCATCCACTGCCATGAAGGCACCGCGGAAGGTCTCACCCATGTAGGCGCCGAAGATGAAGCCGATGGTGATGACGCCCGCGGTGAATTCGTCGACGTTGACGAAGACATCGATGTCATAGCGGTCATACAGCCAGTCGGTGACCATGTTGATGCCGATCTGACCACCGAAGAACAGCAGCAGCATCAACACGATGTCCGGTACGCCACGGATGATGGTGGTGTAGAGCGTCGCGATCCAGCGCAGTGGCGTGGAACGCGACATCTTGGCGGTCGCTGTCATCAGCCCGAGGGCGATGGCCAGCAGCTGGGCCAGCACGGCCAGCTGCACCGTGACCCAGGCACCCTCCAGCAGACTTGGCCCGTAGCCTTGTAGGTCGATCATGGGAATCCTCCCGTGAAGCGCCGTGCAAACCGCTCAGCGGTTTACTGGCTGTTGGCGGTCGCGGCGCTGGCGAAGTACTTGGCGTTGAGACGCTCGAGCGTGCCGTCGGCCTTCAGCGTGTCCAGTGCCTCGTCGATGGATTTCTTGAGATCACGATCGCGCTGCTTCATGGCGATGCCGAAGCCGTCACCGAAGTACTTCTTCGGTTCGCTGATGGCGCTGCCGGTATTGACGAAATTGCCATCATTGGCCTCGACCAGGGTGTCCTGACCGACCGGCAGATCAAGGAAGGCGACATCGACGCGACCGCTGTCCATGTCCAGCACCAGATCATCCAGCTTGGTATAGCGACGCACCTCGGCCACGCTGGCGTAGAGGTCGGTGACGTAGTGATCCTGCAGGTTGCCGCGCTGGACACCGATCACCTTGCCCTTGAGAGCCTCGGCATCGAGGCTGTCCGCGCCGGCCAGCGGGCTGTCCGCCTTGACGAACCAGCCGGACGGCGGCGTGAAGTAGGGCGCGGAGAACAGCACCTGACGTTCACGCTCCGGGTTGATGGTCAGCGCGGACATGATGACGTCGTACTTGCGTGCCATCAGGCCCGGGATGATGCCGTCGAAGTCCTGCTCGACCCACTCGCAGCGAGTGGCGAGCTGCTCGCAGATGGCATTGCCCAGCTCGATCTCGAAGCCGGTCAGCTCACCGCTCGGCAGCTTGTAGCCGAAGGGCGCGTAGGGCACGTCGATGCCGAGGCGCAGCGGGTCCGGCACATCGGCGGCCTGCACGGCGCCTGCCGAGATGGCGAGAGTGGAGAGACCGAGGGTGAGGCCCATCAGGGCGCGTGTCGCGAACTGTTTCATCACTTTCATTCCTGAAATCTCTTGCGCCTCGAGGCCTGCCGATGGCATGGCGCTCGCGGTGCTGAATCATGTGCCGGACACGGGATCACCGTGCCGGGGGAAGCGCCGGCGGACCGAGCGGTTGTTCAGAGCCGTCCGTCAGTCCTGTTCATCAGTCCTGCCTGTCAGTACTTGGGCGCCAGGAACTGCTTGAGTCGCTCTGACTGGGGATTGCCCAGTACCTCAGCCGGATCGCCGGCTTCCTCGACCAGACCCTGATGCAGGTAGACCACCTGACTCGAGACGTCGCGCGCGAAGCTCATCTCGTGGGTCACCACCACCATGGTGCGGCCTTCCTCGGCCAGATCGCGCATCACCTTGAGCACGTCACCGACCAGTTCCGGGTCGAGTGCCGAGGTCGGCTCGTCGAACAGCATCACTTCCGGCTCCATCGCCAGGGCGCGCGCGATGGCACCACGCTGCTGCTGGCCCCCCGACATCTGGGCCGGGTAGTAGTCGGCGCGTTCGAGCAGGCCGACGCGATCCAGCAGGCTGCGCGCGTGCGCGATGGCTTCTTTCTTCGGCTTGCCGAGCACGTGGATCGGCGCCTCGATGACGTTTTCCAGCAGGGTCATGTGTGACCACAGGTTGAAACCCTGGAAGACCATCGACAGGCGCGCGCGCATGCGCTCGACCTGACGCCAGTCCATCGGCTCGCGACCGCGGCGGGTGTCCTTGAAGCCGATCTGCTCGCCATGGACGAAGATGTCGCCACCGTCCGGCTGTTCCAGCAGGTTCATGCAGCGCAGAAAGGTACTCTTGCCGGAGCCAGAGGCACCGATCAGCGTGATGACGTCGCCCTTGCGTGCCTTGAGCGACAGGCCCTTGAGCACCTGATTGCTGCCGAAGGACTTGGTGATGTCGCGAACCTCGAGGGGCAGCACCTCGCGGTTCGGGGTCTCGATCCCGGGGGATGTCTTGGTCATGCCGTTACTCCGATCCAGACGCAGCGCATCGCTGCCTTGCCAGGCGGCGCGGGCGCGTCCTGAGTCTGCCGCAGGGCGGCACGGACCCGTGGGAACTTGTGCGTTGTCGACACGGCGGCACAGGGTGCATGACGTCGCCAGGCGAGCTGAATCTCGCTGGCAGCTGGCCATGTCGTCGCAGCCGCTCGAGTGGTATCACGGTCGTGATCGTGAAAGGGGGCAGATTCTACCAGCTCAACGCTGGGTTAACTGCTTCCTTGGAGCGTCGCCGGATACGACTTTGGTTGAGCGCGTGTCGGCAAGAGTCGCTGGCTGGCGACAGGAGGGACAGAACGGCAGGAATGCGTCATGAGTGGGGACCTTGTTGTCATTATTGGGGGCGCCCACCCTGCCGATGCGCCGTGCTGCGTGGGGCAGTACGGCGGTGGCTGGCGGGTGGGGCGCATTTCATGATCAGGCTGTCTCGGGGGGAGCACAGCTGGCCAGCAGCAAGGCGGCGCGGGCGCCGATCTCGACACTGGCATTGGGGAATACCACGCTCAGCGGCGTGTCCCCGATGATGCAGGGGCCCGCCTGCGCGTCCCGGGCGATCAGCGTGCCGGGGGCGAAGCGGGTGAAGTTGGCGACATCCTCGCTGAAGCACAGCGCGAAGTCTGCGGAGTGGCGCATCAGCTCCACTTCCACCTTGAAGTAATCCATGGCACCGGGATCAGACTCATCCGGCGGCGTTCCGGTGGCCAGAGCCGCGAGCAGGCGGGACATCGGCGCCAGTGCCGCCATGTCATTGGCGCCGAACGGACGCACCTGGCCCAGCTCCAGCGTGAAGGCATCGGCATCATGGTAGTGGCGCGAGTAGTGAGAGAAGGTCCAGCTGTGCTGATGTTGATGCAGCACGGCCTGGAGGCCGGCAGCGCTCAATATCGACCACTGTGAGGGACTGATGGCCTCTCCCTCGCTGAAGGGCACCACGGCAAAGCGCGGGTAGTGGCTGTCGCGGATCGCGGTATGCATGTCGTAGTGCAGGCGTCGCGTGCCATCGGCCGGCGGGAAGCGGGCGTAGAAGTCATCCACTGCCGCCATCAGCTGGCGGGCGCGTGCCGGCTCATCATCGGCTGGACAGTCATTGGCCTTGCCGGCAGCCGCGTTGCCGGCGTCCACCGAGATGGCGGTCGCCGTCTCGGTACGTCGGAACAGCCGATTGAGGTTGGTCGCATGGAAGCGCTCACCGGTGCGGATGGCGGGCAGGTTGCCCAGAATCAGCAGCAGCGGGGCACCGGCGATCAGGTGGCCGCTCTCGAGACCGGCGATCAGCTCACCCAGCAGTTCGATGGGCGCCGTCTCGTTGCCGTGAATTCCCGCCGAGAGCACGCAAGGACGAGCCGCAGGCCCTTGGGTGTCCGGACAGATCTCCAGCACGCCGGGGGCGACGATCTCATAGCGCCCACCGGGGATGCGTCCCATGCCACGCGCGCTGGCGTGGCCTTCGAGTGTCAGGTCAAGCCAGTCGGCAATCACGGGGTGGAGTGCTCCCTTGGGCTGTCCTGGCCGGTATCGGAAGATTCGGTCAGGTGGGTGGATTCGAAGATCTTGTCGGCACTGGCGGCCACGAAACCCTGATACAGCTTGCCGTCGGCATCCGGATAGCGACGGGCGAACTCGTAGTAGCAGGTCGCGATCTCGTGCTGCTCGCCGCCGGCGAAGGTGAAGGTCTGGCGGTCGGCGAGGGTGGAGGCCTGCTCAAGCAGGACCTCGGGTGAGCCCTTGATGCGTCCGCCGGCCGGATTGATGCCCAGGCCAAGCGCTTCCACGCGCGTCAGCACCTTGTCGAGCGTGTCATGACGGGTAAGTGCATTGACGCTGATGGTGAAGTGATTGGCGCGCAGGCCGATGATCGACAGCCAGGCCGCGTATTCGCTCTCCTCCATCAGACGCTGATACTGCTCGAAGGTCGGCGCGTCCCACAGGCGACCTGACCACAGCACGGAGGGCTGGGTGGCGGCATCCGGCGAGATCTGGCTGACCAGACCATCGATGATCGACTGGGCGCGCTCGGAAAGCTCATGACATTTCAGCTCGGAGAGGAAGACGCGCGGCATGTCGGGAGACGGCGGCAGATAGCCGAAGGCGCGCAGCTTCTTCTCGCGGAAGTCATAGGGGGCGAAGCGGGTGTAGCCGAGCGCCAGCAGATGAGGTTCCAGCGCGCTCAGGGTGATCGGCCCGCGGTCGAAGGTCCGGAAGGCCACGTGGTCGTTGACGATGGTCTCGCCGTCGGCCACGAAGGCATCCTGGATCTGTTGGGCCTGGGGCGTCATGGCGACGTAATCATCCCATAGGGCGCTGAAGAACTGCTGGATATCCATGGCACGAGCTCCCTCTGAACTGAGTTGCCCAGTGCAGCGAGGTGTCACTGACACTGGGCGACGGCATTTAGCGATTGGCAGCAGGGCAGCGCACTCGGCGAGACGCTGCCTCGGCAGATTGTCAGCTCACCATTGGCGAGCCGCTGGCGCGTGGCAAGAGGCAAGGTCGGTTGGATGAAAGCGGCTGTCCGCACCATGTAAACGTCACGTGTCGGTTTAGACCTTGGGTGGAGCCTGCGCCGTGAGCAAGCGCCTGCGTCATCAGCTCTCGCCGTCAGCGACGGGACATGTCTCACCCTGCTCGACCTTGATCAGTGAATCGGTGGCGAAGCCGAGCTCGGCGGCCTGATCGACCAGCGCCTGATAGGTGCCGTCATCCAGCTGCGGCTCGCGCGCCAGTATCCACAGGTAGTCGCGATCGGCACCGGCCACCAGCGACCACTGATAGTCATCATCCAGTGCCAGCACGTTGTAGCCACCATAGAAGGGGCCGAAGAAGCTGACCTTGAGGGCCGCGGTCTCGCTGCCCTGCGTGAAGTAGGCCCGCCCTTCGGCCTGACTCCATTCGCCCTTGTCGGCATCAAGGCCGCGATTGATGACGCGCACGCCGCCGTCCTCGCGGGGCGAGTAATCGGCGGTGACGCAGCTCAGTCCCTCCTCGAAGCTGTTGGGCAGGCGGGCGATCTCGTGCCATTGCCCGTAGTAGCGTTCGAGCTGGAAGTCCCCGACGGGCTGGGTGCCGGACGGGACACCGGCACAGCCGCCAAGGAGGCTGAGGCCAGCGAGCGAGAGGGCGAGATGCGGCAGGCGTGTCATTGGCGGGCTCCATGAGACAGGACGCCCCGGCGAATCGTCGCGGGGCGTCGTTACGTGATGAAAGGCTGCACAGGCATCCTTCTCTCATTGGGGCGTCTGCGGTTGTCTCAAGAGGGAGGGGGCATCATTCGTGGTGGAGGCTCACAGCACCAGGCGCAGCGGGTTGGCCGCGACCACTCGCCCGCGGCCACGTTGCTTGGCTTCATACATGGCACCGTCCGCACGCGCTATGATGGTTTCCGGCGTGGCACCGGAGAAGGGGAACAGACAGACGCCCACGCTGGCGCTGACACCGATGATCAGCGGCTCGCCGTCGACCTCGAGGTGGATGGGCCTGCTGATCGCGTCCACCAGACGATTGGCCAGTGTTTCCGGGCCCTGGCGGCTATCGCCTTCACGACTGATCAGCACGAGAAATTCATCGCCTCCCAGGCGGCCGACGATATCGTTGCCACGCAGGGTGTCTCCGAGTCGTTCGCCGATGATGCTCAGGACCTGGTCGCCGATGTGGTGACCATGGCGGTCATTGATGGGCTTGAAGCCATCCAGGTCGATGAACAGCGCAGCCTGTATGACGCCGGGTGCCTGGATGTCGAGCACCTGATCGAGATGCTCCATCAGGGCGCGTCGATTGAGCAGTCCGGTGAGCGAGTCGCGGGTCGCGTGGTCACGCAGATTGTCTCGCTCGTCGGTGACGTGACATTCGCGCAGGAACAGCAGGCGGCTCTGTCGCTCTCGCGAGTAGGCGCTCATGCCGGCCAGCAGGTTGGCGGACATCATGAAGAAGGCTTCGTTGGCTTCCACCAGCACGCCGGTACCACTGTGCAGGATCGCGCAGCTGGCGGTGCAGCCCATCCAGATCAGCAATCCGCAGGCCAGTGCATAGATGAACTGCAGCCCCAGCAGGGTGTAGGTCCAGAACACCAGCAATAGCAGACTGACGAAATAGGCCGGGAATTCACCCTCATGCATCTCATGGTGATCCACTGCGTGGTCATTGCCGAGATGGAACATGGCCAGCGTGCCCAGCGCCGCGCTCAGGGAGGCCAGGCACAGCAGGCCATTGACCCGGTGTCTGTATCGCGCATGGCGTGACAGCAGGAACAGGCTCAGGACACTGACGAGAATGCCGGCGCGCAGCAGCAGCAGGCTCTCGAAATGGTGGGTAAGACTTATCTCGATCAGCGCATAGGACGCGAACATCACACAGCTCAGCGGGATGGTGAACCGGCTGAGCTTGTGTGAGGTCTCGATCTGTTGTCGACGATAGCGTCGTTCCAGGGTGTCATCCGCAAAGCAGAGCGTCATGGGATTCATGGGCGGTACCTGAGTAGCCAGAGTCTCAGGATGCCATCGCCTTGCGTGGTCTGCTGCCGGGACTGGGCGAATTGAATCACTGAGCTTCAACGCTCGCGGGCCGTCGTCAGTCCAGCTGGCGCGCTGTGACGCGCAATGCCGATTCCACCATGTCGTAATCGACGTAGCAGCCTTGCAGGTGCCGGCGCCCGGTGGTCGGGTCGAAGGACCGGCGCCCATGCATCACGCGGCGGTTGTCGAAGGCCACCATCTGACCGGCCTCGAGCTTGAGGTGCAGGCGGAAGTCCGGTTCGCGCAGGATGCTCCAGTAGTGGCGGTAGGCGTCGTACCAGGCCTGCATCCGTTCCAGCGGCAGGCGCAGGCTATCGCGGATCCAGTTGTTGAAACGCACCTCGATGACCTTGCCGCTGGCATCCAGATGGATGACCGGTTCGCGCACCACGAGGTCGGTCTGCTCATCCGCGAAGCGAAAGTCCACCGGCGTCTCGGCCAGCAGGCGGAAGGCGGCAGGGTCACGCCGGCGCAGTTCCTCGGCGACGGCCATGCCGTCACCGAAGATCGACTCACCGCCCTCGGCGTCATTGACCAGGCAATAGAGCATCTGGATGTCCGGCGGCTGGCGCCAGTTGGGCAGATCCGTGTGCAGTTCCAGCGCGATGGGCGTGTAGGCGGCATTGTTGGGCGCCTGCTTGGAGAAGACCTCGAAGCGCCCGCCGAAGTTGGTGGCACGGATGGGGCCGATGGTGGCCGCGATGGCATCGATCTCACCGCCTTCACAGGTGCCGCCGTCCAGAATCGCGAAGCCGTCGCGGCACAGCGCTTCCAACCAGCCAAGTCGTGCCTGTCCACCGGCCATGTAGTCGGCAAAGGCGGTAGCGTGAGGCTGATGGCCCTGCTGCCAGGCGCGGCTTGAGGGGACCGGCGTGGCTGGCGGCGCATCACTCGGGCGACGTTGCAGCAACCAACCGGCATCGAAACGACTGGTGTGGCCGTCCTGCCAGATGACGACGAGATTGCCTTGCTCGACACGCAACTGATGCACCGTCAGGGCCGCATCATCCATGAGCATGAAGGTGCGCTCGAAGGTCTGCGGATGACGGCAGGCGTCGCAGGCGCAGTGATCACGCAGCCAGATCAGCGGAAAGCGTGCCTGATCCCCATCGGCCCAGCTCAGAGTCGCCAGTGCCTCGTCATGGGTCGCCTGAATCAGGGGAGTGCCGCGATGATGGGGCTGATATTCCTTCATGTCCCACTGATGACGCGTGCCGGCATCCGTCGCTGCCGTGTCGGTAGTGTCGGTAGTGTCGATAGTGTCGATAGTGTCGATAGTGTCGTTCGTATCGATAGTGTCGTTCGTCACGCTAGTGTCGCCAATACCATCAGTGTCGCTGGTACCGAAAGTGTCGGAATCAGATGCGGTGAGAGTCTCCATGGGCGCCTTCCTTGTCTCTGTCGGTGTCGGTGAGTCTTGTGCTGAGAGTGAGTCTATTGTCTTGCGTGTCATGAGGGCTGACCAACGCGAAATATGACGCCCATGGCTTAGCTGAGCTAATGTGTGGTCATGCTCCTCCATTGTCCGCCACGAGATTGCCATGCACGACTCACCTTCCTCGCCGCCGAGTGTCTTGCCCGTTTCCTTGTCCAGCCCGTTGCCACCCCTGGCCTGGCTGCAGGCCTTCGAGGCGGCGGCACGCCTGATGAGTTTCACGCGGGCGGCCGATGAGCTGAGCGTCACCCAGTCCGCCATCAGTCAGCGTATCCGCCAGCTGGAGGGTCGGCTCGGCCAGCCGCTGTTCGTGCGCCATGCTCGCAGTCTGAATCTGACACCGGCCGGGCAGGCCTGGCTGCCGGCGCTGCAGGATGGCTTCCAGCGTCTGCAGGAGGGCACGCTGGAAGTCTTCGGACCCTCGCGCGCCGCGCCGGTGAGTCTGCGTGCGACGCCGATGAGCCAGCAGGCCTGGTTGTTGCCGCGTCTGGCCAGCTTTCATCGAGATCAACCCGAGATCGCCCTGCGGCTGGTGAGTGCCTTCTGGGCGCGTGATTTCGATGGCGAGGAAGTGGATATCGAACTGCGCTATGGCCAGGGGGACTGGCCGCAGGTCGAGGCGATCAAGGTGGGAGCGGAGCAGGAGCGGATGATCGTCGTGGCAAGCTCGGCACTGAGCGCCCGGTTGAGCACGGCGGCGGATCTGACCGGAATGACGCTGCTGCATGCGGCGGGATTCGCGGTGGGCTGGCGTCGCTGGCTGGTCGCGGCCGGTCAGCTGGGACTGGAGAAGACGACGTCCACCATCAGTTGTGACACCCAGGTCATGACACTGGAAATGGCGCGTCTCGGCATGGGCGTGGCGCTGGTGCATGAAGGCCATTTTCAGCAATGGATGGCCTCCGGCAATGGCGGACTGGAGCAGGCCTTCCCGCTGGCGATTCCTGCCGAGCAGCATTTCTGGCTGGTACGTTCCTCCCAACGTCCCATGCGACCCACGGCCCAGCGTGTCTGGGATTACCTGGTGGAAAAGTCAGCAGTGACCGACTCAGGTACTGCTCTTGATGCATCGGGGAATCGCAATGGCGGGCCCGCCGCGGCACACCCTGATTGATATACCGTTAGCTTGAGCCGGTGGTGGAGGGGGTGAGCGGTCGCTATTCATTGTCCGGATCTTCTTGTCTGCCCGTCTACCTGCCTATCTGCCTGTCTGGCTGTCAGGCGATCAGTCGTGAGCCGTCGGGCAGCGTGGCAATGGCGATTGATGGAAGAAGCGTTCCAGCAGGGCATACAGCTCGGGATAGGCGGCTTCGAGGGTGTCCGGTGCGGTAAAGAAATACTCGCAGCACACGGCGAAGCATTCGGCGGGGTGACTGGCGGCGTAGTCATCGATCGGCGTGGGAATGCCGTGTGCCAGGCGCTCGCTCAGGTCATCCCAGACGGCGGTGAAGGTGGCGTGCCATTCCTGAGCACTGATGTGGCCAGGCAGAGGCGGAAAGCCATCGGCATCGGTGGCGTTGGCCATGTCGAGCTTGTGGGCGAATTCGTGGATGACCACATTGAAGCCGCTCCAGTCACCGCTGGCGGCCAGGTCCTGCTGCGTGACCACCACCGGCCCCTGGTACCAGGTCTCACCGGCACGGGTGTCCTGGAAGACATGCACCACGCCTGCCTCATCCATCTCTTCCACTTCACGGCGGATGGCCTCGAACGGCAGCATGATCTCATGGACGCGAGCGCCGGCATCCTGCCAGCGCTCGGCATGCGCCCAACCATTGAGCAACAGCATCGCCTGAGCCGCCAATGCCAGCGCCTCGACCTCCTCGAGAGGCTCGGCGCTGGTCAGCTTCCAGTCATGCAGTTGCCGGCGGGCGCGGCGCTCGAGACGCGTGAGCGCCTCGGCGTCGAGTCCCTCGAGGATCGGCAGACGCTCGCGGACGGATTGCCACAGGGTGTCCCCCTCCTGGGGCTGGGAAGAGAAGGGGGCTGAGGCGTCGGCATCATGGCCGTGGCGCTCGGATCGCTGCCACAGTCGTTGCCACCAGGGGGGCATCGAGTCAGTCCTGACGACTGCCGGACTTCCAGGACCAGTCGCGCAGGCGCAGGTCGAAGAGGTCCTTGCGACGGTCCTTGAGGTTGGTCACCGAGCCTTCGCTGCGCACGACCTTGAGACGTTCCAGATCAAGATCCGAGAACATGATCATCTCGGTGTTCGGGGTCGTCTCGGCCATCACCGCATCATGCGGGAAGGAGAAGTCAGAGGGCGAGAATACCGCTGACTGGGCGTACTGGATGTCCAGACTCTCGATGGACGGCAGGTTGCCGACACTGCCGCAGACCACCACATAGCACTCGTTCTCGATGGCGCGCGCCTGGGCGCAGTGGCGGACGCGCAGGTAGCTGTTCTTGGTGTCGGTCCAGAACGGCACCATCAGGATGTCCATGTCCTGGTCGGCCAGCAGGCGTGACAGCTCCGGGAATTCCACGTCGTAGCAGATCAGCATGCCGATGCGACCGGCATCGGTCTCGAACACGGCCAGCTCGTCGCCGCCCTTGATGATCCAGTCACGGCGCTCCTGAGGCGTGATGTGCAGCTTGGCCTGACGGTCGATCTCGCCATCGCGGTGACAGAGATAGGTGACGTTGTAGAGCTCGTTGTCATCACCGACCTCCACCATGGACCCGGCCACGATGTTGATGTTGTAGGCCACCGCCATGCGCGAGATTTCCTGCTTGAAGCGCTCGGTGAAGCCGGCGAGGAAGCGGATGCAGCGCACCGGGTCACTCTGGTCTTCCAGCAGGCCGATCAGCGGCGTATTGAACAGCTCCGGGAAGACGGCGAAGTCGCTCTGATAGTCCGAGAGAGCATCGACGTAATATTCCACCTGCTGCAGCACGGATTCGACACAATCGAACTTGCGCATCTGCCACTGGACGGCGCCGACGCGAATCATCGTCTTGCGGCTTTCCAGCACACGCTCGACCGGCTCGAAGAGGATGTTGTTCCACTCGAGCAAGGTGGCATAGCCCTGTGAGCTCTCGTCTTCCGGCAGATACTGGCGCATCAGACGCTTGACCAGAAAACCATTGGCCAGCTGGAAGGACAGGATGGGGTCGTAGATCTCGCGTCGCTCGACCTTGTCAATGTAGTCGGTCGCGGACAGCTCCGCGGCATACTCGTGATACTGGGGAATGCGCCCACCGGCCAGAATCGAGCGCAGATTCATGGAGCGACACAGTTCCTTGCGCGCTTCATACAGGCGGCGGCCGAGACGATAGCCCCGGTAGTTGGGGTCGATCAGGACATCCAGGCCATAGAGCGCATCTCCCTCGGGGTTGTTGAGGATGACTTCGCGCTGGCCGATCAGATCATCGTACTTGTGCGGGTTCGAGAAGGCGTCGTAATCCACCAGCGCCGTCAGCGCGACCCCGACCAGCATCTCGCCGTCCTCGATCACGATCTGACCATCGGGGAATTCCGCGACCAGGCGGTTGATGGTGTGTTCCGGCCAGGCGCCGCCGATGTCGTCGTAGATGCCGTCCATCAGGCGTTTCAGCTGGGGGTAGTCGGATTCCTGCAGGTTGCGCAGGTTAAGGTGCAGGTCTTCGACGGACATCGAGACTCCTTGGGAAATGAGTGATGAGAGCAGGGCGAGACGCGGCGGGTGCGACAGCTTGGATCCATTATTCGCGCTGTCGAGGCCGAGTGTCATCAATATCCTTTGGTCAATGACCGGCGCGTGTCGCGAATCCCTCCTCAATGGGTCCAACCTCGCGCCACTGCAAGGGTGAGCGGGTGGAAGCACGGCGAGCGGCGTATCGGCGGGATATTGAACGAATGCTCATTTTGCTTGCATTTGCGCGGCACAACGTCCAAAACATTGCCATGGGCAAGACGCCCACGGCGACGTCATGCCGAACATCTTGAGCTTGAATGACACCGGAGGATACCTGCATGACCCCAGTACTCTATGAATTGCGAGGTCGTGATGACCGTCTGCGTTTCTCGCCGTTCTGCTGGCGCGCGCGGCTGGCCCTGGCCCACAAGGGCATCGAGGCGGAACTCGTTCCCATGCTGTTCACCGACAAGAGCCCGATCGACTTCTGCGATTCCACCACGGTGCCGGTACTCAAGGATGATTTCGGCGTGTCGATGGACAGCTACGACATCTTCCAGCACCTGGACGAGCATTATCCGGATGCAGGCCATGGCCCGCTGATCGGCGATGCACTGGCAAGGGCGCGCCTGAATTTCGTCAAGGTCTATGCCGAGCAGGTCATGGCCGTCGGTTTCTTCCGCCTGGTGGCGCTGGATCTGGTGCAGGCCATTCACCCGGATGACCGTGAATACTTCCAGAGCGCCCGAGAAGCCCGCTTCGGCATGTCGTTCGAGGAGTTCCACGATGTCGAGATCGCCCGTGGCATTCTCGACAGCGCCTTCAAGCCGTTGCGTGGCCTTCTGGGTAATCAGCCCTTCATGGATGGCGAGTCGCCGGCGGCGGCGGATTACCTGATCTTCGGCTTCTTCATCTGGGCCCACATCGTCTCCGACACCTCGCCCTTCGGCGAGACGGAAGACCCCGCTGATCCGCTGGTGCAGTGGCGCGAGCGCATGATGGATCTCCATGACGGCATGGCACGCAAGTCGCCGCGTGCCAGCGATATCCCGCAGTAAGCCCTCGATCGCGTCAGCGATGCGCTTCCTGATGGCTCGAACGCTTCCAGGCGTTCGGGCCATGTCGTCTTGCCCTCGAAAAGGTGCTCACGATGATTGACCTGTATTACTGGACCACGCCCAACGGCCACAAGATCACGATCTTTCTGGAAGAGGCCGGCCTCGAGTACCGACTCATACCGGTGAACATCAGCAAGGGCGAACAGTTCGCGCCAGCGTTTCTGGCCATCTCGCCCAACAATCGCATGCCGGCGATCGTCGATCATGCGCCGGCCGATGGTGGCGAGCCGATTTCCGTGTTCGAATCCGGCGCGATTCTGGAATATCTGGCCGACAAGACCGGCCAATTCCTGCCGCGCGAGACGCGCCCACGCAATGATGTGCTGCAGTGGCTGCATTGGCAGATGGGCGGCCTGGGGCCGATGCTCGGTCAGGTGCACCACTTCAAGCACTACGCGCCAGAACCGGTGGAGTACGCCATCGAGCGCTATCACAAGGAAGGCGAGCGCCTCTACGGCGTTCTGGAGCGCCAGCTTGCGGGGCGTGACTTCGTGGCGGGGAACGAGTTGAGCATCGCCGACATGGCCATCTGGCCGTGGCTGAAGGCCGAGAAGCAGGAGATCGATCTGGCCCGCTTCCCGGCGGTGGCTGCCTACCGCACTCGCATGGCCGAGCGTGATGGCGTCAGGCGGGCGATGGCGCGCATCGACGACATCAATCCGGCGGCCAATGTGGCGATGGATGAAGAGGCGCGTCGCCATCTGTTTGGCCAGGGCCGCTGAGTCGCGCTGGTACGTGAGGCTTGCGGGGCTAGGGCTGCCCCCAGTCCTTGGGCACATGGCGCCGGATACGATCCAGCAGCGCGCCCAGCTTGCGCGGCGGGTGCCCGAAGGGATAGTGCAGGCTGACCGGAATCGAGGGTCCTTGCCACTCGGGCAGGCAGGCCTCGAACTGGCCGGGATGTGCCACGGAGCGGGTGCGCACGTGGTGGTCCGGCAGCAGGCCGATACCGGCGCCATGCGCGATGTGGTCGGCATGTACCACGACATTGTCGACCGTGAAGCGTGAGGGCGGCAGGCTCACTCGGTACTCGCCCTGTTCCGGATGGTGGAGCACCAGATCGGGATGATGGCGGTCGATCAGGTTGACCCAGTCGTGGGAGGCAAGCTCGCCGGGATGCTGCGGATGGCCATGCTGGCGCAGATAGTCCGGGTGGGCATACAGATGCTGACGCTGGTGGCCCAGCACCTCGTCACGCAGGCCGCTGTCACGGGTCGGACCTTCCCACAGCCACAGCATGACCTGATCATCCTCACGTGTCGGAGGCTGCAGGTTTGAAGTCAGCGTCAGGCGAATGCCCGGATACTCCTCGATGAACTCGGTAAGCAGACGATTGAACCAGCCACGCAGGAAATGCGGGTGGACGCTGATGCTGAGATCACCGCTCACCTCCTCGCGCAGCTCGTCCAGTGCCATCTGCGAGCGCTCGCCCAGCGACAGCATCTGCTGGCAATACTGATGGAACAGCGTGCCGGCCTCGGTGGGAATCAGGCGGTTGGCCTGGCGATGCAGCAGCGGCTGACCAAGCTGATACTCGAGATGACTGATCCGACGGCTGAGCGTGGACTTGGAGATACCGAGGTGTTCGGCGCCGGCGCCCAGGTTGCCATGGCGCATGATGGCATCGAAGGCACTGAGGCCCTGAAATTCGTCAAGTACGGGAGGCATGGATTGGTGGCACCTGAGACTGTCTGCCACTCGGGCAGCCGATGGCATGAAAGAGAGCGTGGAGGCAGAGTGCGCCGCGGATCTGGCGCAAGGGCCAGTGGCGAGTTGCCGATTGGCCAGCATTGTAGCCGATTTGGCGGGGGGAGTGGCATGCATGAAAGTGATTCGCGTTCTCTGCTGGCGGGCGCGTTCAGATAATGGGGCTCACGATTCCAGCTCGTTGACGCCCATCCGCGCCCGAGCGGGATGCATGTGGCGGGTGGGCGCGGC
Source organism: Cobetia sp. BL01 (assembly GCF_056493605.1). Taxonomy (NCBI): domain Bacteria; kingdom Pseudomonadati; phylum Pseudomonadota; class Gammaproteobacteria; order Oceanospirillales; family Halomonadaceae; genus Cobetia; species Cobetia sp. BL01. Next base: position 840,722 of record NZ_JBVBEE010000001.1, on the reverse strand, counting down.
ATCATGGCATGCAGCAGTGGCACGCGCTGTCGCTGCGTTTCACTCTTCCAAGGCCCTTTCGCGGCCTGACAAAGGACCTCGTGATGTCACTCGCCACGCGCTTGCGCGCTCACTTTCGCTCATGCCAGGAATCCGCCTGCCTGAGACGCACCTCTCTGACGGCCCGCTCAACACTGCTGATGACGCTGGTGGCGCTGCTGGCGGCACCGGTGCAGGCCGACGAACCCACCCGGATTCGCGTCATGGCCGCCGCCTCGCTGCATGATGCGATGGATGCCATCGAGGCCCGCTACGAGCGCCTCGCCAACGTGGATATCCTGCCGGTCTACGCCTCGTCCTCGACCCTGGCGCGTCAGCTGGCCAATGGTGCTCCAGCCCAGCTGTATCTGTCGGCCAACGAGCGCTGGATGGACTGGCTCGAGCAGCAGCCCGGCGTGGTGGTGACAGGGCGTCATGATCTGCTGGGCAATCGTCTGGCACTGGTAGCCGCCGGGGCAAGTTCTCTGGATGCCGGCGTCAGCAATGCCCGGGACGTGACGGACGTGGCCAAGCGACTGGCCGCGACGGGCGACGCCTCCCGGCTGGCGGTGGGGGACCCGGATCACGTGCCGGCGGGCATCTATGCACGTCAATCGCTGGAATCGCTGGGTCAGTGGCAGGCACTGCGCTCGCATCTGGCCAGTGCCGAGGATGTGCGTGCGGCGCTGGCGCTGGTCGAGCACGGTGAAGCCCCACTGGGCATCGTCTACTCGACGGATGCCTCCGTCAGTCATCGCGTCCATCAGATCGGCCTGCTGCCCGAGAGCAGCCACGACCCCATCCACTATCCTGCCGCCTTGATCACGCGGGGCGGGGATGCGCCCGACGAGGCAGCGGAAACCTTCGCCCACTGGCTGTCCAGCAATGAGGCAGGGGCCATCTTCCATCGCTTCGGGTTCACCACCCTTGGGACCCAGGCTGCACCCGCCACCGCTGACAGCCAGTGAGAGCGCCCCGGCGGCCGGCATGTCCCGGAGGCACGCGGGCCGCTACACTGGAGGTTTTCCGTGGCATCATTGCGGCAATGACGTGGCTGGCAGAGCGAATCATCGAGCGGGCCATGGCGATGCCATGGGCGCGAGTCGTCTCGTGATCGCGCTGCCCTGCGCCACCTGATCTTGTTCGAGGAGAGTGCATGCTGAGCGCACTGGAATGGGAAGCCCTGAGTCTGAGTCTCAAGGTCGCCTGCGTGGCCGTCGGCTTCAGTCTGATTCCCGGCTTCGCCGCGGCCTGGTGGCTGGCGCGACGCGAGTTTCGTGGCAAGGCGCTGGTGGATGGCCTGTTGCATCTGCCACTGGTGCTGCCACCGGTGGTGGTCGGCTATCTGCTGCTGGTCACCTTCGGACGCAACGGCGTCATCGGTCAGTGGCTGGCGAAGATCGATATCGTGCTGCCCTTCACCTGGCAGGGCGCCGCCGTCGCGGCAGCGGTCATGGCCTTCCCGCTGATGGTGCGTGCCATGCGCCTGTCGCTGGAGGCCATTGACCCGGGGCTGGAGGCCGCGGCTCGTACCTTGGGGGCCAACCCGCTGCGGGTGCTGTTCACGGTGACGATGCCGCTGGCGCTGCCCGGTATTCTGACCGGCGGCATGCTGGCCTTCGCGCGCGCGCTGTCGGAATTCGGCGCGACCATCACCTTTGCGGCCAACATCCCCGGCGAGACCCGTACCTTGCCCCTGGCGCTCTATACCCTGATCCAGACGCCGGGCGAGGAGGGCGCGGCCGCGCGTCTGTGTCTGATCGCGGTGGTGATCGCGATGCTCTCGCTGTTGTCTTCCGAATGGCTGGCGCGCCGGGCCCGACTCCGGATGGAGGGGCGTGATGCTTGATTTCCACCTTTGCCGCACGCTGGGCGCCTTCCATCTCGATGCCGAACTCAAGGTGCCGGCACGCGGGGTCACGGCGCTGTTCGGACGTTCCGGCAGCGGCAAGACCAGCATCCTGCGCATGATCGCAGGGCTCGACCGCCCGGATCATGGCCATCTGCGTCTCACGGGCGAGTGTCTGATCGGCGGCGAGCATGATCACTGGGTGCCTGCCCATCGGCGCAATCTGGGCGTGGTCTTCCAGGAGCCTCGTCTGTTTCCGCACTACAGCGTGCGCGGCAATCTCTGCTACGGCATGCCGCTGGCACTGACGCGTGCTCAACGCCAGCGCAACCGTGACCACCTGCACGAGATCGTCGCGCTGCTGGGCATCGAGGACCTGCTGACGCGCATGCCGGGTCAGCTGTCGGGTGGCGAGGCGCGGCGTGTCGCCATCGGGCGCGCCCTGCTGTCACGCCCACGCATGTTGTTGCTGGATGAGCCGTTGACCGGCCTTGATGGCGCCCGCAAGCAGGAACTCCTGCACTACATCAGCCGTCTGGCTCGCGAGATCGAGATTCCGATCCTGTTCGTCAGTCACGATACCCGGGAGCTGTTCGCCGTCGCGGACCGCCTCGCGCTGGTCGACAACGGGCGCATCACCGCCAGCGGCGAGATCGGCGACATGCTGTCACGTCTTGATCTGGCCCCGCAGACCGGGCGTTTCGAAGCCGGCTCACTGCTCAGCGCCGAGGTGCTCTCGCACGATGAGACGCATCAGCTGACCCGTCTGGGGCTCGGGGCGGGATTGAGTCTCAAGCTGGCGCGTCTGGCGATGCCGGTCGGGCGTCGGGTACGCCTGCGACTGCGTGCCCGTGATGTCAGCATCGCGCTGGAAACCCCGCTGAATACCAGCCTGCGCAATACGCTGCCCGCCGTGATTCACGAGATCGAGAGCGAGCGCGGCCACGCCAGTGCGGAACTGGTGCTGGGCATCGCCGGCCAGCGGCTCAGAGCGCGCGTGGACCGGCTGGCCTGCGAGGAGCTGGGGCTCAAGGTCGGCCTTGGCGTCAAGGCATTGATCTCGAGCGTCGCGCTCTCCGGCCCGGACGTGATCAGTCTCGATGTCGGAGACGAGGCCGCGCAGCAGGATGAGGCGGCCGGCACCAGCGAGACGACGTCTCCCTGAGTCTCCCGCGATCCCGCTCCCCTGAGCCCCCTCGGGCCGGGCATTCTGGTAATGTGCCTCGCTCGGTATCCATCGACAAGGAAGACCCTGATGCAGCTGACCCACCTGTGGCGCTACCCCTTGAAGTCAGGCGCCGCCGAGGCACTTGAGAGCACGACTGTCGGCGAGGAAGGCCTGACGCAGGACCGCCGTTTCGTGGTGGTCGCGGCACGCGGCAAGTTCGTCACCGCACGCACGCATCCGCAGATGCAGCGTCTGGCACTGCGCGAGCAGTCGCCGGGCCACTGGCGGCTGTGGCAGCTGGACCGCCCGGCCTGCGGTGAGGTGAGCTTCGCGACCCGTGATGAGGCCGAGCGTCTCGACATCCAGGTGTGGGCAGACCAGTTCAGCGCCCTGAGCGTCAGTGACGAGGCGGATGCCTGGTTGAGCGAGCAGCTCGGCATGCCGGTGCGGCTGTGCTGGCTGGGCGAGCGCTCCGAGCGCTATCGCGAAATCATCCGACAGCGCGTGAGTGCCGCGGACGGCTTCCCGCTGCTGCTGGCCAACGAGGCCTCGCTGGAAGCGCTCAATCGCGAGACGCCGACGGCGGATCACGGCATGAACCAGTTCCGGCCGAATCTCGTGATCAGCGGTGCCGAGGCCTGGGCCGAGGATGGTTGGCAGGAGGTGATGATCGGCGAGGTACGTTTCCGCCTGGTGTCATCCTGCACGCGCTGCGCGATGGTCAATGTCGACCCGGCCACCGGCGAGAAGCGTGGTGACAGGGAGCCGCTGACGACACTGGCGCGGGTGCGCCGTTTCGAGGATGGCCAGGTGCACTTCGGCTACAACCTGGTGGCGGTGGATCCGACACGCCAGCCGCCGCTACGGGTCGGTGATCCTGTCGAGGTCACGGCCTTCAAGTGACGCCTCGCGGCTGAACGCAGACGCCCGTCACCTTCGATGGCGGGCGTCTGCGTTCAGGGGGCGGTTGGCAAGGCTCAGTCCGGCGGCCCGAACAGGGCAGGCTGACCATGTGCCTCACGCCAGACATCCAGCGCTGCCCGGTGCAGCTGACTGTGTCGCCACGCCAGCGCCTCGATATCACGGTCATAGCCGCCGCCGATCACGCAGGCCACGGCCGCGCCCGCCGCGCGACAGCGCCGGATGACATGCCGCTCGCGCCGGTAGAGGCCGCGGTCGCTCAGTTCGAGATGGCCGAGCCTGTCGGCGGCGTGCGGGTCGACCCCGGCATCGAAGATCACGAGTTCCGGCTGCACCCGCGTCAGCACCGCCTCCAGCGTGCGCTCCAGCACCGCCAGATAGTCCTCATCGCCCATGCCTTTCGGCAGGGGTACGTCCAGATCACTCTTCTGCTTGCGGGCCGGGAAGTTGCTCTCGGCATGCAGCGAGAGCGTGAAGACCCGTGGCTCGTCGGCGAAGATCAACGCGGTGCCATCGCCCTGATGGACGTCGAGATCGACGATCAGCACCCGCGTCACGCCATCTTCCAGCGCCTGATGCGCCGCCACGCCGATGTCGTTGAGCAGACAATATCCGCTGGCCGCCTCGGGATGGGCGTGATGGGTACCCCCGGCGGTATTGCAGGCCAGGCCGCGCGTGAGGGCTTCGCGCACGGTGGTCAGCGTGCCGCCCACCGCCAGCACGCTGCGCTCGCGCAGGGCCTCGCTCCACACGAAACCGCTGCGACGCTGGGCCTGATGACTCAAGGTGCCACTGAGAAATTCATGCACGTAGCGGCGGGTGTGCACGCTGAGCAGGTCTTCCTCCTCGGCGGGCTGGGGCATCACCCACTCGACGGCCTGGGCGCAGTCGGCCAACTGGCGGTCCAGCAGCCGTTTGAGCACGCTGAACTTGTCCATCGGAAACGGATGCTTCTCGGGCAGCGCGATGCGATAGCCGGGGTGATGGATCAGCGCCAGTGGCGGGCAGGCAGCCTCAGCGACGTGGGACAAAGTGCACCTCCCGGCCCTCGGTGGTCAGCTGACGAATGGCGATGGGGCGGCCCTTTGCATCGAGATCCACCAGTCCGATGCCGCAGGCATTCAGCAGGCGTTCGCCGTGACTCGCGGCATCGTGACGACGTGGCGTGATGCGCATGTTGCGACGCCGTGTCAGCAGGTTGAGCGGTGAGCGTGGGGCGTACAGCCAGCGATTGAGGCGATCCAGCACGTCAAGCAATCCCACCGGGAAGCGGTTGCGGATGCCGCTGCTGGTGATCTGCCAGATGTGCGGGCTGGAGCGGCGGTGCCTGAGGCGCACATCGTAGGCGAAGGAGTAGTGCACATCGCCGGACAGAATCACGAAATGCTGCGGCGTGCGCGAATGGCGGAAGATGTTGAGCATCACGCTGGCGGCGCCCTGGTGGGCCATCCAGTTCTCGGCGTCCACCATCAGCGGCTTGCCGGCGAAGGTGAACAGCTTCTGGATCGTCTCGATCAACTTGACCCCGAACACGGGAGCCGGAGACACCAGTACCACCGCGTGCTGCTCCACCAGACGTTGCTGGAGTTCACACAGCGCCTCCCAGTCCATCAGACCCGAGGGGTGCGACAGCTTGCGCTCACTGCGCCAGCGGCGAGTGCGGGTGTCCGCCACGATCAGGGCCGGCGTGGTCTCGAGCTGATAGTCCCAGCGCTCGCAGCGCTCGAGCCGAGCGATCAACGCCTCCTGACGCTCGACGTCGAAATGGCCCTCCGGCGCTGTCTCGGTGTCGGCATGCGCATCCGTGAACAGCTCGCTGGCCTGCTCCAGCAGCTCACCGAGCGCCCGAGGTGCGTTGCCCGCGCCCTGACACAGCAGGTAGCCGGTCAGCGCATTGCCGATGATGCGCCGCGAGAAGGGATTGCCGTAGGCGGCTTTTTCCCAGGCGGCACTCAGATTCCAGTCATCGGTGACGTCGTGGTCATCGAAGATCATCAGGCTGGAGACGTTGGCCAGCAGGCGGCGCACCTGACCGAGCCCAGCGCGGAAACGTGCCAGATGGCGTGCCTCGCGGGCATGGCGCTCGCGGGTGGCCTCGTCGTGGCCTTCGAGCGCTGACGGGTCTTCCAGTTCGACCCCGAGGGCCGCCCACGGCACGTCGGACCACACCAGCAGGTACATGGCGACGACTTCCGACAGGCCGATCAGGTGATTGTCAGCCCCGGTGGAGGTGAAGATGGGCTTGCGCTTGGCGCCGAAGAAACTGGCGGCCAGTCCCTCATTGGCTGGCATGTCCGGCAGCAGCTGCGGGCGATGATAGAGGTGCGACGGGTGCTGGCGCAGTTCGCGGCTGTCGGAGACCTCGGCGCCCAGCAAGGTCTCTTCCGGCAGTCCCAGGCGCTCGATCACCTGATCGATGGCCCCCAGCATGGGGCCGGCGACGTCATCGGCGTAGATCTGATCGCCCGTGAACAGCATCACTTCCGGCCATTCCAGCGGTGTGGTGCGCCGCTCACTCAGCCAGTGATCCAGTGCGACCAGACCATCGCCGGCCGGGCCTTCAGGAGCACTGTCACTGGCGTTGGCACAGACGCGTTCGGCCTCCTTGTCACTCAGGCCGTGATGCGGCTTGCGACAGCTGCCATGCGCGATGCGGGTCAGCTTCGCCGGCAGACGGAAACGTGGCAGAGGCTCGCCGGGGTAGCAGATCTCTGGGCCCCACTCGGCGATGCCATGCCAGTCGCCGTCCTGCGGCGCGGCGCTACTGTCAGCGGTGTCCTCGCGCTCGCTCAGTGCCAGCTCGTAGGCGATGGCGCAATCGGCGGGCAGGGGAGACTCGGCATGGGCCTCCAGCAGCATCAGCCAGGCATGGGTGCCCAGAGGGATGGCCAGATGCTCCGTCAGTCGGGCAGGTGGCGTATCTGGGAGCCCCGCGAGCGGTGGGCGGCTCTCGTCTTCCGGCAGTAGCCACACGCGGGCCTGTTGAGGGCGCGAGGTCACCAGCCACAGTACGATGCTGTCTGGCGTGACGCGCCTGAGCATCGGACCCGCGAGGACGCGTGGCAGGAGAGGGGAAGGCTCGGGGGACGCTGGGCAATCAGTCATGAACGAAACGGACTCGACGGGTGAAAATGGGCAGCGCTGCAGATCGCGGCCGGCAGCATGGTGTGGGTCCCCGGTCAGGCGACACGACGCGACGCCGAGCGTTCAGAGCGGGGCCGGATGCAGGCCTTCAAAGGCAGCCGAGTCGTCAGGCACGCCTTGTCGCAGGCTCGCAAAGCACAGGGTGGCTGACGTAGAGTTGTGGCTCTCTGCGGACGTGGCGTTGGCAGGATAGCATGGGACAGCAGGATGAAAGAGTGCATGGCAGGCCGCTTCAAGGCCATCTGGACAGAGGCAGAAAGCACTCTGGTGGCGCCTGACAAGACCGGGAAGACAGCCGTGGCGATTCGCGCATGGCGTGGGGCGCGGCGGGTCTCCTCGCTGTGCCTCGCTCTGTTGGCGGCAGGCCTTGCCCCGTCAGCCTTGGCGGCGCACGCGTCAGTGCCCCCTGCAAGGGAGTCTCACCCGCTCAAGGCCAACGAATGCCTGCCGGCGCCCAAGGGCAAGGTCGTGCTGACCATCAGCGGCGTGGTGACGTGTGGCAATGCCGGCAGTGAGACGTCGCCATTGGCTCGCTTTGACATGCCGATGCTGGAGGCGCTGCCCTCGCGCGTGAATGCCACCCACACGCCATGGACCCAGGGAGTCGTCCGCTTCAGTGGGCCCTTGCTGCGCGAGCTGATCCAGCGGGTGGCGCAGGATGTCTCGACTGTGAGCGTGAAGGCCATCAATGACTTTTCCGCCGATATCCCGATGTCGGATATCACGCGATACGAGGTGTTGCTGGCGACGCGCCGCGATGGCGAGCCGATGCCGGTACGGGATTTCGGTCCCTTGTTCATCCTCTATCCCTTCGATGCCCATCCGGAACTGATGACGGAAGAGATTCGCTTCCGTAGCGTCTGGCAGGTCAACGGGCTGGTGCTGCGATGACGGATGTCGTCAAGTCGCCTTCGGGCGCCGTCGTCCCGGGCATCCTCGTCCTGGGGCCCCCCTTCCTCAGGTACCCTCTGGCTCGCGCTTGAATCGGATCTTCTCGTCTCCCTCGTCCACGTCCGGCCATCCACATGATGGTGAGCCGTCTTCCCCCTCGTCGGTGGCGGGCTCCCCTGCATCACGGGATGAGGTGCCGGGCGGCGAGGCAGACTCGCACGCCATGCATGCCCTGGCCCAGGCGCCACGGACACGCTGGCCGCTGTGGGTCGGCATGGCCATCATCATCGCCTTGCTGCTGGCGGCCGTGGGAGTGGGCGGTGTCATCCTCCACAACCAGGTAAAGCTCGAGAACCGCACTCGCGATGATGCCGTCTGGACGGTCTATCAGCTGGACCGCGAGGCCATCACCCTCACCAACTCCCTCGCGCGCTATGCCCAGGCGCAGGGCGTGAAGCGTGGTGCGGCCTGGCAGGAGGTGCTGGAGGATTTCGAGCTGCTCTACAGCCGGACCTTCATCTTCCGGCGCGGCGACTTCCGTCATCATCTGATGAGCCTGGCCTCGGTGCCCATGCTGGCCGATGAGGTGATGAGCCAGATCGACTACCTCGACATCCGATTGGGCGTATGGCGGGAAGAGGGGGAGTGGCGGAAGGAGGCAAAGTGGCGTGAGGGCAGAGAGTTGCCGGACGCCGCCTCTGTCGCGAGGCTGCAGACGCTGAGCGACGAGATCAGTGACGTCACCCAGACGTTGCTGCTGCGGGTGAGAGCCCAGCTTGCCGAGGAGTCCACCCAGGAACGCCAGCAGCGCGATCGACTCGTGCATTGGATGCTGTTGCTGCTCGGGCTGATGGTACTGACGACCCTGCTGGTCAGTCGCCAGGTCTGGCTGCAGGCGCGTGCGCGGGAGCAGGCCCGCCAGCAGCTGCTGAGCCTGTCCACGGCCCTCAAGCATGAAGCCGAGCGCGCCGAGCAGGCCAGCCGTGCCAAGTCCGAATTCCTCGCCACCATGAGTCATGAGATTCGCACGCCGCTCAACGGTGTCATCGGCATGAGCGAGCTGCTGCTGGCCGAGCCGCTGGACAACAGCGCGCACCGGTATGCCACCAGCTTGCGTGACAGCGGGGAGGTGTTGATGGGGCTGGTGGATGACGTGCTGGACTTCTCGAAGATCGAGGCCGGCAAGTTGACCGTCGAGCGGCGACCCTTCGATCTCCAGCAGGCCGTCGATGGCGTCATCGATCTGTTGCTGCCGCAACTGGACAGTACCCGTGTGGCCTTTGTCGATCATCGCTCGGCCCAGCTGCCACGCTGGGTCATGGGAGACTCCGTTCGCCTGCGTCAGGTGCTGCTCAACCTGTTGTCGAATGCCTTCAAGTTCACCCGGCACGGCAGGATCACCCTGATGGTGCATCCGCTGCCGGCGGGGCGAGTCCGTTTCGAGGTCAATGACACCGGTATCGGCATCAGCGAGATGCAGGCCAAGCGCCTGTTCGAGCCCTTCACCCAGGGGGATGCCTCGATCGCGCGGCGCTTCGGCGGCACCGGACTGGGACTGGCCATCGCACGCCGACTGGTGGAGCTGATGGGGGGGGGGCTGGGCATGAACTCCCGCGAGGGCGAAGGCGCCTGTTTCTGGTGCGAGTTGCCGCTGCCGCTCGCCCCCATGAGCCAGCCGCAGACCGACTCCCACGCGCCTCTGCCGCTCAGCCGTGGAGAGAAGGTGCTGGTGGTGGATGACAACCACATCAATCGTGAAGTGGCGCGCGCCATGCTGTGCAGTCTCGGCTATGCGGTGACGGTGGTCGAGAGCGGTCAGGCGGCGCTGGACTGGTGTACGGAAAACGACGATATCGTGCTGGTGTTGCTGGATCTGCGCATGCCGCGGATGGATGGTTTCGCCGTGGCACGAGGCTTGAGGGCTCTGGAGCGGCGCGACGGACGCACCGCCAGCTTGATCGTGGCGATGACCGCCAATGTGGAGGCCGGTGAACGGGCGCGCTGTCTCGCGGCCGGCATGAATGACTTCCTCTCCAAGCCGATGCGCCGTCACCAGGTCGCCACCATGCTGGCGCGCTGGCAGCTGCGGGACGGTGGCCTGGCCGGCTGGCACCAGGGTGAGGCGGAACCGGACTGGGGTGTCGAGCCGGGGCCTGGCCTTCGCGGCGACATCGGGGGTGAGGCTCAGCGTGATGCTCAAGGGAGAGCATCGCCGGCAGCATGCGCAGAGACGCCAGGCCGCCCAGGGTCGGCGCTGCAAGCCCGTCATCTGGCGAGCCCATCGCTCTCCAGCTTGCGCGATGAGCTGGACATCGCCAGCATCGCCGAGCTCGAGAAGGCCTTCGATGCTCAGCTGACGGAGCAGCATCAACGTCTGACGCGCGCGCTGGCGCAAGGGGATCTGGCGCAGCTCACCCATGAGGCGCATCTGCTCAAGGGCAGTGCCGCAGCGCTGGAGCATGACCTGCTGAGCGACGCCGCGGAGTTGCTTGAACAGCACCTCGCCCGGCAGGCACCGCAGGGACGTATCGAGGCCGCCGTGGATGCGCTGCTGGCGGAAATACGTGAGCATCGTGCCACGGTGGGCGGGCAGGATAGCTGAGCTGGTCGCGGGGCCGGGCCCGACGGCGCGTGAGGCGTCTAGCGGCGACGCAACTCGCGTTCCACCAGGGTCAGGCCCGGCGTGATATCGCTCTGGATGGCGGCGAGCGCCAGGGTGAGGGTGGTATCCGCGATGCGCTGGTGGCACTGGGGCAGCGAATGGATCGGCAACGGCAGGAAGTCGAGCAGGCGATCATCGCCGAAGCTGGCCATCGCCCTGGGGGCGTTGACAGGCGGGCCCTTCGAGAACAGCACGTCCAGCACGCCGTCCATCAAGGTGTAGGAGGCGGTCACGATCGCCTCCGGCATGGGCGAGTGCGCGAGGTATCCGCGCAGTGCCTCGGCACCGGCGGCGCGCTCATAGCGGGCGGCGTGCAGTGTCGTCGCCTCAAGCGGCGTCTGGCTCTGATGGGTCTCGAGCGCCGAGCGCATGCCCTGGGCACGTTCCCGCGATATCTCGAGTTCCGGCAAGGCATCCAGCCACAGCAGGTCTCGTGGTGAATGCTCAAGCACCGCACGGGTCAGCTGGCTGGCGGCATCGGCATTGTTGCTGACCACGCTGGCGAAGTGGCGCGTGTCCAGTGCGCGGTCCACCCCGATCACCGGGAAGCCATCCAGCGTCAGTTCGCGGTAGAAGGGATCATCCGGTGCCAGACAGCTGGCGGTGATCAAGGCATCGACCCTGCGAGCCTTGAGCATGCGGGCCAGTTCGCGCTCCGTGTCGGGGATGTCGTCGGAGCAGACGATGAACAGCTGATAGTCGCGCTCGCGGGCACCGCGTTCCAGCAGCTTGGCGAGGCGTGCGTAACTGGCGTTCTCCAGATCGGGCAGCATGAACCCCAGTGTCCGGCTTTCCCCACGGCGCAGGGCGGCTGCCTGGGCATCGATCCGGTAGTGATGGCGTTGCACCACCGCCATCACGCGCTCGACCGTCTGTGGGCTGATACGTCGTGCCTGTGCCTGCCCATTGACCACATAACTGGCGGTGGTACGTGAAACGCCTGCAAGACGCGCGATTTCTGCCAGGGTCATGCCACTGTCCTTGCTGGAAGAGGGAGAACGGGACCTGCGAGCTCCATGTGCGAGGAATGATGCTCACTTGTGGCCTGAGGTGCAAATCCTCACTGATGACGGTATCCCTCGACCGACCCCTCGCAACCCCGCACCACAGGCGGCTCTACGCCCAATGTCTGGTCACGAAAACCGCTCATCTGCATGGCATTCACTTGATCACGCGCAAGAAAACGGCCAGCATGAATCCATTGAGGTGACACGATTCAGCAGTATTCGTCATCACGCCACGCCGCCGCTACCCTTGTGGTACTCGCCCCATGAAGTGCCGGTGCGTCAGATGTCACGCCCGCGCCGCACGTCACACATCCAGGCCTCTTGCCAGAGAGGGGCCTCAAGGAGCCCGCCATGCTCAGCCTTGCTCATGAGGATGTCCTCCTCGCCGCCCACGCCAATGACTGGCGCGACGCCCTGAATCAGGCCGCTGATGCCCTGGTTGCCGGTGGGCGCGCCACGCCGGCCTATCGTGAAGGTCTGCTGGCTCGCGAAGCGCAGTCTTCCACCTACCTGGGGCAGGGCATCGCGATTCCCCATGGGACACCCGACAGTCGTGAGGCCGTGCTGGCCACCGGCGTGCGTGTCCTGCAATTCCCGCAGGGGGTGGAGTGGCACGATGGCAACCGTGTCTTTCTGGTGGTGACCATCGCGGCGCAGTCCGATGAGCACCTCGATATCCTGCGTTCCCTGACGCGCGTGCTGGACCGCGAAGGCGTCAGTGAGCGCCTGGCATCCGCGACGACCGCGGAGCAGATTCTCGCCGAGCTTGGCCGCGAGGTGATTCCGCCACGTCTGGATGCCGATACCGTGCTGTGTGGCTTCCCGGCACGCGACCGCGATGAGCTGGTGCTGGCAGGCGCGGCGCGATTGCGTCAGGCCGGTTGCGTCGGGGACGGCTTTCTCACCGCGATGCTCCAGACCGAGCCGAACGCTCTGGGCCAGGGCATCTGGCTGGTGCAGTCCCGACAGGACGTGAGCCAGCCGGCGCTGTCCGTGGTCACGCCCGAGAAGGCGCTGGATACCCGTCACGGGCGCATCAACGCCGTGGCCTGTCTGGCACTGGACGCTGATGGCGGGCAGCACCGCGTGTTGCTGGAGCGTCTGCTGACGCTGCTGGAAGATGGCGCAGGCGAGCGCCTGCCGGGGCTGTCCACCTCTGCTCTGCTGGCGCGGCTGCTGGGGGAGTCCTCCACGGCACAGCTGGCGAGCGTGACGCTGCTCAATGCACATGGCCTGCATGCCCGTCCCGCCAAGCAGCTGGTGCAGGCCGCGCGGGACGCCGGCGAGAGTTTCGGCATCATTCCCTCGCTGCGCCTCGAGCAGGGGGAAGGCGGTATCGTCAGTGCCGCCAGCCTCACCAAGGTGCTGGGGCTGGGAGCACGTCGTGGCCAGACGCTGGTCTTCAGTGCCAACGGCGAGGATGCCCGGGCCAATCAGGCCGCGCTGGATGCCATGGTCGCGGCGGTCAAGGCAGGACTTGGCGAGTCCGTGGAGCCGCTGATGGACCAGCGTCCCGAGGCCAGTGCGCCGGATGCCCAGCCGGCTTCCGACAAGGTGGCAGCCCCCGAGGCCGACAGTGTCGTGCCGGCGGTGGCGGCCTCGCCGGGCATGGCCATCGCGCCCTGCTGGGTGATGTATCAGCCGCGCTTTCTCTATGAGGCGCGCAGCGATGCGGGCGCCGAGCACGAGGCCCAGCGGCTGGCGAGCGGCATCCAGACGGCGCGTGAGCAGCTGCAGGAGCTGGTCAATCGGGCCGAAGGCGCCGAGATGGCCGAGATTCTCTCCATGCACGAAGAGATGCTCGGCGACCCGGAGCTGTTTGCCGCGGCGCGCGAGAGTCTCGAGGAAGGCCACAGCGCCGAGGCTGCCTGGTGGTCCGCCATCGACAGCGCCGCGCGAGCCCAGGAAAACCTCGCGGACCGTCTGCTGGCCGAGCGTGCCGCTGACCTGCGCGACGTCGGGCGCCGTGTGCTTGGCGTGCTCACCGACACGCCGCTGCCCAGCGCCCCCGAGACGCCGCATGTGCTGGTGACCGAGGATATCGGCCCGTCGGATGTGGCGCGTCTGGATACCTCCCGGGTGCGTGGACTGGTCACGGCCCTGGGCGGGGCCACCTCGCACAGCGCGATTCTGGCGCGTTCACTGGGCATTCCGGCGGTGGTCGGGGCTGGTCCGAGCGTGCTGGCGATCGCCGATGGCAGCGAGTTGATCGTCGATGGTGAGCGCGGGCGTGTCAGCGTGATGCCTTCCGCCAGTCGCCGCGCCCGGGCCGAAGAGGCGATCGCCGGCCATGAACAGCGTCAGGCCGCGGCCTGGGAAACCCGCATGGCGCCAGCCATCACCCGGGATGGCCATCAGGTCGAGGTGGTGGCCAACCTGGGCAATACCGCGCATGCCGGCGACGCCGTCGAGCGCGGTGCCGAAGGGGTCGGCCTGCTGCGGACCGAATTCGTGTTCATGGCCCATCCGCAGGCACCGGATCTCGCCACCCAGACCGCCCAGTACGGTGAGGCACTCGATGCGCTGGATGGCCGCCCGCTGGTGGCACGCACCCTGGATGTCGGCGGTGACAAGCCGCTGCCGTACTGGCCGCTGCCGCGAGAGGACAATCCCTTCCTCGGGCTGCGTGGCATCCGTCTGGCGCTGACGCGTCCGGAAGTGCTCGAGACTCAGGTCAGGGCACTGCTGATGGCGGCGGGCTCCCGCCCGATCCGCCTGATGTTCCCGATGGTCAAGGACCTTGCCGAACTGCGCGCTGCACGTGCCATCGTCGAGCGCGTACGCAGCGAGCTGGACGCCGCCCATGAAGCCGAGCACGGCCAGCCGCTGGTGCGTGACGTGCAGGTCGGCGTGATGATCGAGATTCCCTCGGCGGCGCTGACGGCCGCCAGCATCGCTCCCGAAGTCGATTTCTTCTCGGTGGGCACCAACGATCTCACCCAGTACACCCTGGCCATCGACCGCGGCCATGCCACGCTCTCCGCACAGGCCGATGGGCTGCATCCGGCAGTACTGCGTCTGATCGAGATGACGGTGGCGGCCGCGCATGCCCATGGTGCCTGGGTCGGCGTCTGCGGTGAGCTGGCCAGTGATGATCAGGCCGTGGGTGTGCTGGTCGGCCTGGGGGTGGATGAACTGTCCGTCTCCAGTCGCCAGATTCCGCTGGTCAAGGCGCGGGTGCGTGAGCTGGATCTGACCATGGCGCGCGAACAGGCACGCGTCGCCCTGGCGCAGCCGACGTCGGAAGACGTGCGCAGTGCGCTGGACAGCCTGATCGAACAGAACGCCCAACCCCATCCCCGGCAGGAGGAGCAGGTGTGATGACAGCTTCCCATCACTCGCCATCACACTCGGCTGCTGACTGTCCCGTGCTGTGCGTGACGCTCAATCCTGCGCTGGATCTGAGCATCGGGCTGGACAGTCTGACGCTGGGAACGGTCAACCGTGCACGCAGTCATCATCTGGAAGCCGCGGGCAAGGGCATCAACGTGGCGCGCGTGCTGGCGACGCTGGGCCACCCGGTGACCTTGAGCGGCTTTCTGGGGGCCGACAATCAGGCCGATTTCACCGTGGCCTTTGCCGACTGGGGGCTGGTGGACGCCTTCGAGCGCGTGGCCGGTGCGACGCGCATCAACGTCAAGCTTGGCGAGGCCAGTGGCCGGGTCACCGACGTGAACGGTACCGGCATGCGGGTGGACGAGGACGCCCTGGCGCGCCTGGAAGCGCGCATCGATGACTGGATCGACCGCCAGCAGGCCGAGGGCAATCTGCCACGTTGTGCGGTGGTGATCGCCGGCAGTCTGCCGCCGGGGATCAGCCATGCCCAGCTGGCAGCACTGGTCAGTCGCGTGCGCGAACGCCATGTCGCCTGCTGGCTCGATACCAGCGGCGCCGCGCTGGAAGCGGGGCTGGCGGTGCCGCCCACGGCGGTGAAGCCCAATGAACAGGAGCTGGCGCTGTGGGCCGGGGAGCCGCTGGACAGTGATGCGGCCCGCGAGCGTGCGCTCAGGCGTCTGATCGATCACGGCATCGAGCAGGCGCTGATCTCCGCCGGGCCGGAAGGCGTGCTGTGGGCCAGCCCCGGCGCCGCCATGCTGCGCGCTCGGCCGCCGCGCATGCAGGTCGTCAGTACCGTCTGCGCCGGCGATACCCTGCTGGCCGCCATGCTGCATGGCGTGCTCTGTCAGCCCGATGCCTCACCCGAAGACCGCAAGCGGATTCTGCGCCATGCCACCGCACTCTCCGCCGAGGCCGTGACCCATCCCGGTCCCGGCAATCCGCTTGCCACCACACTCAAGACCCTCCAACAACACACCAGCATCGAGACATTGGCGTCTGCCGATGTCGAGACAGCCGGAGAGCCACGCCAATGAACGTCATCATCGTCACCGCCTGCCCGAGTGGCATGGCGACCACCTTCCTGGCGGCGCGCCGCCTGGAGCAGGCCGCGCGTCGTCGTGGCTGGAATCCGATCATCGACATGCGCTCGCGCATCGAACCCGAGATCACCCTCAGCGAGGCGCAGCTGGCGGAGGCGGAGCTGGTGCTGATCGCCGCATCGCCGCTGGCCAGCGTGGCGCTGGACGACTTTCTCGGCAAGCGGGTGCATCTGGCCCCCATCGAGGATGCGCTGCCGGACCCGCAGGCCTTTCTTGAGCTGGCCGACTCGCGTGCCCGGGTGCTGGAGCGCAAGGACATAGCGGCCCTCACGGACTCGGCCGCACCCGCGTCTGCTGCCGGTGGGACACCCGTCACGTCGTCCCGGGGGCCGTCCATCGTGGCGGTCACGGCCTGTCCCACCGGTGTGGCGCATACCTTCATGGCCGCCGAGGCACTGAGCGAGGCCGGGCGGACGCTGGGCTATCCGACCCGTGTCGAGACCCAGGGCTCGGTCGGTGCCCAGGATGCGCTGACCGAACAGGAGATCGCCGAGGCCGAGGTGGTGATTCTGGCCTGTGACATCGAGGTCGACCCGACCCGCTTCGCCGGCAAGCGCGTCTGGCGCACCTCCACCGGTACCGCGCTCAAGAAGCCGCGCGACACCATCGAACAGGCGCTGGAAGGTGCTGAGGTGGAATCCGCCACGGCCTCTGGCGGTCAGGGTGGCCAGCAGAAGGGCGAGAAGCGCGGCCCCTACAAGCACCTGCTGACCGGGGTGTCCTTCATGTTGCCGATGGTGGTGGCGGGCGGCTTGATGATCGCGCTGTCCTTCGTGTTCGGCATCAAGGCCTTCGAGGAGGAGGGCACGCTGGCGGCGGCGCTGATGCAGATCGGTGGTGGCTCGGCCTTCAAGCTGATGATTCCGGTACTGGCGGGCTACATCGCCTACTCGATCGCGGACCGTCCGGGGATCACGCCGGGCATGATCGGGGGCTGGCTGGCCGCGACACTGGATGCCGGGTTCCTGGGTGGCATCATCGCCGGCTTCCTCGCGGGGTACACGGCCTCGGGGCTCAGCCGCTACGTGAAGCTGCCGCAGTCCATCGAGTCGCTCAAGCCGATCCTGATCATCCCGCTGGTGGCGAGCATGGTCACCGGGCTGGTGATGATCTACGTGGTCGGCACGCCGGTGGCGGGGCTGATGACGGCGCTGACCGAGTTCCTCGAGTCCATGGGCTCGGCCAACGCGGTCCTGCTGGGCATTCTGCTCGGCGCGATGATGTGCTTTGACCTGGGTGGGCCGGTCAACAAGGCCGCCTATGCCTTCGGGGTCGGCCTGCTGGCCAGCGAGACCTACGCGCCGATGGCCGCGATCATGGCCGCGGGCATGGTGCCGGCGCTGGGCATGGGACTGGCAAGCTTCATCGCACGTTCCAAGTTCGCCGAACCGGAGCGTGAGGCCGGCAAGGCCAGCTTCATTCTCGGGCTGTGCTTCATCTCCGAGGGCGCGATTCCCTTTGCCGCCAAGGACCCGCTGCGCGTGATTCCCACCTGCATGATCGGTGGCGCCGTGACCGGTGCCCTGTCGATGCTGGTGGGTGCCAAGCTGCTGGCGCCGCACGGTGGTCTGTTCGTACTGCTGATCCCCAATGCCATCAACGTGCCGCTGATGTATCTGGGCGCCATCGTCGCCGGCACCCTGGTGACCGCGATCAGCTATGCGATGATCAAGAAGGGCGCACAGCAGGTCGAGACCGTCGCCGCGACCTGAGATGTCCGGTGCCTCGGGTACCCGTGACGTGATGGCGCAGACATGGAAAAGCCCCCGCCGGGAGACCGGCGGGGGCTTTGCGTTGCAGGCCGAGCGTAGGCTCGGCAACGGGTGACGACTCAGTCGATGTCGGTCTGCTTGCCGATCACGCCTGGCATCACCGGGGCTTCATTGACCGTATCGTTGCGCACGAAGGCCAGATGCTGCTGATAGGCGGTGACCACTTCATCGAGCACCTGAGCACGCGACAGGCCGTTGAGCTCCTGACCGCTGCCACCCTCGGAGAGGTGGACGGCCAGACGCAGGTAGTAGTCATCGTTGGCATCGATGAAGCTCGGTGTCTGGTGACGCACCGAACGCACCTGGTAGACGAAGTTGGAGGCATCCTCGAACTCGACTTCCAGTGTCACGCGCGGCAGCGGCTCGCCCTCTGCCGTCTCTTCACTGACGGAGGAGACCTGGCCGCGACGGTTGAGCTCTTCGGCCAGCTGATTGAGTGCCGGACGAATGGAGCGCTTCAGCGTTGCCTCGGCACTGCCGCTCTTGGCGAAGTCGAGCACGTGATCCAGACGCTCGTGCCAGTCGACCCCTTCATAGACGCAGCTGTTGTCCTGACGCACGTTCTCCTTGCGGTCCTCGATCATCAGCGCCTTGTACATGCCGATCATCATGAAGATCAGCACGATGGAGAAGGGCACGGCGGTGATCACCACGGCGCTCTGCAGCGCGCTCAGCCCCCCGACCATCAGCAGAGCCAGCGTCAGCAGGCCGATGATGGCGGACCAGAAGATGCGCAGCCAGATTGGTGCATCGTGGTTGACGTCCTTGAGGATGGACGTGAAGTTGGCCAGTACCAGCGCGCCGGAGTCGGCGGAGGTCACGAAGAACACGATCCCCAGAATCGCCACCACGGCGGTGGTGATGGTGGAGTACGGCAGCTGCTCCAGGAAGGTATAGATGGTGTTCTGCGGTGCGTTCAGGGCTTCGGTGGCCAGGGCGCTGACGCCCTGGTTGGCGACCATGTCGATGGCCGAGTTACCGAAGACGCTCATCCATACCATCATGAAGCTCAGCGGGATCAGCAGCGCACCGAACACGAACTGACGGATGGTGCGGCCACGTGAGATGCGCGCCAGGAACAGGCCCACGAACGGGGTCCAGGCGATCCACCAGCCCCAGAAGAACAGGGTCCAGCCGCTCATCCATTCATCGGTCCCCGGCGTGTAGGCATAGGTATCGAAGCTCTTGGCGGTGAACTGGGTCAGGTAGTCACCGATGTTGAGCACCAGCGCGTTGAGCAGCTGGGAGGTGTCGCTGACGGCCAGCACGAAGATCAGCAGGGCGGTGGCCAGCAGCATGTTGAATTCGGACAGCAGGCGGATGCCCTTCTCGACACCGGTGATGACGGAAATCGTCGCCAGAATCATCACGCCGATGATCAGTGCCGCTTGCACGGCGAGGTTCTCGGGCACGCCCAGCATGAACTTGAGACCGTAGTTCAGCTGGATGACGCCGATGCCCAGTGAGGTGGCGATCCCGAACACGGTGGAGATGATGGCGAAGATATCCACGGCGTTGCCGATCGGGCCATTGATGCGGTTGCCCAGCAGCGGATAGAAGGCCGAGCGGATGGCCAGCGGCAGGCGGTGGCGATAGCTGAAGTACGCAAGCGACATGCCGGCGAGCACATAGATGCCCCAGCCGGAGAGCCCCCAGTGGAAGAAGGTTTCCACCATGGCGTTGCGGATCGCCGCCTGGGTCTCGGGGTCCCCCGTGACCGGTGCCACATAGTGGGACAGCGGCTCGGCGATGCAGTAGAACAGGATGTCGATGCCGATACCGGCGGCGAACAGCATCGCGGCCCAGGACATCAGCGAGAATTCAGGACGCGAGTCGTCCGGTCCCAGGCGGATGCGCCCGAAGCGTGAGCAGGCGATCAGCACACCGAAGACCAGATAGGCCACGATGGCCAGCATGTAGAACCAGCCGAAGGTATCGATGGTCCAGCTCAGGGCATTGCCGATCCACTGGTCAGCCAGTTCGGTGAACAGCATCGCGAAGGCGAGGAACGCCACGATACCGATGATCGATCCGTAGAAGACCGTCGGATTGATGCGACTCGAGGTCGGCGCAGCGCTCTCGGAGGAAGCGGGTTTCTGCATGAGGAACTCCTGTCATGGGGAAGTTTCACTCGTGCGTAGTGCTTTGCTGACAGCCTGCGGCTGTGGGGGCAACGGCAGGGTGTCAGCAAAGACGGACACGAACGGCACGGGCCTCGCTCAGCACCCGTCATGGGTAGCGCTGAAGCGGTGGCAGTGTCGACTGGCAGGCGGAGGTATGGCAGGTCCATCCGCAGGCAGCAGGCGAGAACGGCCTCAAGGCGATTCACGAAGGTCGGTCGGCGGGCGCCTCGGCAACGGCATGCCTGGCGACTGTCTCGCGACCTTCATCATGGTGAACGTTCACAGGGCGCTGCTGGACGTCAGAGACTGTCTTGCCAAGATCTCTGACTCCGACATCTGCGCGGCGCGAATTCCTTCGCGGCCAGTGCCGGGTCCGCTTTCCGCTGACGGTTGCAGGCATCCCCCTGCGGTGGCTTCTGTCATGGACACCGTTGCTCAATGCCCTGTCGTTCGAGAGAACCCTCGGACGGGGGAGCTCAGCAGTCAGGAAAGCACGACTCTCATCATCACGCCATGTAATGCTCAAGGCCTCGCAAAATTATTTTAATTGATTGTTCAATAAAAATATAACCCCCATTACCCAAAAAGACAGGGGGGACTGTCGCTTTCTCTTATGAACCTGTCGCGATCCGTCGGGCGCGAGCCCTCATGCCAGAGCCTCCCGTCAGGAATGTCGCGGAGAGAGACATTTCTGTCGCCAATGGACGAAAACGACACCGCCCCGACCACCAGAAGGCGGCCGGGGCGGCATCGTTTTCGCGTTTTCTTCCCCACAAGACCGATCAGGGTCACTTCATGGGGCGTGTCTGGCTGGCACCTGAAAAGGGGAGTCGCCTCTCAGGTGGCGCGCATCAGGCCTGCGGAGCCGGCTCGCCCGGTCCCTCCTGCGGACCACCGTGCGGGCCGCCATGACGCATGCCATTGGCCATGAAGGCCTCCAGCGCGTCCAGCTGTTCGGCGGACAGGACATCAGCCAGTTTCTCGCGGCCTTCCTGACGCAGTTCCAGGCGCTGCTCCTTCATCTCCTTGCGCATTTCCTGACGGGCCGCGACACGCTCCTGTCTGGTGTCGGCGTCCTTCATGGCATCCCGCATGTCGTCGTGCATCTCTTTCATGCTGTCATGCATCTCGTCACGCATTTCCTTGCGGACTTCCTTGAGCGCCTGCATCTGATCATCGCTCAGATTCCAGCTTGCCAGCAGGGCCTTCATGCCCTCGCGCTGTTGACGCTCCGCCATCTTCGGGCCGCGCTTGTCGCGCTGGTGCATCATGTCCAGCACCTTGATCTGGTCATCGTTGAGCACCTTGGCGAGGCGCTCGTGCTGCGTCTCGCGCAGTTCCTTGAAGGCGGCCTTGCGCGCTTCACGCGAGTCGAAGTCGGTCTCCTTGAGCGACTTCATGTCGTCGCGCATGGCATCGAAGGAATCCTTGAGGGATGCACGCTGGTCGTCATCCAGGTTCCAGCTGTCGAACAGGGCGCCCATCAGTGCCATGCGCTGATCGCCATCGCGTCCCATGTGCTTGCCGCCGGCCGGCTTGTCCTTCATGGCCATCGGCTTGTCGCCATGCTTGTCGGCCCCATCAGGGCGCTTGGCATCATGCTTGCCGTGCATCGGCTTGCCTGCGGCCCAGTAGGCTTCAAGCACCTTGACCTGGTTGTCGTCGAGAATCTCGGCGAGGGCGGCCTTGTGCTGGTCACGCTGGGCCTTGATGGCATCACGACGTGCTTCGCGAGAGTCGAAGGTCTGTTCCTTGAGCTGCTTGCGGCTTTCCATCTGCTGCTGCTTCAGCGTTTCGAGCTTCTGTTTCTGAGCATCGCTGAGGTGCCAGCTGGCGAGAATCTTGTCCAGGCCTGCCTGGCGGCCGGCGGCACCGTCGTGCTGTTCCTGTTGCTTGACGCCGCTGGCGGCCATGGCGGTCATCGGCAGTGCCAGGGCGGTCAGCAGACCGGAAACGATGAGCTTGCGAGAAATGCGGTTCATGGCGTACTCCGTATGTCGAGATAAAGAACTGCGTTCATGCGATATAGCGAGTATCGGCGGCGAATGTGCCGGGATTGTGCAAGTACTCGCGGGTAAGTGTGCAATGTGTCATGCCAGGATCTGCAACGCTGTCGCGGCAGCCTGCCACGAGGCCGTCAGTGCCGGGCTTGCTTGCCCGTGCTGGCCTTGTCGGGGTAGTGGCGATCGAAGTGCTGATGAAAACGGCTTGTCTGCTCGGCGTTCAGGATTCTGTCGACCTTGGCCAGATAGTCCTGACGGGCCTTGGCCAGCGCCTTTGCATCGTGGTGGCTCTCGGCCGCCTGACGCTGCTGGCGGTAGTAACGATATTGCGTGTCGAGGGTGTCGCGCTGACTGACGTTCAGGCTGATGCCATCCAGCAATACGCTCAGGGAGACATCGGCGGCGCTGGCGCTGCTCACGGTCAGCGGTGACACCATCAGCATGACGCTCAGCATGCCGGCACTGATCAGACGAGTGCGAGGACGCGCACGCTTGGCAGGACGGTGGGACATGGCGAATACCTCACTTGTGGCGTGAGCCCGAGCCCATGCGGCAGTCGATGTCGCGTACTCAGGCAGTGATGACAGTATCCGTCGCAGTTGGACAGCAAGTTAGCACCGCGGGTGCAACAAAAACGCAACCGCCGTCTGTGGTCACAGACGGCGGTTGTCATGTTGCTGAAAGGTTCGCGGGCCCGGGGAGAGGCGGGGAGTCAGTCCAGCACGTCAGGCTCGAACTTGTAGCCGACGCCATAGATGGAGCGGATCACGTCGCGCTCCGGCCAGGCACTGGCGATCTTGCGGCGCAGCTTCTTGACGTGGGAATCCACGGTGCGCTCCGAGACGATGCGGTGATCCCGGTACATGTGGTCCATCAGCTGATCGCGGGAGAAGATGCGCCCCGGTGATTGCATCATCACCTTGAGCAGCTGGAACTCGACGGCGGTCAGCCCCAGGTCATGGCCATCCGCCAGGGCCTGCCAGCCTTCTTCGTTGAGCGTCAGCTGGCCCTTGGCGGAGCTTTGCGAGAGCGTCTGGTCGAGTGCCTGGCTGCGACGCAGCACGGCCTTGATGCGGGCGACCACCTCGCGCGGGCTGAAGGGTTTGCAGATGTAGTCATCGGCGCCCAGCTCCAGCCCCAGCAGGCGATCCACTTCCTCGACGCGCGCGGTCAGCATCACGATGGGCAGCAGGGCGTCCTCAGCGCGCAGCTGACGGCACAGGGTGAGGCCATCGGTGCCCGGCAGCATCAGGTCGAGCAGGACCAGTGCCGGTCTCTCGTCATTGACCGCGGCGATGACGGCATTGCCATCATCCACGTGGCGGGTGCGATAACCGCTGCCATTCAGATAATCGCACAGCAGGCTGGCGATCTTGGGCTCATCCTCGACCACCAGAATCAGTGGCTTGCGAGATTGTGCCTGGTCATCGGAGTGGTCGGCGTGAATGTCGCTCATGGTCAAGAGTCCTTGCGGATGAAAAAGAGTCAGTCTCAAGTAGACAACAGCGGCAGGCGAATGTCCCATCGCAGCCCGCCCAGTGTGGAGTGCCCCGGCACCAGCTCGCCTTCATGGGCACTCACCAGCGCGCTGGCGATGGCCAGCCCCAGCCCGCTGCCACCGCTTGAGCGATTGCGCGAGTTCTCGACGCGATACAGTCGCTCGGTGAGGTGGGCAAGCTCGGCGTCCGGCACGCCGGGGCTGGAATCCTCCCAGCGCACGATCGCCCAGCCGGGGTGGCCGGCTCCCTGGGCGGGGCTTGCGGCTTCGTGCAGCAGACTGACCTTGAGTCTGCCCGGTGCATCGGTATAGGCACGGGTGTTGCTGGCCAGGTTGCTCCACAGCTGATGCAGGCGTTGCGTGTCGCCCAGCACCCGCAGCGGCAGCGGGATGTCGATCTCCAGTGCGATCCCGGCATCCGCCAGCCAGCCGCGCAGGTCGTCCAGGCTGTCACGGAGCTGGGTATCCAGCGCCAGGGGCTCGCGCCAGGCTTCCAGCGTACCGGCATCGCTCTGTGCCAGCAGGCGCAGGTCCGCCACCAGGCGATTGAGGGCGTCCACCTCCTGGGCCAGCGAGCCGAGGCTTGAATGGCTCATCGGGCGGAAGCCATCCTGCATGGCTTCAATCTCGCCCTTGAGCACCGCCAGGGGAGTCCGCAGCTCGTGGGAGATGTCGCTGACCCAGCGCTGGCGGGAATCGCGATTGCTCTCCAGTGTCGCCGCCAGGGCATTGAAGTCCTCGGCCAGCCGCGACAGCTCATCCTGCCCGCGAACCGGCAGACGGGTGGCATAGTCGCCACTCGACAGGCGATTGGCACCAGAGGCCAGGTCACGGACGCGGTGCCCCAGCCACCAGGCGATCCCGGCGGCCGCCAGCAGCGAGGCGAAGGCGGATGAGAGCATGATGATGGCCAGATCGCGCGACTGACGTTCCAGATACTGGTCCTTGCCGCGCTTCAGCATCTCGCTCACCGGCAGATAGCCGAGTTCTCCGATCTTGCTGCCATCAAGCATCAGGTCCTTGAACTGCATGCCGGGAATGGGGCGCGGTGCCCCATTGAGACGCTGGCCATCGGCATCACGCAGCATGTAATCCTGCGGGCGCGTCATGTTGGGCCCCAGCAGCATGGCCTGCTCTCCGACCGGCGGGCGCGACATGCCGGGGCCGGGCATCATGCTGTCCTCCCGTCCCGGCGGGCGCGACATGCCGGGGCCGGGCATCATGCTGTCCTCCCGGCCTGGCGGCGGTGACATGCCGGGCCCGGGCATCATGCCGTCCTCTTCGCTCGGCGGGCGGGAGTGCACGATACGCCCCCAGTTGCGCCGACTCTTGAGCCATTGCCAACTGCCCTCGGCGGCATAGGCGCTGATCAGGTCCGTCGAGATCATCTCGACGCGTTCCTGCTGGGTCTGCTGCAGGTACTCGGCGAAGCCCTTGTCCATGCTCTTGGAAATGAACAGGTAGATGCTGCCGCCGATCACGACATTGGTCAGCAGCAGGATCACGAACAGGCGGACCGAAAGTCTCGAGCGCAGGGCGGTCACGGGTTGGATCATGACGCACGTTCCTCCTGAGACGGGGGGCGGGGCGGCAGTCCCAGCAGGCGACGCAGGCTGTGCTGCAGGTCTTCCAGCAGCAGATAGAGCGACGGCACCAGGATCAGCAGGATGACCGTCGCGAACAGGATGCCGAAGCCGATGGAAACGGCCATCGGGATCATGAAGCGAGCCTGGCGCGAGGTCTCGAAGATCATCGGCGCGAGACCGAAGAAGGTGGTCAGCGTGGTCAACAGGATCGGGCGCAGACGTCGCGTGGCGGCCATGATGATCGCCTCACGCGCACTGGCTCCGGCCAGCCGCTGGCGGTTGGCATAGTCGATGAGGACCAGCGCATCGTTGATGACGATGCCCGACAGCGCCAGCATGCCCATCAGGCTGATCACCGATAGCCCGTAGCCCATCAGTTGATGGCCGATCACCGCGCCGATCAGGCCGAAGGGGATCGCCGTCATCACCAGCAGCGGCTGCAGATAGCTTCTGAAGGGCAGGGCCAGCAGCAGATAGAGCGCCGCCAGGGTCAGCAGCAACGAGACCTGTAGGGACCCCAGATTGTCGGCGGTCTCCTCCTGACGCCCGCCATAGCCGATGCTCAGAGTTGGATACTGACTCTTCAGCTCGGGATAGACATCGCTTTCCAGACTGGTGATCACCTGACTGACCGCATCGGACGGCGTGACGTTGGCGGTGACCTCGATCACGCGGCGACCATCGATGCGCAGGATGCTGGAGGCGGCGCGTCCCTGCTGGATGTCGGCCACCAGTCCCAGCGGCACGCTGACGCCGTCGGCCGTCTGCACGCCGAAATTCTCCAGCTGGGCCAGACTCGCGCGCTGGGCTTCGGGCAACAGCACCTTGACCTCGACCTCATTGCGACCCTGCTGCTGCTTGAGTGCCGTGGCGCCGGACAGCGGTCCGCGCAGCTGGTTGGCCAGCGTCGCGCCGTCCAGTCCCAGCGAGCGTCCATAGGCATTGAGCTGCAGATAGAGCTCGCGCTTGCCGTCATCCAGGCCGCTGTCGATATCCGACAGCGAGCTGTAATCCTCAAGCGAGGTCGCTAGGGTCGCGGCGGCCGCCATCAGCGCGGCACTGTCGGAGGATGACAGTCGAATGGTGAGGCCCGCGCCGCGTCCCGGTCCGCCGATATCGGATTCGAACAGCAGCGATTCGGTATTGGCGATGGTGCCCGCTTCCTCGCGCCAGGCCTTGATCAGCTGCGAGGGCGACCAGTTGTTCTCCACCGTGGTGTCCAGATTGGCGATGATGCTCAGCGAGTTGCCTTCTATCTCGGCGCTGGTGGAAAAGACCGCCAGGTCGGCTTCGCGCTCGCGCACGCGGTCCAGCGCCGCCAGCAGCAGGGTGCGCACTTCGCGGTCCTGGCTGATCGGGCTGCCCACCGGCAGATTGGCGGTGACGCCGGCGCGGTTGGATTCCACGCGTGGCATCAGCGAGAAGCCGAGACGGCCACTGGCCATCCAGGCCATCGCCAGCACCAGCAGCGCCAGGCCACAGATGGCGGTCAGACCACGGTAGTTCAGACACCCCTCGAGGAAGGGCTGGAAGCGCTGACGCGTGAAGCGCTCCAGTCCGTGCTGGACGCCGTGACGCACGCGGTCCAGCGGTGCCAGCCAGCGAATCGGCTTTTCGCTGGTGTGTCCCAGGTGCGCGGGCAGGATGAAGATCGCCTCGATCCAGCTCAGCGCGAAGATGCTGATCACCACCAGCGGGATGATGCCGAATACCAGCCCGAGGAAGCCGGGCAGGAACAGCAGCGGAATGAAGGCCACGATGTTGGACAGGATCGAGAACGCCAGTGGCACCGCGATCTCGCGTGCGCCGAGGATGGCGGCTTCGCGCATGCTGGCGCCGCGCTCGCGATGCGAGTGGATGTTCTCGCCGACGATGATGGCGTCATCCACCACGATGCCCAGCGCGATGATGAAGGCGAACATCGAGATCATGTTGATGGACACGCCGACCAGCGGCAGGAACAGCATCGCGCCCAGGAAGGCCGTGGGGATGCCCAGGGTGACCCAGAAGGCGAGGCGCGCTTCCAGGAACAGGCCCAGCAGCACCAGTACCAGCACCAGCCCCATCCAGGCGTTCTTGAGCAACAGTTCCAGACGGTCCTGATAGACCAGCGAATCATCGTCCTCGACACTCAGCGTCAGGCCGCGCGGCAGGCTGGCGGACAGCTCCGGCAGCATCGCCATGGTCGCGGCGGACAGCTCGTTGGGTGTCTGGGAGCCGACCTGATAGATGTCCAGGCCGATCGCCGGTTCACCGTCATAGAGCACTTCCTTGTCACTGTCGGCGAAGCCGTCGGTGACGGTGGCGATATCGCCCAGGCGGATGACATTGCCTTCCTGACTGGAGATCACCGGCAGCTGCGCGAACTCGGCGGCACCGTCGCGTCGCGCCTCGTAGCGCACCAGGTACTCGCCCTGCTGGGTGTCCAGACTGCCGCCGGCCAGGTTGAGCGCCTGATTGCCGATCAGGCTGGCCACATCCTGATGCGAGAGGCCGTAACGGCGAAGCGCCCCTTCCTCCAGTGACACGTGCACTTCCCGGTCACGGATGCCGGTCAGCTCCACCTTGGTGATGTCGTTGCTGTCCAGCAGGCTCAGGCGCAGACGCTCGGCGACGTTGCGCAGGGTCTGGTCATCCGTCTGGCCGTGCAGCTTGAGTTCCATCACGCTGCGCGAGCGACCTGCCAGCGAGTAGACGGGCGGATCGGACTCATCGGGCAGGGTAGTGATGCTGTCGATGGCCTGCTGGATGTCCTGGTAGGCGCGCATGGTCTCGACGCCATCCTGAAGCTCGATGGACAGTGAGCCGAGGCCTTCCTCGGCCGTGGCGGTGATCTCCTCGATCCCCTCCACGTCCTGCACCGCGGATTCCATGGCCTGCAACAGGCTCTCGGACACTTCATCGGGGGTCGCGCCGGAATAGCTGACGCTGACGTTGATGATCTCGAGCTCGAAGGAGGGGAAGACCTCCTTCTTGATCTGGCTGGACATCAGCAGACCGCCGAGAATCAGACACAGCATCAGCAGGTTGGCGGCGACACCATGATCATGCATCCAGCGGATGGGGCCCTTGAGGCGCGACGGTGCCGTCATGAGTCACTTCCGGTGGTCGTGGCGCTCTTGTCGGCAACCGTGGCGCTCTTGTCACCAGTCGCGGTGTCCTGCTCAACTGTCGCGGTGCTCTTGTCGCCAGCCGTCGTCTTGTCGTCAGCCGCCTTGGTATCAGGGGTCCTGGTGGTCGGCGTCGGCGCATCACCGCGGGCACGCAGCGCCATGCCGGCCTCGACATTGCTCAAGGCACTCACGATGACCCGCTCGCCATCGCTCAGCCCCCCGGCGATCAGCAGGGTGTCGTTGCCCAGATGGCGCACGCCCACCGCACGTTTCTCCAGATAGCCATCCTCCGTCAGCACCCAGACCTGCTGGCCACTGCGCAGGGCGCTGACCGGCAGCTCGATCAGCGATGCGGTGCGCTGAGGTGTCAGAGTCGCTTCCACCACATCGCCCAGGCGCAGGGCCGGCGTGCTGGCGCGCGCCTCCTCGGAGACGTCGAGCGCCAATGGGTCTTCCACTGCCACCATCACCTGGGTCAGCAGGCCGTTGTCCTCCAGGGACGGCAGGACGCTCCACACTTCGCCGCGCCGATGCTGGCCCTCCGGCCATGCCTTGCTGGACAGCAGGACCGGCGTGCCCTGACCGTCACGGGCATGGGTCGAGAGCCATTCCATGTCGGCCTGCGGGAGGTTGAGACGCACCCAGAAGCGGTCGGTGGCCACCAGCGTCAGCAGGTCGGTGAAGGCGTTGAGGTCACTGCCTTCGCCGACCAGACGCTCGCTGATCAGGCCGTCATAGGGCGCGCGGATCTCGGTACGTTCCAGATTGAGTCTGGCCTGGTCGCGGCTGGCGCGGGCACTGTCCACCGCGGCCTGAGCCGACTTGAGCTGAGGCTCGCGCAGCACCAGCGCTTTCTGCGCCGCCGGCAGGTTGCGACCGAAGGTCTTGTATTCCGAGGCCGCGCGGATCTGCTCGCCCTTTTCCGAGGCGAGGCTGGCTTCTGCCGTGGCGAGATCCGCCTCGGCCTGACGCAGTGCCAGCTGGTAATCCAGCTGGTCGAGGCTCGCCAGCAGCTGGTTCGCGCGGACTTCACGGCCCGCCTCGATGCCCTCGGGGAAGGGGGCCAGCTGACCGCTGACCCGGGTGGATACGGTCGTCTGACGATCGGCGATCACGCGGCCGTAGCCTTCCAGTGTCGGTGCACTGGCCGTATGGCTGACCGTCACCACTTCCACGCTGGGAACCGGGGCGTCACTGGGCGCACGCTTGGGGGCGCCGGGCCGGTGGGTCATCCACCAGGCCGCCAGCGCTATCGCCAGCGCGAGAATGATCAGCGCCAGCAGGCGCATCCAGATCAGACGGCGGGAGGAGGGTGGCTTGCTGCCAGTGGCGGAGGGTGGCGATGCCGGGGTTGGCGACTCAGGGCTGTTGTCCATGCGGACTCCGGACGAAAGATGTCAGGCCCTGATGTGCAACGCCCTCTGACCAGTCGCGAGAGCGCTGAGCAGAGACGTAGGATCATGGGCCAGAATGGCGGACGAAAGGGTGGATGATCGCATGATGTCATGCAGGCGCAATGCAAAAGTGGGAAATAGCGTGCAAGACGGCGCGATAGGGAATTCTGGCATTTGCCAGGCACAAAAAAAGCTGCCACATGACGTGGCAGCTTTTCGTCAGCGCTCCGGGTCGCGGGTGTCTAGAGGAACAGCCCGATCAGCAGCGCCATGCTGACGCCGATCACGCCGATCAACGTCTCCATCACCGTCCAGCTTTTCAGGGTGTCCTTCTCGGTCAGGCCGAAGTAGCGGCTGACCAGCCAGAAGCCGGAGTCATTGACGTGACTGAGCACGGTGGCGCCACTGGCGATGGCGATCACCACCAGTCCCAGCACCGGGCCGGACAGCGCCAGCGTATCGATCACCGGCGCCATCAGGCCGGCGGCGGTGATCATCGCCACGGTAGCCGAGCCCTGGATGACACGCACCGCGGTGGCGATCAGGAAGGCGAGCAGGATCGGTGGCAGATTGCTGTCGGCCATCAGGGTGCCGAGCACGTCACCGACTCCGGAGTCGATCAGCATCTGCTTGAAGACACCGCCAGCCCCGGTGACCAGAATGATGATGCCGGCCGGCTCCAGTGCCTTGGTGGCGACTTCCATCACCTGTTCACGCGTCATGCCGCGACGCGTGCCCAGCAGGGTGAAGGCCATCAGCGTGGCCAGACTCAGCGCCACGAAGGGATGGCCGAGAAAGCCCAGCCAGCCGACCAGCGGACTGTCATCGCCGAACAGGAAGCCGGAGACGGTGTTGAGCACGATCAGCGCCAGCGGCAGCAGCACGATGGACAGGATCAACCCGAAGCCCGGGGCGCGCTGATTGACCTCTTCATCGCTCATCACGCTGCCGGCATTTTCCATGTACTCCGGGATCCTGGCATCGATACGCTTGGCGATGAAGCGACCGAAGATCGGCCCCGCGACGATCATCGCCGGCAGACCGCACAGCGCCCCGAACAGGATCACGTAGCCGAGGTCGGCACCGATCAGCTTGGCGACCGCGATCGGCCCCGGCGTCGGCGGAATGAAGGAGTGGGTGACGGCCAGGCCGGCCAGCAGCGGAATGCCGTAATAGAGCAGCGAGCGGCCGCTGCGGCGTGCCAGTGCATAGACCAGCGGCACCAGGATGATGAAGGCCACATCCAGGAATACCGGAATCGCGACCAGGAAGCCGGTCAGCGCCAGCGCCCACTGGGAACGTGAGGTCCCGAAGCGCCCCAGCAGGGTATTGGCCATGCGGTCGACGCCGCCGGACACTTCCAGCATCTTGCCGAACATCGCGCCGAGCCCGACCACGGTGGCCACGAAGCCCAGGGTGTTGCCCATGCCATTGGTGACGGAATCGATGATGGCGTCGGGCTGCATGCCGGTGGCCAGCCCGACCCCCAGACTCACCACCAGCAGGGCGACGAAGGCGTGCAGGCGCAGACGCATGACGAGGTACAGCAGCAGCAGGATACCGCCGAGGGCGGCAAGGACGAGGGTGCTATCTGGGGACATGATGGCGAACTCTTGCGGCTGGCGGTGGCGGTGCGATCTGCCACGGCCTTGGGCGTATGGTGTGAGGCGTGTCGTGTGAGGCCTGTGGTGCAGGACCGGTTTTGCCAGACCTGTTGTGCAGACCTGTTGTGCAAGACCTGTTGTGCAAGACCTGTTGCTTCGTGCAGGATGAAAGTTACCGGTAACATAAGCGTCTGTGCAATGATCCGAAAGGTGCATGTCGCCGGGTCGCCACGACATGGATGATGCTGCGCGGGGTATCCTGCGCAGCGCCGCCGCTCATGGGCTCGCCACACAGGGTTCGCCGTGGCCGGCCCGGGTGGCAAGGTGGGACGACAGACAACACGGATATTCTTCAAGGGGAAGGGGTGTCATGCAGCAGCAGGCAGAAGGGGTGTCATCCACGGCGTCCGCTCAGGGCAGCGTCGCGCTGGACGATGAGAGCGTCACCTTGCCCGAGGGTGGGGTGCGACTGGTGGTGATGGGCGTGTCCGGGTGCGGGAAGTCGCATGTCGGCCAGGCGTTGGCGGCATGTCTGGGGGCGCAGTTCATCGACGGTGATGACTATCATGGCGAGGCCAACGTGGCCAAGATGGCGCGCGGCATCCCGCTCAATGATGAAGACCGCCATGGCTGGCTGACCCGTCTGGCCGAGCTGATCGATGAGGCGCGTCGCGAGGGACGCAGTCTGGTGCTGGCCTGCTCCTCGCTGAAGCGACGCTATCGCGATCAGCTGCGTGGCGGGGATGCGGCGCTGGGCTTCGTGTTCCTGGAAGGCACGCGCGAGCTGTTGCTGGAGCGTCTGGAGGCGCGCACCGATCACTTCTTCAAGGGCGCCGCCATGCTCGATGACCAGCTGGCGACCCTGGAGGTGCCTGAGCGTGAGACGGAGCGCGTCTATACCCTCGACATCAGTGCCACACCGCAGGCGTTGGTCGAACAGGTGTGTCAGCAGCTGACGGCGCAGCACGCATCCTCGAAAGCGCTCACGCCCGGGGCAGACTCCCGCCTCTCTGCAGGCTGAAGCCCAGGTCTTCCCACAGGCCACGCGGCGTGGAGGCGTGGTCGCCGCTCAGGCGTGCCAGCAGCAGGGCGGCGGTGCGTTCGCCGATCTCTCGGCGCGGCGTGACCACGCTGGCAAGCGCAGGCCAGGTGCCACGGGTCATCTCCAGACCATTGAAGCCGGCCAGCGCCAGCCGTGCCGGCACTTCCAGGCCGCGACGCTGACACTCGAACAGTGCACCGGCGGCCAGGTCGTCGTTGCAGCAGAAGACGGCGTCGAGATTCGGCCACCGAGTCAGCATCTCGTCCAGCAATTCGCCGCCCAGCTTGACGCTTGAGGGTGCCGGAGTGGTCATCAGGTACTCCTGAGACAGGCCGGCGGCCTCGACGGCGGCGCGCCAGCCCGCCAGACGCTGCTCGACGCGGCGGTCCATGCGCGCGGCCAGAAAGCCGATGTGCCGGCGGCCACTCTCGATCATCGCCTCCGCCATGGCGCGGCCGGCGGCGTGCTGATCCAGCCCCACCGCCATGTCCAGTGGCGCCTCACGCTTTTCCATGCACTCCACCACGGCACAGCCGGAGCGCGCGATCATCTCGGTGACGCGTTCGCTGTGGCGGCTGCCGCACAGCACCAGACCGTCCACGCCGAACGAGAGCCAGGTCTCGATCAGGCGCTCCTCTTCTTCCATCGAATAGCCGGTATGGCCGATCAGCAGCTGATAGCCGGCGGCGGCCAGCGGTGCCTCAAGCCCCCGGTGCAGTTCCGAGAACACGGCATTGGACAGTGACGGGATCAGCAGCGCGATCAGCCGGGAGCGACCACTGGCGAGGCTGCCGGCCTGACGGTTGGGCATGTAACCCAGTTCGCGGGCGCACTCCCGTACCCGCTCGCGCATGGCGGCGGAGACCTTTTCGGGCTGGTTGAGCGCGCGCGAGACCGTGACCTTGGTCACGCCCAGGCGAGCGGCGATGTCGGCGAGCGTCACGCGTCTGGGGCGCGGTGGAGTGTGATGCAGAGGCGGCATGGCAATGTCAGGCGCTGGAAAGAGAGAGGCCGAGTGTCACCGTTCCGGGGTGTCATCGGCAAGGACCACGACGTCAGACGTGGCTGAGCGAGAGCAGGAACAGGATCATCGGCGGCGAGGCCAGCGAGAGCAGAAAGCCGGATACGACGGCCACGGGCACGCAGGCAACGCCGCCGGTCTGCTGGATGACCGGCAGAGTGAAGTCCATCGAGGTCGCGCCGCCGAAGCCGATGGCCAGCGGCGTGAAGCGTTGGATGGTCAGCGGGATCAACAGGAAGGCGAGCAGTTCACGGCTCAGGTCATTGAAGAAGGCTGCGCCACCCAGAATCGGCCCGAGCTGATCACCGATCAGAATGCCTGACAGCGAATACCAGCCGAAACCGGCCGACATCGCCATGCCCTGATTCCAGTCGAGTGCCAGAAGCGGTGCCGCCAGCAGTCCGCCCAGCAGCGAGCTCGCCATCACCGTCAGCGCGATGAACAGGCCATGGCGGTTGAGCAGGATCTGGCGCAGGCTCATGCCGGAGCTTCTCAGCTGGCAGCCGATCAGCGCCAGCAGGGCATAGAGTGCCCACTCGGCCAGGGTGTCGGTGTCGAGCGAGATCTCCATCAGTCCCAGCACGACGCCCGCCGCGACGCCCAGCGCGACCGCCGCCGCAAGTGTCAGGGAGCCGGACAGCGCTTCCCAGCGGGTCATCGGCGCTCCCTCCACCACGCGTGAGGCATCCGCACGCAGTGCACTGCGGCGTGACAGCGCCCACAGTGCCAGCAGATTCAATGGCGTGATGATGGCGAACAGAATCACCGCCTGCCCGCTCATGGCGGCCATGCCGGCGCCGAGTTGCTCCAGCCCGGCAAGCCCCATGCCCATCAGGAACAGGATGACGTAGATCGAGGCATTCACCAGCTGATTGATGACCGCCAGACGTGCGGGCTGCTCGATACGCACCAGATAGCCGAGAATCAGCGGCAGCAGGATGAAGATGAGACCCGAGAGCATGACCCTTCCTTGTCATTGGCCGTCGACAGGACCAGAGCGACGTAAGCGATTGATTGTCAGTGAGTATCACTGGGAAGGGTTACTGTAACGATTGCCGGGGACAGAGGGTATCCCCGGGAGTGGATCCTGCGCGATAACTGCTGATGGGGGATCAGCGCGGCTTATGCCGCGGCCTGGACACTGAGTTCTGGACTCAGAGCACCGGACACCGAGCCTCACGACGGGTCACGGACTGGCCTGGCGCCGCGAGCTGCTGAGCCGGTCGAGGGTCAGATGTGCGGAGCGCTCCGGGACTTCACCTGCGGGGCTGTCCTCGTAGTCGAGGTAGTCGAGAGCCACCATCAGGCCCGGCCAGCGGGGGGCCAGCCACAGGCGGTAGTGCTTCTGATCACGATGCTTGCGCCAGGTGTCCAGCCGCAGGGTGCGGAAGGTCTGACCGGCGGCCACGCGGGATTCCTGTGCCTGGATCTCATACATCAGTGTCCGGGTGCGCCCCTTGTGATCCAGATATTCCAGCGCACAGGGGGCTCCCGTCAGGCAACTTCCCGCGGCCCACTGGGCATCGGCCTGCTGACTCAGCAGTACCAGCAGGGTCTGGCGGTCGGGGAGGAGCGTCTCGTCAGGCTCGGGTGCCTCGCGGCTGTAGTCCTTGCCGATACCCGCCAGACGATAACCGGAACGATACCCGGCCGGCTGCAGCTGGCCCTCCTTGAGGAGGAAGCGTCCCTGCTCGTAGCCGCTGGCCACCTTGATGGAGGCCTCCATGCTGGCGATGTAAAGCTCCCCGCTCTGGCTGATGCGCTGCGTGATGGGCACATCCGGCCAGCCGTCCAGCACCAGGGTGTATTGAGCGGTGAAGGGCACGGGAGACTCCGCGCTGCTCACGTCAGCGCTCGCCTGTTGCGCCGTGCTCAACAGGGCTGATCCCAGCAGCATCGCGCCAAGCCAGCCGTTCAGGCGGCAAGGCGAGGGTATCCGTCGCAGGCGTGTCCAGTGGATTCGTCGTGGTACAAGGGCAAGCATGGTGACTCCTGTCGAAGCTTTCTGTCCGCAAATGGGGCCGCCCTTGGGGAGTGGTGTCGTTCGGGGCGAGAGCATGATGATTGGGCAGCGTGGCCGCATGCAAGGTTCCCTCGCGCTGGCGCACCTCTCCTGCCAGTCGTGGATGACGCATGAGGACCTGCTGGCGATGGCCCCGATGACAGGCGCATCAGGCACAGGACGCTATTTCAGCGCTTGCTCATGCGCGCCGGACAGGTACTCTGGGAACGCCTTGTGCGTGAGCTGCAGGCTTCCCGACATGTCAGGCAGAGGTGATGTCAGGCGAGCGCGATGCAGTGATGCCAACCCCGTTTGTTCAATCAGGAGATCATCATGGCCAGCATTGTCATCATTGCCGGAGATTTTGTGGAAGACTATGAGCTGATGGTGCCGTTCCAGGCGCTGCAGGCGATGGGTCATCGGGTCGATGTGGTATGCCCGGACAAGCGTGAAGGCGATATCGTCAAGACGGCGATCCACGACTTCGAAGGCGATCAGACCTATACCGAGAAGCCGGGTCACAACTTCGCGCTCAACGCGAGCTTCGCCGACCTCAAGGCGGAAGACTACGATGCGCTGCTGATTCCCGGTGGCCGCGCCCCCGAGTACCTGCGTCTGGACGAGCGCGTGCTGAACCTGGTGCGTCACTTCGTCGAGGCCGACAAGCCCATCGCCGCCGTCTGCCATGGCCCGCAGCTGCTGGCGGCTGCCATGTCGCTGGAAGACCATCGCGTCAGCGCCTATCCGGCCTGCGCGCCGGAGGTCAAGCTGGCAGGTGGCGAATTCGTGTCACTGGAAGTCACCGATGCCGTGACCTCCGGCAAGCTGGTGACCGCGCCGGCCTGGCCGGCCCACCCGGAGTGGCTGCGTCAGTTCAATGCCCTGCTGGCATGAGGCGTGACTGACCTCCATTGCGGCTGACATGCATTGCGACTGACATGAGCCGTGGCACGAGCTGCCATCGCGCCTCGTGATGCTCGACGACGACACCCCGCCTTGGCGGGGTGTCGTCGTTTCAGGCGGTGAGTCTTTCGATCCAGGCGCGATGCGGGGCGAGGCGTGACTGGTGTTCCGCCCGCCAGACGGGGTCGCCCAGGGTGCTGGCGTAGCGGCTGGCATGATCACAGGCCAGCAGCAGCCAGCTACCCGTCAGCGCCTCGCCGCGGGCGTGCTTGAGCTCGAGAGTTTCCAGCAGGCCCGCGAAGGCGGTGCCGGTGGAGGGCCCGACGGCAAGCCCGGCATGCTCTGCCAGCCATAGTGTCGCCGCCTGGCTGCGGGCATCCGCGATGCGTCGATAATCATCGAAGTGCACGGGGTCGAACGCCTCCAGTACACAGGGGCGGCCAATGCCCTCGATGGGGTTGGGTGCCTGAGGCGCGGGCAGTGAGGTCATGCGGGTGCCATGGGTGTGATGGTGCTGCCAGCAGGCATGATAGACGGAGTGTTCGGGGTCCACGCCGATCACGCGAGCGCCATGGCCCCTGTGGTGTAGAGGCCCCGAGTGGTGAAAAGGCCCCGTGTGGTGTAGAGGCCCCGAGTGGCGAAGAAGACCCTTGTGACGCAGATGGCGCGCGAAGGTGGCGGCGCTGCCGCCGGTGCCAGCGCCGAGAAAGACCGCTTCAAGCTCCGGCAGCTCGCGTTCGGCGATCTGTGCCAGGCACTCGCCCGGCAGGCTTGTCTCGCTCTGCCAGTCGCTGGCCGTGGCGGCATGCTGGAACTGGTTGAGGAAGTGGCCGCCGCTGTCCTCGGCCAGCGCCTGGGCGGACTGGCAGAGGTGGACGGCATTCTCGATCTCCACGACACGCCCGCCCTCGTCACGAATCGCCTTCAGCTTGTCACATGCGGTGCCCTTGGGTACCACGGCGATGAATTCCAGTCCCAGGCGGCGTGCCAGCCACGCTTCAGAGACCGCCGTGGAGCCTGACGAGGCGTCGATGACCGGGCGTCCGGGACTGAGCCAGCCTTGCTTCAAGGCCTGCTCGAACAACGCCATGGCCAGTCGATGCTTGAGTGAACCACTGGCGTGGGCGCGCTCGTCCTTGATCAGCACGCGCGCCTCGCCAAGCCCGCAAAGCGCAAGCTCCCTGAGCGGAGTGACGGGCGTGGCTGCCTTCAAGGCGGCCAGCTGTGCCAGGCACTCCTGTCGCCATGCTTCCAGAGGCGCCCTGTGCAGCAAGCCCTCCGAGGGAGTGGCGAGTGAAGAGGGCGCACACGGCGAGCGAGGGGGAAAGGCAGTGGTCGGCATGGCAGCGGTTCCTGTCGCGGGGAGGAGCCTTCATGGTACGATCGGCTGTCAGGCAAAACTTGCCAGTTGTCATGGCGTAGGCCATGTTCTGTAGCAAGATTTTGTCGTGAGGAGGGAGTATGGAGAAAATTGTGCTCGATGCCACGGACCGCGCGCTGCTGCGGCTGTTGCAGCGTGATGCCAGCCTGTCATTGGCGGCACTGGCGGAGTCGGTGCATCTGACCACCTCACCCTGCTGGAAGCGCCTCAAGCGGCTGGAGGAATGCGGCGTGATCACGGCGCGGGTGGCGCTGCTGGATGCCGAGCGGGTCGGGCTGGGGCTGACCGCCTTCGTGCAACTCAAGACCCGCGATCATTCGCGGGCCTGGTTCGAACGGTTCGTGGCGGTGATCGAGGAGATCGAGGAGGTCACCGAGTTCTATCGCATGGCGGGCGACTACGACTACCTGCTCAAGGTTCAGGTCGCGGACATGAATGCCTACGACCGCGTCTACAAGCAGCTGGTCAATACCCTCGATGACCTCACCGATGTCTCGGCACGCTTCGCGATGGAGTGCCTCAAGTCGACCACTGCGCTTCCGGTGTGAAACGCACGTCTCAGTAGCCGTGTTCCAGGCTGATGCCCGTCAGGGATTCACCGCGCTGCACGCGGCGGATGTTCTCCGCCAGCTGGTCGGCGGCCTCGGAGACCGGGGTCGGGGCGGCGGCGTGCGGGGTGATGATCACCTTCGGGTGCTGCCACAGCGGGCTGTCGCCGGCGAGCGGCTCATGCTGGAAGACATCCAGCAGCGCGCCGCGCAACTGATCCTTCTCCAGCGCCGCGAGCAGATCCTCCTCGACCACACTGCTGCCGCGGCCGGGATTGATCAGCACGGCGTCATCGGGCAGGGTCGCGAAGGCCTCTGCATTCAGCACGTCGCGAGTGGTGGTGGTGTTGGGCAGCAGGTTGATCACCGCCTTGAGGCCAAGCGTTTCATCTCCCAGCACTGCCTTGAGCGAGCGACCGCCTTCCCCCTGTTCATGGTGGCAGGTCACGCCCTCCAGGGTGTGGGCGCTGCGGCTGAAGCCATGCACGGGGTAGCCGTCTGCCGCCAGCGCCTCGGCGATCTGCCGGCCGATGGCACCCAGGCCGAGTACCGCGACCGGATAATGCCTGGCGCGCACCACGCGATGTGGCGCCCAGTGACGCTCTGACTGCTGGACAGCGTAGCGATCGAAGTCACGTCGGAAGTGCAGCAGGCCGTAGCGCACGTAATCGAGCATGTGGCTGGCCATGCCGGCATCGCGCAGCTTGAGCACCGGCACCTCTCGAGGCAGGGCGGGATTGGCCAGCAGGCTGTCCACGCCGGCACCCAGATTGAGAATCGCCTTCACGTCGTGATCGCGATGCCGCTCGAACAGTGCCGCCGGGGGGGCCCACACCACCAGGATGTCGCCCAGGGTCTCGCCGTCATCGGCGAGGATCTCGATGTCGCTGCTGTCCAGACGCTCACGCAGTGCCTCGCACCAGCGTTCTGCCCGCTCGTGATGTACCAGAATTCGCATGTGGCTCATCTGAAAGAGTCTCCTGAAAGGTCCTGGAGTATTTCCCGGTGATGTCGTGATGATGGCGCGGCCCTTGCAAGGGCCGAAGGGAAGGGTGACAGTGCCAGAGTCGCCTTTGACCCGCTGTCGGCAGAGTGACAGACTCGAATCAAGAGGGGAATTCGGATGTTCGCATATACGTTGACGGCTCTGGGCACCAGAGGCGCGCGTAAGGCTCCGCCCCGACGTGCTGCTTGCCTCAAGGCCTGATTGAACAGGAGCGCTGCATGAGCCAATTCCCGTCGCATCCGCCTATTGCCCAGCCTCCATTCGCGGGGCTCAACAACTTGCCGAATGGCGAAGCGCAGGCGATGCCCGACAACTGGGTACCGCGGCCACTGTCGGCCGGACGCCAGGCCTTCACCATCGGGGAATATCACGCCCGTATCCAGCGTGTCCGGGAAGCGATGGCGCGTGCCGGCATCGATGTGATGGTGATTTCCGACCCCTCCAACATGGCCTGGTTGACCGGTTATGACGGCTGGTCCTTCTATGTGCACCAATGTGTACTGCTGGGTCTGAGCGGTGAGCCAGTCTGGTACGGACGCCGTCAGGACGGCAACGGCGCGCTGCGTACCTGCTGGATGGGCGAGGACAACATCCTGTGGTATCCGGATTACTACGTGCAGAATCCGGACATGCATCCGATGGAGTTTCTCGCCCAGTCGATCCTGCCGCAGCGCGGCTGGCACGACGGCGTGGTGGGGGTCGAGCTCGACAACTACTACTACTCGGCGCGTGCCCATCTGGCGCTGGTCAAGGAGTTGCCCCACGCGCGACTGGTGGACGCCAACTCGCTGGTCAACTGGTGTCGGGCGATCAAGTCCGAGCAGGAGATCGCCTACATGCGCGTGGCGGGGCGCATCGTCGAGCGCATGCACTCGCGCATCCTCGAGATGATCGAGCCGGGCCTGCCCAAGAGCGCACTGGTCGCCGAGATCTATCGTGTCGGGGTCGAGGGTGTGGTCGGGCCGAATGGCGAGATTCTCGGCGGCGACTATCCGGCCATCGTGCCATTGCTGCCGACCGGCAGTGATGCCGCTGCCCCTCACCTGACCTGGGATGACACGCCGTTTCGCGAGGGCGAGGGCACCTTCTTCGAGATCGCCGGCTGCTACAAGCGCTATCACGCGCCGCTCTCGCGCACCGTGTTTCTCGGTCGGCCGCCGCGCGATTTCGTGCGCGGCGAGTCCGCCCTGCTGGAAGGCATCGAAAGCGGCCTGGCCATCGCCAGACCGGGCAATCGCTGCTGCGACATCGCGCTGGCGCTGGGCGCGGCGATGGACAAGTACGGCTTCGACCGGGGGGGCGCACGTTGCGGCTATCCCATCGGCATCAGCTATCCGCCGGATTGGGGCGAGCGCACCATGAGTCTGCGCCCCAGTGACGAGACGGTGCTGGAACCGGGCATGACCTTCCACTTCATGCCCGGCATGTGGATGGATGACTGGGGGCTCGAGATCACCGAGTCGATCCTGATCACCGAGAATGGTGCCGAGCCATTGTGTGACGTGCCCCGCCAGCTGTTCGTCAAGTGACGGGCTGGCCGTTCGTCAGTGATGCGATGCCATACGCCTTTGTTGTTGTGAGTTCGTCCGGCCAAGGAGGCCTGTCATGCGTGAATCTCCCGTCAGCCTGACCATTGACCTGAACGCCGATGGCCTTCAGCACGGTTTCTTCAAGCTGCCGATTTCCACCGATGAGTCTGCCTGGGGTGCCGTGATGACCCCGATCAGCGTGATCGCCAACGGTGAAGGCCCCACGGTGCTGCTCACCGGCGGCAATCACGGTGACGAGTACGAGGGCATCACCGCGCTCTACAAGCTGGCGGCCCGCCTCACGCCCGAGGACGTGCAGGGGCGTGTCATCATCGTGCCGACCATGAATGCGCTGGCGGCCAAGGCCGGCCGGCGCTGCTCGCCACTTGATGGCGGCAATCTCAATCGCAGCTTCCCCGGCGATCCCGAGGGGGGACCTACCGAGCAGATCGCCGACTATTTCACCCGGGTGCTGGTACCGCAGTGTGACTACGCGCTGGACCTGCATTCCGGTGGCCGCACCCTGGATATCCTGCCGTTCGCGGCCGCGCACCGTCTGGACTATCTCGAGGCGTCGCTGGGCGTGGAGCAGTGCCGTCATCAGGAAGCCGAGAGTCTGGCCGGCGCGCTGGCCTTCGGTGCGCCTTCGGCGATGATGATGTTCGAGCTGGATGCCGAGGCGCTCTACGACACTGCCGTGGAACGCCAGGGCAAGGTCTTCGTCACCACGGAGCTGGGGGGCGGCGGTTCCACCACGCCTGAGCGCCAGGCGATCGCCGACCGTGGCGTCGACAACTTCCTCGCCTTCAGTGGCGTGCTGCGCGAACGCAGTCGTGCCGACCTGGAGGGCGATGTCGAGCGACGCCATGCCGACCAGGCGGCCAGGCCGCTGCTGATCGACATGCCGGACGCCAGCTGCTACGTGCAGAGTGAGCATGAAGGCCTGCTGGAACTGTGCGTGGCGCTGGGTGAGCAGGTCAGCGCGGGGCAGTGCGTGGCTCGGGTCTACCCGCTGGGGCGGGCCGGTCAGCCGGCGGTGGCATATCGTGCCGAGCGCGACGGCGTGCTGGTGGCCCGGCGTTTCCCGGCGCAGGTCAGTCTCGGCGATACGCTGGCGGTGATCGCCGAGGTGGTGGACGACTTGGTGCGAGATGCCTCATGAGTTCAGGCGCTGCGCGCGCGATGCCCGCGCCCAGGCTTGATGCCTTCGATCTGAAGATTCTGGCGATCCTCGAGCGCGATGGTCGCATCACCAAGTCGCGGCTGGCCGAGGAGATCAATCTGTCGGTCAGCCCGTGCTGGGAGCGGGTCAAGCGCCTTGAGCAGGCCGGCATCATCGAGGGCTATTCGGCGCGCATCAATCAGGCACTGCTCGAGGCGCAGCGCGGCGGTGGCGTGGTGGCAGCCCCGCGCACGCCGGTATGGGTGGAGATACACCTCAAGCATCACGATGCCGAGAGCTTCCAACGCTTCGAGCGCGCCATGCGCGAGGCGGACGAGGTGATCGAGTGCGTGGCGGTCGGCGGCGGCGTGGATTATCTGCTGCGTCTCGAGACGGCGAGCATCGATGCCTACCAGCGATTGATCGACCGCTGGCTGGTTTCCGAGCTGGGGATCGATCGTTACTTCACCTACATCGTCACCAAGCAGGTAAAATAGCGCGCCATTGCAGCCGACCTTCCTCTTTCGCAGCGCGAGATATCATCACCATGGCGCCTTCCACCGCCCCTTCAGGCTCCGTTGTCAGCCAGTCCCATGTCCTATCTGACGCGCCTGACGCGCCGGTGCTGATCTTCGATTCGGGGGTCGGAGGACTCTCGGTGGCGGCGGAGATTCGCCGCCAATGGCCGACGTTGCCGCTGGCCTATGTGTGTGACAACGCCGCGCTCCCCTACGGCACCAAGGCCGATGACTGGCTGGTGACGCGCATCGCGCAGGTGTGTGCGGCGGCGGTCGAGGCAAGTGGAGCGCGTGCTCTGGTGGTGGCGTGCAATACCGCCAGCACGCTGGCGCTGCAGGCATTGCGCGAGACGTTGTCGATTCCGGTGATCGGTACCGTGCCGGCGATCAAGCCTGCCGCGCTGCTGGCGCGCAGCCGTCAGAGCGCGGTGCGCCGCGCACAGGGCGAGCCGCCAGTGTTCGGCTTGCTGGCCACCTCCGCCACGGTGAGGCGTGCCTATACCGAGCAGTTGATCCATGATTTCGCGGCGGATTGCCAGGTGATTCGCGTCGCGGCGGACCCGCTGGTCGCCGAGGCCGAGCGCCGTCTGCGTGGCGAGGCTGCTCGCCCCGAGGTGGTCGCGGCGAGTCTGGCAGATCTCGCGGCGGTGCCGGGGTTGGAGGTGGTGATTCTCGGCTGTACCCACTTCCCGCTGCTCAGCGCGGATATCGCCAGCGCCCTGGGCAGGAATGCGCCGGGTGAACCACCGCTGGCGCTGGTGGATTCCGGCGCGGCGATCGCACGGCGCGTGGCCCAGGTGCTGGAGTTGCCGGCCCGCCCGGCGCAGGCCACGCTGGCGCAAGACGAGGTGTCTGGCGCAGGCATCGCCCTGGCGACGGACGCCCGTCAGCCCGGCCTTGCCACTGCACTTGAAAGCCAGGGGTTTGCCGCCCCTCGAGGACTCGCGCTCGGCCCCTGACGGCCCCTGTCGCTGCATGAGTCACCAACCCGTGCTTGAGCTTCGCGCTGCCGGTGGTAGGCTAGCGCGCCCAACCTTTGAATGGACGTGATCGGCATGGCTCTCCATGACCCCATCCGCGTCCCTTTGCTCATCGTTTCAGTGCTGCGGTATGCCCGCAGGCAGGAGTCAGTGTGGCCATCGCCGTCGTCGATCCCAGTCAGTATGAACAGCAGCTTGCCGAGAAGGCCGAGCAGACCCGCGCCCGTTTCGCCGCCTTCGATGCGCCGGAGCTCGAGGTGTTTCCCTCGCCGCCCAGTCATTACCGCATGCGCTGCGAATTTCGTATCTGGCATGAGGATGACGACCTCTACTATGCGATGTTCGAGGTGGAATTCGACGA
This sequence comes from Cobetia sp. BL01, assembly GCF_056493605.1. NCBI lineage: Bacteria > Pseudomonadati > Pseudomonadota > Gammaproteobacteria > Oceanospirillales > Halomonadaceae > Cobetia > Cobetia sp. BL01. The sequence continues at coordinate 797,077 of NZ_JBVBEE010000001.1, read as the reverse complement.
CGAGGGCAACAAGAAGAAGACGGTCGTGCGCATGGACGACTTCCCGGTGGCCAGCCAGCGCATCAATACGCTGATGCCGCTGCTGCGTGAGCGGCTCAAGGCCAGTCCGGTGCTGCGTGAGCGTCTGTTCCAGTGTGAATTCCTCACCACCCTGAGTGGCGAGGCACTGGTCACGCTGATCTATCACCGCAAGCTGGAAGAAGACTGGGAAGCCGAGGCGCGCGCGCTGGAGCAGGAACTCGACATCATGATCATCGGGCGTTCACGCAAGCAGCACCTCGTGCTGACGCGCGATCACGTCTTCGAGCGTCTCGAGGTCGATGGACGTGAATATGTCTATCAGCAGGTCGAGAACAGCTTCACCCAGCCCAACGCCGAGATCTGCCGCTCCATGCTCAGCTGGGCGCGCGACGTGACCCATCCGGACAAGGCGCGAGCGGAAGGCCGGGAGCAGGGCGATCTGGTCGAGCTCTATTGTGGCAACGGCAATTTCACCATCGCGCTGGCCGAGAACTTCCGTCGCGTGCTGGCCACCGAGATCTCGCGGACGTCGGTGGCCTCGGCGCAGGTCAATCTGGCGGCCAATGGCATCGACAATGCCCAGGTGGCGCGCATGTCCGCCGAGGACTTCTCGCTGGCACTGGCCGGCGAGAAGGAGGGGCGGCGCGTGGCGGAGATGGACCTCGAGAATCATGACTTCCGCACCGTGCTGGTGGACCCGCCGCGCGCCGGTCTCGATGCCGACAGCTGCGAACAGACCGCGCGCTACGAGCGCATCGTCTATATCTCCTGCAACCCGCAGACGCTGAGCGAGAATCTCGAGGTGCTGTGCCGTACGCATCGCATCGAGCGTTTCGCGCTGTTCGACCAGTTCCCCTATACCGACCACCTGGAGTGTGGGGTCTATCTCGTCAGGAAGTGAGTGAAAGCAGGCGTGTCAGCAAGTGAGAGACGGCGGAGCGTTTTCCGCCTCGACGCTTGAAAAGCCGAGGCCCCGTTGCCAACTAGATTCCAGATCCGGCTCCATGAGCCATCGGGAGTGATAGTGGCGGCGGGGCCTCGTCGTGTCTGTCTCGATGAACGCCTTGTTAGACTTTCGTTTCATGACGCGAGGCGCAAGTCAATACCCGATGCACAGATGTCATGCAGCATGACCAATATGGAACAGGCATGGGGCCGAGGCACAGACTGCGCTAGTCTGTGATGCACTGCATGAGCCTGCGCCTTGGCATCCTGTCACGGGTGCGAGCGTGGGCTCTCTATGACTATTCTTCCTGATACTTCCATCAGGTCAGTCGAGGTGATTGATGCTACACGTGGCGACGGACGGCAAGCAGGAATTCCTTGCGCAGCTCCAAGAGCAGCTGGACAAGCGACTTCCCAAGGACAAGGTGCAGGAAATCGCGGCCTTTGCGCGCGATTATCATGCGACGGCTTCCTTCGAGGACATGGCCGAGCGCAAGCTGGATGACCTCTACGGCTCCACTCTGGCCGTATGGCACTTCCTGCAGAGTCACGCTGCCCCCAAGGTGCGCGCCTACAACCCTGACTTCGAGAAGCATGGTTGGCAGTCCACCCATACCATCATCGAAGTGCTGCACCCGGACATGCCCTTCCTGGTGGACTCGGTGCGCATCGAGCTCAATCGTCGCGGCATCACCGTGCATGCCATCCACAATGCCGTGCTGGCCGTGGCGCGCGATGCCTCCGGTCAGCTGGAGCGCGTGACCGCGCCGCGCGCCGAGAACGCTCCCGAGACGCGCGAGTCACTGATCTACATCGAGATCGATCGTCACAACGATGGCGAGATGCTCGAAGATCTGGAAAACAGCCTGAGTGAAGTGCTGGCTGAAGTGCGGGTCGCCGTGGCGGATTTCGAGGCCATGCGCTCCCAGGGGGCTCAGGCGCTCAGAGAGCTGCGTGACAACCGTCCTGCCACCGTGTCCGAGGCGGATCACCAGGAAGCCTGCGAGTTCATGGAGTGGATGGGCAACGATCACTTCACCTTCCTCGGCTATGACGAATACACCGTCGAAGAGCAGGACGACGGCACTCGCGTGCTGAGCAAGGTCGAGGGTTCCGAGCTTGGCGTCCTGAAGCTGGACCTCGAGCGCTATCACGAGCAGTCCCGCCATCAGCAGAGCGTCAACAGCGATCAGTACGTGTTGATCCCGGAGCTGCTGTCCTTCGCCAAGAGCGCCTTCCACGCCCGCGTGCACCGTCCGGCCTATCCGGACTACATCACTGTCGAGCGCTTCGATGCCGAAGGCCGCGTGATCGGCGAGCGTCGTTTCCTGGGGCTCTACACCTCCACGGTCTACAACCAGAGTCCGCGCAACGTGCCGATTCTGCGTCGCAAGGTGCAGGACGTCATGGAGGCCGCCGGGGTCAACCCGAAGGGCCACAACGGCAAGCACCTGCTGCAGATTCTGGAAGTCTATCCGCGTGATGACCTCTTCCAGATCTCCACGGATGAGCTGACCCGCACCGCCACCAGCATCCTCAATATCCGTGAGCGTCGTCGCGTGCGACTGATCGTGCGTGAAGACCGCTTCGGCAAGTTCTTCTCCGTGCTGGTGTTCGTGCCGCGCGATGTCTACTCCACCGACCTGCGCGTGCGCATCCAGAATCTGCTCTGCGAAGAGCTGGATGCCACCTTCGGTGATTTCACGCCGTATCTGTCCGAGTCCGTGCTGACACGCATCCAGTTCATCCTGCGCTTCAAGGGTGACGAGCCTGGCCAGTACGACATGCGCGCGCTGGAGAACAAGATCGCCCAGCTGGCACGCAGCTGGCGTGACGAGCTGCATGCCGCGATGGTGGAAGGCTTCGGTGAAGAGCAGGCCAATGAACTGATGAGCCGTTATCGCGATGCCTTCCCGGGCAGCTACCGTGATGACTTCTCGCCGCGCACCGCCGTCTACGACGTGGGCCATCTGCGTGCGCTGGATGAAGGCGATGTCGTGGCCTTGAGCACCTATCGTCTGGTCGAGGATGACAACTCGGGTGTCAACCTGAAGCTGTTCCACAAGCATCAGCCGATTCCGCTGTCCGACGTGCTGCCGGTTCTCGAGAACCTGGGGCTGCGCGTCATCGGCGAGCGTCCTTACGAGATCGAGCGCAGCGATGCCACCTGCTGGATCCACGATTTCGATCTGGAGCACCACGGCAAGGGCGCAGTCGAGCTGTCCGAAGTGCGCGAGAGCTTCATCGAAGCCTTCAAGAAGATCTGGTCCGGTGAAGCCGAATCCGACGCCTTCAACCGCCTGATCATCGGCTCCGGCCTTGATTGGCGTGAAGTGGCGATGCTGCGTGCCTACGCGCGTTACCTGAAGCAGATCCGCTTCGGCCTCTCCCAGGCCTACATCGCCAATGCCCTGGGCAGTCATCCGGATATCACCCGCGAGCTGGTGCAGCTGTTCAACCTGCGCTTCGACCCGCAGGGGCAGGGCGATGAGGATGACGTCAGCGCCTGCCGCGATCGCATCAACGGTCTGCTCGATCAGGTCTCCAGCCTCAACGACGACCGTCTGCTGCGTCGCTACGTGGATCTGATGATGGCCACGCTGCGCACCAACTTCTTCCAGCCGGCGGAAGATGGTCAGGCCAAGGACTACATCAGCTTCAAGCTCGATACCCGTCAGATTCCGGACGTGCCCAAGCCGCGTCCGATGTTCGAGATCTTCGTCTACTCGCCGCGCGTCGAGGGCGTACACCTGCGCGGTGGCAAGGTCGCGCGCGGTGGTCTGCGCTGGTCCGACCGTCACGAGGACTTCCGCACCGAAGTGCTGGGGCTGGTCAAGGCGCAGCAGGTCAAGAACGCGGTCATCGTGCCGGTGGGTGCCAAGGGCGGCTTCGTCTGCAAGCGCATGCCGGAAAGCAACGACCGTGACGTGATCCAGAAGGAAGGTATCGCCTGCTACCAGATCTTCATCCGAGCACTGCTCGACATCACCGACAACCTGTCCGGTGGTGACGTGGTACCGCCGAACGCCGTCGTGCGCTATGACGAAGACGACCCCTATATGGTGGTCGCGGCGGACAAGGGCACCGCGACCTTCTCCGACATCGCCAATGCCATCTCCAACGAGTACGGCTTCTGGCTGGGCGATGCCTTCGCCTCCGGTGGCGCCAACGGCTATGACCACAAGGGCATGGGCATCACCGCCAAGGGCGCCTGGGTCAGTGTGCAGCGTCACTTCCGCGAGATGGGCATCAACATCCAGGAAGACGAGTTCAGCGTGGTCGGTATCGGTGACATGGCCGGTGACGTCTTCGGCAACGGCATGCTGCTGTCCGAGAAGATCCGTCTGGTCGGTGCCTTCAACCACCGCAACATCTTCGTCGACCCGAACCCGGACACCGCGAAGAGCTTCGCCGAGCGCGAGCGTCTGTTCCGTCTGCCGCGTTCCAGCTGGGACGACTACGACAAGAGTCTGATCAGCGAAGGTGGCGGTCTGTTCTCGCGTGATGCCAAGACCATCACCATCACGCCGCAGATGAAGGAAGTCTTCGACATCCGCGAAGACCGCCTGGCGCCCAACGAGCTGATCAACGCGATGCTCAAGGCGCAGGTCGATCTGATCTGGAACGGCGGTATCGGCACCTACGTCAAGGCCTCCACCGAGACTCACGCCGATGTCGGTGACAAGGCCAACGACGGTCTGCGCATCAATGGCAACGAGCTGCGCTGCAAGGTGGTCGGAGAGGGCGGCAACCTGGGGCTGACCCAGCGTGGCCGCATGGAAGCCGCAGCCAAGCGTGGCGTGCGCGTCAACACCGATTTCATCGACAACGCCGGTGGCGTGAACTGCTCGGATCACGAGGTCAACATCAAGATCCTGCTGGACGACATCGTCGCCCGCGGTGACCTGACCGACAAGCAGCGCAACCAGCAGCTGGCCGAGATGACCGACGAGGTCGGCGAGCTGGTGATCAAGGACAACTATCGCCAGACCCAGGCACTGTCGCTCTCCGAGCTGCAGTCCAAGGAAGGCATGGGCGTCTTCCGTCGCTTCATCAATGAACTCGAAGCGGCCGGTACCCTGGATCGCGAGCTCGAGTTCCTGCCCTCCGATGAGGCGCTGATCGAGCGTTCCAATGCCGGTGAAGCCCTGACCCTGCCGGAACTGTCCGTGCTGGTGTCCTACGCCAAGAGTGATCTCAAGACCAGCCTGATCGCCTCTGACGTGCCGGATGACAGCTACGTGCAGCAGCATCTGGAGCGTGCCTTCCCGCGCGTGCTGATGGAGCGCTTCCCGGAGGAGATGTATCAGCACCGTCTGAAGCGTGAGATCGCCGCCACCCAGATCGCCAATGACCTGGTGGATCACATGGGCATCGCCTTCGTGCGTCGCCTGGAAGACACCACCGGTGCCGGCAAGGCCGAGATTGCGCGTGCCTACATCGTGGCGCGTGACAGCTTCAACCTGGAAGCGCTGTGGACCCAGATCGAGGCGCTGGATCACCAGGTGCCGGCCGACATGCAGTACCGCATGATGAGCGATCTGATGCGCCTGATGCGTCGCGCCACCCGCTGGTTCCTGCGTCAGCGCAGCAGCATGGGCGTGAAGGAGAGCATCTCGCACTTCGCGCCGCGTCTGGCTCAGCTGTCCGAGAGCATCGGCGAGCGCCTCAAGGGCGAAGCCCGCGAGCACTGGGAGGCTCGTCGCGACCACTACGTCGAGGCAGGCGTTCCGGAAGCGCTGGCCAGCACCATCGCGGCGACCTCAAGCCTGTATGCCGGTCTCGGCATCATCGAGGCCGCCAAGGTGACCGGCGAGAAGATCAACCGTGTGGCGGAAGCCTTCTACGGTATCGGCCATCGTCTCGAGCTGCCGTGGGTCGGCGACAAGATCAACGGCCTCGAGGTGCAGGACAGCTGGCAGGCCCAGGCGCGCGAGAGCTTCCGTGATGACCTGGATCGCCAGCAGCTGGCCCTGACCGTCAGTGTGCTCAAGCAGGACAATGCCCCGCGCGAGATCGATGAGCGTGTCGACAACTGGATGGCAAGCCATGAAGGACTGGTTAGCCGCTGGTGCTCACTGCTGGGCGAGATGAAGAGTGGTGCCCAGTTGAGCTTCCCGCTGTTCGCCGTCGCACTGCGTGAACTGGTCGATCTGGCCGAGTCCCGTCGCGAGGCGTGAGCCGGGCAGGAACTCTGCTGACCCGCGATACGCACATCTGTAAGCGTCATCGCTGAACGAAACCCCCGCCAACGGCGGGGGTTTTTTCGTGCAATCAAGAAAATCGCGATTGCCAAGGCTGGGGTAAGGTAACTGTCGTCGAGGGTCTGGTATGCTGAGGGCAGCGAGTGCAACCCCTGTTTCCTGAGCCGCATGGTTGCCGCGATGGCAGCGGTCGGCTTACGTTATCAAGAACTTCAGTACAACAAGGCAGAGACACCATGTCACAACGTGCGTTACCCCTTGCCTGCGCCATTGCGCTCGGCCTCTCCAGTCTCGCATCCCAGGCCGTGCTGGCAGATGGCAGCCCTGCACAGCAGCGTGCCGAAGCCGCTGCGGGCAAGCTGGATATCTCCAAGTTTCTCAAGCCACGCAGTGATGCCCACAGCCAGAACTTCCAGTTCGGTGGTACCAGTGTCCATCAGTTCACCATCAAGGAAGCCGGGCGCTATGAGATCGACGGCAACGCCAACTTCGATGTGAGTGATCCCTACACCCTGGATGCCAGCCTGGAAGACGAGCAGGGTGCGATCATCGCCACGGGCACGGGTGACAGGGCATCGGATGGCCTGAACATGAATGTCGAGCTGGAGCCCGGGGTCTACAAGCTGCGCGTACGCGCCGACAAGCTGGGCGCCGGCAAGTCGGGTGGCAATACCTATGAAGTGAACGTGGCGGGCCTCAGCGAGAGCGGTGAGAAGCTCTCCGCCGAGGAAAGCGGCATCGAGACCGGTGACGGTCTGGTGTTCCTGGACACCGATGGTGATGGCCGTCGCACTGCCTTCGTCGATGCAGACGATGAAGTGGCGACCATCAAGCCGGCCACCGTGGCCGCGGCTGAGCAGGCGGCGCGCGAGCAGAAGGCCGCCGAGACCGGCAACGCTGCCGCGGAAGGTAGCGCTACTGCCGGTGAAGCCGTCGCCAGCACGGCGACTGGCACGGCCGAAGCTGCCACTTCTGCGTCTGCCACTACGGCGTCTGCCACCACGGCGGCGGCGACCGGCAGCGCTGCCGTCACCGAGAGTGAAGCGGAGCCGGACCGTCGTTTCGATGAGATCGTCACCGATGTGCGCATTCGCGAGAAGGGCGAGGTCATGACCTTCGATGTCTCCGATCGCGGCACCGTGACCATCGACAGCGAGACATTCCCGGGCAGCGAAGGTACCTACAAGCTGCAGATGCGCCTGCTGGATGAGAACGGCAATACCGTGGCCAGCGACAAGGGCGAAGGTTTCGAGGGCGACTTCCACCTCGAGACCGTGCTGGAACCGGGGCGCTACACCGTGTGGGTCAGCGGTCAGAAGTTCGGCACTGCCATGGAAGGGGTCAACAACTACACCGTGCGAGTGCGTCAGCTGGACGTCAAATAAGCCCAGCGCTCAGACCCTGACAGTGACAAGGAAGGCGGCCCTCGGGGCCGCCTTCCTTCGTGTGTCGCTTCCTTGTCGCCTTCCTCTGTGCCTCATCTTCGTCACTTCTCTTTGTCACTTCTCTTCGTTCTCCCTCGTCATTCTCGCCTGAGGCAATCGCGTCCGGCGGAGTGTCTGTCGCGACGGGCTTCGGGTATACTTCGCGCCCAGTTCCGCTGTCGTCATGCCCCCTGTCGCTGCTGCCTGGAGATCACCATGTACTCGTTTGCTCGCTCGCTTCTGTTCAAGCTCGATCCGGAAACGGCTCATGGTGTGACGCTCAACGCCCTGGACATGGCCCATCGGCTTGGCATGGCGCGTGGATTGGGCGGTGAGGCACCACGTGACCCGGTGACGCTGATGGGGCTCGAATTCCCCAACCGTGTCGGGCTGGCTGCCGGTCTCGACAAGAATGCCGATCACCTCGATGCGCTCGCCGCCCTGGGATTCGGTTTCGTCGAGGTCGGCACGGTGACGCCGAAAGGGCAGGCTGGCAATCCGAAGCCGCGCCTGTTCCGCCTGCCGGAGCACCAGGCGATCATCAACCGCATGGGCTTCAACAATGCCGGGGTTGAGCATCTGGTCGCGAAGGTCAAGGTGAGTCAGGCGCGTGGTGCCTCCGGTGTCGTGTTGGGGATCAACATCGGCAAGAACCTGACCACGGCGGTGGATGATGCGCTGAACGACTATCTGGTCTGCCTCGAGGCCGTGCATGCTCACGCCGACTACATCACCGCCAACATCTCGTCGCCCAACACGCCGGGATTGCGCAATCTGCAGTTCGGGGACCACCTCAATCAGTTGCTGGCGGGGCTGCGCGAGCGTTGTGATCAACTCGATGCCGAGCGTGGCAAGAAGGTCCCGCTGGTGATCAAGATCGCCCCTGACATGGACAGTGAAGAGATTCTGTTCGTGGCGCGTGCGCTGGCTGACAATGGCATCGATGGTGTCATCGCGACCAATACCACCATCGAGCGCTCCGCGGTCGCGGGAAGTTCGCACGCAGAAGAGGCCGGTGGCCTGTCCGGTGCGCCGGTGCGGGAATCCTCCACCCGCGTGATTCGCGGGCTGCGCGAAGCCCTGCCGAACATGCCGATCATCGGTGTCGGTGGTATCACGGATGGTGAGAGTGCGCGCGAGAAGGTCGCGGCGGGCGCGGACCTGGTTCAGCTGTACTCCGGACTGATCTATCGCGGCCCGGCGCTGATCGGAGAGTGCGCGCGTGCATTGGAGAAGGCGGATACGCTCATCAAGCTGTGATCAGACAGCCAGACAACGAAAGAGCCGCCTCCTGACATCAGAAGGCGGCCTCGGTACCGGCGTGAATGATGATGTGGCAGTGTCAGCGATGTGTCTCGTGAACTGACATTGCCGTGTTGGCTGCCATGTCCAGCCAGCGTGCACGATGCGAAGCGCTTTTGCCGTCAGGAACGGCGGTCGGGTATTGGCCCATCGAGCTCATCGGGTCCGTGGATGGTGATAGCAGGCCTGCAAGAAGCCTGCTGATGCAGTCAAGGTGAACGTTTGCCCGTGTCGTGCTCCGCGCTGAACCGTCGTTCATGCAGGCCGTCGCCTGCCGCGCATTCTCTGGAGCCATGTCGCGAGGGAATCGACACGAGCGCCAACATCTCGGCCTTTCAAGCGGAGAAGCGAGTCGGCCCCATTGCCTACTGCTTCACGCGCCTGACAGTGCCGTGCGTCTTCAAGATAGAAATAAGGCGTTACCTCCCTGGTGGCTTGTCATGTCGCTAAGCGACGTCCTTGGGATTTTCCGGGTGACATCAGCATCGACTGAGTCACCGTGAACACCTCGAGTCCTCTCTGTACGTGCCTTCCGGCGCCATTGATCAGGCGATCCGGTAGACTGATGCCGGAGAATCCGCTTGCGCAGCGCATCAGGCTGCGTGGGCGGGGTGAAAGGCGCCAGGCGCCATCTTCAGGTGTCACTCCTTGACGTCATGCATCCTGAAAGTCATCGGGACGGGAATCAACATCCCGGTGGGAGTATCCTGGTTTGTCCATTGCCGGAGCCCGCTGGGGCTCAGGACAGCACCATGGGGTTCTTGTGGATGCCGGACACGCCGGTCATGCCAGACCATTGGTCGCCACGTCCTTCGCGCCAGCCACTCATCCAGAATTCACGTAGATTGACATCGATACTGGGACAATCATCACGGGAACGACCGGTAACGCCGGCCTTGTAGCCGTGAACATAGGCACGCTGAAAGCGATCACGTTTCTGTCTCTTCATGGATGACCTCTATGTGAGAACCCATCGGCATTGGAGTCACTGTCGTGGTGTCTCTCGAGGAGACATCGTCCGGTGGCAGCGACTCGATACAGCATGGCTTGCCGAGTGAGAGAGTAGGCCGATGACCTGAAGGTCACTGCCGGCCTCGTGCTTCATCACCTCAGTGGCCACTGACCAGCCGTGTCGGGAAAGGCCGTGGATGTGAGATGATGGAGGGTCTTGCCAGTACATGCTCGAGCGTGATGGTGGATAGGTCACTGCAGGCCCGGATCTCTGCTCTGAAGGTTGTGTCATCAGAATCCTGTCTCATCGGTGGCAATGGTCACCGAGATGCAGTCGGGCATGCTGCCTGAATGAGGGTTTCGCTCCGTGAACCTCCTTTTCGCTTGGCGTGTCACCTTTCCGAATTGCAGCTACACCTATAGTTTTTAGAACACTGCCTCTGGCTTGTCGACAGCCGTATAGGAATATCGCTAGTGCCAGAAGCCAACTCACAGGAATAAGTCCGGCCTTTGCCGGTGAGAGATTCATGACTGACACGACTTCTGCGACTTCGCCGCGCGCCCCCAGCAACCCGCTCTCCACCTGGTTTGCGACCTGTCCGCGTGGCCTCGAGACCTTGCTGGCTGACGAGCTGACGTCGCTGGGTGCCGAGGTGACCGGCACTACCGTGGCCGGCGTCCACTTCAATGGAAGTCAGGAGACGGCTTACCGCACCATCCTATGGTCACGCCTGGCCAATCGCATCATTCGCCTGCTGACCCGCGTGGGCGGCGTCGACACCGGCGAGCAGCTGCGCAAGGCGAGCGCCGGCGTCGACTGGGCAATGGAGTTGCCGGATCGTGCCTCCATCGCCGTCGATTTCCATGGAACATGGAAGGATATACGGCATACTTTCTTTGGCGCCCAGACCGTCAAGGATGGCATCGTCGAGGCGATGTTCGAGGAAGGTCGCCACAAGCCGACTGTCGATGGCAAGAATGCCGATCTGCGCATCTATGCGCATCTGCACAATGGCTTCATCACGCTGGGCATCGACCTGGTGGGTCGCAGCCTGCATCAGCGTGGCTACCGCCCCGACCTCGCCCATGCGCCACTCAAGGAGAATCTGGCCGCGGCACTGCTGATGCGTGCCGATTGGCCGGCACGTGCGGCGCGGGGTGAGAGCCTGGTCGACCCGATGTGCGGTTCCGGCACGCTGCTGATCGAGGCGGCCTTGATGGCGGCGGATATCGCCCCGCAGTCGCTGAATGAAGACTTCGCCTGCCGCCACTGGGGGTGTCATGACGAGCGTATCTGGAAAGGTCTGCGCGAGGAGATGGAGCAGCGTGCCATCGCCGGGCGCCGCAAGGTCACCGCGCGTCTGTTCGGTCGCGATCACAGCCCGCAGGCGATTTCTGCCGCGCGCTCCAACGCCATGCGTGCCGGCATTCCGGCGCTGATCGAGCTGGAAGGCGCCTCCGTCGCCGAGCTGACCTGTCCCGAGGGCGCCACCACCGGCCTTGTGATGACCAACCCGCCCTACGGCGAGCGTCTGGGTGAGCTGCCGGCATTGGTGCCGCTCTATGCAAGCCTCGGTGAGCGCATGAAGCGTCACTTCGGCGGCTGGACGCTGGGCATGTTCACCGGCAACCCGGACCTCGGTCACCGTCTGGGCCTGCGTGCGCATCGTCAGTACGCCTTCCGCAACGGTCAGCTGGATTGCAAGCTGCTGATGATCGACGTGGCAGCGCGTGAGCGAGCGGTCGACGAGGACAGCGTGGCCGAAGATGCCCGCAGTCAGCCGGCACTCAGCGAGGGCGGCCAGATGTTCGCCAATCGCCTGAAGAAGAACCAGAAGACGCTGTCTCGCTGGCTCAAGCAGAGCGGCACCACCTGTTATCGCCTCTATGATGCCGACATGCCGGAATACGCGCTGGCCATCGATATCTACGGGCGTCATGTGCACGTGCAGGAATACACGCCGCCCAAGTCCGTGGATGCCAGTCAGGCGCAGCGTCGTCTGATGGATGCGCTGGCGGCGATTCCGCAGGTATTGGGCTGCTCGCCCAACGATATCCATATCAAGCAACGCACGCGTCAGGCGGGCAAGGCGCAGTACACCCGCCAGGACAGCTCCGGTCAGCGTATCGAGGTGCAGGAAGGCGACGCCAGACTGTGGGTGAACCTCAAGGACTACCTGGATACCGGCCTGTTCCTGGATCACCGTCCGGTGCGCAAGCTGCTGGGCAAGGAAGCGGACGGCAAGCGGGTGCTCAACCTGTTCTGCTATACCGCGACGGCCACCGTGCACGCGGTTTTGGGCGGTGCCAGCGAGAGTGTCAGCGTCGACATGTCCAATACCTACCTGGACTGGGGGCGCGAGAACTTCAAGCTCAATGGCATCAGCGAGAAGCGTCACCAGCTGGTGCGTGCCGACTGCCTGAAGTGGCTGGAGCGTTCCCGCGAGGAGTTCGACCTGATCTTCCTGGATCCGCCGACCTTCTCCAATTCCAAGAAGATGGAAGGCACCCTGGATATCCAGCGTGATCACGCGCGCCTGATCGACCTGGCGATGGCCAGCCTGGCCCCGGGCGGCACGCTGATCTTCTCCAACAACCATCGTCGCTTCGTGATGGATGACAGCGTCAGCCAGCATCATGTGGTGGAAGACCTGTCGCGCAAGCTGCTGGACCCGGACTTCAAGCGTCGTCCGGATATCCACCACGTCTTCCGCATCCGTCGCGCCAGCGACGTGAAGGGCTGAGCGATGGCCAGCGTCCCGCTGTGGCTCTACACCACGGCGGGCTGTCATCTGTGTGCTCGGCTGGAAGCCTCGCTGCAGGCGCTGGGGGCCGATGTCACGCTCACGCGGGTCGAGATCGCCTTCGACGCGCAACTGAGCGAGCGCTACGCGACACGCATTCCCGTGCTGGCGAGCGCATCGGGTGCAGAGTACTCGCTGGCCGATGGCGAAGAGGTGTTGCCGGAGTGGTTGCGCGCGCAGGGTGTCAAAAAGAGCGTCGAGCAGGGCGTCGATCGGACGCCCCCTGCCAGGCGTGACTCAGGCGTCGAGCCGCAGGGGCATGTCATACGCCATGGGCGTCGCTTTCTGCGCTGATTCGCATCATGCCCGGGCCTGAACGAAAGACCGCCGCTACCTCAAGGTAGCGGCGGTCTTCTTGTCTGCGGGTCCCGGCGGCGGCCTAGCCTTCCAGCAGTGACATCTGGCGCATGGCATCTTCGGCCTCGGGGCTGTCAGCCGTGGCCTCCAGCACCTTGGTGAAGCCACGTGAGGCCTGGATGTGAGCGAGGTCACTGACCCAGGTCATGGCCTGCTCGTAGCTTTCGGCCAGATCGTGCTTCAGTCCGCCGAACTGGGTGCCGATCTGGCCCCAGGAGCGACTGACGATCCAGTCGCCGAACATGTCCTGATGTACATGGACCAGGACGTAATCATGATGGCTTTCCCAGCGGATGATCACGCGTGACTCCCGAGGTGAAACAGAGGTGGCATGTGGATGGCTCGCAAGGCGCTGCAGGCTTGTGGCGCATGCTGCGTACGCCTAAGATGGCACGGCGGCGAACGCTGAATCATACCATTGTAATCTTCGCATGCCTTGCAGCAAGTCATGAAGCTTTGCAAGACGCCATGCACGCGGCAACGACCGCAACGCTACCCACCGGCACAGCAAGGAACAAGGCAACAGATGCACATCATCGTGGATGATAACGTCCTTCTGGCAGAAGAGTTCTTCTCTGAATTCGGGGAAGTGATCTGTCTGCCGACCAGCGAGATCACCAATGCCGTCCTCAAGGAAGCCGACATGCTGATCTGCCGCTCCACGCTCAGGGTGGATGAGGCATTGCTGAAGGGCACTCGGGTGCGCTTCGTCGGCTCGCCGATCATCGGTACGGATCATGTCGATCTCGACTGGCTCGAGTCGGCAGGGATTCACTTCACCAATGCGCCGGGCTGCAATGCCGATTCGGTGGTGGATTACGTGCTGTCCTCGCTGTGGCATCTGGCGGAGCAGGAAGGCTTCGATCTGCAGCTCAATCGTCGTTTCGGCGTGGTCGGTGCAGGTCAGGTCGGCTCGAGGCTGATCAAGCGTCTCGAGTCGCTGGGCGCCGAGGTGCTGGTCTGTGATCCTCCGCGCGCGCTGGCGCAGGAGTCGGGAGAGGAGGCGGCAGAAGCGCTGAATTTCGTCGATATCGATCATCTCGTGGCCGAGTGTGATGTCATCTGCGTGCATACCCCGATGGTGACAGGCGGTGAGTATCCGACCCATCACCTGATCAATGCCGAGCGCATCCGTGCCATGAAGCCCGGCAGCGTATTGCTGAGCGCAGGACGCGGTGGTTGCGTGGATACTGCCGCGCTCAAGCAGCGTCTGCTGGAACAGGCTGATCTGCTGACCGTGCTGGATGTGTGGGAGAATGAGCCGGACATCGATGCGGAGCTCGCATCACTGGTGGATATCGCCACGCCGCATATCGCCGGACACAGTCTGGATGGCAAGATGCAGGGAACCGAGATCATCTATCAGCAGGCCTGCCGGCATTTCGGCCTGCCGGCACGGCGCAAGCTGGGCCAGTTGAAGCCGGACCCGTGGCTTCGCAAGCTGGTGCTGACGGGGTGGGCGCCGCCGGAAGAGGCCCTCGGTCTCTGCGTTCGGGCCTGTTACGACGTGCGCCGCGATGCCTTGGGTCTGCGTCGCTATCAGCGCCGCTTCGGCAACGCCGAGGGCTTCCTGCGTTATCGGCGTGAATATCCGTTGCGTCGCGAGTTCTCCACGCTGCGCGTCGAACTCAAGAAGAACGCCCGTGAGCTGCGTGAAGTGCTGGAAGGCTTCGGCTTCTCGCGTGTGAAGCTGGCCAGCAAATGATGTGACATGTCATCTCTCCTGCGATATCCACCTGCAGGAGGTGTCGAGGCCGAGTGACGGATCTCGATCGTCAGGCAGTCAGAACGCCCCTGTCAGCTTCGCTGGCAGGGGCGTTCTCGTCTCAGGTACGGATGTGGGGCGGATGACCCGGTAGATGAAACCGGTTCTCGGACGTTTCGGACTGCGACCTTGGTCGATATAATGTCGCCCAAAATTACGCTGACGACAGATGTCAGGGCGCGCCCCGGGCGACTTGTCCGAGGGTGGTGTGGCCCGCTGGCTCCCCGCGTACTCCCCGTTTCTCGTACCTTCTGCCATGCCCGTCACGACGGCGCGTGTCGGCGTCCTCATTTCCTGAAGATGGTGTCCTGAATGCAACAATCTCCTGATAGACCAGCCGAGGGCGGTGGCTTTCGCCCTCCCTCCCTGCTGGATGCCCTGATCCCCATCGTGCTGGTCATCGCCATGCTGGTGCTGGCGGTCGTGCTGTTCGGCGCCGATGCTTCCTGGGGGCCGAATCAGGTGGCATTGCTGTCTGGCGCGATGATCGCGGGAGTCATCGGCCTCAAGAACGGTTATCGCTGGAGCGATATCGAAGAGGGGATCAACAAGGGGATCCAGATCTCGCTGGGCGCGATCCTGATCCTGCTGGCGGTAGGCGCGATGATCGGTACCTGGATTCTCGGTGGCACCGTGCCGGCGATGATCTACTACGGGCTGGATGTGATCGCGCCTCAGTATTTCTATGCCTCGGCATGTCTGCTGTGTGCGCTGGTGGCGCTGTCGGTGGGGAGCTCCTGGACGGTGGCCGGCACCATCGGTATTGGCCTGATCGGCATTGCCGATGGACTGGGACTTTCCGAGGCGATCACGGCGGGTGCGGTGATTTCCGGGGCCTACTTCGGTGACAAGCTCTCGCCACTGTCGGATACCACCAATCTGGCACCGGCGGCGGCGGGGACCACGCTGTTCGCGCACATTCGTCACATGCTGTGGACGACGGTTCCCAGCATCCTGCTCGCGCTGGCAGGCTTTCTGTGGCTGGGCCACGACTCCGTCTCCAGCCTGCAGACGCCGGAGCAGGTCGCCAACCTGCGTGCCCAGCTGGGTGAGCAGTTCAACATCGGCCTGCACCTGCTGATTCCGCTGCTGATGCTGCTGGTGATGGCCGTGCGTCAGATGCCCGCCTTCCCGGCGATCTTCATCGGTGCGGTGCTCGGGGGTGTCTTCGCGGTCATCTTCCAGCCACAGGCCGTGGCGGGACTGGCGAATGTCCCTGACATGTCCACCGCCATGGCGCTGCTCAAGGGCGTATGGATGTCGATGTTCGATGGCTATGTCTCCCACAGCGGCGATGAGGTGATCGACTCGCTGCTCTCCAAGGGCGGCATGAGCAGCATGCTCAACACCGTGTGGTTGATCCTCTCGGCGATGACCTTCGGTGGCGTGATCGAACGACTCGGCCTGCTGGAGCGTCTGGTGCAGAGCCTGCTGGGCGCGACGCGCAATGCCGGTTCGCTGGTCATCACCACGCTGGGCACCTGCCTGGCCTCCAATGTGGTGACCGGGGATCAATACATTTCGGTCATCCTGCCGGGGCGCATGTATCGCGCTGAATTCCGCCGCCGTCGCCTGGCGCCGGTCAATCTGTCGCGGGCACTGGAAGATTCCGGCACCATCACCTCGCCACTGATTCCCTGGAACAGCTGCGGCGCCTACATGGCGGCAACGCTGGGGGTCGCGACTCTCAGTTATCTGCCGTTTGCGCTGTTCAATCTGGTCAATCTGGTGCTGGCGGTGGCCTATGCCATGGTCGGCTTCAAGCTGGAGCGTCTGGCCGAAGGTGACGAGGCGGATGGCGGAGAGCCGACTCCGCTGGCCGAATCTCTGGTGCTGGATACCCCTCATGAGACGGCAGAGTCTCGCTGATTGACGTACTGGGTGACAGAGACAGGCAAGCCCGCCGCGTGGTGAACGCGGCGGGCTTTTTCATGGGCACTCGAGGGGGGCGTCCAGCGTTCAGTCAGTGCACTGATGACGTGTGAGGCGTATCAGGAACTCGCGATAGCGCTCCAGTTCGGCGATGTCGATGTACTCATCCGCCTTGTGGGCCTGCGTGATGGAGCCTGGCCCGCAGACGACAGTCGAGAAACCGCGATCCTGGAACCAGCCCGCTTCCGAGCAGAAGCCGACACCGCAGCGTTCACGCTGACCCGTCAGCGCAAAGGCCAGCGTCTCTGCCTTGCCGTCGGGCTCCGGCGTGAGCGCCGGTACCGAGGCGTAGTCCTCCAGTGTCTGGATGGCGCACTCCGGTGAGTGCTCCTGCATCTCGAGGGCCAGTCGGGCGGTGAAGTCATCGACTCGCGCGCGTACCGCGTCAGGGGTATCGCCGGGCAGGTTGCGCAGCTCCCAATGCAGGCGAGCATCCTTGGCAATGATGTTGGTCGCATTGCCGCCCTGGATGGTGCTGACGTGCAGCGTGGAGTACGGGGGCTCGAACAGTTCGCCCCGTGAGGCCTGGGTGCGCAGGTCGTTTGCCGTGCGCTCCAGCTCCGAGATGATGCGCGCGGCGTAGAACGTGGCCGAGACACCCAGGTCCGGTCGGCTCGAATGCGCCGGCACGCCAGTCACTTCCGTGCGCCAGGCATGCACCCCCTTGTGCGCCGAGACTACGCGTCCCTCCGTCGGTTCGCCGATGATGACGGCGGCGACGTCGGGCAGCGTGTCGCGCATGTGGTCGATCAGTGGCAGACAGCCCAGACAGGTGCTTTCCTCATCGTAGGAGAAGGCAAGGTGGAGTGGTCGCTTGAGGGGAGCATCAAGAAAATCCGGCACCATCGCCAGGCACAGGCCGATGAAGCCTTTCATGTCCACCGAGCCACGACCGTAAAGACGACCCTCCTTCAGCGTGGCCTGATAAGGGTCATGGGACCAGTTCTGGCCGCTTACGGGCACGGTATCGGTATGGCCGGAGAGCACGACACCACCGGCCACCGCGGGCCCTATCGTGGCGAGCAGCGAGGCCTTGTCGCCTTCGGCATTCGAAAGCACGCTCGCCTGGATGCCATGTTCGGCCAGCAGATCGCGAACGAAGTGGATCAATGCCAGATTGGAGCGATCCGAGGTGGTATCGAAGGCGATCAGGCGAGTGATGATGTCGAGGGTGCGTTGCATGTCGAGCCTCATGAGGCATGGCACCGTTCGGGGAGGGGCCGGATGTGAAAGCCCGAGGGGATCACATTGGCGCTGAACGGACGCAGGAGTCTGCTTTATGCAGTTGCCTGCATGCCAAGTCAATCGTGGCCGCAACCCCCTGTGGCACTTCGTGGCTGATCACGATGTGCCGCGAGGCATGCTTGGGAGTCTGCGGGGTCAGCCCTGACGCAAGAAGCCCGCCACGTGACTCACGTGGCGGGCTTCTGCATCGCTCAAGTGTGCGGTGCTGCTCGAGGCTTACTTGTAGGCAGCGGCCTTGAGCGCGGCGATACGGTCATCCAGCGGCGGGTGGCTGGCGAACAGCTGCTCCATCAGCTTGCGGCTCTTGCCGGTGGTGATGGCGAAGGCGGTCATGGTGTCGGGCATCTGGTCCGGCAGCTCATGTTCCTGCTTGAGGCGTGCCAGCGCGTTGATCATCGAACCGCTGCCCGCGAGACTCGCGCCTGCGGCATCCGCACGATATTCGCGCCAGCGCGAGAACCAGGCGACGATCATCGAGGCCACCAGGCCCAGCACCAGTTCAAGGACGAAGACCACGGCCATGTAGCCGAAGAAGCCCAGGCCGCCGCTGTTGTCATCTCGCTTCAGGAAGGCGTCGATGGCATGTGCGGCAATGCGCGCGAAGAACATCACGAAGGTGTTCACCACGCCCTGGATCAGCGTCAGCGTCACCATGTCGCCGTTGGCCACGTGACCGATCTCGTGCGCCAGTACCGCACGCACTTCCTCGGGACGCATGCGATTGAGCAGGCCGGCCGAGACGGCGACCAGCGCATCGTTGCGGTTCCAGCCGGTGGCGAAGGCATTGGATTGCTGCGCCGGGAAGATGCCGACTTCCGGCATCTTGATGCCGGCGTCGCGAGACAGTTCCTCGACGGTCGTCAGCAGCCAGCGTTCGGTATCGTTCTGTGGCTGTTCGATGATCACGGTGCCCGTCGAGGACTTGGCCATCATCTTGGACAGGAACAGGGAAATCACCGAGCCGGCCATGCCGATGATGAAGCAGAAGATCAACAGGGCGGTGTAATTGATGCCGTTGGCTTCCATGTAGCCATCGAAGCCCAGCAGGCGCAGCGTGACACTGGCCAGCAGCACCACCGCCAGGTTGGTGATCAGAAAGAGGGCTATCCGCATCATGGGGTCAGGTCTCCAATGCCAATCTATCGGTAAGGCGCAATTATCTGCCCGCCATGCTGACAGTGAGATGAATCACTGCGACATGGCGGACAGGCGGCGCGTAACAGGAAGGTATCACCACCGTGCCGGTGTGCGTAGACCTTTCGTGAGGCAGGTATCGACACCGTGGCGTCAGGCCGTCTCGAGGCTCAGTGCTGCGGGAGCCTGCCGCAGGAAAGAGGTGTCTCAGCCCTTGCGGCGGCGCGCCAGGAAACGACCGAGACGCTCGATGGCCTCTTCCAGCTGGTCGGCGTAGGGCAGGGTGACGATGCGCAGGTGATCCGGATTCGGCCAGTTGAAGGCGGTGCCCTGCACCAGCAGCATCTTCTCTTCCAGCAACAGCTCCAGCACCATCTGCTGGTCGTCCTCGAAGGGATACATCTCCGGGTCGAGACGCGGGAACATGTAGAGCGCGCCCTTGGGCTTCACGCAGCTGACGCCGGGGATCTCGTTGAGCTTCTTCCAGGCCGCATCACGCTGGGCCAGCAGACGGCCACCCGGCAGGACCAGGTCGTTGATGGACTGATAGCCGCCGAGTGCGGTCTGGATGGCGTGCTGGGCCGGGACATTGGCGCACAGGCGCATGCTGGCCAGCATGTCGAGACCGGAGATGAAGTCGGCCGCCGGGCGCTTGTCACCGGAGAGAATCATCCAGCCCGAGCGGAAGCCCGCGCAGCGATAGCTCTTGGACAGGCCATTCATGGTCACGACCAGCAGATCGTCGGCCAACGCACCGGTGGAGACGTGCTCGGTATCGTCATAGAGAATCTTGTCGTAGATCTCATCCGAGAACACCACCAGACCGTATTCCCGTGCGACCTGCAGGATGTCCTTCACGACGGCTGGCGGGTAGACCGCGCCGGTCGGGTTGTTCGGGTTGATCAGCACGATGCCCTTGGTGTGGCTGGTCACCTTGGCGCGGATGTCCTCGATGGAGGGAGCCCAGTCCTGCGTCTCGTCACACAGATAGTGCACGGCACGACCACCGGCCAGATTGGCGGCAGCGGTCCACAGGGGATAATCCGGTGCTGGTACCAGCAGCTCGTCACCATCGTCGAGCAGGGCCTGCATGGCCAGCACGATCAGCTCCGAGACACCGTTGCCGATGTAGATGTCCTCGATGCCGACACCCTGGATGTCCTTGCGCTGACACTCCTGCATGATCGCCTTGCGCGCCGAGTAAAGCCCCTTGGAGTCACAGTAGCCCTGCGCGGTCGGCAGATTGCGCATCACGTCCTGCAGGATCTCTTCCGGTGCCTCGAAGCCGAAGGGCGCCGGGTTGCCGATATTGAGCTTGAGAATGCGATGACCTTCGTCCTCGAGACGCTTGGCGTGTTCGAGAACCGGCCCGCGAATGTCGTAGCAGACGTTGTCCAGCTTGTGTGACTTGCGAATTTCGCGGGGCTTTCTTTGCTCGGTATCCATGGTGCTTTCCGTAGATCTCCGTCACGTAAGGTGTAGGGGCGAGTGTCCAGCATATCGCGCCGCCTGCCTGCCGCGCCACGGCCAAGGGCCAATAGCGTGGTTAAATTTGCGGTTTGAAATGTTCAGGCAGAAAAAAATCCCGCCAGAGGTTATCTGGCAGGATTTTCAACTGGCTTGCAGGCATGGTCCGCGAGTGAGATCTGAATTCGACCGTCGTTATCTCACTGTTCTGGTAGCGTTATTCGCTCGCGGACTCAGGCGGTTCGCTTATCCGTGCGCCATCTTGCGTCTCGCCACTGGCTTCCGGCACCGGCTCGGCGGGAATGTCCGCCGGCGTTTCCAGCGTCAGACGTCCGAGCTTGCCATCGCGCAATTCGTGTAGCAGCACCTCGGCACCGCGATGCAGGTCGATGATGCCACCGGCGCGCAGGCCGCCACGCTTGCTGGCGATCTCTTCCAGAATCGCGACCCCGTTGAAGCCCGAGAGCGCCATCAGATCGACCTTGCGCGGGCCATCACTCTCGACTCGCTCGGCATCAGGGTTGGCACTGTAGGCCGGCAGTGACTTGAGCTTGTAGCGAGCGATCAGCTCATCGGGATAGCGCCTGGCCAGCTCCGCCGCCACGACCACCGCCACATCGGTGTAGTCGATGGCGGTATCCCGAATCGCGCCGCTGCCGGCCAGACGGTAGGCGCTGGCCTGATCCTCGATCTTCGGCCACATCACCCCGGGGGTGTCGATCAGTGCGATGCCGCCATCGATGCGAATCTTCTGCTGACGCTTGGTGACGGCGGGCTCGTTGCCGGTCTTGGCGATCTTGCGACCCGCCAGACCATTGATCAGCGTCGACTTTCCGACGTTGGGGATGCCCATCACCATCACGCGCGCATCACGATCGACACGGATATGACCGGCCATCTCGCGACACAGCCGCGGGATCTGCTTGAGGTCACGCGCCTCAAGCGTGGTGATCGCCAGTGCACGGGTATCGGGCAGGGCATCGAAATACTCGACCCATTCACGCGTGCGTGCCGGGTCCGCCAGGTCTGCACGTGACAGCAGCTTGAGGACCGGCTTGTGGCGGGTCAGCTCGGACAGCACCGGATTGGTGCTGGAGTAGGGGAGGCGGGCATCGAGGACTTCGATGACCACGTCGATCTCGGGCAGCGCGTCCTTTATCTGACGACGCGCCTTGTGCATGTGTCCCGGGTACCAGCCCAGCATGTTGCTTCTCCTGCCGTCAGGGGTATGACGGTTGTCCTGTCACCTCTTGTCCTGCCTCCTCGCCCGCCTGTCAGGAGTCGCTCACCAATGGAGGTGGCGATAGATGACAGGCAGCAAGAAGAGGGGACGCGTATGGCGGCGCATTCTACCAGAGGCCGCTCGGCCATGGAGAAACGCTGGCATCGTCTTCTCGCGCTCTGGCGTCTCAGCTGCGCACCGGCTTGAAGCGCAGCGACACCGAGTTGATGCAATAGCGCTGCCCTGTCTCGGTAGGGCCGTCGGGAAAGACGTGTCCCAGATGGGATTCGCAACGACGACAGCGCACTTCGACACGTCGCATGCCATGGCTGGTGTCGAAATGCTCTTCGACGGCGGCATCCGCATAGGGCCGATCAAAGCTCGGCCAGCCACAGCCGGCGTCGAACTTGGTGTCGTTGTCGAACAGCTTCGCGTCGCAGGCAATGCAGTGATAGGTGCCCGGTGTCGGGCTGACCTCGTGATCGCCACTGAAAGGGCGTTCGGTACCGGCTTCACGTGCGACGCGATACTGCTCAGGCGTCAGACGCTTGCGCCATTCCTCTTCACTGCGGATCAACTTGTCCTGGGTCGGCTTGTCTTGCTCGCTCATGGTCTCTTCTCTCTATGCGTTTCTCGAATCGACGCCCGCGCGAACCTGCAAGCAAGTTCCCGTGAGCGGCAATCCGAAACAATGGCTACCGGTCTTCACTCGACACCCGGTACATACCCCAAGAATGCGGGCGTCAGGGCGTGACCACAAGCACGTGGTGGATGCACTTGGCCAACGCCGGAAAAATCCTGTTGAAGCAGGGGGTTGACGAAGGGGAGGGGGCTTTGTAATATACGCGCCACCTCGACGAGGCAAGAACGTTACGTCCCATTCGTCTAGTGGTCCAGGACACCGCCCTTTCACGGCGGTAACAGGGGTTCGAACCCCCTATGGGACGCCACTTCTTGCAGCGTAGAGACCGGAGTGCGGGAATAGCTCAGTGGTAGAGCACAACCTTGCCAAGGTTGGGGTCGCGAGTTCGAATCTCGTTTCCCGCTCCAGTGTGTCCCATTCGTCTAGTGGTCCAGGACACCGCCCTTTCACGGCGGTAACAGGGGTTCGAACCCCCTATGGGACGCCATCTTCGGTCTTGTGTGGTCACATGATCTGCTTGTGTTGCGGGAATAGCTCAGTGGTAGAGCACAACCTTGCCAAGGTTGGGGTCGCGAGTTCGAATCTCGTTTCCCGCTCCAAAGGAAAAGGCAATGCGACAAGGTCGCGAGCTGGTTCGCCAGTCCGATCGAATCTCGTTTCCCGCTCCAGTACGTCCCATTCGTCTAGTGGTCCAGGACACCGCCCTTTCACGGCGGTAACAGGGGTTCGAACCCCCTATGGGACGCCATGCAGAGCATGATGGTGTGGCAAGCCAGCAGTAGAACAGATGTCGTGAATGAACGTTCATGACACAGGTGCGGGAATAGCTCAGTGGTAGAGCACAACCTTGCCAAGGTTGGGGTCGCGAGTTCGAATCTCGTTTCCCGCTCCAAAGGAAAAGGCAATGCGACAAGGTCGCGAGCTGGTTCGCCAGTCCGATCGAATCTCGTTTCCCGCTCCAGTACGTCCCATTCGTCTAGTGGTCCAGGACACCGCCCTTTCACGGCGGTAACAGGGGTTCGAACCCCCTATGGGACGCCATTCTGTTTGACAGCGCAGTTTTTGGTTTCGACAGGCGGGAATAGCTCAGTGGTAGAGCACAACCTTGCCAAGGTTGGGGTCGCGAGTTCGAATCTCGTTTCCCGCTCCAGTCGAAAAGTGGAAAGTCATTGGGTCGCGATCTGGAACACCAGTCCTATCGAATCTCGTTTCCCGCTCCAGTCGAACACGATGTGATTGATGAAATAGCAGTACGCCATCGCCTGACAGACACGATCATCGTGCCACGTCACCGGCGATTTTTTTGTGCGTGAAATTCCTCCTCAGGCCGTTCTGCACCGGTCCTTGGTGTTGTCCTCCCAGTTGATTTTCTCCCTCCTGCTTGTTTCCCGTATCGCACTAATGCCTTTCCTGCAGCGTGCCTGATGTGGCAGCGCTGAATGCGTTACCATGCGCATCCAATGTCTTGTGTCTGATTTTCATGTTCGAGTGCTGCTCAGCGGTGTCGCTACTGTTGCGCAATTGTTCTCAGATGCGTCTTCTCTGCTGTGCTGGCTGACAGCGCCAATTTGATTACAGGTGTCCGATGTCACGACTCGCCTTGTCCATTCGTGGCCTGACCAAGGTCTACGGTAACGGTTTCGAGGCGCTCAAGGGGATTGATCTCGATGTCCCTGAGGGCGATTTCTTTGCACTGCTGGGGCCCAACGGGGCCGGCAAGTCCACGACCCTGGGGGTGGTGAGTTCGCTGGTGCAGAAAACCGCCGGCAAGGTCGAGATCTCGGGCATCGATATCGACAAGGATTTCTCGAAGGCCAAATACCATCTCGGTGTGGTCCCTCAGGAGTTCAACTTCAATCAGTTCGAGAAGGTGCAGGATATCGTGATGACCCAGGCAGGGTATTACGGTATGCCCATGAAGGAAGCGCGCCCGCGTGCCGAGCGCCTGCTCAAGGATCTCGGGCTGTGGGACAAGCGCGATACCCCGTCACGCATGCTGTCCGGTGGCATGAAGCGCCGTCTGATGATTGCCCGCGCGCTGATTCACAAGCCGCGACTGCTGATTCTCGATGAGCCGACTGCCGGGGTGGATATCGAGCTGCGTCGCTCGATGTGGGAGTTCATGCGCCGCATCAACCGTGAGGAGGGCACTACCATCATCCTCACCACGCATTATCTGGAAGAGGCCGAGAGCCTGTGCCGCAATATCGCCATCATCAATCACGGCGAGATCGTGCATAACACCAGCATGCGCGAGCTGCTCAAGGAGCTGGACGCCGAAACCTTCCTGCTCGATCTACGTGAGCCGCTTGCCAGCGCGCCGGTCATCGAGGGATTCGAGGTCTCTCTGAGCGATCCCCAGCAGCTGTCGCTGTCCGTACGCAAGGGCCAGTCGATCAACACCGCCTTCGCGGCGCTGGATCGCGCCGGGATCACCGTGGTGTCGATGCGCAATCGCGCCAATCGTCTCGAGGAGCTGTTCGTCGACCTGGTCGAGCGCTCCAATGCCGAAAGCGGTATCGCCTCCAATGTCGCCAAGGAGATCACGCAGTGAACCCCCGTCAGCTATGGGTGGCTCTGGTCACCATCGTCGTCAAGGAAGTTCGTCGTTTCACGCGTATCTGGCCGCAGACGCTGCTGCCGCCGTCCATCACCATGACGCTGTACTTCGTCATCTTCGGCAATCTCATCGGCTCGCGCATCGGTACCATGGATGGCATCAGCTACATGGATTACATCGTGCCGGGGCTGATCATGATGTCGGTGATCACCAACTCGTATTCCAACGTGGCCTCGTCGTTCTTCTCCAACAAGTTCCAGCGCAGCATCGAGGAGCTGATGGTCTCGCCGCTGCCGTCCTGGATCATCCTGCTCGGCTATATCATCGGTGGCGCCGTGCGCGGGCTCGGTGTCGGCATCATCGTCACCGCCGTGGCCTTCCTGTTCACGGATCTCGATATCCATCACCCGATCCTGACCATCATGGTCGTGGTGCTGACGGCGCTGCTGTTCTCCATCGGTGGCTTCATCAATGCGCTGTTCGCACGCAAGTTCGACGATATCTCGATCATTCCGACCTTCGTGCTGACCCCGCTGACCTATCTCGGTGGCGTCTTCTATTCCATCCACATGCTGCCGGACTTCTGGCAGACGGTGTCACTGGCCAACCCGATTCTCTACATGGTCAACACCTTCCGCTACGGCATTCTGGGGGTCTCGGACATCAGTGTCGGTCCGGCGATGGCGGCCATCGTGGCCTTCATCATCGGCCTGTTCGCCTTCGCGCTGTGGCTGCTGGAGCGTGGCAAGGGCATCCGCAGCTGAAGATGTCGCCCAGAGGATGATGGTAAGATGCGCGCTATCGCGCCAGTGCACGAAACGCCGGCTTCTGCCGGCGTTCTGCTGTCTGCGCCCCTGATATCGATACGTTATTGGCCTATTTCACAGGAGTGTTGTCATGGCTCACCCCACTGCCGTCAACGTGCCCGACGAGGCGCGCCCCGAGACTCTCAAGGATGCCCCGCTCGGGCGAGAGTCCGCTTACCCCGAGCACTACGATGCTAGCCTGCTGTTCCCCATCGCGCGGGCGGCCAATCGTGGTCCCATCGGTATCGATGATGCGGCGTTGCCGTTCGTCGGTGAGGATGAATGGCACGCCTTTGAGGTCTCCTGGCTGGATGAATCCGGCAAGCCGTGGGTGCGTGTGGCCCGTTTCCGCCTGCCGGCGGCTTCCCCGAATCTGATCGAGTCCAAATCCTGGAAGCTCTATCTCAACAGCCTCAATCAGAGCCGCTTCGCCGATCAGGCGGCCGTGCAGACGACGTTGGAGCAGGATCTTGCCGCCGCGGCGGGTGCGCCGGTCGAGGTGCGTCTGCTGGGACTGGATGATGACGAGCTGGACGTCGGGCGCCTGCCGGGAGAATGCCTCGATGACTTGCCGATCACCGTCGAGCACTACACGCCGTCGCCGGAGCTGCTCAGCGCCGATGACGCCGATATCGTCAGCGAAGACCTGCACAGCCATCTGCTCAAGTCCAACTGCCCGGTCACCGGTCAGCCGGACTGGGGCAGCGTCTGGATCCGCTATCGCGGCCCGCGTATCGATCGCGAGCGCCTGCTGGCCTATCTGATCAGCTATCGCCAGCACCAGGATTTCCATGAGCACTGCGTCGAGCATCTGTTCGTCGACCTGATGGCGCGCGTGAAGCCTGAGTCCCTGCTGGTGATGGCGCGCTATGTGCGCCGTGGCGGCCTGGATATCAGCCCGTGGCGTGCCACGCCAGATCTCGAGGCCGAGGCCCGTGCCAGCCTGCCGCTGCGTCTCTCGCGTCAGTAGTCCTCTCTATGGTCATGTCGTCTGATCGGCTTGCCAATCAGGCAGATAGCATCGAGTGATGAGACGGCGTGCTGGCGAGATGCTAGTGTGAGAATCATTCTTATCTTAAGTCTGTGACAGGAGAGACGATGGACGCGCTGACGTTACTGCATGAACGCAATTCCATGGGCAAGCTGATGGCGCCAGCCCCGAGCGATGCGCAGATGGAGGCCATCTACCAGGCCGCCCTGCGTGCGCCGGACCACGCCGAGCTGACGCCCTGGCGCTTCATCGAATTCACGGGCAGCGGGCTGGAGCGCCTCGGCGAGCTGTTTGCCGAGGCGGAGCGCAACACGTCGCCGGCAGGTGACGAGGCAGCCCAGGCCGCGGCCAGCAAGAAGCCGCTACGGGCGCCGATGGTCGTCGCGGTGATCGCCAAGGTCACGCCGGACCACCCCAAGGTGCCGCGTGTCGAGCAGGTGGTGAGTGCCGGTTGTGCCGCTCACGCCATGCTGTTTGCCGCTCAGGCACAGGGGCTCGGTGGCATGTGGCGCACGGGCGGCTACGCGTTCGACCCAACCGTGCACGCCGGACTGGGCATGAGTGAACAGGATGAGCTGGTCGGCTTCCTCTACCTCGGCACCCCGGGCGGACGTCTCAAGCCCTTGCCGAGCCGCGAGAGTGCCGACTTCGTCGAACGCTGGCAGTGAGGCGCTGAATGAACGAGCAGTTGCGCTCGAGTGGTGAAGCCTGGCCACCGCTGCCTTTGCCGCGTGACGGGCAGGGGCGGTCGGGCACTCTCGCGGCGCCGGTCAGTGAAGATCTGTCACGGTTCGGTGATTGGCTGAGTCAGGCGATTCCGCTGGCTGCCCACATGGGGCTTGTCGAGATGCAGTGGTCAGAGCCCGAGCGCTCGACGGGTCAGCTGAGCTGGCATCTGCATCTGCCGCCCAATCTCAACGACAAGGGCACCGCCTTCGGCGGGGCCATGAGTCTCGAGGCCACCTTGTGTGGCTGGAGCTGGGTGACGCTGTGGCTGCGTGCTCGCGGTATCCAGCGCGATCTCGTGGTGTCGCGAGCCAGTCAGCAGTTTCTGGCCCCGGTCAGTGGCGATTACCACATCTGCTGTGCGCCGGATGACATGGCCGCGCTGATCGACGTCGGCGAGCGTCTGGCGGCAGGGCGGCGAGCGCGATTGTCGCTGACTCAGCAGTTGTGGTGTCAGGTCGATGGGCAGTCTTCCCCGAGACTGTGTTTCGAGGCCCGGGGCGATTACGTGGTGCTCGGGCCGTGATGCCGAGCACGGTCTCGGCCCGACCTCGGCCCGAGTGCGGTGGGTGAGGGCGCTGACGCTATCTATCTGAAAGATTTTGGAAAAAAGGCTTGCGTCCCTCAAGGGTTATCGATAATATACGCCGCGTTCTCAAGGGAAACACGACGCAGTCGGGTGACCAATGAGAGCACTGATCTGGAGGGGTGTCCGAGTGGTCGAAGGAGCACGCCTGGAAAGTGTGTAAGTCGAAAGGCTTCGAGGGTTCGAATCCCTCCTCCTCCACCAGATTCAGAAAAGCCCGCATCTCACGATGCGGGCTTTTCGCGTTTCTGAGGGGGGGCTGGTCGAATTGCCTGCTCCCCTCGTGATTCTCTGCGTCTACTGGCGCCTCAGTCTCCTGTCATTCCCCCTCATTCCCCTCTCATTCCTCCCTCATCGCGCGCGCCAGCATATCCATGACAGGCTTGCCGACATAACTGGCGAAGCTGCGCTCACCGGTACGGATCATCACTTCGGCAGGCATGCCGGAAAGCAATCGCATGCTCTCGGTCATGTTGCTCTGGCCGGTCCGGGTGACGCGAATCCGCGCCTTGTAATAGCGGGCACGTGTCGCTTCATCCTCGAAGCTGTTGGCGCTCACGTGCGTGACCTCGCCATCGATGATGTTGGATAAGCGCTGATTGAATGCGCTGAAGCGAATCTCTGCGGGCTGGCCGAGGTAGAGGTGGTCAATATCATGGTCCGGGACCCTGGCCTCGACGATGAAGCCGTCGCCGGCGGGCACGATATCGAGCAGGGGGTCGCCACTGCGAATCACCGCGCCCAGCGTATGGACCTTCAGGCCGACCACGGTGCCGGCCACCGGTGCGATGACCTTGGTACGCCTGAGGTTGTCATTGAGCGCGACCAGTCGTTCTTCCGCATCGGTGACCTCTGCCTGAACCTGGCGCAGAGACTCGCCGATCTGTTGCTGGAATTCCTGCAGGCGAATCTGTTTCTGCAGCTCGTTTTCGCTGATCTGGGAACGCAGCCGTGCGACCTCGGCAAATTGGCCGGCATTGTCGCTCTGGTATTCGAGACTCTCACGCTCCATCTCACGCAATCGCTGGTTATTGATCAGACCATTTCGGAACAGCTTGCGATGGTTGGCAACGTCACCATTGAGAGAGTTGATGCGTCGTCTTGTGATGGCCTGGGTATTCTCGAGACCTGCAATCTGCTCGTTCATCTGCACGACCTGCTCATCCAGGGCTGCCATGGCACCGTTCAGCGATTGACGACGTACGTCAAAGAGCCGCTGCTGTACTTCAAGGACCTCCCGCACACGAGGATTGGTCGACTGCCTCAAGGCTTCCGGGAAGGTCAGGGTCTCGGCGTTGCTGTACTCGGCAAGCAGGCGTATCTCACTGGCTCTGGCAATCAGGTATTCAGCCTCGACGATCTTCTGCTGAGAGCGTGCCTGGGTGTCATCGAAGACGATGAGCACGTCGCCGGCCTCGACATGATCGCCATCCTCTACGCGAATCGACTCCACGATGCCTCCCTCGAGGTGCTGGATGGTCTTCGTGAAGCTCTCTACCGATACCGATCCCGGTGCCACCACGGAAATTGCCAGGTTCGCCATGACTGACCAGCTGCCGAATCCGCCGACCGCGATGAGCAGTACGGCCAGGCCGAGGCGTCGATAATTGTGGTCGCGTAGCGGAAGCTCACTGTCAAAGCCGCCATTCATGGAGTGGGAGGTGGTCATCTCGGGCTCTCCTCACCGCCTTCATGGCGGCCTCTGGCACTGGGTTTCAGCTCGGTGACACGCTGTGCGTTTCTGGACGGAGTCGAGTGCCCTTTCCCTGCCACGGCCCGTGCAACGGGTCGTCCTCGCGTCGGCGGGGACAGTGAAGCCACCTGGCCATCCTTGAGGACGAGGATGCGGTCGACCTGCTGCAGAAGACGTTGACGATGGGTGATGATGATGGCGGTGGTGCCTGCCTGGCGCAGTTGCATCAGACACTTGGCCAACGCCTGCTCGCCACTTTCATCCAGGTTGGCGTCCGGTTCGTCGAGCACTACCAGCACCGGTTTTCCATAGAGTGCCCGCGCCAGGCCGATACGCTGTCGCTGGCCCGCGGAGAGGGCGGCTCCCCCGTGGGACAGCCAGGTGTCATAGCCTTGTGGCAGGCGAAGGATCATGTCGTGGACACCGGCGCTCTGGGCGGCTTGCACCACGAGTGACGCATCGACCTCCTGGAAGCGCGCGATATTCTCGGCGATTGAGCCATCGAACAGCTCGATATCCTGCGGCAGGTAGCCAAGATGAGGCCCGAGCGCGGTCCGCTTCCACTGACTGACGTCCACGCCATCGAGGCGCACGCACCCCAGCTGCACTGGCCATAGGCCGAGTATCACTCGTGCCAGGGTGGATTTGCCGGCGGCGCTGGGGCCTACCACGGCGATGTGCTCACCCTTGGCAAGTGTCAGAGTGATGTCCTTGAGGGTCGGTAGACGCTCGCCTGGCGGCGCGGCGTTGACTGCCTCCAGTGTCAGTCGGCCCTTGGGGGCCGGCAGAGGCATCGAGGGCGCCTCGGCCGGCACGGCCTCGAGCAGCTCCTCGAGGCGGGCTCGTGAGGTGCGTGCACCGCTGAAGCCTTTCCAGCCGGTGATCATCTGATCGATCGGCGCCAGCGCCCGCCCCATCAGGATCGAGCCGGCAATCATCATGCCGGGCGTCAGGTCGCCGGTCAGCACCAGATAGGCGCCAAGACCGAGGATCAATGACTGGAACATCAAGCGCAGTACCTTGGAGGTGTTGGTCAAGAGACCTGCGCGGTCGCTTGCCTTGGACTGCAGCACCAGATACTCACGGTGGCGCGCCTCCCATCGATTCTGGATGCCCGGCAGCATGCCCATGGCGTGGAGCACTTCGGCGTTGCGCAGATTGCTGTTGGCAAGGTCCTGGGACAGGACATGTTGGCCGTTGGCATCGCTCAGCAGCTTCCTGGTGGTCTTCTCGTTGATCAGCGCAATGACGGTCAGAACAAGGCCCGCGCCCAGGGCGAACAGACCAAACCATGGGTGAAACAGTGCCAGCACGCCGATGTATATCGGCACCCAGGGCGCGTCAAAGAAGGCGAACAGGCCGTTGCCGGAAAGGAATTGGCGAAGGGTGGTGAGGTCGTTCAGCGGCTGTGCGGAGGGCTTGCCCGGCGTCATCAGGGAGTGCTTGAACATGGCACTGTAAAGTCTCGGGCTGATCAGTACATCCAGTCGATTCCCGACTCGGACCAGGATTCTCGAGCGAATCAGTTCAAGGGCCCCCATCACCATGAAGAGGAACACGACCACCAGGGTCAGCATCAGCAGCGTTTCCTGGCTACGTGTCGTGATGACTCGATCATAGACCTGCAGCATGTAGAGCGGCGGCACCAGCATCAGCAGATTGATGAACAAGCTGAAGAGGCCGACATAGACAAAGCTGTGCCGACAGTGGTCCAGGATCTTTTGCAGGTCATTACCTTCCCGGGAGATGGCCATGGTGTCGTTCCCTAGCGTCGTTGTTGTTCTTTTTATCCACGTCACCGTCGTTGACGGCTGCCTGAGCTCGGATATTTCACGTTGTCTTGAGGAGACGCCATGGTTCTGTGGTCAATATTGATCATCTATTTATTAGGCTATTCTTTTTTATTCCTCTGGCTGCCTGTTGAAATATTGCTGCTGAATGATCGGCGAGCAAGTGAATGTTTCGATGATCAATAAAAAACTTTCCGGGTTTTATTTTGCTGGTTTTTGCTGTTTATTTTGCTCATGTCTGATAGTGAAGATCCATATGGTTTGCGTTTTTCAAAAAGTATGACGGTTCTGGCTTTCGTCAAGATTATCTTCTCTGGTATTCAGCATTGTTTTTCTCCTCACGCAAGTCGTATCGAGGGTTTATAGGGGTGGTGTTTTATTATTTCAAAGCATTCACTGTATTGTTTTCATTGAGTTTATTTTGATGTGGGAATCTGATGCATATTGCCATTTCGAGGGTGAGTGGAAATACCTCTTGTCTTGCGATAGGCCGCGTCTAGACTCGTTTTTGACGGGTTTACGAGCCTTTGCCGGTCATGTTCGAACTCTTTGGGAAAGCGTTGGAGAGTGGAACGTCATCGGGGATTCATTGCCGGTGAGGGACGTCGTGTCGTGAGGTCTCAAGATGGCGTAGAAATCGCCACTAAAAATTATTCGAGGGGTAGGGAAAATGTATTCCATGTCATTCGTATCGAGTCGTCTTGAGTCCATGGCATCACGTATCAGGAGTGGTGATCGTCTTGAGGGAAAGACGTTCCAGGATCACGAGATAATGGTCACGCCATTTCCCTCAGCGTGGGGGGATTCCATCAAGTCAATACGAATGACATTCGAGGATGCGCAGGATCGACTGTCGGTATTTGAGCGCTTTGAGCGTCCCTTTGTCTTTGATCATCTGCCTACCCCTCTATCAGGCAAACTCAAGATGATGATCGAAGCGTTGGACGAAAGAGGCGAGGTACTGCCCGGGTCTGGTGAGCAGTTCGGCTTCGAGGTCGAGTCACCGGATGTCGTCGCCGAGGAGGTGAGTGACCAGGAGGTGAGTGACCAGGAGGACACGCCGCAAGCCGCCCAGGCGCTACTGACCAGTAGTGATGAACCTGCCGCGGGCACAGGACCTGCCTTGCTGGCCGAACCTGCCCCTCTGGCCACGGCGGCGCTCATCGCACCGGAAAGCTTCACTACCCTTCGTATCGAGGCCGAAGACCTCAGTGATGACGACGGAGATGGCAATGCATCCTCCATCGGTGGGGCCGGTATCGAGGTGGTGACAGGGGGGGATAATCCGTCCAATACCGCCAATGCATCAGGCACTGCCTACGTGGACTTCGGCGGTGCGACCGGTGAGACGCTGACCTTCACCTTCAGCGTCACCGAGGCCGGTGAATATGAACTCGCGCTGGGGTATGCGCTCAGCCAGAATGGCGATGGGTCTGATCGCAACCGCCCATTGCGCCTGGACGTCAATGGCGAACTTCAGGATCGAATGTTTGATCTGCCGAGCACGACCCTGACCGGCGACGCCACTGATTTCAGTGAGTTCGGCGAGCGTACCATTCGCGTTCAGCTGCAGGCGGGCGAGAACACGGTGTCCTTCACCTCCAACGGGGCCAGTGGCCCCAACGTCGACTATCTGGAAGTGCGTGCACCGGACCCGGACGTCTTCGTCATTCAGGGTGAGGATCTCGATATCGGCCCGACGTCTGATGTCGCCGACGCTGGCACCAATCGTGTGGTGACTCTCGACAATATCGCCAGCTTCACCAATGGCAGGGAAACCTTCCGGGTCGGCGCCGAAGGCGCCAGCTATCTCGACTGGGCATCGGAAAATGCCGAGGCCTACGGTGACTTCACTCTCGAGGTGGCTACCGCCGGCACGTACAGTGTCACCGTGACCTATGCCAGCAACTCGGCGCGTCCCATTGATCTCTTTTTGGTCGATGACGACACGCAAAGTCAGGTCGGTGCCTTCCAGTTCGCAGCGGTGACTGCGCCGAATTACTACCCCGATGATATCGATGATGTGCCCGCGGACAACCAGCCAGGCAATGGCGGGCCTTCCGCGTGGGAGGGCTGGTCGACCGAGACGCTGGAGATCACGCTGGCCGCGGGCAGCAATACCCTGCGTCTGGGCGGCGCGACCAACGGGCCGAACATCGACAAGATCGAGGTGGCGCTTCTGGAGGCCGATGCGGTGGAGCCTGTCGATCCGGTGATTGCGTCAGTGGTGATGCAGGCAGAGGATGCCGTGCTGGGCGCCGACAACGGGGCCGCCACCGTGGTGCGTGACGCCGCGAATCCCGAGGCCGGTGGCTTTGTCGGACTGCGTCCGGACTTTTCCGGCACCGGTTACGTGGATTTCGGCAGCGCGCCGGGAGATAGCCTGACCTTCACCGTCAATGTGGCCGAGGCGGGCGACTACGACCTCAACTTCCGCTATGCCAGCAATGGCGCGCGTCCGTTGGCTCTCTCGATCAATGACGGCGAGTCCTCCGAGCTCGCCTTTGTCGGGACTGACCCCAACGCCGGCAACGTCGACCCTGAGGGTTTCGATGTCTGGAGCTACCACACCCTGACGACGAGTCTGGAGGTCGGTGACAACACCGTCACGCTGACGATCCCTGATGGACGCAGCAATGGGCCCAATGTCGATCGCCTGGAGGTCACCACGGCGGGCACGGGCCCGGTAGGGGATGTCGTGGCGGATGCCGATGCCTCTGTGCTGACCTTTACCGCCGTAGACCCCCTCCTCAATGGCGCGACCGTCGGTGAAGCGGGCTTCAGCGTCAGCGGACTGGATGCCGACATCACCTTCGTCGGCGTGACCTTCGATGAGGGAATCACGGTCCAGGAGGTGGTGCCGAACCCGGATGGCAGCTTCACGCTGGATCTGTCGGGATTCGCTGATGGCGATCTGTCGGTCACGCTGATCGCCATGGATGCCTTCGGCAACCGTGCCGAACAGAGCCTGGCACTGACGCTGGATACCACCGCCGATGAGGGGGGCGACCTGGCACTCGAAGGCCCGCAAGATGCCATCGAGGCGGATGACAGCGCCAGCGTGGTATTCGGTGTCGCGGGAATCGATGACGGCTCGACTCTCGAGATCAGCTTCGACGGCGGCGTGACCCGTCAGTCCGTTGTCAGCGATGGCGACACCTTGACGGTCGATCTCTCCACACAGGCGCCGGGCGATGTGATCGTGACCCTTATCGTGACCGATGCCGCCGGTAATGAGGCGAGTGTCGCGGAGGCAGTCACGCTGGCCGTCGTCGGCAGCGTGACGCTGGATGTCACCTTCGATGACGCCACGATCAGCGCCTACAACGCGCCCCAGGACAATCCCTCCGTTGGCACGGGGGCGGTGGTGGAAGACGACGGTGGCACTCTGACGTTGAACGACAATGTCTGGAAGCGGGCAGCCCTGCCGGAGGACTACACGATCACCAGTGGCAGCATCCTGACCCTGGATGTGGCCATATCCGATTCGCCGGTCCCCGAGATCGTTGCCATCGGCTTCGATGCCGATTCCAATCCGTTCAATGGCGGAAACAGTGTCTATCAGCTG
This sequence comes from Cobetia sp. BL01, assembly GCF_056493605.1. NCBI lineage: Bacteria > Pseudomonadati > Pseudomonadota > Gammaproteobacteria > Oceanospirillales > Halomonadaceae > Cobetia > Cobetia sp. BL01. The sequence goes on along the minus strand of NZ_JBVBEE010000001.1, from coordinate 761,941 downwards.
GGCGGCAGCCAGACGCAGGGTGGCTTTGTCGATCTGCGTGGGCAGGGCATCGACAATGGCGATGGCACCTTGCGCTTCACCATCGATCTCTCGGCGCATGCGGGCATCACCCTCGATTCGCTGGTCTTCGTCAACGACGATGATGTGGGCGCCAAGGGCAGTGCGAGCTTCAGTGGCGTAAGCCTGTCAGAAGCCGATGTCGATGACACCAACAGCGCACCGCGCGTGGTGGGGGGTGGCATCGCTGATCTGAGTCTCGACGAAGGCGCGAATCTCGAGGTTGACCTGCCCTTCGTCGATGACGATGGCGATGACCTCGCCTTCAGCTTTCAGGTCACCGATGGCGATGGCCTGCCGGTCACCGTGGACGGGCTGAGTGTCAGCGACACTGTGCTGTCCGGGAGCCTCGCTGGTCTGGTGCCGGGCGATTACACCATCACGGTGACCGCTGATGATGGCACCGCCAGTACCGATACCGACTTCGCCTTGAGCATCGAGAACGTCAACGACGCCCCGGTGGCGGAGCCTGCCGTTCTCGAGCCCTACTTTGGAGAGGTGGGCGAGAGCTTCCTCCAGATTCCGCTGGCGGACTTCGCCTCGCTGTTCTCCGATGCCGATGGTGACAGCCTGACATTGACGGCCGAGGATCTGCCTGCCGGACTCGAGGTGATCGACGGTGTCATTCAAGGCACGCCAAGTGAAGGAGGCACCTTCGATGTTGTCGTGCGCGCCACCGACCCGAGTGGTCTGTCAGCGACCCAGTCGCTGAGCTTCATCATCGAAGGCACCCAGGTTGGCGATAGCATCACGATCGAGGCGGAAGATTTCACGGATCTCGACGCCGGTAACCTGATCGTCACTGGCAGTGCGTCGGCGTCCAACGAGCAGCTGATTCGTCTGACCAGCAATGCGCCGGCGACGATCGGCACTGATCTCTCGGCGGGCGGCGTGGAGCCGGGCTGGTACATCGCACGCCTCTATGTGTTCGATGAAACCGACGGTGAAGGCACCTTGACCCTGACCATCGGTGACACCGTGCTTGAAGCGCGCAACACGACAACCGATAGCCTGAGCGCCGACGTGGTATTGAACGACGACTTCGGCACCTTCGTCGGCAGTGGCGCGCGCGGAAATGCAGGCCAGAGCGGCAACCGCAAGGAAATCGTCTTCGAGACGCCCGTCGAGGTCACCGCCGGTGATCTGGCAAGCCTCGAACTGCGTGGTGCCGGTGGCGAGCTGATGCGTATCGACTCGCTTGAATTCGAGCGTATCGATGAGCCGGTCAATACTGCCCCGACCCTGGCGGGACTCGGTGCCGCGATCAGTATCGACGAGAACAGTGCTGGCGTGGCAAGTCTGGTGCTTGAGGATGCCGATGGCGACAGCCTGACGGTGACGCTGTCCGGTGCCGATGCCGCGCTCTTCACCTACGACGTGGCGAGTGGAGGAATCGCCTTCCTCAATCCACCGGACGCGGAGCTGGCCGCCGACAGCGATGAAGATGGTGTCTACGAGCTGACCGTGACGGTGACCGATGGCGAGGACAGCGTGTCACAGGACACCCTGATCACCGTGGCAGACCTCAATGAGAGCATCGCCATCGACCAGACCGCGTTTGCAGTGGATGAGAACCTGACCGAGATTGGCGCGATCCCGCTCGTCGATGAAGACGGGGGGACTCTCGGCCTCAACGCGCCGGTATTCGCCATCACTGGCGGGGCCGATTCTCCGCTGTTCACCATTGACGCCACCACCGGCGTGCTGAGCTTCACCAGTGCTCGCGATTTCGAGCTGGCGGTCGATGATGACGAAGATGGCGTCTATGACGTCGAGGTCAGCGTCAGTGACGGCGATCTCTCCACCACCGCGCAGCTCTCGGTCACCGTGAATGATGTCGATGAAGCGCCGTTCTCGCCCCTGCGTCTGCAGGCCGAAGACGGCACGGTGACGAGCTTCGATGACGGCGCCAACGCGACGGATACCGTAGTGCGCGATGCCGACAATCCCGAAGACAATGCGAATCTGGAGAACGGTCTGCGGCCGGGCTTCTCCGGTACCGGCTATCTGGACTTCGGCGACACGGCTGGCGATAACGTCGCCTGGCAGATCGAGGTGGCCCAGGCCGGTCAGTACGACATCAGTGTGCGTTACGCCACCAATACCGATCGTCCGCTGGATCTGGTGATCAATGGCGGCGATCCGTTGATGCTGGCCATGGCCAGCACGGACCCGGACGGCAGCGGCGGGGAAGAAGGCTTCGACCACTGGGGCTTCGAGACCTTCACCGTCAGCCTGGAGGCGGGCAGCAACGCCATCGTGCTGGCGATTCCCGCTGGCGCCACCACCGGTCCCAACATCGATCGCATCGAAGTGACCGACGCCGGCAGCGGCCCGATCCCGGAGGATGTGAGTGCCGATGAGGACGGCGATCTCGCCATCGTCGCGGCTGACGACACTCTCGATGCCAGTCAGCTGGCGGCGGCAGTCTTCAACGTCTCCGGCATCGATGATGACGTGATCAGCGTTGCCGTGTCCTTCGACGGCGGCGCGACCCGTGAGGCAGTGACGCCGGACGCCGATGGCAACATCACGCTGGATCTGAGCGGCCAGCTCGATGATCAGAGCGGCGATCTCGCCGTCTCGCTGTTCGTCACCGATGCCACCGGCAACGAGGCCAGCGCCAGCGAGGTGGTCAGCTTCGCGGAGGGCGACGGCACGCCTGCATTCAACTTCGCCATCGAGGGCGAGGCGCTGACCATCATCGATACCGACGGTGATACCCAGGTGCGCGATGCCGACAATCCGGAAACCAATGTCGCCTCCGGGCCAGATGGGCTGTGGGATGACTTTACCGGCACCGGCTATCTGGACATGGGAGCCGACGCCGGTGACGCCGCCGAGTTCCAGGTGGCGGTCGATGAGGCCGGTACCTACACCCTGGAGGTTCGCTATACCAATGCCGGTTCCAACGGCGCGAATCGCCCCATGGACATCCTGGTGGACGGGCTGAGTCAGGGGAATCTGGCCTTTGCCTCCACGGGGACCGACGCCGCCGGCTGGGAGAACTGGACCACCACGACGCTCGAGGTGGAGCTCGAGGCCGGCGACAACACCATTCGCCTTGCCAACCTGGGCAACGCCGGCCCCAACATCGACAGCCTGACGGTGAGCCGTGATGGCGTGGTGCCGGAGCGTCCGGTGGAGCCGGGCGAGCGCTTCTCGGTCAAGATCAACTTCCAGCCCGAAGGCACCGCGGTGCCGGATGGCTACATCGCCGACAACGGCAAGGCCTTCGGCACCCAATCGGTGACCGTGGATGGCCAGACCCATCAGTACGGCTGGATCACCGAGGCGTCGATCTACGACGGCGAGCCCGGCACCGAGCCGCTGGGCATCAGCGCGCTGACCAGCGTGGCGGTGAATGACCGCACCGATGACATCGCCGGGCTCGACCCGCGCCAGGGCACCTACGCCCACTTCGACCAGCCGGGAAGCGCCTATGTGCGCGCCGGCTGGGAGATCGAGCTGGACGATGGCTACTACGAGGTCACCGTCTCCATCGGGGATACCTCCGGGCCCTACGACAGTCGCAACGTGCTCAATGCCGAGGGTGAGCTGTTCAATGATCCCTTCACCCCGTTCCGGCCCGATGATTTCCCGGCGGACGGCAATCCGTCAGATGATACCGATGGCTTCCGCTCGGATCTGGTCACCCGCATCGTGCAGGTCAGCGATGGGCGTCTGACACTGGATTCCCTGGGGCTCGACAACGAGAACACCGAGATCCAGTACCTCGAGATCCAGGCACTGCCGGACCTGACGCCGGAAGATGATCGCATCGCCGCCGAGGATTACGCCTTCTTCACTGATGCGCGCGCCATCGCTGGGGTCGGTGACAACGAGGTGGAAGTCGATCTGGATCCCGACGACGGCGGCCTGCCGAGCGGGGTCGACCCGACGTCCGACATCTTCGTCGGCATCTCGGTGGTGGACGGCCGCGGCGGGGCGCTGCTCGAGAGCCTGGCTGACGGTTCGATCCGTCTGATCGAGACGCTGACCGGAGAGGAGGTCAGCTTCAACGCCAACACCACCGGTGGCTTCGATTCCCTGACCATCTCGCCGAGCCAGACGCTCAAGGAGTTCACCAGCTATACGCTGATCATCGACGGCTTCCAGGATCGTGGCGCCAACGACGACCTGGACGCGCCGACCCGTGAGTTCCAGAAGTACACCAACACCTTCATCACCGGCGAAGCCCCGGAGATCGTCGCTCGCGATGTGGCCTTCAATGACGTGGTGGAACTCGACGGTGCCTCTGACAACGCCTTCGGTTTCACCTCGCTGGAGATCACCGCCGATGGCTCGACGATGTACATCGCGACCATTGGTGGGCAGATCCTGCGCTACGACATCGACCCCGTCGATGGCTCCCTCGGCAACCGCCAGGAGCTTTCGCTGCCGAGCGATTACTTCCATCAGGACGGGGCCGATGCCAGCAATGATCGCCGCGGGATCATCGGGCTGGTGATCGACCCCACCGACCCCGACGTGCTGTGGATCACCGACAACTATCCGATCCCGCTGTCTGGCCGTGACAACGGCGTGCCCGACTTCAGTGGCCGGATCACCAAGATCACCCTGGAGGGCGGTAGCGAGTTCTCGGGCACCGCCGAGCCCTACATCACTGGCCTGCCACGCTCCAATGGCGATCATGTGACCAACAGCCTGGAGTTCCGCGCGAATCCGGATTACGACGCCGAGACCAATCCCGATGTCCCGAGTCATCTGCTGTATCTGATCCAGGGCTCCAACTCTGCCATGGGCGAGCCGGACAGCGCCTGGGGCAATCGTCCGGAGCGTCTGTTGAATGCCGCGGTGATGGAGATCGACCCGACCCGTGATGCGCCTCCCGGTGGCTTCGATGTCACTACCGAGCCGCTTCCCGACAACGGCCAGAATACTCGCTTCGATGACCCGGATGGCCATCCCAAGGACGACCCCATCCCGATGGGCAATGGCGAATTCCTGGTGTTCGATGAGCGTGGTGTCGCCACGGTGCAGGACGAGTCCGGCAACGTGCTCGAGTCCTACTACGACCCCTACGCCAGCGACGCGGTGCTGACGATCTTTGCCACCGGGGCGCGCAACGCCTACGACCTGGTGTGGCATTCCAATGGCTTCCTGTACGTGCCGACCAACGGTTCGGCGGCAGGCGGCAACGTGCCGGATGACCCGTCGACGCCGGAGGACGAGCGCTACACCAGTGTCGAGAAGCAGGATGACTATCTGTTCAAGATCGTCGAGGGAGGCTATTACGGGCATCCCAACCCGCTGCGCGACGAGTACATCCTCAACGGCGGCAATCCGACCAGTGCCACCGACCCCAATCAGGTCGACAAGTATCCGACAGGCACCAACCCCGAGGGCACCTACGATATCTCGGGTGTCTATTCGCTCGGCGAGAATCGCTCGCCCAACGGCGCAGTGGAATACACCAGTGATGTCTTCGGCGGCAATCTGCAGGGCAACGTGCTGTTCACCGAGTACTCCGGCGGTGACGACGTGCGCTCGATCACGCTGGATGCCAACGGCAACGTGATTGGCGATGACGTACTGCGTGATCCTGAGGGCAACGTCATCAGTTACGTCGACCCACTGGACATCATCGAGAATCCGGTCACCGGCCAGCTTTATCTGCTGACCCTGAATCGCGGCAATGGCCAGAGCCAGATCATTCGCCTCGACCCGGCACCGGGTGGGGTGGTGGATCCGGTCGACCCCGTGGACCCTGTCGACCCGACGAATGAGCTGGTCTCGCTGCTGGTCATTCAGGCCGAGGACAGGACGCCTGACGACGGCACCGCCGTGACGCTCGCGACGGAGACGGACGCCGAGATCCAGATTCGCGACATCGACAACCCCGAGACCAACCAGCCGGACCTGCCCAATGGCCTGCGCCCCGGTGCCTTCGGGCTCGATGGCAATACCGACGATACCGACGGCACGCCAGGTGGCTATGCGGACTTCGGGTCTACCAATGCCGACTTCCTCACCTTCACGTTCGAGCTGGATGCCGAGCAGGCTGGCGACTCGGTGTTGCATCTGCGCTATGCCAACGGCGGCAATGCCGATCGCCCGCTGGAAGTGTTCGTCAACAATGTCAGTGTCGGGGTGTTTGACTTCAGTCCGCCCGACGGCCTGACGGGGGATGCAGCCTGGGCCGAGTGGTTGACCGAGGCCGTGGCAGCGACGCTGGTCAGTGGTCAGAACACGGTGCGCCTGCAGGCCACCGCCGACACCGGCCCCAATATCGACCAGCTGGAGATCCTGCAGGAAGCGCCGGATACCACGCCTGGCGTCGATGAGTACGAGGCCGAGGGGGCAGTGCTCGATGGCGCCGTGGTGGTACTGACAAGCGATGATGATCGCAACGCGTCCGGTGATGGGTACGTCGACTTCGCGGGAACGGGTGATCAGACCATTACCTGGACACTCGATGTCGCCGAGACGGGAAGCTATGACATCGCCTTCCGCTACGCGCTTGCCGCGACCAAGGATGACCGTCCCCTGGGGCTTGCGATCAATGGTGTCGACCTCGGGATGTTGAACTTCGAAGGCCAGAGCAACGCTGACGAGAGCGACTGGTTCTTCCAGAACACGCTGGTCGCTCTGCAGCAGGGCAGCAACACCATCACCCTGACCGCGCCGGGTGCCGTGGGGCCGAACATCGATCTGCTGCAGGTGCCGAATGCACCGTCCGACAGCTTCATCCCGGTCTATGCCGATGTCTCGAACGGGTCGCGCATCGAGCTCGAGAGCGGTGACAGCGCACGCGCCCTCAACGAGCTGACCGCCGACTTCTACTTCAGCGTGGACAGCAGCGGACTCTATCGTCTGGATCTGGCCGCGAATGCGGGCGCCGATGATGGCCAGGGCCTGGCCCTGACGCTCAACGGGCAGTCGGTGAAACTGCTGGCCTATCCGGGAGTGGGTGACGCTGGTGAAGAGGGCACCTATGTCGAGCTCGAGGCCGGGGTGGAGTACAACCTGCGTGCGGTGTCCACCGCCGATGGTGCCGATGATCTCGACTATCTCGATGTGATGCCGGTGGTCGGCAGCGACGACGCCGATATCGTGGTAGAGAGCGGTGATGCCGCCTACTACTCCGATCGCCTGCACTTCAGTTATCTGGACAACAACAGCGGCTCGAATCCCGATCGTGACTTCAAGGAAAGTGCCACGGTCACCATTTCCAACACCGGCAGCGATGTGCTGGAAGTGCTCGATGCCGACATCGACGGCCCCTTCACACTGGCGGACCCCGAGGTGTTTGATGGCCTGACGCTGGCCGCGGGGCAATCCCTCGAGGTCACGGTGCTGTTCGACCGGGACAGCTACACCGCGCCGTCCAACAATGCCGGTGATGGGGTCTTCGAGGGCCGTATCCGTCTCACCACCAACGATGCCGACTCTCCGATCGCCGAGATCCACATGGCAGGCTTCTGGCAGGCGCGTGACGAGGGTGGCTGGGAGCCCAACGTCAACGAGGTGTGGGAGGTGTTCGGCTTCGGTAACCGTATCGAAGGCTTGTCGACCGTCGGTGGCGGAGAGAATTCGGTACTCAACGACTTCGATCTGTATCGCCCGGTCAATGATGACGAGGTGCTATCGCGCTACTGGTCTCTGGCCGAGGGGGCTGGCGAGGCCAGGATCACCCAGCTGGCGGCCTATCATGGCGGTGGCGGGGCGACGCTGGGTATCCACAACCCCGGCGACAAGGGGCAGGACGTGATCTTCTCCAATCACGCGGGCGACAATAACCAGTCGATCCTGCCGGTATTGAGCAACGGCAACTTCGCCACCGCGACCTTCGGGCTCGATGATATCCCGGCCGGGTGGGCCGGAAGTGGCGTGTTCGGTATCGAAGTGGCCAATCTGTCCACGGACCCGTCACTCAACCCGACCGGAGGCGGCACCCCGCCGGCCGATGCCGAGGGTATCGAGCGCGGCTATACCGTGCGCATGTTCCGGGCTCTCGATGCCGAGGGCAACGTGATCCCCGACACCTATCTGGGGATCATGGATTACACCGGGATCAACTATGACTACAACGACAACATGTTCCTCATCGAGGGCGTGACACCGGTGTCTGGTGGTGAGCTGACGGTCATCAACAATGACGGCGTGCCTTCCAACGATCGCCTGGTGATGTCGCGCATCGAGAATCCGGCCAATGCCGCGCAGGAGGTGCATGACGAGGTGACCGTCACGCTGAGAAACGATGGCTTCGAGAGTCTCGACATCAGTCGCGTCGAGGTCAGTGATGCGACGCTGTTCGAGCTGACGGAGGCCTTCACTGCGGTGACGCTGGAGCCGGGTGAGTCAGTCGATGTGATCGTGCGCTTCATCGCCGATGATCCCAACGATGGCAGCCTCTACGAGTCCAGCCTGATCATCACCTCAAGTGATGCGGATGAGGGAGATAAGGTCATCGAACTTGCCGGCCTGGCCCAGAATCGCTCAGAAAGCGGCCAGGAACCGGGAGTGCAGGAGATCATCGATGCCTTCGGCTACTCGACCAATGTTGCCGAAGGGCAGATGAACCAGGGAGGGCTGGTGGAAGCCAACGGCGATGAGATCCTGTCTCCGTACTTCCAGCGCGCCGATGGAGGCTCGCCGATCAAGATCACTCAGCTGGCGGCTTACCATACCCAGGGCGACGTGGCACGACTGTTCATCCACGACGTCGACAGTCGTGATATCGACGAGGTGCTGGCCCACGACGAGGCCGATGGTCAGACGTTGCTGCCACGCACGCTCAATGAGGGAGATCTGCTGACCACCACCACCCTGGATCGCGATGCGCCCTTTGGTTTCTTCGCTGAGATATCGGGCCGCCAGGGCTATATTTCCTGGTCCGATCCCGACGCCAACCTCCATGAGGACACCGTCGATGCCATCGGCACTCCCGGCAACAATCTCAACTGGGACGAGAATGATGGCCATCTGATCCGTGTGTATGTGGCCAGGGACGCCGCCGGCAACGAAATCCCGGATACCTATATCGTGATCCAGGATTACGCGGGGGTGAACTACGACTACAACGACAACATCTTCCTGGTGGAGAACGTTACTACCTACGATCCCGCAGGGGCGGAAGATGCTGACGGCAATGGACGCGTGGATCTGTACGACGACGATGACAACGACGGTGTGCCGAACTTCCTCGACAATCCCGAGCCGGTGGGACAGAGCGCCTTCAATGCCGGCGAGACTGCCTGGGCGGTGGGAAGCGATGGCCTGACACTGGAAGCGCGCCTGTTCGACAACGGTGGCCAGGGCGTCGCCTACAACGACACCACGCAGGCCCACCAGGGCGATGGCTTCCGTTCCGACGAAGCGGTGGATATCTCCAATGGCAGTCTGGCCATCGGCTATGTGGCCGACGGTGAGTGGCTCGAGTACACCCTGAATGTCGAGACGGCGGGCACCTATGCACTGAACTTCTCCGCCTCGGCGACTTCCGACGGCAAGTCGATCACCGCCGCCTTCGAGCAGGACGGCAGCTTCTATACCGAGGGGCAGGCGGTGGCGGTACCGGACACCGACGGTTTCACCAACTTCACCGATGTGGGTCCCTTGACCTTCACGCTGGAGGAAGGTGAGCAGGTGCTCAGGTTGACCTTCAACGGCGGACAGCTGGATCTGGCCTCTCTGAATCTGACGCTGGTGGCGCCGGTGGACGATGGCCAGCAGGCGTACACCGACGATGGTCAGCCCTGGCAGGTAGGCAGTGACTTCAGCCTTGAGGCGGTGAATTACGATGAAGGCGGACAGGATGTCGCCTACAACGATTCCAGCGAGGTGCAGGAGGGGACCGATGTTCGCGGTGAGGGCGTGGACATGGCCAGCGGCGGCAGCGCCATCGGCTGGATCGAGGATGGCGAATGGGTGGAGTACACCTTGAACGTCGAACAGGCCGGTACCTACGATATGGCCTTCCTGGCTTCCCTGGGAGTCTCGGGGGGAGGGCAGCGCAGCATTACCGCAACCTTTGCCAAGGAGGCCGACGCCCCGTACGCCAGCGCCACACCGGTAGGGGTCTCACCGACCGGTAGCTGGACCAGTTTCGTGGGTACCGAGACCGCCCAGGTGACCCTGGAGGCTTGAGAGCAGGTGCTGCGACTGACCTTCAATGGCGGTTCCATGGACCTGCAGGGATTCTCGCTCTCCCTTGATGGTCAGCAGGCCTTCAATGCGGGAGGCATCCCCTGGCAGGTGCAGGCGGATGAGGGGCTCAGCCTCGATGCCGTCAACTTTGATGAAGGTGGGCAAGGGGAGGCCTACAACGAGCTCTCCAGCGCTCAGTTCGGCTCGAACTATCGCGATACACCGGTGGATATCGTCGGTGAGGGGGAAGCGATAGGCTGGGTAGAGGATGGTGAATGGCTTGAGTACACCATCGATGTCGAGCAGGCCGGCGCTCACACGCTGTCATTCGTCACCTCCGCTCCTGACAATGGGCGCAGCATCACGGCCTCGGTGGAGAAGAATGGCGAGTTCTATGACGAGGCCAGTGGCACGCTACCCAATTCCGGTGCCTGGGGAGTCTATGTCGATGGTCCCTCGCTGACGCTGGACCTGGAGGAGGGGGTGCAGGTGTTGCGTATCACCTTCAATGGCGGTTCACAGGATCTGGCGTCCTTCCAGATCACGCGTGATCCGGATGTGGCTCCGGCTGGCTCACCGAATGCGCTCGCGATGATGAGCATGCTCGAGGACGGCGACGCGATTCCGGTCTCCAATAATGAGGAGGCGCCGATGAGCGACGATGTCGGCCTTCAGGGCATACAGGATGATGTCCAGGCCGGCCTGCTCTAGAAAGACGGCGCAAGATGACGGGGAAGGCGTGAGCAAGTGGCCGGGAACATGGCATGGGCTGGAACCTTGCCTTTCCCGGCCCGCGTAGATGCCTGGCAGGACATGCGTGAATCTCTGACGCGCATGTCCTGTCAGGCATCTGCGTGTCGCCAGTTCCCCTCCCCCTCCTTCTTTCGGTGTGACGCTCCGAGATCTCCCGGCAACACCTGATGGCGCGAGACGGGTCTCGATCTTCGCGCCTGCGTCTGGCGTTACCGGAGGCTCGCCTGTCAGAAGCGGCTGCGAACACGCACTGCAGCGTCTGTCTTCCTGAGCTGTTATCATGCCCGCCTTCAGATTCACCTTGTTGGCTGTTGTCTCCCTCATCTTTCGTCTGGCCTCCCGCCATGTCCCTCGTCATGCGCCTGTTGTCGCAGGTCGTCGCTGACAGGACGGCACCTCGGAGGGACAGAACGCGAACCGGGAGAAGACAGGCACGCATTCGCTTGCAAGAGGACATGAGATGGCTCGTATTGCCATGGCACGCCACATTCTGGTGAAGACCGAGGCCGAGGCGCAGCGTCTCAAGCAGTCACTGGAGCGCGGCCAGCCGTTCGAGAAGCTGGCGAAGAAGCACTCCACCTGTCCTTCCGGCAAGCGGGGCGGTGACCTGGGCGAAGTGCGCCCCGGCCAGATGGTCGGCGGCATTGATCGCGCCATCTTCAAGGGCCCGCTCAATACCCTGCAGGGGCCGCTGAAGAGCAAGTTCGGCTATCACCTGCTGGAAGTCTTCTTCCGTGGCTGATGCCTGACGGACCGCGATTCCAGACCCCGTATCATCCGGCGCCAGCGTGACGCTTCGTCACCGCCCACCTTTTCATTCCAAACGGATATTCCCTCGTGATCTCTACCGCCAATCTCACCATGCAGTTCGGTGCCAAGCCGCTGTTTGAAGACGTCTCCGCCAAATTCGGTCGTGGCAATCGCTATGGCCTGATCGGCGCCAACGGCTGCGGCAAGTCGACCATGATGAAGATTCTCGGCGGCGATCTTGAGCCGTCCGGTGGCCACGTCATGCTCGAGCCCAACACCCGTCTGGGCAAGCTGCGTCAGGACCAGTTCGCCTATGAGGAATACACGGTGCTCGACACCGTCATCATGGGCCACGAGCGCCTGGCGGTGGTCAAGGCCGAGCGTGACCGCATCTACTCGCTGCCGGAGATGAGCGAGGAAGATGGCATGAAGGTCGCCGACCTCGAGGTCGAATTCGCCGAGCTGGACGGCTACACCGCCGAAGCGCGTGCCGGTGAGCTGCTGATGGGCCTCGATATCCCCATCGAGCAGCACCTGGGGCCGATGAGTGAAGTCGCGCCGGGCTGGAAACTGCGCGTGCTGCTGGCACAGGCGCTGTTCTCCGATCCTGACGTCCTGCTGCTCGATGAGCCGACCAACCACCTGGACATCAACACCATCCGCTGGTTGGAAGGCGTGCTGACCGCGCGCTCCAGCACCATGATCATCATCTCGCACGACCGTCACTTCCTGAACAGTGTCTGCACCCACATGGCGGACCTGGATTACGGTGAGCTGCGTCTGTTCCCGGGCAACTATGACGAGTACATGACCGCCGCCACCCAGGCGCGTGAACAGCTGCAGGCCGACAACGCCAAGAAGAAGGCGCAGATTGCCGAGCTGCAGTCCTTCGTCAGCCGCTTCTCCGCCAACGCCTCCAAGGCCAAGCAGGCGACCTCGCGTGCCAAGCAGATCGACAAGATCCAGCTCAACGAGATCAAGCCGTCCTCACGCGTCAGCCCATTCATCCGCTTCGAGCAGACCAAAAAGGTCCACAACAACGCGGTGATGATCGACAAGCTCGCCAAGGGCTTCGATGGCAACACCCTGTTCGAGAACTTCAGCTTCACGGTCGCCGCCGGTGAGCGTGTCGCCATCATCGGCCCGAACGGTATCGGCAAGACCACGCTGCTGCGCACCCTGGTCGGCGAGATGCACCCGGATGCCGGTGAAGTGAAGTGGACCGACGCCGCGGAAGTCGGCTACTACGCGCAGGACCACGCCCATGACTTCGCCAACGACATGAGCCTCTACGACTGGATGTCGCAGTGGACCGGTGGGGGCGAACAGGTCGTGCGTGGCACCCTGGGCCGCATGCTGTTCTCCAATGACGACATCCAGAAGTCGGTCAAGGTGCTTTCCGGTGGTGAGCAGGGCCGCATGTTGTTCGGCAAGTTGATCCTCAAGCAGCCCAACGTGCTGGTGATGGATGAGCCGACCAACCACCTGGACATGGAGTCCATCGAGGCACTCAACCTCGCGCTGGAAAACTATCCGGGCACGTTGATCTTCGTCAGCCACGACCGTGAATTCGTCGGCTCGCTGGCCACGCGCATCATCGAGCTGAATGCCGAGGGTGTGGTCGACTTCTCCGGCACCTATGATGACTACCTGCGCAGCCAAGGCGTCATCGTCTGAGCGAGCACGTCTGCTCCCTGGCGTGAAATCGCCGCTCTGATCGCCCCCGTTGCCCCTGGCAGCGGGGGCGATCTGCCATCTGGCGTCGACGATCCGCGCCATTCGATTGCGCGATGTGACTGCATGTGAGAATCATTCGCCGATGAGGTGTATTTGTCTTATCATCTGCGCCTCTTGATCGCACCCGCGCGAAGGCGTGTGCATCCACCTTGTCGTCGCTCACCCCAGGAACAGAGTCATCATGTCAGATGTCGCACCCGGTGCCCCCGCTCAACGGCCCGCCTCGCGCGCCACGTCCATGCGTCAGGACACCCCCCGTCAGCGAGGGCGGCGCAAGACCCTGGCGCAGCGACTCAATCCCTGGATCCGCTCTCTGCATCTGTATTGCGGCGTCGCGCTGGTGCCCTTCGTGCTGTTGTATGGCGTGAGCGCCTTCCTGATGAACCATCCCGGTCTGTATCGCGACATCCAGCAGACACCCTTGTCGTCCGAGGCATTGCAACGCGCCGCGTTGGGCCCGGTGGATGCCCAGGCTCTGGCCGTGGCCACCGTGGCGGAAATGAACCGAGTCTCCTCGGGGCGTCACGAATTCACGCTGGTTGACCCGCAGGCGCTCGAAGGGGCGCCGTTGTCTCTGCTACTGGATTCCCGGGGAGCGGACATGCGTCAGCGCTACATGGTGGATCTTTCCCACGGTGAGGGGCGGCGCATCGCCATGCAGGAAAACGCCGCGGGAAATGCGTCGGCTCGTCCTGCTCGCATGCCGCTGGCCGGCCAGACCCTGACGCTTCCTGACACCTCGCCACTGGCGGTGCCACTGGTCAGTCAGCAGGCCCGTCTTCGCGAGGCGATCGGCGCCAGTGAACGTCAGCCGCTCAATGGCAAGGGGACGCTCGACTTCACGCTGGAGGACGGCAGCGGCCAGCGCTTCACTGCCCAGCTGGACCTGTATTCAGGCAAGCTGAAGGGCCAGCCCGTCGGGCAGAACCAGCCCGGCGCGGGGCTTGGCGAAACCCTGACGCATCTGCACAAGCAGCATGGCTACAAGAGCAGCGTGCTGGAGTGGCTGTGGGCCGTGGTCGTGGATGTCATGGCCTGCGTGATGGTGCTGTGGGGGCTGACTGGCCTGTGGATGTGGTGGCAGATGAAACGTCGGCGCCCCCTGGGCGGCCTGCTCATGGCGGCCGGTATCGGTCTGTCGGCGGCTCTCGGACTGGGGCTGCATGCCGGAATGTGACAGGTGAGGTGAGCAGGCTCTTGGCTTGACGTCATGTCCAGCGAGACACGACAGAACCTGACGAGATGGCATGTCAGCTGACGTGCGAGCTGACGTGCGAGATAAAAAGGAGCGCTGTGGATATCCGCAGCGCTCCTTTTGATGGCCATTCCGCGCTCCGCATGTTGCCAGGGGACGGCGGGAGCCCGAAACCGGGCGTGGCTTCTGGTAAACTGCGCGGCCGGTGGCTGGCACAGTCGGGCCACCACGGTGCTGCTACTCGAGCACTCGGCGTTTCAGCACCGTCTTTCTCTTCTTGTTGCACGAGGTTTCCAGCATGGCCACATACGACGTCATCATCATCGGCGCAGGCGCGGCAGGCCTGATGTGTGCCGCCACGGCGGGCTATCAGGGCAAGCGCGTGCTGGTGCTGGACCACGCCAACAAGGCCGGCAAGAAGATCCTGATGTCAGGTGGCGGGCGCTGCAATTTCACCAACCTGGATGCCGGGCCGTCCAACTTCTTCTCACGCAATCCGCACTTCTGCATCTCGGCACTCAAGCGCTACACGCCGCATCACTTTCTCGAGCTGGTGGAGCGTCACGGGTTGGAGCATGTCGAGAAGAAGCCGGGGCAGCTGTTCTGCGCGGATTCCGCCAAGGATCTGCTGGCGATCCTGATGACGGAGTGCGAGTGGGCCGGGGCGGAGATTCGTCTCAACACACGCATCACTTCGCTTGAGCATGCGGGTGAGGGCATGCGGGTCGAGACCAGCAACGGCACGCATACGGCAGGGCGGGTGGTAGTGGCGACCGGTGGCATGTCGATCCCGACGCTGGGCGCGACCGGTTTCGGCTATGATATCGCGCGCCAGTTCGGACTCGAGGTCACCGAAACCTACGCGGCGCTGGTGCCGTTCACGCTGACCTCGCAGTGGAAGGAGCGCCTGTCGCCGCTGTCCGGGCTTGCCTGTGACGTCAGCGTCACTGCCGGCAAGGGCCAGTATCGCGAACCGATGCTGATCACCCACCGTGGGCTTTCCGGCCCGGCGATGCTGCAGGCCTCCAGCTGGTGGACGCCCGGTCAGCCACTGGACATCGACCTGCTGCCGGGGGTGGACGCCTACGCCGAGCTGCTTGCCCTGCGTGAGCAGCATCCCAAGCGCCAGATCGGTCCCTGGCTTGGCGAGCGCCTGCCCAAGCGTCTCGCCCAGTCGCTGGTCGAGTGGCAGGATGCCGATGCCGGCCGCATCAGCGAGCGCAGCCTCGCCGAGCTCTCCAACGCGCGTCTCGAGCAGCTGGCCAAGGCGCTCAACCACTGGCAGCTCAAGCCGGCGGGCACCGAAGGCTGGCGCACCGCCGAGGTCACCATGGGCGGCGTGGTCACCGATGCCATCTCGCAGAAGGACTTCAGCGTGCGCGATCTCCCGCAGCTGGCCTTCATCGGTGAGGTGCTGGATGTCACCGGCGAACTGGGCGGCTACAACTTCCAGTGGGCGTGGTCCTCGGCGGTGGCCTGCGGGCTGAACTGCTGACCAGCACGTTCTCACCACTGGCCGCGTCTCATGCCATCTGCTGGCGGATGGCGGGCAGGCGTTGCTCGACCAGCGCGACGAAGGCCTCGGTCACCGGTCGGCCCGGTGTGGTCGGATAGTGAAGCTCCAATGGCACCGCCCCGAGCGCCGGACGCAGGGGAATGAACTGACAGCCATCGCACTGCAGACGGCGGATGCAGCCGGGCGCGATGGCGACTCCCAGTCCGGCCGCAACCTCACTGAGCAGCGTCTGCATCATGGCCGGCTGGCGCTGGAGGCGCGGCGAGAAGCCGGCATCGCCGCAGGCGCTGATGATCTGATCAAATAGCCCCGTCGCCTGCGTGCGCTGAAACAGCACGAAGTCCTCCTTCGCAAGCTCGCTCAGGGTGAGCCGCTTGCGGTGCGCCAGACGATGGCCCTCGGGCACGACCGCCATCAGCATGTCCTCGTAGACCGGCAGAGCCGTCAGGGTATCGCGCTGCTCGATGGGCAGCGGACGCGACAGGCCGAGGTCGATCTCGTCACGCGCGAAGGCATCCAGCTGCTGCTGGGCGCTCATCTCATGCAAGGTGAGGCTGACCTCGGGGTGGCTGGCGGCGAAGTCGCGCATCAGGCCGGGAACGAAGCTTGCGCAGGCCGAGCTCATGTAGCCGATGCGCAACGTGCCGGTCTGGCCGCTGGCGGCCATCGCCACGCGCTTGCGTGCCTGTGCCTCCAGCGCCAGCATGCGCTGCGCTTCTTCCAGCAACGCCTCGCCGGGTGCCGTCACTCGCACTTCCCGCGTATTGCGCCACAACAGACTCACGCCCAGTTCGGCTTCAAGATCGGCGATCTGGCGACTGATGGCAGGCTGAACGGTGTGCAGCTCGCGGGCGGCGGCCGAGAAGCTCCGGTGCGTCGCCACGGAAACGAAGGTTCTCAGTGTGCGCAGTTCCATGGCAGCTCTCGTCAGTTGATTGATGTTCATCAAGTATAAGTTATATCAAGTATCGTCATTTCTATTATCAATGCTCGCTCATTAGTCTGGGGACCTGCCAAGCCTCCCTCCGTCAGCTTTCTTCCTCTCGCGCCCTCCCGGCTTTCGTGTCTCACAAGCCAGGAGGGCGCGGCGAGGCAGTGGCTGGCAAGAGGGCCCTGTTTCCGAGTGGAGCCGATATGACGACATCAACTTCCCGAGGTATCGCGCAGGATACGCGCGATACCTCTCGATCACTTTCTGGCGGCGGGCGTTTCACGCTGCTGGCGGTCGCCTGCCTGACCATCATGGTGGGTACCGTGGTGGCACCGGGGCTTCTGAATATCGCGGCCGCCTTGCAGGTGGAGAGCCATGCCAGCTGGCTGATCACCCTGCCGTCGCTGGGTGCGGTGCTGTTTGCGCCTATCGCCGGACGCATGATCGACCGCCTCGGGGCCTATCGCGCGCTGACTGGCGGGCTGTTCCTGTATGGTCTGCTGGGGGCGGGCGGGGCACTGCTGGAAGGCACCGTCGCCGTGTTCGCCGATCGTATCCTGCTGGGGGGCGTCACCGCGGTCGTGATGGCGGGAGGCACCACGCTGATCTCCGAGTGGTATCACGGCCATGCGCGACTCAAGATGATTGCCCAGCAGGGCATGTCCATCGAACTTGGCGGCGTGATCTTCCTGTTCGTCAGTGGCGTGCTGGCAGGCATCGCCTGGCAGCTGCCTTTCCTGCTCTACCTGCTGGCCTGGTTGCTGCTGGCCATGCTGTGGATGATGGTGCCCAGGCAGTCACCTGCAGCCCCTGATGAAACGGTTGGCAAGTCGGGCCAGCCGGTGCTGTCCGCTTCGCTCACCAGTGTCTATCTGGCGGCGGCCATGGCCATGACGCTGTTCTTCACCGCCATCGTCATGCTGCCCAAGCGCCTGAACCTGCTGGGGCTGAACGAGGCCTCGACCGGCATCTTCCTGGCGGCGATCTCGATGGTCGCGGTGGTGGCGGCGATGTGGATGCCGAAGGTCTCACGTGCCTTGCGCGAGATGCCGACGCTGGCACTGGCCTTCGTGCTGTATGCCGCCAGCCTGTTCGTCTTCCAGCAGGCCGAGAACATGGGGGTGATGAGCGCGGGTGCCGTGCTGGCCGGGATGGGCTTCGGCTTCTCGATTCCGCTGCTCAACCACATGACGGTGGAGCGCAGCCACGCACTGGTGCGTGGACGCAATCTCGCCTACCTGACGATGGCGATCTTCCTGGGCCAGTTCCTGACCTCCTTCCTGGAGTTCCTGCCCGGCGATGGCCGCCATGTCTTCGGTTTTGGCGCCGTGCTGGGCCTGATCTTCGCGGCTCTCTATCTGGGCATCTATCTGCTCAAGCGCGACAGTCGCGGCGCCTGAGTCATCCCGGGCAACGCCTGCCCGCTGCATATCGAGACGTGCGACGAAAAAAGCCCCGCGACCTGAGTGCCAGGTGGCGGGGCTTTCGGTATGTATCGTGATCACTTGTCGAACAGTATTCTCAGGCGGCGAATCATCACCCAGCCCATCAGGCCGCGCTTGATCAGGCTCAGGCCCTTCTTTGGCCGGAAACCTCCCCGCGCGGCAATCAGGCCGCCCACCAGCACCAACGGGCCACGGTATTGCTGCACCTTGGCCCAGCCACGGTCGATGGGGGCGGTTGCCTCCTTGAGGTCACGCATCGCATGACTGACGTCGAGGCGCTGCTGGCTGATGCGTGCTTCGAGTTCCGCACGCCTGGCATCGCGCGAATGCGCTTGCCGGCGACCGTTCCCCCCTGAGGGGGGCAGTGCCGGCTCACGCTGCGCGAGGGACTGTCTGGAAGAACTCATCTCGCCTCCTTTACAGGGGCTGGCAGGCGGGGGGCATCAGAGGTTTTCGCGTTGGCGCTGGCGTTCCAGTGCGTCGGCGCGGACGTCCTTGAGGCTGTCGCTGTCGCGGCTCAGATTGCTGAGCGTCGAGCGCAGCAGGCTGCGTTGGGAAGCGATCACCTTGACCCGCCAGGCGATCAATCCGCCCAGTGCCAGCAGGATACCGCCGCTCAAGGCGATGGCCAGCAGGCGATGGGTATCCCAGAAGGCCACGACCACCAGCAGGATCGCCAGGCCGATACCGAAGCAGATCAGCATCAGGGCGATACCTGACAGCAGCAGCATCACGAACAAGCGTTCGCGTTCCTCCTCGAGCTCCAGCACGGCGAGACGCAGACGCGTCTCGCCACTCTCCACCAGGCTCGCGGTCAGACGACGGATGGCGCCAAGTACGCGTTCAACCGGCCCTTGCTCCTGCATCAGCGACGGCCAAGCAGCATGCCGATGACGACACCGGCGGCAGCGCCGATACCGACACTGGTCCACGGGTTGTCGTGCACGTAGCGGTCAGCGCAGTCCGCGGATTCACGCGCGCTGGCGGCCAGACGGTCACCCTGGGCACTCAGTCGGGCACGAGTGGCTTCCAGGCGGGTCTGGGCGCGGGCACGCGCTTCCTTCATGCTCTCGCGGGAGTCCTCGGCCGAGGCGTGCAGCAGTTCCTCGACGGTCTGGGAGAGATGACGCAGGTCTTCCTTCAGCTGCTCGGTGTTGGCACCGGTGGCTGAATTGGCTGTGGTCGTATGATCACCGATTTTCTGCATGGCCATGTTGTGTCTCCTTCCCGTGTGTCGAATCAGATTTCGTGAATTGTGAGCGCCAGATGGCGCGCATGACTCTCGAACTCAGTCTTCCCTGGGGCGCCGCTGGCGGCAGGGCATGACCTTTTCAGGTCGCAGCGATTCCTGCCTGGCTGCGTCTTTTCTGGTCATGAACAAATCCTTGGGGCCACCGGGAACAAACACAAGGGCTGGCAATGCCTGGATGATGATATCGGGGGAGCCGAGGCGCATTCGTTGATCTGGATCAGGGAGGATGAATCCTGTCTGCACGGCCTGAAACGACGCAACGGGCAGCCTGGGCTGCCCGTTGCGTGGCGAGGGGATCATGGCTCGGCGGCCCGTGAGAGGCGCGCTGGCCGAAGATCAGGTCTCTGGCAGGCCGGCGAAGAAGGTGTTGATCGAGAAGCCCAGCCCCAGGCGGTTCACGCTGTGGTCGTAGTCGATGAGGCTCTCGCCATAGCCGTGGTAGTACTGCACGTAGCCGCGCACCTTGCCGAACAGCGGGAAGGAGTAATCCAGCTGGTTGCCGAAATTGCCCTTGGAGGGGTTGCCGCGCACCATCCAGGTGAACTCGTGCTGATCTGCGGTATAGCCCACGGTGATGTCGCCGTAGCCGATGTAGTTGTAGAGGTCCGGATTGTCGTCCTCATCGGACTCCTCGGGCACGCGCCAATGCGGCGTGATCGCCACGGCCCAGTCGCCATTCTGGAACATCATGTCGGCATAGACCCGGTTCCAGCTGCGCGACAGCGGGTCGGAACGCCCGTTGGACTGATGGGCGAAACCGATGCGATTGCGCGTGTTGGTCCAGCCCAGCAGTTCATAGCGATTGTCGAACTGAAGGAAGGCTTCCGGCTCGTAGTTGGTCTCGCGGAACGGTGCCGAGGCATCGGAATTGTAGGCCTGCCACCAGCTGCGCTGGGTATAGGCGAAGTACAGGTCGCCATTGTCATCGAAGATGTCATTCACCAGCCCGACCTTGAGACTGAGCTGGTACTTCACCTCGGTGTTGTCCACCTCGCCTTCACGGGTCACCTGGGCGAAGCTGCTCTCATTCGGGGTCGAGTTGTAGGCCCAGGGCAGCAGATAGTTGCGCTTGTAGGCGGTGATGGCCAGGGGATTGCTCTCGGCATCGTCCTCGAGCACCACCCGCTCCTCGGCACGTTTCTGAGCCAGGCTGTCCTGCCCCTGACTCTCCTGACCTTCCACGGTGGCAGGGGCGTCATCACTCGCCGCCAGCTCTGCGCCGCCACGTGCGGGTTGCGTATAGATCGGCGTGCGACGTGGATCGCTCTTGCGTGCCCCTGCACGCGCCTGGGCCGGAGTCATCCCCAGTTCTCGGGGCGTGAAGCGCTGGCCATTGGCCAGTACCACGCGGCCCTGGCTGTCCATGGTGTAGGGCACGTCTGCGCTGGCCAGTGGGGCGCAGGTCAGCAGCGCTGACGCCAGCATTCCGGACAGGCATGCCGCGACTGGCCGAGAGCCGGTGGAGGTAGGGCAGAGAAGCATGGAAATATCCTGTCTGTAACACCGCAAGAGACGAGCAGCGCATTATGGGGCAACGATCATGACAAGTCTGCCATTCTACTGGCTGGCAGGCGTGGGGTGCCAGCTGGCAACTGACGACACCTCTGTCGCCTGCCGCTCACATCCCCATGGTGCGCTTGGCGGGGAGGTGTCGGAGCGATTGCGCCTGACTGAGGCTCAGTTGACAATGCAGGCATCGTGGACCCCGAGAGGTCTGCCTCTGGTAACGATGCGGGTGAGGAGATGGATGTGTCAGGCATGAATTCCCTGAGAGCGACGACGCGATGGATCGTGATGATGCTTGTCGTGCTGCTGTGCGCCTTGCCCGGCATGGCACAGGCCGTCGTGGAGCGCAGCGATGTGCAGGGCCAGCTGGAGGACCTGCAGAGCGTCGAGAAGCCTGACGTGGAGACACGCCAGCGGATCGCGGATCTCAAGGAAACCCTGACGGTACTCGATGATCTCGGTGAGGCCAACAGCAACCTCAAGGACATCAAGGCCGAGGTGAAGACGGCGCCGGGTGATCTGGCCGAGGCCCAGGCAGCGCTGGCGAGTCTGCCTCGCGACAGCACCAGTCAGCTCGACGAAGCGAGTCTCGCCGAGGAATCGGTGGAGGCATTGGATGCGCGCATGACGCGTATCCTGGACGAGCTCCAGAGCCTGCAGGACAAGCTCGCGAGTACCAATCGGCGCCTCATCAATGCCCAGAGTCTGCCGGAGCGCTCTCGTTCGACCCTGGCGGATGCCCAGCAGCAGGTGCAGCGCCTGCAGACCCAGCTCTCCGGCAGCGACAGCCAGGCACTGACCGGCACGGGGCGAGACCTGCTGGAGGCGCGTCTGGCCCTGGCCGAGGCACGTGGCGAGCTCAGTCATACCGAGCTCAACTCCAGTTCGCAGCTGCGAGAGCTGGCGCAGGTACGCAAGACGCTCTACAGCCGGCGTATCGAGACTCTCGAGCAGGACCTCAAGGTGGTGCAGAGCCTGGTCAACGCCAAGCGGCGAGACCAGTCCGAGCAGACCATCGCGGAGGCCACCAGCGGCGAGAATGCCGAGCTGGCCAGCAACCCCATCTTCCAGCAGGTCTTGAGTCGCAACCGTGAACTCAGCAGCCAGCTGCTGGCGATCACGGATCGCGTCAACGCCGTGATCCGCGATGGTCTCGAGGTGCGCACCCAGCTGGATCGCGTCACCCAGGTCGAGCGCACCATGAGCGAGCAGATCGAGGCCATCAAGGGCAGCGTGCTGCTGGCTCGTATCCTGCGTGAGCAACAGAGCCATCTGCCCAAGGTCGACGTGCGTCAGGACCTGAAGGAAGAGATCGCCGATCTGCGCCTCAAGCAGTTCGAACTCAACAAGGTGCGCGAACAGCTCGCGGACATTCCGCACTATCTGCAAAGCGAAGTGCTGAGCGAAAGCGCCGCGCTGGAGCGCCCCGGCGGCAACGCCGATGCCCAGACGGTCAGCTCCGAGCTGCGTCAGGCGCTGACTCGCCAGCTGGAGGCCCGCAAGGAGCTGGTCGACAAGCTCGACAAGGAATATGACAGCCTGCTGGCGCGCGCCATTGATCTGCAGCTCAACCAGCAGCAGTTGCTCGAAGTCTCCGGACGCCTGCGCCAGACCATCGAGGAGCAGCTCTTCTGGGTCGCCAATGGCAAGCCACTGGACCTGGACTGGCTGTCGCGTACTCCACAAATGCTGGCGGACGAGCTCAAGCCCACCGTATGGCGCGGCGTGGTGGCGGGGCTGTCCAAGGGCTTCCAGCTCAATGATCTGTGGGTGGCGCTGCCGGGGCTGCTGTTGCTGATCTTCATCACCTGGAAGCGCTCGCACATCCGATCGCGCCTGGCGGACCTGCATGCCCAGATAGGCCGCCTCAAGCAGGACACCCAGCTGCACACTCCGCGGGCGATCCTGCTCAACGTGATGCTGGCGATCCCCGGTGCACTCGCGCTGGCACTGATCGGCAGCGTGCTGTCGCTGGGGGAGGGCGTCATGCTGTGGGCGCTGGGCCAGGCGCTGCTCAAGCTGGCGCTGGCATGGGGGATCTTCGCCATCTTCCGGCGCCTGCTGGTCAAGGACGGCGTGGCCGAGCGTCACTTCCAGTGGCCCGCCAACTACGTGGCCGAGCTGCGCCGCCATCTGTGGTGGCTGGGCTGCGCGCTGCTGCCGGTCATCCTGACCACCAACATCATCAGCGAGGCGGATCTCAATCTGCTGGAGCGCCCGCTGGGTCTGCTGATCCTGTTCTCGGGGCTATGCGCGATGAGCTTCTGTCTCTCGCGGTTGATCCTGGCGCATGTGCCGTTCTTCGGTCTCAAGCTGTTCCGCCTGATTCTGGGGCTGGCCATGGCCATGGTGCCGGTGGCGCTGGGCGTGCTGATCTGCCTGGGGTATGAGTACACGGCACTGCGCCTCAGTGGTCGCTTCATCACCACGCTGTTCCTGTTCGGTGCCTGGATTCTGGTCGAGGCCACCGTGGTGCGCGGGCTGGCAGTCGCGGCGCGCCGTCTGGCGTATCGACGTGCCGTGGCGCGTCGGCGAGCCCAGGTGCAGGAAGGCGCGGAGGGCGGCGTCGAGGTGGTCGAGGAGCCGCCGCTGGACATGGAGCAGGTCAACTCCCAGTCGTTGCGTCTGTCGAAGCTGATTCTGGTCATCAGCTTCATGTTCATCTTCTATCTGGTCTGGGCGGATCTGCTCAATGTGCTCAGCTACCTGGACAGCGTCGTGGTCTGGGAGATCGCTGCCTCGGCCGAGGGAGATTCCGCGACCCCCATCTCGCTGGCGGATCTGATCGCGGCGCTGGTCACTCTCGGAGTCGCGGTGATGATGGCGCGCAACCTGCCGGGCCTGCTGGAGGTCTCGATCCTGTCGCGGCTCGAACTCAAGCAGGGGTCGAGCTATGCCATCACCTCGCTGCTGTCCTACGTGATCATGGCGACGGGCTTCGTGATGACACTGGGCAGCATGGGCGTCAGCTGGGACAAGTTGCAGTGGCTGGTGGCGGCGTTGAGTGTCGGCCTGGGCTTCGGTCTGCAGGAGATCTTCGCCAACTTCATCTCGGGTCTGATCATCCTGTTCGAGCGCCCGGTACGCATCGGCGACACCATCACCATCGGCAATCTGCACGGGACGGTCAGTCGTATCCGTATCCGTGCCACCACGGTGACGGATTTCGACCGCAAGGAGATCATCATTCCCAACAAGGTGTTCGTGACCGACCAGCTGATCAACTGGTCACTCTCGGACAACGTGACGCGGGTGGTGCTCAACTTCGGCGTCGCCCATGGCAGTGATCTGGATCTGGCGCACCGCCTGCTGATGCAGGCTGCCCAGGAGAACAGGCGGGTGCTCAAGGACCCGGAGCCTCTGGTGTTCTGTCTGAGCTACAACAAGGACAACTTCGGCTTCGAGCTGCGCATCTACGTCAACGACCTTACTGACCGCCTGTATGCGACAGACGAGATCAATCGCTGGGTCGATGCACGCTTCCGCGAGAACGGTCTCAAGGTGGCCTTCCAGCAGATGGATGTCTGGCTGCATCGTCAGGATGGCACCGAGCGTCTCATCGAGCAGCGAGCGGCCACGGGCGAGCCGCTCAGAGCGGCCAGCGGCTCGCCGGAAAGCGTTGGAGCCGAGACGGGAGACGCACCGTCAAGCAGCGAGCACCGTGAGGGTGGCGCCTTGATCGCTCGTCGCAAGCCGACCACCGGCGTGGGCGGCCGTGAAGATGCCGGGTTGCGCGAATCCGCGCCCGACGCGACGGACGGCGAC
This sequence comes from Cobetia sp. BL01, assembly GCF_056493605.1. Lineage (NCBI taxonomy): Bacteria > Pseudomonadati > Pseudomonadota > Gammaproteobacteria > Oceanospirillales > Halomonadaceae > Cobetia > Cobetia sp. BL01. The sequence continues at coordinate 736,921 of NZ_JBVBEE010000001.1, read as the reverse complement.
GGGGGAGATGGCGGCGGCCGCTAGTCGTCGAGCGTTGCCGGTGAGGCCGGTGTTGCTTGAGTCTCAGGCGCAGGCCCGGTTTCAGACTCAGAGTCAGGCTCAGAGCCAGACCTGGGCCCGGGCGCCGGGGCCCGAAACTCCAGCGCCCAGCGGCTCAGGAAGCTGGCCTGCTTGAGCCTGTCGAGGGTGGCGAGCAGGCCGGGGCCTATCTCGATGGGGCGCAGCGCGTTGCCGAGACGTTCACGCAGATCACGCGCGCTGCCGTCACCGCTCACCTCGGGATGCAATGCGCCCAGATCGCTGTCACTGGCCACCGCCTGTTGGCCCTCAAGACTCAACCACCAGTCCAGAAATGCCTCGCCGGCATCACCATGCGCTGCCTGGCGCGGCACGAACGCCAGTCGGCGCTGAATCAGCACGTAGTCTTCCGGCACGATCACCAGCAGCTCAGGGTGCGCGCGGGCAAAGGAGATGGCATAGGGCCCGACCAGGTTGTAGGCGATATCCACCTCGCCGTTGGCCAGTGCCTCGAGCATGGCGCCGGTGGTGGTCACCAGCCGTGCATCGGCCTGACCCATGGCGCGCACCAGTGTCCAGTAGCGAGGCGACTGACGGGCATCGGAGACGGCATAGGTGAAGCCGGAGCCGCTGCGACGCGGGTCGTAGGTGATCACGCGACCGCGCAGCAGCTCCCGGCGTGTCTCCAGCAGGTGCCAGAGATCCCGATGACTGCGCAGGGCATCGCGAGGGTCGCGCAGTCCTTCGCTGTCGGCCAGACGCTTCAGCGCATCGCGGCGCGCCACCATCACGATGGGCTCGAAGCTCATGGCGAACAGCTCATTGCGCCAGCGTGAGCTCTCGGGCCAGCCTGTCAGGTTCGCGGCTTGCAGCGGGCGTGCATGGCCGCCATTGGCCAGACGGTACTGCAGGCCCATGGCCGAGGAGATCATCAGGTCGGCCCGAGGTGTCAGGGGGGCGGCCAGATAGCGGGCTTCCAGCGCCAGCGCGGAGCGATTGACGTAATGCAGCAGCATCCCGGGGTGTTCGCGGCTGTAACGTTGCAGCAGCGGACGAATCTCGGGCAGATCCAGCGCTGCATGGATCACCAGATCCGCCTCTTCCCCGGACTGGACGGCCTGCGCGGCCACGGGCTCTCCTGCCTTGAGCCAGAGTGCCTGATGCTCATCGAGTTGCGGGTCGAAGCTCGCGGTGTCCTGTGCCGAGCACAACGACGCGATGGCCAGCCCGACGACGGTGAGCACGGCGGCCCAGCAGCGGTGCGTTCTCAACATGCATCCCCCTTGGGGCCGGTCGATGCCTCGCGTGAGGCTGGGGCAGTGGCGGTCACGGGAGGCGGGCAGGGCAGCAGGTGAAAGCTCACGCGCAGTCCCGGCCGAGCGCCATCAGCGGGGACAGGGTCGGAGGCCTCCAATGACAGCCGGGCATCGTGGTGGCGGGCAATGCCATCGACGATGGCAAGCCCGAGCCCTGCGCCACTCTGCTCGGGTGTCTGGCCGCCTGAGGAATCGGACATCGGCTGGGCGGCCGGGTGCTGGTCTGCCCGGGCATGGCGATGAAAGGGGCGCAGCACCAGCAGACGCCGCTCCGGCGTGATGCCCGGGCCATCATCCTCGACGCTCAGGCGTAGACGGCCTGGCGTGGCCGATTCACGTGCCGCGTTTTCTCCGCTGGCGGGTATCGCGTGCTCGCGGCTCAGCGTCACGGTCACTACCCGCGCGCCATGCTTGCAGGCGTTGTCGATCAGGTTGGCCAGCGCCTCCTGCAGTTGCCAGTCCACACCCGGCGTCCAGGCGGCATGGTCGATGTCCGGCGCGATCTCGAGGCCGAGATCCACACCGGCGCGATCACAGCGCAGGAAATGACGGCTGACCGTGTCGCGCACCAGGCTCGAGAGCTCCAGCGGCACCCGAGGAGGTTGCACTTCCGGATTGTTGAGGCGTGTCAGCGACAGCAGCTGATTGGCCAGGTGGGCGGTGTGACTGGCGGTGGCCTGCATCTGTGCCAGTGCCGCGTGCCAGGCGCTCGGGTCCTGCTGGCGCAGGGCCAGCTCGGCATGCGCGGAGAGACCGGCCAGGGGCGTGCGCAACTGATGGGAGGCATCGCCGATGAAGCGCTCCTGATTGGCACGGACCCGGCGCATGCGGGACAGCAGCTCATTGAGGGCATGCTTGAGTTCCTCAAGCTCGCGCGGCAGCGTCAGTTGCAAGGCCGCCAGGCTGCGCGGGTCGCGTTCGCGGATGGCTCGCCGCAGCCGCGTGAGGGGCGCAAGCGCCATGCGCACGCCCACCAGCACTACCATCAGGGCCAGAATGGCCATGCCTGCCAGGCGCACCAGCGAGCCACGGTACAGCTCCTGGGTCAGCGCATCGCGCCCTTCGCGGGTATGGGCGACACGAATGCTGAAGCGTTGGCCATGACGCGGGTCATCACCCCAACCACCGAGGCGGGTATCGAGCGTGCCCAGGCGCAGTGCCTGCCCCTGCCAGGCGATGTCGCGAAAGGCCAGTTCGCCACTGCGTCCCGCCATCTCGTCCCGCGTGCCATGCGCGCCGGCCTCGCTTCGTGCATCGGGCAGCCGCGTGTTGCCCGTGACCTGCTCGCCATCGGCGTCCACCAGGCTGTAGAAGACCCGCTCCTGGGCATCGGTGGCCAGCATTTCCAGGGCTGCCGGCGGCAGGTCGAGCCATAGCTGACCATCCTGCCATTTGACCTGCTCGGCGATGGTCACCAGCGAGGCTTCCAGCAGACGATCATAGGCGCGGTCCGCGGCTTCACGCGCGGACAGGAAGGCCTGCACCAGCAACAGGGTACCCAGGGCCAGCAGCGGGATCAGCAGCCAGCTCAGCAGACGACGATAGAGACTGACGGGCTGTTGGGCATCGCGTGGTGGCTGTGGGGATGCCGTGGCCTGGTGAGAGTCGAGCGCGCTCAAGGAGTCCGGCTCTCCGCCGGGGCCTGTTCCAGCAGATAGCCGAGGCCGCGAATGGTGCGCAGACTGACGTCGCTGCCGTCCAAGCGCTTGCGCAGGCGGTGGACATAGACCTCGATGGCGTTGTCGCCGACCGCCTCCTGCTCGCCGAAGGCCTCGCGGGTCAGGCGGGCCTTGTCCACCGGCTCACCGGCGTGCTGGATCAGGCAGCCAAGCAGACGCTGCTCGCGCGGGGGCAGTGACAGCGGTGCCTCGGCCAGCAGGAAGCGACCATTCAGCGGCTCGAAGGCCAGACTGCCCACCACCAGTCGCTGTTCGAGCGCCCGGCTCTGATGCGTGGCCTGGCTGGCCTGATGATTGGCATGACGACGCAGCAGAGCACGCACGCGGGCTTCCAGTTCATCGAGCACGAAGGGTTTGGCGAGGTAGTCGTCGGCACCGAGATCCAGTCCGCGTACGCGATCCTCGATGGCACCGCGGGCGGTGAGAATCAGGACCGGGGTATGGCGATCGTGCTCACGCAGGGCGGCCAGTATCTCGAGCCCAGAGGCGCCGGGCAGGTTGAGATCCAGCACGACCAGCGCGAAGCCGTGCGGCTGTCCTGGCGAGAGTCGCGCCAGCGCCGCGCTGCCATCGGCCAGGTGCGTGACGTCGAGTCCCTCGCTGATGAAGACACTGTGCAGGGTACTGGAGAGCAGCGCGTCGTCCTCCACCAGCAGCAGTGACGGCGTCTGTCGGGAAGGTGTGGAAGGTGTCGATTGCGTGGGGGTCATCCGGGCTCCGGGAGATGCACGGTATTCCCGTTCAGGTGGCTGCCGAAGGCACCACGATTCACGGTAGGATCATCAGGGCAACAAGCCATGTGGCTAGCGTACCATCACAGGCTCCCCTCGTGCCGCTGACAAGGATGTCGGAATGTCACTCATCTCGTTCGCGCGCGCTGTCAGACAGCGCTTCAGGACTCCATCCGTGGATAACGATCAGTGGAAATCGCTGGCGGTCTCGCTGGCGCTGGGCGTGGCGGGAGGCAGCCTCTTCCAGCTGACCGGCATGCCGCTGGCGTGGATGCTGGGGCCGCTGGTCGCCAATCTGCTCGGTGCCATGGCCGGGCTGACACTCGCCGTGCCGGAGCGATTGCGCAGCCTGTTTCTCGGGGTGCTGGGTCTGACGTTGGGAGCGCGAGTGTCGCCGGAGCTGGTCTCGCATTTTGCCAGCTGGTGGCTGTCGGGGACATTGCTGTTGCTCGGCGTGCTGGCCTCGACACTGGCCTGTGCCGCCTGGTATCGACGCTGCGGCTTCGATGCCACCAGTGCCTGGTTCGCCTCGGTGCCCGGGGTGCTGACGGCGATGGTGATCATCGGGGAGCGCAGTGGCGGCGATGCCCAGCGTATCGCGGTGGCCCAGTCGCTGCGCGTGCTGCTGGTGATACTCATCCTGCCGCCGCTCTACTGGCTGCTGGAGGGAGGCGGTGGAGCGGACGGGGCAGGCGACCCGCTGGTGAGCGGGCTGTGGCTGGTACTGACGCTGCCATTGCTGTTGCCTCTGGGCAGGCGCCTGCGCTTGCCGAATGCCGCGTTGCTGGGGCCATTGCTGGTGGCGATGGCGTTGACATTGGCCGAGGTGGTGCGCTTTGCGCCCCCGATATGGGGGACGGACGTGATGCAGCTGGTGCTGGGCTGCGCCATCGGGGCACGTTTCAAGGGGCTGTCGCCCGCCAGACTGGCGGGGCTGATGGGGCAATCGGGTGTCGCGACACTGATCGCGCTTGCGGTACTGGGTGGCTTCGCCGAAGTGATCCATCAGGCAATGGGCGTGCCGCGCGATGTGGCCTTTCTGGCATTGGCACCGGGCGGTATCGGCGAGATGGCGCTGCTGGCGGTGGCGCTGGATCTCGATCCCGTCTTCGTCGCCTTTCATCACCTTCTGCGCATGATCGTATTGATGCTGGCGCTACCGCTGATGGTGCGCCATTTCCGGAGGCGTGCGCCGGTACCTGACGGCGAGGCGTGCGATGAGAGGAAGGGGGATTGAGGCGCTGCGACATCCCCCTCTTGTGAGGGCGGCAACACGCTGTTATAGTGTGCGCCTTGATCACGCCAAGTGCTTGAAGTTCAAGCGATTGGCTCGGTAGTTCACCGATTGATCATGTCTGTGGTGGCCCTGTTGGTCCTCCCGCAATGCTAGGCTGCAAACCCCGCCAGGCCCGGAAGGGAGCAACGGTAGTGGCTGACGCGTGTGCCGGGATGTGGCTGATGGGGCCGCCTCCATTTCAGGGCAGCAAAGATCCGCATGCCTGAAATGCCTCGTCTACGTGTTCCCCCGCAAGTCCCCTGATCGACTCCTTCGTATGTTGCCATGCCCTGTCGGGCGTCTTGTCGTGTCCGTCTTGTGCCTTTGGCTTCCCTGTTCGGCGCTTATGTTCAATATCCGCGTCCAGCACCCGCGTTCGGCGCTTATGTTCAACACCCGCGTTCGGCATCTATGACCAACACCCGTGTGCGATCCTCATGCTTGATCATCATGTTCGACTGTCATGTTCCGCCGTCGGGCCCGTCATGCGGGCCTGGAGACAGCAATCCCGTTGCACAAGTGGTTACGTGCTTTGAAGCCACTCGGCAAGTCGCTAGAATGAGCGCATTCTCAGCGAGGCCGCGTCATCGGTCTCCGTCTGTCGACTGTCGGTGGTGACGCTTATCCGGGTCGTGCAGGCTTTCCGCTCATGTTTCAGATCACCCAAGGAATGCCTCGCTCAATGAGCTATCAGGTATTGGCGCGCAAGTGGCGCCCGCGCAATTTTCACGAACTGATCGGTCAGGAGCATGTCTGCCGTGCGCTGGTCAATGCCCTCGATCAGGGGCGCCTGCACCATGCCTATCTGTTCACCGGGACTCGCGGTGTCGGCAAGACGACGCTGGCGCGCATTCTCGCCAAGTGTCTGAACTGCGAGGAGGGTGTCAGCTCCAGACCCTGCGGCGTGTGTGGCACCTGTCGCGAGATCGACGAGGGGCGCTTCGTCGACCTGATCGAAGTCGACGCCGCCTCGCGGACCAAGGTCGAGGACACGCGTGAGCTTTTGGACAACGTCCAGTACGCCCCGACCCAGGGACGCTACAAGGTGTACCTCATCGATGAGGTGCACATGCTGTCGACCCACAGTTTCAATGCGCTGCTCAAGACGCTGGAAGAGCCGCCGCCCCACGTGAAATTCCTGCTCGCGACCACCGACCCGCAGAAGCTGCCGGTCACCATCCTGTCGCGCTGTCTGCAGTTCACGCTCAAGAACATGCCGCCGGTCCGCGTGGTCGAGCACCTCACCGACATTCTCGGGCGTGAGGAAGTCAGCTTCGAGGAAGACGCGCTGTGGTTGCTCGGCAAGGCCGCCGATGGCTCGATGCGTGACGCCATGAGTCTGACGGACCAGGCGATCGCCTTCGGGCATGGTCAGGTGCGGCGCGAAGATGTCGCCGCCATGCTGGGCACCCTGGATCACCGTCATGTGCTGGCGCTGCTGGAATGTCTGGCGGAATTGAACGCCGCGAGTCTGCTGGCGGAGGTCGCGACGCTGGCCGAGCAGGGCCCGGATTACGGTGGGGTGCTGGATGACATGGCCTCCGTCTTCCATCGCCTGGCGATCGCTCAGATGGTGCCGAGCGCGCTGGACAACGGCCATGGTGACCGTGATGCACTGCTGGCGCTGGCCAGCCGCTTCACAGGCGAAGACGTGCAGCTCTATTACCAGATCGCCCTGCAGGGGCGCGCCGACATGGCCAATGCGCCGGATGCCCGCACCGCGCTGGAGATGACGTTGCTGCGCATGCTGGCCTTCCGCCCGCAGGGCGTGCCGCGTCCGGCGCAGACGCCGCTGCCGATGACCGGCCAGCCGGAGGGCGCCGCTCAAGCCCCGGCACCACAGGTGCCCGCGCCGCAGGCTCCGGCTCAACAGGCTCCTGTTCAACAAGCTCCGGCTCAGCAGGCTCCTGTTCAAGAAGCACCGGTACAGCAGGCCCCGGCTGCCTCTGTGGCTCCCGCCGCGGCGCAGTCTGCCGCACCGGTGACTGAAGTACAGCCGCCGATGGCCGATGAGCCGCCCCCCTGGGCGACGGAGGACGTTCCCCATGACGCCCGGGATGCCGGCTTTCGCGACCTGACACAAGATGAGCCCCAGACATCGGCCGCGACAGGGTCAGCGCCGGCTGCCGAGCCAGCTCCGGTGATGTCTGCCACGGGGGCGCAAGCGCCGCAGCCGTCGGAGCCGGTGGCTGCGCCCGCACAGGCAGCCGCTGCGCCCAGCTCGGCGATGTCACGCCTGAGCGCCGCCTTTGGTTCGGCGCAACCGGAGCCGGAACCGGAGCCGGAGCCGGAGCCCGCTGAAGCATCAGCACCGGAGCCTGCTGAAACAGCAGCGCCGACGTCTGCTGAATTGTCAGCGCCAGCACAACCAGAGCCTGCTGCGCCGGTCGTGTCTGAGCCCGCCATGTCTGAGCCGGTCATGCCCAAGCCTGTCGAGGCAGCGGAACCGATGCCGGCAGCGGCTCCCGCGCCGGTTCAGGCATCAGCGCCTGCGCCATCCGATGCGCCGAGTGGTGATGGCCGCTTGAATCACGCGGCGTGGCTGGAGCTGTTCCCGGCGCTGGGGCTTGGCGGCATCACACGCAACATCGGTGCGCACTGTCTGGTCGAGCACGATGATGGCACGCACCTCAAGCTGAGGCTGGACCCTGCCCAGTCCGCGATGATGGCGGATGTTCACCGGGAGCGCATTCACAAGGCGCTGGCAGGGCAGGGCGTGGTGCGGGAACTCGAGATCAATGTCGGCCCGCTGCCGAAGGGTCTCGAGACACCTCACAGCCGACGCATTCGACTGCTGGGCGAGCGTCAGCTGCGGGCGGTTGAAGCCTTGCGTGCTGACCCGCATATCCAGTCATTGGAGCAGCAATTGGGCGCGCGCTTGATCGAGGAAAGCGTCAACTCCTTCGAGCCGGACAATTTCTGATCGAGCGTCATCGGTCACCGCGACCGGTGACGCTCCCGGATTCCGGGGGGACGTGCTTGCGGGCATGTGCCCCCACGCCAGCCATGCCAGATGGCGCGGCTGGCAGACAGCATTTATCGTTAGTTCATGTACAACACGTCATTGATGAGGTGAGCCATGTTTGGTGGAAAAGGCGGTATGGGCAACATCATGAAGCAGGCGCAGGAAATGCAGGAGCGCATGCAGAAGGTCCAGGAAGAAGCGGCCAAGGCCGAAGTCCAGGGCGAAGCCGGTGCCGGCATGGTCAAGATCACTATGAACGGGCGCCATGACGTCTCGCGCGTCGAGGTCGACCCGAGCCTGATGGAAGAGGACAAGGAACTGCTGGAAGACCTGCTGGCCGCTGCCGTCAACGACGCGGTGCGCAAGGTCGAGGTCAATTCCAAGAAGCAGATGGAAGAGGCGACTGCGGGTCTCAACCTTCCGGCCGGCTTCAAGATGCCGTTCTGATGGGATTCTCGCCGCTGGTCGATCAGCTGCTGGATGCCCTGCGCGTGCTGCCGGGCGTCGGTCCGCGTACCGCACAGCGCATGGCGCTGCATCTGCTGGAGCGTGATCGCATGGGGGCCGACCGGCTGGTCGGTGTACTCGGCGAGGCGCTGGAGCGTGTCGGCTATTGCGCGCGCTGCCGGACGCTGACGGAAGAAGAGATCTGTCAGCTGTGCCTGAGTCCTCGGCGTGATGAGCGAGTGCTCTGCGTGGTGGAGTCCCCCGCGGACCAGCTTGCCATCGAAGGGGCGGGTGGCTACGTGGGACGTTACTTCGTGCTGCATGGCCACCTGTCACCGCTGGACGGCATCGGGCCTGAGGACATCGGCCTGGATGCGCTGGAAACCCGTGTACGCGAGAGTCAGATCGAAGAGCTGGTGCTGGCCACCAACCCGACGGTCGAGGGCGAAGCCACCGCGCACTACATCGCCGAGCAGCTTCGCGATGTGGCGCATGGCGGGCAGCCCCTCAAGCTGACACGACTGGCCTATGGCGTGCCGATGGGTGGCGAGCTGGAATATGTCGATGGTGGTACGCTGAGTCGTGCCTTCAGCGGCCGATTGCCCTTTACCCTCGGCGAGATCTGAACGTGTCGGGTTCGCCCGATCGCGTTTCGCCAGCGGCATGTCCTTGACGCAAAGCGTCCGAAAGGCAACAACAGCAGCACGTCTGCGGGCGTGGTGGTCAGGAACCACCACGCCCGCCGTCGTTTCCGCCCGGTGTCTGGCGAGTGCCCGTCACCCTTCATTTATCGCTTGCCCGGGCAAGCCAGTCACCATGAGATATTCTTGCAGATGAGTGATCAATCCGCCGCCACCGCACTGCTGTCAGAGCTAGACTTCGACGCCATCTGGGTCGAGACCCCCGAAGCGCTGGCCGCTGCCTGTGCCGAACTTGAGGACGCCGACTGGTTGGCGCTGGACACCGAGTTCATCCGTGAGTCCACCTTCTTCCCGATTCCGGCACTGGTGCAGCTGATGGCGGCCCACGATGGTGAGCTGCCCGGTGCGGATGGCAAGATGCCGCGCATCTTCCTGATCGACCCCACGGTGGTGCCGGCCAGTGACGCGCTCAAGCGTCTGCTGGGTCCTGAGGGGCCGCTCAAGCTGCTGCATGCCTGCGGCGAGGACATGGAAGTCTTCCTGCGCTGGGCGGGCGTGGCGCCGGCACCGCTGATCGATACCCAGATCGCCGAAGGGCTCACGGGTGGCGAGGCCTCCATGGGTTATCAGCGTCTGGTCGAACGTGTGGCCGGCATCACGGTGCCCAAGGAAGAGACGCGCTCCAACTGGCTCAAGCGTCCGCTGAGTCAGGCGCAGTGTGACTATGCCGCTCTGGACGTGCTGTTCCTGCCGCAGGTCTGGGCACAGCAGCGTGAGGCCCTGAATCAGCTGGGTCGCATGGCCTGGCTGGAAGAGGACTGCAGTGCCCCGGGCAGCAGCGGGGGTGCCACGCCGGACCCGGAGTACTGGAAGCGCCATCGCAGCCTGTGGAAGCTCACGCCGCGTGGGCTGGCCGCCTGGCAGTCCCTGTGCGAGTGGCGTGAGGCCCAGATTCGTCTGCGTGACGTGCCGCGCTCGCGCCTGCTGGCGGATGCCCAGCTGTTCGCCATCTGCGAGCGTCTGCCGGTCAATCGTTTCGAGCTGGCCAAGGTCGAGGGGCTCCACCCGCCGCAGATCAAGCGCATCGGCGACAGCGTGCTGGAAATTCTCAAGGACGTGGCGATGATCGATGACAGCCAGTTGCCGCGCGTGCCGCCGTCGCCGTTGGCGCCGGAATGGAAGGCGCGCATGAAGCGCCTCAAGCGTGAGGTCAACGCGGTCGCCGAGGCCCAGGACCTCAAGCCTGAGATTCTCGGCAAGCGTCGCGACATGGAAGCGCTGGTGATCGCCGACTACGAAGGTGAGCCGCTGCCGTTGCCGGGTGGCTGGCGCGGCGCGCTGCTGGCCGAGCGCCTCGCCAAGGCGTTCCAGCCGGAATGAGTCAAGGATTGCCTCCGGCATGGCCGGGGGCGATCACGTAACCAATGTGAGACGTCGTGCGCTCGTGTCCCGTGCGCACGCTGATGCGCGCATGCGCTGCAAGATGACGTGATGGGTGGTCCCGATGACTGATGACAAGATGATCTGCGAGATCTACAAGAGCGCCCGCAAGGACGAGATGTATCTGTACGTCGAGAAGACGCGAGGTCTCAAGGATGTGCCGGAGTCCCTGCTGGAGATCTTCGGCAGGCCTGCGCCGTTGATGACGCTGTTGATCCGTGCCGACAAGCCGCTGGCGCGTGTGGCCAGCACCACGGTGCTGGAGAAGATTCGGGAGCAGGGCTTCTACCTGCAGATGCCGCCGGTCAAGGAAAATCTCCTCAAGGAGATTGGCGTGACGCCGCCGGAAACGCACTACTGACGACTGCCCGTCGTCAGACGAGACCGACTGGACCGACCCTGCTGCCCGGCAGGGCGAGGAGAGCAAGATGAGTGATGTTCCGCAACCTGACGGCGGAAAACGTGAGCGTTTCTGGGAGCGGCATGCGCTTTCGGAGCTGAACACGGCCGAGTGGGAGGCACTGTGTGATGGCTGTGGCCAATGCTGCCTGCTGAAATTCGAGGATGAAGACAGTGGCGACATCGCGGTACTGGATGTCGCCTGCCGCCTGCTGGATGTGCGCAAGGTCAGCTGCCGTGATTACCCCAATCGCGCCACACGCGTGCCGGGCTGCATCCCGCTGGATGTCGAGACGGTAGGCAAGCTGCGCTGGCTGCCGGAAACCTGTGGTTATCGCCGCCTGAATGAAGGCCGTGAGCTGCCAGAATGGCATCCGCTGCTGACCGGGGATGCCAGAAGCGTCAAGCGTGCCGGTGTCGCGGTGTCACGCTTCGCCGTCTCCGAGGCCTCGGTGCGCCAGCAGGATCTGGAAGACCATATCATCGCGATCATCGACCCGGAGAGCTGAGGCGCTGACGTTTTCGCGTCTCCCTGTCTGCCCGTCTTGATCGTGCAAGCGCAGCTCCTTGAGCTGCGCTTTTTCTTTGCCTGTTTTTCCTTGTCCGTTTTTCCTTGCCTGGTCTGAGGCAGGTGGGGCCTGGTGGTGTCTGCGTCAGAGCCGCCGTCTGCATGGCAAGGCGGGGGCCGGCTGGCGCAATGGCTGGTTGTAAATAAATGAACGTTCATTTATTTTGTGTGGATTCTCATCCTGAGCAGATCCAGAGGCAGACAGGCCATGCGCCATCGTGATGAACACAAGCAGCAGGCGCTGCTGGAAGCCACTCTGCATGAGGTGGCCGAGCATGGTTTTGCCGTGACCTCCGTGGCACGCATCGCGCGTGCTGCCGGCATGTCCCCCGGAACGCTCTATCTTTACTATCGCGACAAGGACGACTTGCTGGAGGCCACCTTCAGCGAGGTCAGCCGTCGCATCATCGAGGTGGCGCTTGATGCCTTCGAGGCCGAGCCGGACGCGCAGGTATCACGGGTCACATCGCCCGCGATGTCCCCCGCGGCCTGGCAGCTCAAGTCAGCGCTGTGTCGGGTGTGGCACGCCCTGGTGATGCTGGGGCGCCGCCAGCCCGCCTTGTTCCGGTTTCATGATCAGTTTCTTCACTCCTCGCATATGCGGGACGCCCTGAAGGTGGCCAACCAGGAGCGGGCCGCGCCCTTGCTGGAAGCCTTCGCGCAGGGCCAGCGGACCGGCATTCTGAAACAGATCGACATCGCTCTCATCGAGGTGTTCATGTTTCGTTCGATCTACAGCCTGCTGCAGGGCTCGGGCTGTCAGGTGCCGGCCATCAGTGATGCCTGCTTCGACCAGGCCTTCGAGATGGCCTGGGACGCGATAGCGCTTCGTCATCCAGCGCCGTGAGCCATGGCCGTACGCATTGCCGGACAGATGACAGATCTTCGTTTTGTGCTTTTCCATTCCAATGACTCAAGGGCCTGCTGATGAAACTTCGACCTGGTGCCAAGCCACACCTGCGTACTCCCGCCGCCTGGCGCGGAGGCCTTGCTCTGCAGCTGTTTGCCGGTCTGCTGCTGGCCCTCGGGCTTTCGGCCTGCAGCGAGGCCGAGGCGCCGCTGAAGAAGCAGAAGGTGCATCCGGTCAAATTGCTGTCATTGTCGGATGAGGGGGGCGGTGTCATTCAGCGCTATCCCGGCGTGGTCGAGGCCTCCGAGCGTTCCAATCTCTCGTTCCGGATCGGCGGTGAGCTGCGTGAGCTCAACGTGCAGGCCGGCCAGGAGGTCACGCAGGGTGAGCTGATCGCGCAGCTGGATGATCGTGATGCCCGCAGCCAGCTCAACAACGCCCGTTCCAGCTTCAATCTCGCCCAGGCGACCTACAAGCGCATGAAGTACTCGGTGGAGAAGGGCGCCATCAGCCGTGCACGCTTCGATGAGGCGCAGGCGGAATTCCAGTCGGCACAGGCCCAGTACTCCCAGGCGCAGGACCAGCTCAGCTATACCGAGCTGAAAGCCCCCTATGACGGGGTGATCGCCCGAGTGCCGGTGGACAACTATCAGGTGGTCACGGCGCAGGAAACCATCGCGGTGCTCCAGCAGCCCGGTCAGATCGACGTGACCTTCAATCTGCCGGAACGCCAGGTGCGCGCCATCGACCGTGAGCGTGCCATGGCCGGGCGTCAGGAGGATGCAGCGCTGGTCTGGGTACGCTTCGGGCGCGGTGAACAGCGCTATCCGGCGCGCTACAAGGAGCATGACACCAGCGCCAGTGAGGGCTCGCTGAGCTATCAGGTCACCCTGACCCTGCCGGAGCCTCAGGACATCACCGTGCTGTCCGGCATGAGCGCGACGGTCGAGCTGGACATGCAGCAGCTGACGGGGGCCACCGGGGGGCAATGGCGTGTCCCGGTGGAAGCGGTGGTGATGCGCGATGCCGACCCGCAGCAGGCCGTGGTGTGGCGTTATATGGAAGACGGCTCTGCTGCCACCGAGACGTCACCGGACGTCGAGGACGAGGGCAAGGCAGGGCAGGGGACGGTGGAAGCCGTGCCCGTCGAGGTGCTTCAGGCCACGGGCGAGGGGCTGGTGATCACGGGGGAGTTGAATGCCGGTGATCGTCTGGTGACCGCGGGTGCCAGCCGCATGCAAGCCGGGGAGCCTGTGCGCCCCTGGGTCAAGGAAGCGGGGCTCTGATCCATGGTCGATTACTTCCTGAGACACAAGGTCATCAGCTGGATGGTCACGCTGTTGCTGTCGGTGGGCGGCGTGGTGTCATTCTTCAATCTTGGCCAGCTGGAGTTTCCCGAGTTCACCATCCGCAATGCGGTGGTGATCACCCAATATCCGGGCGCCACCCCCAAGCAGGTGGAGGAGGAGGTCACGCTGCCGCTGGAGAAGGCCATCCAGCAGATTCCCAATCTCAAGCGTGTCAGTTCGGTCAATAGTTCAGGCCTTTCGCAGATCACGCTGGAACTCGAGAGCAGCGTGCGCGCAGGCGAGATGCAGCAGTACTGGGATCTGTTGCGGCGCAAGATCAATGATGCCCAGTCGAGTCTGCCACCCGGCAGCTCCTCTTCGGTGGTCAATGATGACTTCGGGGACGTGTTCGGCCTGCTCTACAACCTGAGTGGCGAGGGCTACTCGGCGCATGATCTCGAGGATCAGGCCGATTTCCTGCAACGCGAACTGACGCTGGTGGAGGGCGTGAAGAAGGTCTCCATCGTCGGCGCGCGCAGCGAGCAGGTGATCGTGGCGCTGGACCGTGATCGCATGCAGGCGCTGAACATCTCGCCGGACCAGCTCTCCAATCTGCTCAACGCCCAGAACGTGGTCGGCAATGCCGGTCGTATCCGTCAGAACGGCCTGTCGCTGGAATTGCAGCCGGGCGGGGAGTTCCAGAGCGTGCAGGATCTGGAGCGCCTCGTGGTCGGTCGCCCCGGCAATGGCGGCCTGATCCGCCTCGGGGATATCGCCTCCGTCAGCCGCGAGTACACCGAATCGCCGTCACGTCTCTATCACACCGATGGCGAGACCGCTCTGTCGCTGGGGATCTCGTTTGCCTCCGGCGTCAATGTGGTGGAGGTCGGCGAGCGAGTCGACCAGCGTCTGGGGGAGCTTGAATCGCGCATGCCGTTGGGCATGGAGCTGACCACCGTCTATCACCAGCCGCAGGTGGTGGATGAGGCGGTCTCCGGCTTCCTGCTCAATCTGGCCGAGGCCGTCGGCATCGTGATCCTGGTGCTGCTGCTGTTCATGGGCGTCAAGAGCGGGGTGCTGATGGGGCTGGTGCTACTGATCACCATCCTCGGCACCTTCGTGATGATGTCGATCCATGGCATCGAGCTGCAGAAGATCTCGCTGGGCGCGCTGATCATCGCGCTGGGCATGCTGGTGGACAACGCCATCGTGGTCACGGAAGGCATGCTGATCGGCCTCAAGCGTGGCAAGACCAAGCGTCAGGCTGCCTTCGAGGTGGTCAACCAGAATCGCCTGCCGCTGCTGGGGGCCACGGTGATCGCGATCACCGCCTTCGCGCCCATCGGTCTGTCGCCGGATGCGACCGGGGAATTCGTCGGCTCGCTGTTCTGGGTGCTGTGTTACTCGTTGCTGTTGAGCTGGATCACCGCCCTGACGCTGACCCCGTTCTTCTTCGACATGTTCTTCCGCGAAGCGCGTGAGACATCGGGCAACGACAAGGACGGCGCCGAGCATGAAGACCCTTACCGGGGCGTGATCTTCCGTGGCTTCCGAACCCTGCTGGGCTGGGCGATCCGTCTGCGCTGGCTGACCCTGGGCGGGGCGCTGGCACTGCTGGTCGTGGCCGTGATGAGCTTTGGCCAGATCAAGAATGCCTTCTTCCCGGATGCCTCGACACCGCTGTTCTTCGTCGATGTCTGGATGCCGGAAGGCACCGATGTGCTGGAGACCGAACGGCATGTCTCGCGTCTGGAGCAGCAGGTGCTGAAGATGGAGCGCGTCAACCATGTCACCAGCGTGACCGGGGGCGGTGCCCAGCGCTTCACCCTGACCTACTCGCCGGAAGACAGCTACGCGAGCTTCGGTCAGCTGATCGTCGAGACCGAGGACCGCGACAGCCGCGAAGCGCGCATGGAGGAGGTGATACGCCTGTTGCGCGCCGAATATCCGCAGGTGGAATACAAGGTGCAGGCCTTGCAGGTCGGCCCGTCCGCCAAGGCCAGTCTCGAGGCGCGCCTCTACGGCGAGGACCCGGCGGTACTGCGCCAGCTGGCCGCCGAAGTGCGTGACGTCTTCGAGCAGGAGCCGCTGGCAGACAGCATTCGCCTGTCGTGGCGCAACCGCGTCAATCGCATCGAACCCGAGTTCCTGGATGATCAGGCGCGGCGTGTCGGCGTGACGCGGGATGCATTGCATGAGGCATTGCTGATCAACAGTGATGGCGAGAGCGTCGGCGTCTATCGCGAGGGCTCCGAACTGATCCCGATCCTGCTGCGCGGTGAGGAGCGCCAGCGCTTTGATCTCGACACCCTGGCCAGTCTCAACGTCTGGAGCGACGAACAGGAAACCTATGTGCCGGCGGGAGCGGTGATGGGCCCGCTCAAGGCCGAACTGCGTGATCCCCTGATCAAGCGGCGCAATCGCGAGCGCATGCTGGCGGTCTATGCGGAGCCGATGCCACTGTCCGGCGAGACGGCCGCCAGTGTATTGAGTCGCATCCGACCCAAGGTCGAGGCCATCGAGCTGCCGGAGGGATATCATCTGGAGTGGGGCGGTGAATACGAGACGTCCACCGATGCGCAGAAGGCGCTGTTCTCCTCGCTGCCGATGGGGCTGTTGGGGATGTTCGTGATCACGGTGCTGCTGTTCTCCAACCTGCGCCAGGCGCTGGCCATCTGGTCCATCGTGCCGCTGACGCTGATCGGTATCGTCAGCGGGTTGATCGTGTTCGGGGCGCCATTCACCTTCATGGCACTGCTGGGCACCCTGAGCCTGGTCGGCATGGTGCTCAAGAACGCCATCGTGCTGGTGGAGGAGATCAACGTGCAGCTGACCGAACAGGAGGACCGCTTCCAGGCGGTGATGCTGGCGGCGGTCAGCCGCGTGCGGCCGGTCTCGATGGCGGCGATCACGACCATGCTGGGCATGATTCCGCTGTTCTCGGATGCCTTCTTCTCGAGCATGGCGGTGGCGATCGTCTTCGGTCTGGGCGTCGCGACGCTGCTGACGCTGGTCGTGCTGCCGGTGGCCTACTGTGCACTGTTCCGTATTCCGGCAGGTAAGCACGAGGCGGCGTAGTCGCGTCCCCCATGGCCATCCTCCCGGGAGGGCGCCATGCCGTGATGCCAAGCACTGATGGCAAGCACTGATGGCAAGAGCTGAGGCATGCCGTGCGCCCGATGACAGCGCCTGTCGTCGGGCGCACTGCCGTTGGCGAGTCAGCGGTGTTCTCACGCGTCATCGCGATGCAGTCGATCCCGCATGGGGGCATCGCCAACAGCGCCTTTCCGTTACACTATGCGCCGCCAGTGGTGTGTTTAGGGTCCGCTGCTGGCCCGTCGTCATCAAAACCTGTCGAGTCGTGAGGTGTGCCTTGGTCGAACCCCTGAGTGCCTGGTGGGGGCAGCAGCTGGTGTTGTGCGGTTGGCGTTTCAGTGCGACACCCGAAGCGGTGTGGACATCCGAGGAGGCGCGTGCGCGCCTCAAGGCGCTGGAAGTGCCGGATGCCGGCGAGCTGGGCTGGCGCTTGCTGGAAGCGTTCCCCAGTGACATGCCCGACTCGCTGCGTCAGCTGGAAGCGCTGGAGCTGCTGGCGTTGGCGCGGACGGCTGGCTGGCTGTCCGAGGCGCGCACGCGTGCCTGGCTGGTGCGACTGCTCATGGCCATCGCATCACGTTTCACCTCGCTGGATGACTGGCTCAAGGCGCTGGCGCATTCGCGCAGCGATGCTGGCTGGACACGCGGCGATGACGGCTTCTTCGAGGCCAGTCTCGCGCTGTCCCGGCTGGAGCAGGAAGAGGCGGGCGTCACCTGGCCGCGTCTGCTGGAGGCGCTGGAAGGCCGTCAGCCGGTACCCGCCACCGAGCTGTGGCCGCAGGGTGAGCGTGACCGGGTGTGGATGGCGCGCGCCATCTTTGCGCCCTGGGTCGGCGGGACGACACTGACGTCGACGGATGACGGCCTCTGCGAGGCGAGTGACAGCGGTTTCGATGCGCAGGGTCACTGGCCCGACGTGCAACGCTGGCTGCGTGATACCTGGGCGATCCGCACTCGTGACGAATTGATCCGTCTGCTGTTGTGGCTGGCCTCGCAAGGGCATCGCTATGGCTGGGACATCGACAGCGCGCGCATGCTGTCGGCCAGTCAGGATGAGCGTGACAAGTGGCTCGACGAGCTGGAGTCTGACGCCGCCTCCGAGGAGGCCGAGCGCAAGGCTCAGGGGCTCGCCGGCACCCCGGCACATGCGGCGGCCAGTGCGGAGCTGGCGGCCGCTGCGGGTCTCGAGCAGGGCCCGTCGCCCGTGGCCTACGGGGAGCTGCTGCTCCAGTATCTGGATCGTGGTGAGCCACTGGAATTTGCCGCCTGGGACTGGCTGCGGCTGGTGGATCTGGCCTTTGCCGGTCTGTGTGCCGGCTGGTTGAGTCGTGAGGAGGGCGAGGACTTCGCCGCGCATGGTATCGACCTGCTGGTGCGTCGCTACGCGGATTGGCAGGGCGTGGCGCGCGCCTATCAACGCGGACGCAGCCTGTTCGAGGGGGCGGATCTCACCAGCTCCACCGACAGTGACTGGCGGCCATTGATGGCCTCACCGGTGACGCCGCTGCGCTGCGAGCTGCACGCGTTGCTGCCGGAGGCCATCCGGGATCGCTCACGCACCGCCATGCGTCAATGGCGCAGTGACAGCCGCCACTGGGTGCTGGCCATTGCCAGCATTCGAGAGCCGGACCTGCTCTATCGCCAGGGGCTGCCTGCGGATGTGGCGGACGCGCGGCGTGAAGAGGCGCGTCAGTACCTCAACGAGACGCTGGCCCTGGATACCCGCGATGGCGTGGGCGGCATGGCGCGTTTCTGGCTGCCGGCGCAGGCCCATCACCTCAATCAGCTGGCGGCCGATGCCGCACGGGGTGGGTTGCCTGATCCTCAGACGCCCTTCGGTCGCGCCGATAGCGCCGAGCTGGAACGGCGACAGCGGCTGGCAGTCTGTCATCGTCATCCTGCCAGCATCGTGATGGCGGAGAAGTACGCGTTCTATCTGCTGATGGTGCAGGACAGCCGCGATTTCGATGCCGGTGAGCTGGCGCAGTGTGCCGAGCGCCTGCGCAGCGCACTGTGCCGCTTCTATCCGGACGCCGTCCGCCTGCTGGAAGCCTGGGCGGTATGGGAATCCGCGGTCCCGGAACTTGAGGACCACCCGCTGGTCAACGAGATCCGCTGGCATCTCGAGGACCCCGGCAGCCTGTTCCACTGGCTCGACTGGCGCGCCAGTGACTGGCAGGAGCCCGGCGAGCGCCCCAGTCTGGATCGTTTCACGGCGCTGGCACTCAGTGGCCCGCTCAATTCGCCGTGCTGGGGCGAGCCGATGGTCGAGCATGGCCGGGGAGTCGAGGAACTGACCGGCTGGCTGGAAGGTCATTATGGTCTGGCCAACGCCGAGATGCTGATCGGCTTCCTCGATTTCCTGCGTGATGCCGGGGATCGGGACGAATATCAGATCAATTACGGCCCCTATACCCTCAATCGTGCGCGTCTGGACAACGAGATCGATGTGCTCGAGAGCGGTGAACGCGGCGAGGATGAGCAGGTGCACCTCGATCGCCTGCGCCGTGTGCGTGACAACGAGGCCCGCTGCAATGAGCTGGACATGGCAGCCTGGGACATCGCGCAGCTGGTGGATCTGGCGATTGCCGGCCGTCAGCTGGGATGGCTGGATGCGGCCACCTTCACGGCCTATCTGGACAGCGCCCATGCGATGGCGCGAGCACACTACGGCAGCTGGAAGGAATATGCGCGCGGGCTGTTCGCCGGCTATGCCTTCTTCATGGGCGATACCGATCAGCGTGACAGCTTCCTGCGCGGCTTCCGTGATGTATTGATCCAGTGGCTGACGGCGGCGCCGCCATTGGCCGGGCCCTGGGCCAGTCTGGATTTCCCGGGCGCGCGTCCGGGGCATTGGCCGGCGCTGCATCTGGATACCCTGAGCGGCGATGCTCGTCTGCTGCATTGAGTATTTTCTGATGCTTTAGTCTATCTTGTGAGGCGATGGCATACGGATTGCGGCAATATGCACTACCCTGCTGCGAACGGCATTCAATTGCGTCACAGGTCTCAGGGCATGCCGTTGATCCTGTTGATTCACGTTTCAGGCATGCAGGCATCTCGTGATGACGGGATTCCTGCCGGCTTTCTGTCTTGTCATGCATCACCTGTTATCGCCGTCCGCAAGTGCTGATCACGTTTTGTCTCATGGCACCGGGCCCACGACGAGGAATGTTGGATGCGTCACACGTTATTGTGTTGTCTTTTACTGTTGCCGCTAGGTGTGGCGGGGTGTGCCAGCCATTCACAGCCTCCGAGTGACATGGCCTATTACGATGTCGATCTGCCGGAATTGCCCAAGCTCAAGCGTTACCGTCAGCAGGCCGGCCAACCGCAGGGCCCGGCAGAGCCGCAGCTGGCATCGGGTCCCAGTATCCGGGAAGTGTTGCTGGAAGAGCATGATCGCTGGGCGGGAACGCCCTATCGCCTGGGCGGCACCAACTCACGGGGCATCGATTGTTCCGCGCTGATGCAGCATGTGTTCAGTGACGGTTTCGGGATCGAACTGCCACGTACCACCCGTGATCAGGTCAAGCGGGGCAAGCGTATCGACAAGTCGCAGTTGAAGCCGGGGGATCTGGTGTTCTTCCGCCCCTCACGTCGTTACAACCATGTGGGCGTGTATGTGGGCAACGGCTATTTCCTGCATGCCTCCACGTCACGTGGCGTGAAGCTGTCGCGGCTGGACAATGTCTACTGGTCGCAGCACTACTGGCAGTCGCGGCGGCCCATGCCCCACGAGGCCATGCAGATGAAACTGGCCATGCGCAGTCAATGACGACACTCGCATGATGGACAACACCCGGCCCTGGCCGGGTGTTGTCGTTTTCGGCCCGCGAATTCTCAAGCCCCGCCATGTCCGGCAGTCCGCGTCATGGACTTTCGCGTACCACGGAATGTTCGATCACGAAGTCGACGAAGGCCTGTTCGGCCCGCGACAGTCCACGCTCACGTCGCCAGGCCAGCGACAGGTCCAGCCAGGCGGGTTCACTGAAGGAAATGGCGGTGAGGTTGTTTTCCTCACGGTCATCCTCCACCACGCGCTTGAGGAAGGTGGTGATACCGAAGCCGCGTGACACGATCGCCTTGTTGAGCGCGATCAGGTTGGATTCGAAGGCGATACTGGGAATCAGGCCGTGCTGGCTTGCCAGACGTTCGATGAAATCGCGATGGAAATAACCGCGCTTGAAGACGACCAGCTCTTCAGCGAAGAACGCTTCGAGGCTGATGTGCTCCCGTGTCGCCAGCGGGTGGTCGTTGGGCAGGCAGACCACCATCTCTTCGCGCAGGAAGTGCTGGCTGACCAGCCCGCTGGTGGCGCTGCCGGGGTGTTCCTCGACGATGACGCCCAGATCCAGCTCGCCATTGTCGATCATCTTGCGAAGACTCAGGGTGCCGCCCTCGATCACGCTCAAGGTGATATCAGGGTGGCGCGCCTTGAAGGCCATCAACAGGGGCGGGAAATAGTAGGACCCCAGCATCGAGGACACGCCGATGCGTACCTCACCTTTGACCAGGCCATCCAGTTCGGCCATGGCCAGGGCCGCTCGCTGCGCCTGTTGCAGCAGAGAGCGTGCATGCACGAGCAATGTCTCACCGGCGGGTGTCAGACTCACGCCCTTGGTGCCACGTATCAGCAGCGGCTGGCCCAGCCGGGACTCCAGATTGGCGATCGACTGACTGACGGCCGACTGGGCCAGTTGCAGCGCCATGGCGGCGGCGGTGAAGCTGCCGCGCTCCGTGACACTCACGAAGATCTCCAGTGCCCGCAGATCGAAGGGCAGTTTCATGTCGCGCTCTTCATGTCTGACGTCATCCTCATCCGTCTCCCTTGTCCCCGACCCTGACCGGCGTCCCTTGCGGCCATCACGCCGTCCAGTCCCCTGGACGTCATTCACCATGCGCAGGCGGTCTGACGGCGTGAGGCCTGCAGGCCAGTGGGTCAGGCTTATGGGTATCACTTTTGCTGATGGCTGGCATCATGTCGAGCTATTTTACTGATGGTGTTCGAGGGCGCAGACTCACGCCATCCCCATGATTGGCTGCAGGTACCTGATGGCTTCATCGCTGAGTGCGTCTTCCACCGCCCCATCCGACTCGGGGCATCACGACACTGCCGGGCAGCCAGTACTGCCGTCTCCTCTCAAGGCGCACGGCCGTGATTGGCGACGCATGACCCAGGCGTTGTGTCTGGGCTCCTTCGTCGTCTTCATCAATCTCTATGTGGTGCAGCCGATGCTACCGCTGCTGGCGACCGACCTTGGCCTGAGCTCGCTGCAGGCGAGTCTGTCGTTGTCGGTGACCACCCTCACGCTGGCACTGGCGTTGCTGGTCTTCGGCCCGCTATCGGATGCGCTGGGACGGCGACGTCTGCTGCTCTGGACATTGGCCGGGGGGGTGGCCTGCTCGGGACTTGCCTTGCTGGCTGAAGGTTTCTGGTCGCTGTTGGCAGTACGTGCGTTGCAGGGCTTTCTGCTCGGGGGCTTGCCGGCGGTCGCGGTCGCCTACATGAGCGATGAGATGGAACAGCCGGCGTTGATGGCTGCGGTGGGGCTCTATATCAGTGCCAATTCGCTCGGCGGCATCAGTGGGCGGGTCGCTGGAGGATTCGTGGCCGAGCACTGGGGCTGGCAGATGAGTTTCGCGGTGATTGGTGGTATCAGCCTGTTGCTGCTGGCGGCGCTGTGGCAGTTGCTGCCGCGTCAGCGACGTTTCGTGGCACAGCCCTTCCATCCGGCCAGCATGCTGGCAGGGCTGGGGCGCCATCTGCGCAATCCGCGGCTGTGGCCGGTGTTTCTGCTCGGTGGACTCAACTTCTTCATCTTCGTGAATCTCTACAGCTACATGACCTTTCGCCTGAGTGCGGCCCCCTGGTCTCTGGGGAGCCAGTGGTTGGGATTGCTGTTTCTGACCTATCTGGCAGGCACCTTCGGTGCCTCGCAGTCCGGCCGGTTGGCACAGCGTCTGGCCGCCGGGCGTGGGCAGTCACTCGCGCAGGGAGCGCAGCGACAGGAGGAGCAGGATGGTGCGCAACGCTGCGGCCAGGCACTGACCATGATGCTGGGCACCGCGCTCTTGATTCTCGGCACTCTGGTCACGCTGAGCCATTCGTTGATCGGCATGCTGGCCGGCCTGAGCCTGAATGCCTTTGGCTTCTTCCTGGCACATGCCACCGCGTCGGCCTGGGTCGGGCGCAATGCCGAAGGGGCGCGGGCCAGCGCCAGCGCGCTCTACCTGACGGCTTACTATCTCGGGGCGAGCCTGGGCGGCTTCTGGCTGGAGCCCTTCTGGCAGCAGGCAGGGTGGCCAGGGGTGGTGGTGGGTGGCGTCAGCGTTCTGCTTGTCACCCTGGGGTTGGCGATGCTGTGCTGGCGACGAGCCACGCCGCAGCATTGATATCCACCGTGAGATTCTTGCCTGACACGCAAACGGCTCGCCATCTGGCGAGCCGTTTGCGTGTCAGTGGCAGGCGAGGCGACTCGACGGTGAGACTCAGTGCGCCGGGGCGTCATCTCCCCAGATTTCCTCGAGACGGTCATCACGGCCACACCCCGCGCGATAGAAGCGATAGCGCACCGGGTTCTTCTGGTAGAAGTCCTGGTGATATTGCTCGGCGGCATACCAGGGGCCCGCTGCCTCGATCTCGGTGGCGATGCCTTCGGGGAATCTGTCCTTCAAGTCGTCGAGGCTCGCCTGGGCGGCGTCTTGCTGTGCTTCATCCACCGGATAGATGCCACTGCGGTATTGGGTGCCGGCATCGCAGAACTGACGATCCACCGCGACCGGGTCGATGTTGTGCCAGAAGACCTCCAGCAGGGTGTCATAGCTGACCTTTTCAGGGTCATAGACCACCTTGACCGCCTCCGTATGGCCCGTCCTGCCGGCCGAGACCTGCTTATAGGTGGGATTGTCCGTCTCGCCTGCCGTGTAGCCGGACGTCGTCGAGATCACGCCGTCAAGCTTGTCGAAGGGGCCTTCCATGCACCAGAAGCAGCCACCGGCGAAGATGGCGACCTCCTGGCCTTGAGTGACACCCTCGGCGACGCCTCTGGGCGCCTGTTCCGGGTCAAAGGCATTGGCGTGGCCGGCAATCAGCAGACCGCCAAGTAGGCTGGCAAGCGGTGTGAGACGTTTGAGCGCAGAGGAGGGGAATCGCGTGTATCGGGTCATGGTGTCTCCGGGAAAGGCGTCGTTCCTTCGAGGTGAGAACACGGAAATCTCCATGTCTCGATGGGCCGCGAGGTGGCTTGCCTTGCCATTCCCTCACTGCCTGTATCAGGGAACTACGCGAATCAACGCGGGATGGATGCGAAGATGTCGAATGAAACGGTACTGTTACCGTGATCATGATGAGGTCGTTCGCGTCATCATGACCTGATGAGTGCATCCAGTCAGCAACGCGTCTCGTAAGGACACGGTACATCCCAATGACATGCCCATGACGGCAGGAATCGAAAAGGAAATCGCCAGTGAATAAACGCAAGTTACTGCTTCTGGGCGCCATCGTCGCTGCCATCGTGGTCTTCTTTGCCAGTGGGGCACAGGACTACTTCACTCTGCAGAGCCTCAAGGCCAGTCAGTCGGAATTTCAGGCACTCTTCGAGGAATCGCCGTTCAAGGTCGCGGGTACCTTCTTCGTCGTCTACGTGGCAATGGCGGCACTCTCGCTGCCGGGTGCGGCATTGCTCACCCTGCTGGGCGGCGCCCTGTTCGGGTTTGGCTGGGGTCTGTTGTTGATCTCCTTCGCCAGTACCATCGGTGCCACCCTGGCCTTCCTCATCTCCCGCACGCTGTTGCGCGAAAGCATCGAGAAGCGCTTCCGTCGTCAGCTGGAATCCCTGAATCGCGGGGTCGAGCGTGAAGGCGGCTTCTATCTGTTCACGCTGCGTCTGGTGCCGGTCTTCCCGTTCTTCATCGTCAATCTGGTGATGGGGCTGACCCGCATGCGTGTGGTCACCTTCTATGTGGCAAGCCAGCTGGGCATGCTCGCCGGTACCGCCATCTACGTGAATGCCGGTCGCGAGCTGGGCCAGCTGGAGTCGCTGTCCGGCATCCTCTCGCCGGGGCTGATCGCCTCCTTCATCGCGCTGGGCCTCTTCCCGCTGATCGCCAAGAAGATCGTCGGCGTGCTGCGCAAGCGCAAGCAGCAGGCGGCCTTCGACAAGCCGAAGACCTTTGACTACGACATGGTCGTCATCGGTGCCGGTTCCGCCGGGCTGGTGACCAGCTATATCGCCTCCGCCGTCAATGCGCGTGTCGCGCTGATCGAGCGCCACAAGATGGGCGGTGACTGCCTCAACACCGGCTGCGTGCCCTCCAAGGCGCTGATTCGTGCCGGGCGTGCGGCTCATGAGATTCGTCAGTCCCAGCGCTTCGGGATCACCGCCAATGAACCGGAAATCGACTTCGCCAAGGTGA
Source organism: Cobetia sp. BL01 (assembly GCF_056493605.1). Lineage (NCBI taxonomy): Bacteria > Pseudomonadati > Pseudomonadota > Gammaproteobacteria > Oceanospirillales > Halomonadaceae > Cobetia > Cobetia sp. BL01. The sequence goes on along the minus strand of NZ_JBVBEE010000001.1, from coordinate 711,788 downwards.
TGGGGCATGTGCAGGACGTGGTCGAGAGTGTCGAACCGCATGACAGCATCGAGCGTTACGAGAGTCTGGGCGTGGAAGTCCACACCGGCAACGCCAGACTCAGGACGCCCTGGGAAGTGGAAGTCGATGGTCGCGTGCTGACCACGCGCAACGTGGTGATCGCCACCGGTGCCCGCCCGCGTGTTCCTGCGATCCCCGGTATCGAGCTGATCACGCCGCTGACCTCTGACAATCTGTGGGATCTCAGGGTGCAGCCCAAGCGTCTGGTGGTGCTGGGCTCCGGCCCGATCGGCATGGAACTGGGGCAAAGCTTCGCGCGCCTGGGCAGTCACGTCACCATCATCGAGGGTGCCCCGCGGGTGATGCCGCGTGAAGACGAGGAAGTCAGCGCGCTGATGCACGAGCAGCTGGCCGGTGAGGGCGTCGACCTGCGCATCAATTCCACCGCCACGCGCATCGAGGTGCTCAAGGACAAGGACAGTCAGCCGATGCGCCATCTGGTCGTGAGTTCTCCCGACGGCGAGGAGAGCTGGATCGAGTTCGACGAGCTGCTGGTGGCCATCGGGCGCGAAGCCAACGTCGAAGGCTTCGGTCTGGAAGAGCTGGGCATCGCGGTCTCCGAACGCGGCACCATCGATGTCTCCGAGTCGCTGCAGACGCTGCAGCCGAACATCTGGGCGTGTGGCGATGTCGCTGGCCCCTATCAGTTCACCCATGCGGCAGGTCATCAGGCATGGCACGCCGCGGTCAATGCACTGTTCGGCGGCCTGAAGACCTTCAAGGTCGATTACCGCATCATGCCAATGGTCACCTACACCGAGCCGGAAGTGGCGCGGGTCGGCCTCAATGAGACCGAAGCCAAGGCGCAGGGCTATGACTATGAAGTGACCCATTACGAGATGGGCGAGAGTGACCGTGCCCTGGCCGAGCGTGCGACGGAAGGCTTCGTCAAGGTGCTCACCGAGAAGGGACGCGATCGTATCCTGGGCGTGACACTGGTCGGTGCCTATGCGGGGGAATGGCTGGCGGAATTCACCATGGCGATGAAGCATGGCATCGGTCTCAACAAGATCCTGTCCACCATCCATCCGTATCCGACACTGTCCGAGGCCAACAAGGCGGCAGCAGGCATGTGGAAGAACGCCCACAAGCCGGAAGGCGTGCTCAAGGTGCTGGATCGTTACTTCACCTGGCGCCGCAATGGACGCTTCGAGCCGACCAAGACACGCCAGGCGGATGATGCCACCACTCCCGTGACGGTCGACAAGCACTGATCCTTTCCCATGCCGCGAACCTGCTCGTTCAGGGTCGCGGCATCTTGCTATCAGGAGAAACCTCCATGGCTACGACATGTCTGCCGGGGCGACGTCGCGCACTGGCATTGATGGGTGGGTCACTGGTGTTGATGGCCGGCATGAGTGCCATGCCCTGGGCCACGTCACTGGCGTACGCCGCCGATGCCGCCAAGGGGCGGGCAGTGCCGATGCTGGCTGCACTGGAGTGGAACGTGATCGCCGACAAGGCACGCGGTCAGCGCATCGACTTCCACGCCTGGGGCGGGAGTGAAGCCACCAACGCCTATCTGCGCGCCCAGGCAGAGATCGCGGCACGTGAGCACGGTATCGAGGTGCGTCACGTCAAGATTGCCGATACCGCCGAGAGCGTCTCGACCTTGCTGGCCGAGAAGGCGGCGGGGCGCAGTGATGGCAGTATCGATGTCATCTGGATCAACGGCGAGAACTTCCGCGCGCTCAAGCAGGCCGAGCTGGTGTGGGGACCCTTCGTCGAACGCCTGCCCAACAGCGAGTATCTGCTCGAGGAGATCGGTGCGCGTGACTTCGGGCTCGCCACCGAGGGAATGGAGGCACCATGGGGGCGTGCCCAGCTGATCTTCATGTACGACAGTGCCTTGCTGGAATCGCCGCCACGCTCGATGCGGGCGCTGCTGGACGTGGCGAAGGCCAACCCCGGGCGTGTGACCTATCCGCAGCCACCGAGCTTTCATGGCACCACCTTTCTCAAGCAGGCGTTGCTTGAGTTGATGCCGGGTGAGCAGCGTGAGCTGCTGGCTGCGCCGGTGGTCGATGATGCGCAGTTCGCTTCGCTGACGGCACCGCTGTGGGACTATCTGGATGCCCTTCATCCGCTGATGTGGGCGCAGGGCGAGCGACAGCCAGCCGGCGCCGAGGAGCAGATGAAGCTGCTCGCTCAGCGCAGTGTCTGGATCGCGCTGAGCTTCGTGCCCCAGGAAGTGGCCAATGGCCGTCAGGAAGGCCGCTTGCCGCCGACTGTGGAGCCGTACCTTCATGACGGCGGCACCCTCGGCAATGTGCACTATCTGGCGATTCCGGCCAGTGCGCCTCACAAGGCGGCCGCATTGGTGTGGGTCAATCAGTTGATGTCCGCCGAGGCACAGGCTGCCAAGGCGGACCCCTCACGCTGGGGTGATGAGACGGTGCTGGACGTGACGCGCCTGCCGGCGGCACAGCGCGCTGCCTTCGACGCCTTGCCGGAGCTTGCGGGTGGCATGTCGCCCGAAGCGCTGGGCACGCCGCTGAGCGAGCCGCATCCCAGCTGGACCGATGCACTGGAGGCCGAGTGGGCGCGACGCTATCGCAACTGACGCAATGGCTTGCCGAGCGCTGGCGCGCTGAGCGCCCGGCGGGTCGCCTGGCATTGACACCGGCTCGCCTGCTGCGCTGGGCGGTATTGCTGTTGTTGCTCGGCCCCACGGCGCTGGGACTGGCAGGACTGGTCGCACCGGCCTTCGGGCTGTGGCCGGCGCTTGGCTTCGAGGAGGTCTCGGCGATCGCCTGGCAGCGCTGGTGGGCCTTGCCGGGACTGGCCGACGGACTGCGTCTGACCCTGGTCAGCGGGATCGGCGGCACGCTGCTGGCGGTACTGCTGACCATGGGCTGGCTGGCCGCGGCCGCCGGTACCCGTTTCGGCGAACGCCTCGAACGTCTGCTGGCACCGGTGCTGGCGATGCCGCATCTGGCGCTGGCTCTGGGGCTCTTGTGGCTGGCCGCTCCCAGCGGCGTGCTGATGCGACTGCTGCTGGCACCCTTCGAGGTGCTGGTCCCCCCGCAATACCCTCTGCCGGACGCGCATGGCATCACGCTGGCGCTGGGACTGGCACTCAAGGAAGCGCCGTTTCTGATGCTGATGGCTCAGACGGCGCTCTCGCGTCTGCCGATCACCGCGCAACTGCAGGCGGGCCAGGCGCTCGGCTACAGCATCTCCCAGCTGCGCTGGCGAATTCTGATGCCGCAGGTGATGCGGGCCATCGCCCTGCCCATCGGTGCCGTGCTGGCCTATTCGCTGGCGGTGGTGGATGTCGCTCAGGTACTGGGGCCGACACGTACGCCGACCCTGGCGGTGCGTCTGGTCGAACTGTGGCGTGACAGTGACCCGAGCTCACGTCTACCGGCCAGTGTCGGGGCACTCCTGCTGGCACTGCTGGTCATCGTGGTGATGGCGCTGGGTGCCGCTGTGGGACGTTATCTGTTGAATCGCCATCGTGACTGGGTGCTCGACAACCCTGCACCTCGGGCGGCAGTACGCCCGGGGCGCAAGGGGCAGCGCGGGCGCGTGATCCGCGTCCTGCTCGGCACGGTGACGGCAGTCTCGCTGCTGGCCTTTGCCGTGATCGCCGTTCAATCGCTGGCCAGAAGCTGGTTCTTCCCGTCACTGCTGCCGGCTCGCTGGGGGCTGGAAAGCTGGCAACAGGCGCTTTCAGGACTGGGTGGGGCCTTCAGCAACAGTCTGTGGCTCGCCGTGCTGGTCGCCACCCTGGCGGTAATGCTCAGTGTGGCGGTCTTCGAGCGTGAGCGTGAGGTGGGTCGCCTGCGAGGCTTCGTGGTGTGCCTCTACCTGCCGTTGCTGCTGCCTCAGGCAAGCTTCCTGTTCGGTTTCCAGGTCGGCTGGCTGAGCCTCGGCGCGGATCCGGGCTGGGTGGGGGTGGTGATCGGCCATCTGCTGTTCGCCTTGCCCTATGCCTGGCTGACGCTGGCCGGCCCCTGGGCCCGCTTCGATGTGCGCCTCGAGCAGGCAGCACGACTGCTGGGGCGCTCGCGGCTTGAGGTGCTGATCGGCATCCGGCTGCGCTTGATGCTCAGGCCTCTGGCCATCAGCTGGGCAGTGGCCTTCGCGGTCAGCATCGCGCAGTACGTGCCGACGGTGGTGCTGGGCGGTGGACGCGTCCCCACCCTGACCACCGAGACGCTGGCGCTGGCCACGGGGGCGGATCCTCGCCTGACGGCGGTCGCGGCCTGCCTGCAGGCCTGTCTGCCGTTGCTGATCTTCCTACTGGCGAGAGCCGTGCCTGCCGGGCGCGCGCTGGCACCGATACGTGGCTGACGCCTGACACCTTCCCCATTCAATCATTCTGGAGTCGATGAAGCATGCTGGACAAGTGGACCTCACGCTGGGTACAGCCACCCCTGAAGCGCCTGGCACGTAGCGCAGCGGAACGCGGTCTGCATCCTGACCAACTGACGCTGGCTGGCTTCGTCATTGGCATGCTGGCATTGCCGCTGCTGGCCTATGGGCAATTCGGGCTGGCACTGATCGCGATCCTGATCAATCGGGTGGTGGATGGGCTGGATGGTGCCCTGGCGCGTCATGCGGGCTTGAGCTCGGACGCCGGCGGCTTTCTGGATATCTGTCTTGATTTCCTGTTCTACGCCGCCGTCGTGGTGGGCTTTGCACTGGCAGACCCGGCCACCAATGCCATGCCGGCCGTGGCGTTGCTGTTCGCCTTCGTGGGCACGGGATCCAGCTTTCTGGCCTTTGCCATCATGGCGGCCAAGCACCAGCTGGAGCGACCCAATTTCACCCGCAAGGCCTTCTATTATCTGGATGGCCTGACAGAAGGCACCGAGACGATCGGCTTCTTCGTGCTGGCCTGTCTGATGCCGCAACATTTCGCATGGCTGGCGTGGATCTTCGCGGCGGCATGCATCCTGACCACGCTGACGCGCGTATGGGGAGGGTATGTCACCTTGCGGGCCCAGGACCGCAGCGAGCAGCACGGCACCGACCCGGACTGATACGTGCCAAGCGCGGTACCTGGCCCTGCAGATGACTCGTCCCGTCATCTTTTTTCATCGCGTTGTTCAAGCGCTCCGGAGTCTTGCCAATGAAAACCACTTCCCGTCAGTTGTCTTCCTTCCTCCCCATGCTCGCGGCGGTCGCCTCCAGTGGCCTGCTGGCGGCGGCGATGCCCTCTGCGGCGCTGGCGGCTGACAAGACCTTCACGCCGGCCGAGATTCTCGCCTGGGGCGAGAAGACCTTCGAAGGCCAGACGGCGTATCGCGTGGTGGAGCGCGAAGGCCGTCCCGCTCTCGAGGCGCGTGCTCAGGGGCAGGCCTCCGCACGCTATCTCGAGGAAGATATCTCGCTCGAGGAGACGCCCTATCTGAAGTGGTGCTGGCAGGTGGACAGCATCTATCCGGGCGTAAACGAGAAGACCAAGGGAGGGGATGACTACCCGGCGCGCCTCTATGTGGTCAACAAGACCGGCATCCTGCCGTGGCAGGTAGAGGCCATCAATTACGTCTGGTCCAGCAATGAGGCGAAGGACAGTCATTGGGACAATGCCTTCACTGACCGCGCCGTGCTGCTGGCGGTGGAGTCCGGTGATCAGAAGGTGGGGCAGTGGGTCGCCGAGGTACGCGACCTGCGTGCCGACTACTCGGCGCTGTTCGGTAGCACGCCAGACGAGATAGCCGGGCTTGCGTTGATGGCTGACGGTGACAATGCCGGAGGCGACGCCACGGCGCTGTTCCGTGGGCTGAGCCTTTCCAGTGATGCCACGCCGCCCAGCTGCGGCGCCTGATCTGCAGAGCGAATCCCCGGGAAGCCTCATCACAGACAGCATTATCAGAACCGGGCTTCAGAACCGGGCCTGAGAACTGGGCCTTAAAACCTGGTTTCAGACATGAAAAAACCCCGCGACCGAGAATTCGGTGGCGGGGCTTCAGGTTCAGGCGTCACACATTCTCGTGTGAAGCACTCATCGGGCGACAGGGCCACCCGATGAGGGAAGGGGCGGAGCTTAGTGCTCCACGCCACCTTCACCGTGAACGTGGCCGTGTTCCAGCTCTTCGGCGGACGCTTCGCGCACGTTGGTGATCTCGACGTCGAAGTTCAGGGTCTCACCGGCCAGCGGGTGGTTGCCATCGACAGTGACGGTGTCGCCTTCGACCTTGGTGACGGTGACCATCAGCGGGCCACCCTGGGTCTGTGCCTGGAACTGCATGCCGGCTTCGATCTCTTCGACGCCCTGGAAGGCTTCACGCGGCACTTCCTGCACCAGCGCTTCCTGGACATCACCGTAACCTTCTTCCGGAGAGACAGCGACTTTCAGCTTGTCGCCGGAAGTCTTGCCATCGAGTTCCTTCTCGAGGCCCGGAACGATGTTGCCGGCACCGTGGATGTAGGCCAGCGGCTCACGGCCTTCGGAGCTATCCAGCACTTCACCTTCGTTGTTGGTGAGGGTGTAGTGGAAGGATACGACGGCATTCTGGGCGATTTGCATGTTGAGGGCCTTTCGATAGGTATATGAACGGTCAATGGTAACGTGACCCTGAGGTGGCTGTCAGGGGGCTACGAGGAAAAATCCCGCGTATCGCGTGGCTTGCAGCTTGTTGAACAGCCATCCTGCAGGGCATGTCATCCACGTCACCGTGTCTTGAAATACTAGGTGACGCCCTGAAGGAGGCTTTTCAACCCGGTCCCCGAATTTTTTCTTGCCTGTTGCCCCGGGTGAGACTACACGCCTGCGCGAGCTTCCAGGGCGGGAAGGCGACGGGCATGGAGGAGAGAGGGGCTTGAGGGAAGATTGAGGGAAGAAGGAAAGGGGGAGGAACAGGAGAGAAGAAAGAGGAGAACACGAGAGAAGAAAGGGGGAGCTGGCCGCGCTTCGCTGTACGAGGCAGGGCAACTTCAGGCGCCAATCACGGTCTCATGACCAATGACCGACAATGGTTGGTGCTGTCCGCTTGCGAGGGCATCGGGGGGCCGTTACTCTGCCTGTTCAGACTGCGAATTCTGACGCGGGCCTTTCGTTACCGGCTCCGCTCGCAAGGTCTGCCCCGTGGCCGCTGGCGGGAAACGACAATCACATGTTCCATGCGACCCTATCTTTCAGGAGAGAATTTCGATGACCGTGACACTGATCTGGCTGGTGAGCTTCGCCGCGCTCTTCATGCTGTGCTTGAACCGTTGGGAGGGCTCGCTGGGTGCCACCGTCAAGCGCATCCTGCCGGATGCCCTGAGCATCGACAGCGGTGATCGCTATGTCTGGGGCGCAGCGCTTGCCGTGCTGGGCGCTACTTTCATCGTCAACCCCATTTCCATGCTGATGGCGCTGATCATGCTGGCACTGATCGCCTTCATCGGCGGCAAGCTGATCTGCTGGGGCATGAGCAAGGTCAAGATGCACTGATCTGCCTTTATCATCCCGGGAGGCTTCAGTCCGCGTGTGACGCGCTGATCCGTTGCCTCCCACGGACACACGAAGGCCGGGCATCTGCCCGGCCTTCGTGTGTCTGGCACGCCTGTTCTCACCGTCGGTCTCTGGTCTTCACAGCCAGGTGGAGAGCGTGATGGAGCCGAACTGATCGCTTTCCTGTTGGGTCTCGAATTCGTGCGTGCGCCAGACGTTGACGAAGGCGAGCTGCCAGCGCTGCCAGCTCAGGGCAAAGCCGAGCTGGACATCTCCTACCAGCGGGCGACGGTCCACCGAGTCACTGTCCTCAAAGCTGTTGCCGTCCAGCAGCATGTTGCGCGCCACGGCACGGCCTTCCAGATTGGCGAACAGATACCAGGCGAATTCACCATCCGGCTCGAAATACTGACGCCCGCTCTGGGAGGGAGCGACGGTCGGGATGCCGTAGCTGCGTGACAGTCCCTGGCCGATGCGCACACCGCCCCCCACGCCAGCGTAGGTATACAGGTTGCCCAGCGCCATCGAGGCAGAGGGGCCGTACTCCATTTCCAGGCCCCCCAGGCTTGCCGGCAGCCACAGCTGGCTCTGCCAGCCGGCATTGACCACGGCTTCATTGTGAAGCTGATGGTCCCAGCCCTGCGGGTCATCACTGCCGGTGATCTCGTGGACTCCCTTCTGCGCCTTCTCGGCACCTGAAGCGGGACCGACGATGCCGAGATCCAGATTGAAGGTATCGACCCGTCGCCAACCCTCTCCCTCTTCACCGGCGAACAGCGAAAGGCCACCGAACAGATAGCCCGCATAGGGGCGATCATCCTCGTTTGGTTGCTCGCGAGTGATGTCGTTGGGGGTATAGATCTGCTGTCCGAAGCGATAGGCCGTGGCATCCAGACGTGCAGCGCTGAAACCGGGCACCCAGTCGGCGAAGGCGCGAGACCAATGCTGATCCGGTGTCGCGAAGGTATAGCTCAGCGCAAACCCATTGGTGTAGTGGCCGTCATCGCCGGAGGCGAGAAGGTCATTCTCGACCTTGAGAGACAGCACGCCACCCTCGTCCTCATCGGCTTCCACGATGGGGGCCAGCGCCACCGCGCCGAGCATGATCAGCGCCAGCCCCAGCCGTCGCGTGGAGAAGGCGGGAGCCATCTGCGGGACATGGCGGGTGACGATAGCCGTACACGGACTCTCATCACCAGAACAGCGGTGTCCGTGGGAGGAACAGGTCAAGGATGACGCGCTGCAAGGCGTCTGGCGGGCGCTCTGAGGAGAATCTGTAGGACGGGCAGTGACGGGACGCATCGCAACTCCTGGGACGAAAAGTTGTACACAGAGTCTAGTTAAGCTGCATGTGTGTAACTTTGCACAAAAAATCACGATTTCATAGCCTGTTAATCAATAGATGACCAATGGATCACTCCGTACGGCGCGCCGCTCATGCGTGAGGAAGCGAAAGAGAGAGCAAGGGGAAGAGAAAGAGAGAGGAAAATATCGATACGCCAGCGTCAGGCGCGTGCGAGGGACCAGGCAAGCGCATGAATAGCGGGAAGGCGAGGGCAGCAAGCAAAGCCGCAAAATTGCAGGAGCCTCTTGAGTGCAGAGAGGCCTGCAACAGAAGTCGTTCAGGGAGGGGAGACACTGAATGGCTGGCACCCGGCAAGGGCACCAGCCATCAAGAGGATCAATACGGGGCGACGCTCAGGTTGGCACCGTAGCCGACCAGGCGGACACGCTGGCCAACCGAGAAGGCGGTATCGGCCTTCTGGACGACGATGAGGCTGTCGCCAGCATCGCGGCGCACCTCGATCTCATAGGCATCGATCTGGTCGACGTTGTCGGCGATCGACTTGCCCGCGACGCTACCGCCGATGGCACCGGCGGCGGTCGCGATCGCGCGGCCGGAACCGCCACCGATCTGGCTGCCGAGCAGGCCGCCGACGACGGCGCCACCCAGGCCGCCAAGCACGCCGCTGCCTTCATCCTGTGCCTGGATCTGCACCGGGCGCAGCGAGGTGATGGTGCCGTAGCTCACGGACTGTGCGCGCTTGGCCTGATCGCCGGTGTAGACGTTGCCGGAATAGATATCGCTGTTCGCGCAGCCACCCAGTGTCAGCAGGCCAATGGCGATCACTGGCAACCAGCGTGCCGAGCGTTTCGCGTCAGGACGTCGTTGTGAGTGGGTCGGGAAGCTCATGGTGTATTTCCTCGCAGGAAGCGGTGCAACATTCGGTTGTGATGAGGTCATGGGGTGTGGAGGCCGATGACGACGGATGAGAGAAGCTGGCTGGCACGTCCGTTGGCCGCCACCGTGTCGTTGCGCTGTCGAGGGCCGAGGCAATGCCCCCGTGACAGTGCAAGAACACTGTTTCCTAACAGTATAGACCACGCCGCCATTCTCGGGTTCCCCTGCACGCCATCCCGGGCGGGAGCACCCGTGCCACTGTTGCGTCGCGCCCCATGCACCGAATTCTGGAACGACGAAGACACGCAAGCCCGCGTGAACGGGCTTGCGTGTCTTCGGATGGTGACCCTCGGTCAAGTCTCTGTCTCGCCGAGGGTTGTCTGCTGTCTGCAGGGAAGTGCTGGGATCAGAACTGGTCTTCCTCGGTAGAGCCGGTGAGGGCGGTGACGGAGGAGTTGCCACCCTGGATGACATTGGTCATGTCATCGAAGTAGCCGGTGCCGACTTCCTGCTGGTGTGCCACGAAGGTGTAGCCCTTCTCGGCGGCGGCAAATTCGGCTTCCTGTACCTTCTCGACGTAGTGCTTCATGCCTTCGCCCTGGGCGTAGTCGTAGGCGAGATCGAACATGTTGAACCACATGTTGTGGATGCCGGCCAGGGTGATGAACTGGTACTTGTAGCCCATGTCCGAGAGTTCCTGCTGGAACTTGGCGATGGTGGCGTCGTCGAGGTTCTTCTTCCAGTTGAAGGAAGGGGAGCAGTTGTAGGCCAGCAGCTGATCCGGGTATTCCTTCTTGATCGCTTCCGCGAAGCGGCGTGCTTCCTCGAGGTCCGGCTTGGCCGTCTCGCACCAGATCAGGTCGGCGTAGGGCGCGTAGGCGAGACCGCGTGCGATGGCCTGATCCAGGCCGGCATTGACGCGATAGAAGCCTTCGTCGGAGCGCTCGCCGGTCAGGAACGGCTTGTCGTAGTCGTCGACGTCAGAGGTGATCAGGTCAGCGGCGTTGGCATCGGTACGCGCGATGACCAGCGTCGGCACGCCGGCCACGTCAGCGGCCAGACGCGCGGCGACCAGCTTCTGCACCGCTTCCTGGGTCGGCACCAGCACCTTGCCCCCCATGTGACCACATTTCTTGACCGAGGCCAGCTGGTCCTCGAAGTGCACGCCGGAGGCGCCCGCGCGGATCATGGCGGTCATCAGCTCATAGCCGTTGAGTACGCCACCGAAGCCGGCCTCGGCATCCGCCACGATGGGCGCGAAGTAGTCGACGAAGCCGGCATCGCCCGGATTGGCCCCTTTTTGCCATTGGATTTGGTCGGCGCGACGGAAGGTGTTGTTGATGCGCTTGACCACGGTCGGCACGGAATCCACCGGGTAAAGGGATTGATCCGGGTACATGGCCTCGCTGGTATTGTTGTCAGCGGCGACCTGCCAGCCGGACAGGTAGATGGCTTCGATACCGGCCTTCACCTGTTGCATGGCCTGGCCACCGGTCAGGGCGCCAAGACAGTTGACGTAGCCCTTCTTGGCATCACCATTGACCAGTTTCCAGAGCTTTTCGGCACCACGCGTCGCCAGGGTGTTGGCTTCCTGGACGGAGCCGCGCAGGCGCACCACATCCTCTGCGGAATACGGGCGTGTCACGCCTTCCCAACGTGCATTTTCGGCCCAGTCCTTTTCCAGCGCTGCAATCTGTTCGGCACGTGATTGAGTCATGGTGCATCTCCTGATGGCTTCGTCGCAGGGCCTCGAGGGCGCCTGGCATGTCGTGGTGTCTTGTGTCTGTTGCCGTGTCATCTGGTGAATCAGGGCGGGACCTGGTCAGAGACTGGCGTGCGGAAATGTCGTGAGACCCTCCGGGCTGCCTGCCGCTCATCGCCGCCAAGCGCTATCCATCATTTGTCATTGTCATCGTGGGATAGCGAGATCATCGTTTGTTGTTGTGGGTCTTGAAGTCGTGTCGGTCAGGCGAGTTCTCTCGAGCAGTACCTGATGGCAGCCCTCGCGCATCTCAGGATGAGGCTGCAGAGTCAGACGCTCGAGCCAGGGCTGCAGGAAGTAGAGGCTGGCCTCCAGGACTGGCACCGTGCAGTTCGCAAGTCTTGCCGTGACGCGGGGAGGGCGGCCATCCGGCGCTCTGAGGCGTGCGATGAGTTCCCCCCAGCAGAGCGCTTCTCGCACACTGCCGATGTGAGCGATATCGAGCCCGGCATGGCGTTCGCCGCGATGCCGCGCGGCGGCCAGCGTCCAGAAGGCCAGCGGGAGGGGGCGTCCGGCGATCATGAGCCCCTTCACGGCTTGCTCGAGCCCGGGTAGCGCGAGGCGTGAATCAGCCGCCAGTCCGTCACCCTGACGTGCCACCTGCCAGGTGTCGTCGCGCAATCCCGGCTCCGGTCCCGTCGACGCCGGCTGCGAGGTCCCATCGAATCGTTGCCATTGCCAGTCGTTGCCTGCCAGGTGCCAGCGCTTGTCACGGCTCAGGTGACAGATCGTCTGTGCCTGTGCAGCGGTCGGTTCTGGTGGAACGCTGGGCAGGAGGTCGATCATCGGGCGAGCCAGTCTGGCGAGGCGTGCCTGCATCTCTCGGGAGTGCCACAGCTCACTCTGGGCTTCCTCCAGTGGCTTCCCCGTGATGCCACTGGTGGCGCTGCGTCCCGGCACATGGCTGCTGACGTTGGCCATGGAGCTCCCGCTGGATGTGGCAAGCGTTGCAGAGGGTATGCCATGCATGGGGAGGCCTCCTGATTGGCGATGCCGCAATGCAGCGTGATGGGGATGACTCCTAGCATCGCTGTGAATCATCGCGTTGTCTTTCATTCCTTGGTCGTATTAAAACGCCCGTTTCATAACGTTTCAACGCTGAGGATAATTCGCATGACAAACGAGTGTTTTAATATTTTCAATATCATCATCATGTCAGGTTTCATGGGCCCTGGGGAATGATGACTTGGTCACGTTTCACGTTGTAGCCAGACTACAAGATATTTGAAGGCATAAAAAAACCGGCCCCCACAGGGAGCCGGTTTCTGGTGACAAAACGTCGCTTTTCAGTTGAGAATCAAGCGCATGCTGCGGTGCGGTATCCCGGCATCGATGAATTCCTCACCGAAGGCCGTGAAGCCCAGGCGTTGATAGAATTCCAGAGCGTGGATCTGGGCATCGAGCAGTACCTCTGCGTGACCCGCCTGGCGAGCGGCATGAATGGCCGCCTCCATCAGGCGCAGACCAAGCCCCAGCCCCCGTGCCTGGGAGAGCACGGCGACGCGACCGACATGGCCATCCGGCAGCAGGCGAGCGGTCCCGACGGCACGCCCTTCAAGACGTGCCAGGAAATGGACGCACTGCTCGTCGCGGCCGTCCCATTCCTCGTCCTGCGGGACCTGCTGCTCTTCGATGAAGACCACGCGACGGATCTCGCTGGCCTCATCGGCGAGGGTCTGCCAGTCACCGCGTTCCAGACTGATCATGGCGTCACTCATGCGTCATCTTCCTCCTCGTCCTCTTCGTCCTGCAGGTCGCATTCCAGAATCAGACTGCCGCGATTGACCAGCGCCGTGAGCAGGCTGACCACGGCCTTGCGATCAAGGTCGGCCGTCGTGTAGTCAAGCAACACCGCCGTCAGGCGTTCGCTGGAGGCCAGCGCTTCCGCGAGCGCCGGGGTCGCGGGGACGCCATCGCCATCGACGAACAGGGTGCTGGTGTCATTCTCACCGTGACGGAAGGCGAAGCGCGAGCCCAGCGAGCGCACCAGTACGCCTTCATCTTCCAGATACTCGACCAGTTCATGCGTCTTGAGCGCCGGCTCACGGGCGGCGAGCTGCTCCAGATACTTGGGCTGGGTCATGTAGCGACCGAACCACTGGGCCAGCTGGGCCGGGTTGTCCAACGTGCTGAGCAACAGTTCGCGTACGCGCTCGAGCGAGGCGTCGTCCAGCTCGCCGGCATTGGCGACCGGTGCCATGCCCTGGTCACGGTAGCGCAGCGATTCCGGCAGGCTGGCGCCCAGGTAATCGGCATAGGAGGTGACGACTTCATCGGCGGAAGGGGCACGGAAGCCGACCGAGATGGTCATGCAGTCATCGGACTGGCTGACGCCGTGGTGGGCCAGACGCGGCGGCACGTAGAGCATGTCGCCCGGCTCCAGCACCCAATCCTCGCCCGGCGTGACCTCGAAGTGCTTGAGGATGCGCAGGTCGATGCCATCGATGATCTCGGCGTCATCACCGTGCATGCCGCCCAGCTGCCAGTGACGCTGGCCTTGCGCCTGGAGCAGGAAGACATCGTAGTTGTCCAGGTGCGGACCGACGCTGCCGCCGGTGGGCGCGTAGCTGATCATGATGTCATCGAGGCGCCAGCGCGGCAGGAAGGTGAAGGGCTCGAAGAGGGCAGCGACGTCCGGGACGTAATGGTCCACTGCCTGCACCAGCAGGCTCCACTGGCTGTCGTCCTTGGCGTCGAGACGCGCGAAGGTGGCGTCATCGAAAGGCCCGTGGCTGACCTGCCAGGCCTTGTCGGGACCATGCTCTTCCACCAGGCGTGCCTCGATGCCGTCCTCGCAGGCCAGTCCCGCCAGTTCATCGGCTTCCAGCGGCGTCTCGAAATCCGCGAAGGCGCCGCGAATCAGCAGCGGCTTCTGCTGCCAGTAGTCGCGCAGGAATTCGCGGATGCTCAGGCCGCCCAACAGTGCCAGTGGCGTGTCGGTGTCGTGGGGGGCGGGGGATGTGCTCATGCAGAACCTCTCGAACGTGAGCCGCGGCCCTTGGTGGGCCTGCGTGTCTCGCGATGACGTCGGTGAAGCCGCTTCCGGTTGGCTGGCGGCAATGCGATCCATGCCGGCCCGCGTGGGACGTGACATGTCGTGCGCACTGACGTGGATGCGTCAGTGGTCGTGAATTCATGGTCGTGAATACATGGTCGTGCAACGAGCGCCGCATGCAGCGCGTCGCCTGATGTCTGCTGTCTGATGTGTAATACGTGATACGTGATACGTAATGCATGACGCCGGAGCAGAGGCCCCGGCGTCATCTGACATGCAATGCGCAATGTCGCTTAGAGCGCCTTGGCCTGTGCAATGGCGTTGCCAATGTAGCTGGCCGGGCTCAGAGCTTTCAGCTCGGTCTTGACGTCTTCCGGCAGTTCCAGCGTCTCGATGAAGGCGGCGAAACCGGCCTGGTCGATGCGCTTGCCACGGGTCAGCTCCTTGAGCTTCTCGTAGGGCTTCTCGATGCCGTAACGACGCATGACGGTCTGGATCGGCTCGGCCAGCACTTCCCAGCTGTTGTCCAGATCCGCGTTCAGGCGTTCCGGGTTGGCTTCCAGCTTGCTGATGCCCTTCAGGGTCGCCTGGTAGGCGATCAGACCCTGTGCCAGACCGGTACCGAGATTGCGCAGTACGGTGGAGTCGGTCAGGTCACGCTGCCAGCGGGAGATCGGCAGCTTCTGTGCCAGATGGCCCAGCACGGCGTTGGCGATGCCCAGATTGCCTTCGGAGTTCTCGAAGTCGATCGGGTTGACCTTGTGCGGCATGGTGGAGGAGCCGATCTCGCCGGCCACGGTGCGCTGCTTGAAGTAACCCAGCGAGATGTAGCCCCAGACATCACGATCGAAGTCGATCAGGATGGTGTTGAAGCGGCAGACGGCATCGAACAGCTCGGCGATGTAGTCGTGCGGCTCGATCTGGGTGGTGTACGGGTTGAAGGTCAGTCCGAGGCTCTCGACGAAGGTTTCGGCATTGGCCGCCCAGTCGATGGCCGGGTAGGTGGTCAGGTGGGCGTTGTAGTTGCCCACGGCACCGTTGATCTTGCCGAGCATCTCGATGCGTTCGATCTGGGCCAGCTGACGACGCAGACGCGCGGCGACGTTGGCCATTTCCTTGCCCAGGGTGGTCGGGCTGGCTGTCTGGCCGTGGGTACGCGACAGCATCGGCTGTTCGGCGTGCTGGTGAGCCAGTGCGACGATGGCCTCGGTCACTTCACGCATCTGCGGCAGCAGCACGTTGTCCAGACCGCCACGCAGCATCAGGGCGTGAGACAGGTTGTTGATGTCTTCACTGGTGCAGGCGAAGTGGATGAATTCGGTGACGGCGTTGAGCTCAGCGTTGCCCTCGACCTTCTCCTTCAGGAAGTACTCGACCGCCTTCACGTCGTGATTGGTGGTGCGTTCGATGTCCTTGATGCGCTGGGCATCCTCGACACTGAAGTCGCTGACGATGGCGTCCAGCACGGCGTTGGCTTTCTTCGAGAAAGCCGGCACTTCAGCGATCTCGGCGTGGGCGGCCAGGCGCTGCAGCCAGCGCACCTCGACGGTGACACGGGCACGGATCAGGCCGAATTCACTGAAGTGCTCGCGCAGGGCCTCGGTCTTGGCGCCATAACGGCCATCGACAGGAGACAGAGCGGTGAGGGCGGACAGCTGCATGATGAGAATCTTCCGATGGTGGCAGGACAGGACGTGCTGCCAGTTCAAGTGTCTCGGAACCCGCTTGACGGGTTCCAGCGTTGTTGAAGCGAATTCGGGGTGTGCGCGGTGTTGCCTGGCGGGCGTGCTGCCGGCCTCGGCGAGCCGGCATCAGTCCAGCTGGCGCAGGGATTTCTTGAGCGCGGAGCGCTGGAAGATCAGCTTCCAGCGACGGCCGCCCTGCTGGTCCCACAGCAGCGCGAAGCGTACGCCGGCCAGCAGGGCGCAACGGATGCGCTCTGGCATCATGCGTTGCTGCAGCAGACCGGGATCGCCCTGCACCACGATCCGGTAACGGAAGGTGGAGAGGGTCTGCTGGTAGAGCTCGCCGAGGCTTGCGATCACGTTCTCGTGGGTCGGCCCGAAGTGCTCGGCCTGGCCCTGGATACGCGTCAGGCCTGCCCCCAGCTTGTCCAGCATGTCCGGGTCCTGCTTGAGCTTGCTCATCAGCATCACCAGCGAGAAGCCATAGCGCATCACCACAGGGGAGACCTGACGCCGATCCATCACCGCACTCACGGTGTCGATGCCCAGGCGCAGGCGGTTGTGATGCCCGCCGTAGATGGCCTCGAAGCTTTCCGGGTTGGTGTCCAGAGTGGCGTTGACCAGGGTCTCCCAGGCGCGCTCATCGCACTGGCCATGACGGGCGAGCTCATCGACCAGCGCGGCCGCCTGGAAGACGCCCGCCAGCGAAAGCGCCTGGCGGGTGGTGGTATCAGTGACGGGACGGATCGGCACGCTGGTCATTGCGCGGCAGACTCCTCGGGGCCAGAGAGCGGGGCGGCGGCCATGCTGCTGGCCGCTGCCGGAAGTTTCCAGGCGGCATCGATCACGCCGCCACCCAGACAGATGTCGCCGAAATAGAAGACGGCTGACTGACCGGGCGTGACGGCACGTTGTGGCTCATCGAAGCGTACCTCGACACGCTGGCCGTCATTGACGATCAAGGTCGCGGCCTGATCTTCCTGACGGTAGCGATTCTTGCAGCGGATACGCAGTTCGCCGTTGGCATCGGCCGCGGGCGGCTCGCCCGCCACCCAGTCGACGGACTCGGTGCTCAGGACCTGGGTGTAGAGCAGCTCGTGGTGCTTGCCCTGCACGGCGATCAGCACGTTGCGCTCCAGATCCTTGGCACAGACGAACCAGGGAGCGTCCGGATGGTTGCGCAGTCCGCCGATGCCCAGGCCCTGGCGCTGGCCGAGGGTGTAGTACATCAGGCCCATGTGCTCGCCGATGACCTCGCCGTCAGGCGTCTCGATCTTGCCCGGCTGGGCCGGCAGGTACTGCTTGAGGAAGTCGGCGAAGCGTCGCTCACCGATGAAGCAGATACCGGTGGAGTCCTTCTTGCGCGCGGTGACAAGCTCATGCCTCTCGGCGATGGTCCGCACTTCGTGCTTCTCCAGTTCTCCCACCGGGAACAGGGTGCGCGCGATGGCGGACTCCGGCACGGCGTGCAGGAAGTAGCTCTGGTCCTTGTTGGTGTCCAGGCCCTTGAGCAGGCGCGCACGACCCTCACGCACGCCGCCACGCACGTAGTGGCCGGTGGCGATCAGCTCGGCACCCAGCATCTCGGCATACTCGAGGAAGACCTTGAACTTGATCTCCCGATTGCAAAGGATGTCGGGATTCGGCGTGCGACCGGCCTTGTACTCGGCCAGGAAGTGCTCGAAGACATTGTCCCAGTACTCCGCGGCGAAGTTGGCGGTATGCAGCTTGATGCCGAGCTTGTCGCACACGGCCTGGGCATCGGCCAGGTCTTCGATGGCGGTGCAGTATTCGCTGCCGTCATCTTCGTCCCAGTTCTTCATGAACAGGCCTTCGACCTGGTAGCCCTGCTCCATCAACAACAGGGCAGAGACAGAGGAGTCGACACCGCCGGACATGCCGACGATGACCTTGGTTCCGGTACCGGTTTCAGCGGTCATCAGTTCTCTCGTCACCCGCGTGGCCGCGAGTCGTCACAAACAGGGGAGGCGGCGGATACGTCATTCTGGCACCGCTTGATTGACCGCGATTATACCTGAAGGCGTGGGTGGGATTCACCCCGCCTGCAGCCTCTGACGCACGGCAGGCGCCTGAGCGGTCACCAGGGCGCGCGTCAATCGTGGATGACGTCGAGCGGGAAGCGCTTGCCACGCAGGCTGTCGCGGATACGGCGGGTCACCAGCGGGCTGCGCAGACGCCCCATGGCCTCCAGCTGCTCGATTTCCTCGAGAGTCAGCCAGTGGGTCCTGACGATGTCAGGGTCGAGTGGCGTGTTCAGGTGCTCCAGCGCCGCTGCCTCGAAGCCATGCGAGTGGAAATGGGTGCCATCCTCGGCAACGTGCACGTACAGGCCAAGATAGCCTGTCAGCAGGATACGCCAGGCCGTTTCCTCACGTACCTCGCGCTGCACGCCATCAATGATGCGCTCGTGAGGCTCGAGGTGGCCGGCCGGCTGGTTGAACAGCGTCGCGGGGCCGCCCTTGTCCTCTTCGACGATCAGGTAGCGCCCGGCGCGTTCCACGACACAGGCAACGGTGGCATTCGGGGTCCAGCGTGCAGCCATCAGGATTTTCTTCCTTTCTTGTGGGAGGGGGGGCGCGAGGAGGAGGGACGCGAAGATCCGCCGCTGCGTTTGCCTGCGGCTGCCTTGCCCGACGCTGGCTTGCCGTCGGCATGGTGGCCGGCCTGCCTGTCGGACTGTCGAGGCTTGCGCTTGTCGGCACCCCTGGTGCTTTGCTTCGGCCCCGAGCCGTTCTTGCGCTCCCCGGGGCCGCCAGCGTTCCTGCCACGAGCGGGCGGGCGCGCCTTACGTGGCGGCACGGGCATCTCGACCTCCTCGCTGCGCCACTTGCCGGGTGCCAGGCCATCGAGCTTCCAGGGGCCGATGGCGGCTCGGACAAGGCGCAGTGTCGGCAGACCGACATGTGCGGTCATCCGGCGTACCTGTCGATTGCGACCCTCGCTGATGATGATCTCGAGCCAGTGGGTGGGAATGCTGGCACGAAAGCGCACGGGAGGTTGCCTTTCTGGCAACGCCGGTGGGTCGATGAGCCTGACCTTGGCCGGTCGGGTCATGCCATCCTTGAGCTCCACGCCGGCTCTCAGCGCGGCGATGGCCTGCTCATCAGGGGCGCCTTCCACCTGCACCCAGTAAGTCTTGGGTTGCTTCTTCTTCGGATGTGCGATCTGGTGGGAGAGCGCGCCATCACTGGTGAGCAGCAGCAATCCTTCCGAATCATAATCGAGGCGTCCGGCGGCATAGACATCCGGCACGTCGATGAAGTCCGCGAGGGTCTGACGGCCTTGATCGCGGTCGGTGAACTGCGTCAGAACGCGGTAGGGCTTGTGTAGCAGATATATGAGAGACATGGTTTAGACTTTTGTCGCGGCTGCCGTATAAGCCTACTGTGAGAAGCGGCACGGGTGCTATACTCGCGCCTCCACTGAATCCATGACAGGGGAGTTATCAATGGGGTTCCAGAAGATTGTCGTCCCGGAAGGCGGTGCCAAGATCACCGCAAATTCCGACAATACCCTCAACGTTCCGAATAATCCGATCATCCCGTTCATCGAAGGCGATGGTATCGGCGTGGACGTGACTCCGGCCATGAAGATTGCCATCGACGCTGCTGTCGAAAAGGCCTATGGCGGTGAGCGCAAGATTCACTGGATGGAAGTCTACGCCGGTGAAAAAGCCACTCACGTCTATGACGCTGACACCTGGCTGCCGGAAGAGACTCTCGAGGCTGTCAAGGATTACGTCGTTTCCATCAAGGGTCCGCTGACCACTCCGGTGGGCGGTGGTATTCGCTCCCTGAACGTCGCGCTGCGTCAGAAGCTTGACCTGTACACCTGCCTGCGCCCGGTGCGCTGGTTCACGGGTGTGCCGAGTCCGGTCAAGAAGCCGGCCGACGTCGACATGGTCATCTTCCGTGAAAACTCCGAAGACATCTACGCAGGTGTCGAATGGAAAGCGGGAACGCCGGAAGCCGACAAGGTCATCAAGTTCCTGCGCGAAGAGATGGGTGTCACCAACATCCGCTTCCCGCAGAACTGCGGTATCGGCGTCAAGCCGGTGTCCGAAGAAGGTACCAAGCGTCTGGTCCGTCAGGCTGTCCAGTACACCATCGACAACGACCGTGAGTCGCTGACCCTGGTGCACAAGGGCAACATCATGAAGTTCACCGAAGGTGCCTTCAAGGACTGGGGCTACGAAATCGTCAAGGACGAGTTCGGCGGCGAGCTGCTGGATGGCGGCCCGTGGATGACCTTCAAGAACCCGAACAACGGTAAGGACATCGTGGTCAAGGACGTCATCGCTGACGCCATGCTCCAGCAGATCCTGCTGCGTCCGGCGGAATACGATGTCATCGCTACCCTGAACCTGAACGGTGACTACCTGTCCGACGCTCTGGCGGCGGAAGTGGGTGGTATCGGTATCGCGCCGGGTGCCAACCTGTCCGACACCGTCGCCATGTTCGAAGCGACTCACGGTACTGCACCGAAGTACGCTGGTCAGGACAAGGTCAACCCGGGCTCCGTCATCCTCTCCGCCGAGATGATGCTGCGTCACATGGGTTGGGTCGAAGCCGCGGATCTCGTGCTGAAAGGCGTCGAGAAGGCCATCGCCAAGGGCGAAGTCACCTATGACTTCCATCGCCTGATGGACGATGCCAAGCTGCTCAAGTGCTCCGAGTTCGGTCAGGCTGTCGCTGACAACATGGATGCCTGAGATCCGACACTTGTCTGACCGGGACTGACGTTCCGTTTCAGGCAGTGCAGGGTTCTCAGAAGAAGGCCCCCGGACGTGTCCGGGGGCCTTCTTGCGTCTTGAGATGTCGTTTCGTCTTCCAGGAGACGACATTCCGGCGCGCTTTGCGCCCGCTCGTGAGCACACTTGAGCGCAGGGCGCTTGCATCATGCGCGACATGCCCTCATCTTTTCCTTATCCCATCAACGTCAATGCCCGGCGATGGAAGTGGCCTTCCGTCGTGGCGCGTTGAGGCAATCAGCTTCGCCACTGCTTGTGTTCACCGGATCAGCCCCTTATGTTCAAGACAGACACATCGTGCAGCAGCTTCTCTTTCTCGCAGCTGTTGCGGATCAGGAATCAGGCTCCCTCGGCACAGGAGCCGTCGCACCAGGAGGATCAGGATGGCGATCTGGCGTTCGCTACCGCTGAGCCCGAACTGGCGCCACCGCCCATGTACAAGGTCGTTCTGCACAATGATGACTTCACGCCGATGGATTTCGTCGTGGAGGTGCTGACCACCTTCTTCAACAAGGATCAGGAGCAGGCAGTACAGATCATGCTCGCTGTCCATCATCAGGGAAAAGGAACCTGTGGCATCTTCAGCCGCGACATCGCGGAAACGAAATGCCACCAAGTGAATCAATATGCTCGAGAGTGCCAGCATCCGCTGCTGTGCGACATCGACCGGGCGGAGTGATCCGTCCAAGACGCGGCCTAGAGGGGACTTGCCATGTTGAGCAAAGAACTTGAACTGACCCTGAACACGGCCTTCACCGTGGCACGTTCCAAGCGCCACGAATTCATGACCGTGGAACACCTCCTGCTGGCACTGCTCGACAATGCCTCCGCTTCGGACGTCTTGCGCGCCTGCGGCGCCAATCTGGACAAGTTGCGAGTCGACCTTCAGGACTTCATCAACTCCACCACCCCGCTGATCCCGGAAGAGCAGGAAGACCGCGAGACGCAGCCGACGCTGGGCTTCCAGCGCGTGCTTCAGCGTGCTGTCTTCCATGTCCAATCCTCCGGCAAGAGTGAAGTGACCGGCGCCAACGTGCTGGTGGCCATCTTCTCCGAGCAGGAAAGCCAGGCGGTCTACTTCCTCAAGCAGCAGAATGTCGCGCGGGTCGATGCAGTCAACTACATCGCCCACGGCATTTCCAAGGTGGCGGGTCACACCCAGGCGCCTCAGGCGTCGGTCGAGAGCGAGGAAGGCGAGGAGAGCAGCAGCGAGAGCGGCAACAGCCCGCTGACCAACTACGCCACCAACCTCAACGACCAGGCACGTCTGGGCAAGATCGATCCGCTGATCGGCCGTGATGAAGAACTTGAGCGCGTGGTGCAGATTCTGGTGCGCCGTCGCAAGAACAACCCGCTGCTGGTCGGCGAGGCCGGTGTCGGCAAGACCGCCATCGCGGAAGGTCTCGCCAAGCGAATCGTCGAGGAAGACGTCCCGGAAGTCATCAAGGAAGCTGTCGTCTACTCGCTGGATCTCGGCGCGCTGCTGGCGGGTACCAAGTACCGCGGTGATTTCGAGAAGCGCCTCAAGGCTCTGCTGGCGGAGCTGCGCAAGGAACCGAACTCGATCCTGTTCATCGACGAGATCCACACCGTCATCGGGGCGGGGGCGGCGTCCGGTGGCGTGATGGATGCCTCCAATCTGCTCAAGCCGCTGCTGTCTTCCGGTGAGCTGCGCTGCATCGGTTCCACCACCTTCCAGGAATTCCGCGGCATCTTCGAGAAGGACCGTGCGCTGGCACGTCGCTTCCAGAAGGTCGATGTCATGGAGCCGTCGGTGGACGACACCATTCGCATCCTCAAGGGGCTGCGAGGTCGCTTCGAGGAACACCATGCCCTCAAGTACACCGATGCGGCGCTCGAGACGGCAGTGCGACTGGCGGATCGCTACATCAACGATCGTCAGCTGCCCGACAAGGCCATCGATGTGATCGATGAAGCCGGTGCCCACCAGCGCCTGCTGCCGGAGAGCATCCGTGTCGATACCATCGATACCGAGCAGGTCGAGGCGATCGTCGCCTCCATCGCCCGCATTCCGCCGAAGACGGTCTCCAGCTCCGACAAGAAGCTGCTGTCCAATCTCGAGCGCGATCTCAAGATGCTGGTGTTCGGGCAGGACGACGCCATCACCGGGCTGTCCGCGGCGATCAAGCTGTCGCGTGCAGGCCTCAAGGCGCCGGACAAGCCGGTCGGCAGCTTCCTGTTCGCTGGCCCGACAGGCGTCGGCAAGACCGAGGTCGCTCGTCAGCTGGCGGCGCTGATGGGTATCGAGCTGGTGCGCTTCGACATGTCCGAGTACATGGAGCGTCACACCGTCTCGCGCCTCATCGGGGCACCGCCGGGCTACGTCGGTTATGACCAGGGCGGTCTGTTGACCGAAGCCATCACCAAGCAGCCGCACTGCGTGCTGTTGCTGGATGAGATCGAGAAGGCACACCCGGAAGTCTTCAACCTGCTGCTGCAGGTGATGGACCACGGCCGCCTGACCGACAACAACGGTCGCGAAGCGGACTTCCGCAACGTCATCCTGGTGATGACCTCCAATGCGGGTGCCGAGCAGGTGGCGCGTCGCTCCATCGGCTTCAAGCACCAGGACCATTCCACCGACGCCATGGAAGTCATCCGCAAGACATTCTCGCCGGAATTCCGCAACCGTCTGGATGGCATCATCCAGTTCGGCGCGCTGGATCTCGCCGTGGTGCGCAATGTGGTCGACAAGTTCCTGGTCGAACTGCAGGCGCAGCTGGATGAGAAACGCGTGCAGCTGGACGTGGCGGATGAAGCGCGAGACCTGCTGGCGACTCTGGGCTATGACCCGGCAATGGGGGCTCGTCCGATGGCGCGCGTCATTCAGGAGAAGCTCAAGAAGCCGTTGGCCGAGATGATCCTGTTCGGTGATCTGTCGGAGTCCGGTGGTATCGTGCATGTCACGGTCGATAACGGCGAACTGCACCTGGAGACCGAAGCTGAAATGGCCTGAGGGTCGCCCCGTCTCGTGATGTATTGATGCCCCGCAGCATCATCACAATGAACGGTCAGTGCTCAGGCACTGGCCGTTTTCTTTTGCCCGCAAGAGCGCATTTGCGCAGTGATTCCGCTCCGCCGAGGGTCAAATGCCGACAGCAGGGTCCATGGCGGAAAGGACGGCCGATGGTGCAGCCAAGACAGAGGCAAGAGAAGCAAGAGGGCAAGGGAGCGTGAGCCAGGTGCGTGAACAAGGAGTATCTGCAGCCAGCCAGCAAGGTGCCAGTCAGCAAGGAAGAAGAGGGGGTGAGGACGGATTACGCAGAAGGGGAAAGGTGAAAGGCGCCCACGCCAAGGCCTCTGCCGCAAGGGCAGCGTGTCATGGCAGGGGCGGGGGCATGGATGAGCCGCTTGTCCTCATGGGATGGGAGCGAAGGCCAGGCGGGCGTTCGGGACAGGACGCATCCACGGGGCAAAGCGGCATCATCGGAATACTCTGGCGCGCACCATCGAGACGCGCCTTCAATGTCACGAGGAGTCGTGTCACGAAGGGCTGGTGGTGCGCTGTTCCGGGTCCGAGCGGGGGGATCAGGCAGGAAAGGCTTCCATGTCTGAAATGCCAGGACGGCCGGTTCAGCCAGCCGGTGTCACAGGGAGCATTGGCAAGTGGGGTGAGGGCAGATCTTGATTTGCCATGCCCCCGCAGCCTGATGCTCGATGTCGAGTGACCGGCAAGGCAGTCAGACCGTGCTCAGCGCGAACGGTAGACGATACGGCCCTTGGACAGGTCGTAGGGAGTCAGCTCAACCTTGACCTTGTCACCGGTCAGGATGCGGATGTAGTTCTTGCGCATCTTGCCGGAGATGTGTGCGGTCACGATGTGGCCGTTTTCCAGTTCTACACGGAAAGTGGTGTTCGGAAGGGTGTCGACGATGACGCCTTCCATTTCAATATGATCTTCACGCGCCATATAGGCTGATCCTCATCTGATACAGGGAGTAATGCGGTGGGTTCCGAGCCATCCGCGCACAGAAAAGTGCCGGATTCGGGACTTCGATACGCGATATTGTGCCGCAAGGGCGGCAGCAAGGCAAAGTCGAAGCGAGATTGTACGCTCCTTGAGCGCTCGTGGGCAGGCCGCAGGAGCGATAAAATCGTATCCAGTGCCACCGACAGGTTCCGCTGGTGGCAGGGGCTGCCCCTGTCCACTCTCGAGCTTCCCTTTCGAATCCCCTCTCGAGAACCCGCTGCACCGAGGTTGGGCAGCGGCACTGCCATGAGGTTCCCCATCCTTTCAGGAGCGGGAAGGCGAAGGCGGGCCCTAGGCGTCGCGCTGCAGGCTGTCACCAGTCTTGATGAGGCTCAGGGGGAGGTGAGTATCATGGAAGCTGAAGGGGATCCGACGACGCCAATGGCTGCCATCCAGGTATTCCAACGGTTGGAAATGCTGCTTGTAGTTCATCTTGCGGCAATCCCGTATCCAGTAGCCCAGATAAAGATGCGCCAGAGCCTCCCGGCGCGCCTGCTCTATCTGCCACAGTACGGCGTAGGTGCCGAGGGAGCGCGACTGGAAGGCTTCATCGGGGTCGTAGAAGGTGTAGATGGCGGACAGCCCATGGCTCATGCGATCCATGGCCGCGACCGCCACCAGCCTGCCATCGAGCCGGAAGCTGATCAGGCGTGCATATTCATCGCGTGACGTCAGAAAGGTACGGTATTGCTCGTGGCTTGGCGGGAACATGTCGCCATCGGCGTGACGGCTACGGATATAGTGCGCATACAGACGATAGTGTTCGGGATCGAACAGTGCCGGGCCTTCCTCGATGGTGAGATCGGCATTGCGCTTGAGCAATTTCTTCTGGGTACGGTTGGGCGTGAAGTCGGCGATGGGGACTCGTACCGAGATGCAGGCGCGGCAATCGCCGCAGTGCGGTCGATAGAGGTGTGAGCCGCTGCGACGAAAGCCGAGCAGAGCCAGAGCATCATAGACGCCGGAGTTGGGCGCTTCCTGTGGGTCGAGGAACAGCGTGGTCGCCTGGCGTCCTTCCAGGTAGCTGCAGGCATGGGGCACGGTCAGGAAGAAGCGCAGATCGCGTTGCGGTTGTTTGGGGGTATTGCTGCTCACCTTCGCTTCATCTCCCTCACTGCATCAGTGTGGACGCCGGCAGCCCATCGTCGGTGATGACCTGCGCCAGGATGGCGGTATCGTTCCAAGGACCTGATGACCTTCACCTTGCGATATGGCTCACAGGTCTTGATTGCCGTGTTTCAAGGGCTCGGTTGTCAGTGACCACTTGCCCTCATGCCCTTCGCCAGTGGCATACTGGTCAAGATAGCTGATGAATTCGCTGCGAGCGATGCTGCAAGCCCCAAGGCTCTCCAGGTGCGGGGTGTGCATCTGGCAATCGATCAGCGGAAAGCCGCGTGCTTCAAGTTCACGGCACAACACGACCAGTGCCATCTTCGAGGCATCCGTGGTGCGAGAGAACATGGACTCACCGAAGAAGACCCGGCCACAGGCCACGCCATACAGGCCGCCTACCAGGCTGTCACCCTGCCAGACCTCGACGCTGTGGGCGTGACCCATGGCATGCAGAGCGATGTAGGCCTGCTGCATTTCTGGCAATATCCATGTGCCGGCCTGCCCCTCACGGGAAATGCTGGCACAGGCATCGATGACGCCGGTAAAGTCGCGGTCGATGCTGAAGTGGAACCCGCCATTGCGCAGGCGTTTGGCCAGACTGCGACGTACGCGCACCTCCTCGGGTCTCAGCACCATGCGCGGGTCTGGCGACCACCACAGTATCGGGTCACCCGGGCTGAACCAGGGAAAGATCCCGCGAGGGTAGGCCGCCAGCAACCACTCGGGGCTGAGGTCGCCGCCCGCGCACAGCAGGCCATCGGGGTCGCTCAGCGCTTCGCTGGCATGCGGGAAGCGTACGGGGGCAGGAGGAAGCCAGGGCAGCATGGGCAGTCTCTTGTTGGATCGTGAACAGCTCAGTGCAATGCGCTCGTGACACCTGGATGTCATGGGCAGACGTGAATCGGCAATTGTGACGTCACTGCCATCGGATGGTTATGATAACCGGCTGAAGGTACATGGAAAATCGCCCACAAGGTGCAAGGGGGATGGCGACTTGACTGCCAAGAGTGCCAGAAAGACAAGTCGGGATCAGGCGAAGCCGGAGACCCGCAGCCGCCGCGCGGCAGCAACACCGAGAAAGCGTGCCCGCCAGAAGGCGGATGCGCCAGGCTTCTTCGCTCGTCTGCGGGGCGCTTCAGCGGCCAGCAAGCCCGCGCCCCGCAAGACGCCCAGAGTCTCGGGCAAGCCCGCGAAGAAGGACACGAGCAGGAATGAACCGCGCGAGATGAGCGCGGCGGCCCTGCGTCGTGAGGAGCGCCAGGCTGAACGCGAGGAGCGCAAGGCCATCCGTGCCGAACGACGCGCGGAAGCCCAGGCGCGCCCGCCATCACGACTGACGACCACCTTGCAGGGTGTCAGCCGTGAAGGCGTGGTCATCCTCATGCTCAGCCTGTGCGTCTTCATGCTGCTGGCGTTGTTCAGCTACGCGCCGACGGACCCCGGCTGGTCCTACAGCGGACCTGAGTCGACGACGAGCAACTGGATGGGTAGCATCGGTGCCTGGTTGTCCGACGTCCTGTATTCCCTGTTCGGTGGCAGCGCCCTGTGGTGGCCTGCCATGCTCGGTTTCGGTGCCTGGCGTCTGATGCGTCAACCCAGCACCGAGCTGGTGTGGGACCCGACCACCATCGCGGTGCGTGCCGGCGGGCTCTTCCTGTTGATCATGGCGACTTGCGTGATCGGCGATATCCAGTTCTACAGCCCTGACAGCCAGCTGACCAACGGTGCCGGCGGTATCCTCGGCAAGGGCATCGCAGGAGCGCTCACGCCCTTGATCGGCATGGGCGGCACCGTGCTGGCGTCGCTTGCCAGCTTCCTGTGTGGTTTCACGCTGTTTACCGGCATGTCGTGGCTGACGGTCATGGACGAGCTGGGCAATGGCTGCATGCGCCTTGGCGTCTGGCTGAAGGAGCGACTCAATAGTCGTCGTGATGATGAATACGATGACGAGGCGACCTATGCCGAGGAAGCGCTGACTCACGACGAGAACGATGCCGACAACGAGCCGGAGCGTGATGATGAGCGACTGAGCTGGTGGCAGCGTCTGTTGCCGCGCCGTCGAGACGAGCGTGTCGAGTGGGAAGAGGACAGTGACGAGATACTGCTTGGCGCAGCGCAGGCCGACGACACTCTGGCGGCTGAGCCACGTGGCAAGCGTCGGGTGGAACCCTCGCTTGGCGGTGACGACGATTTCGCCAATGATCGCAGCACGGATATCCCCTGGCAGACAGCCGAGACCACGCCTTCCGCCAAGGTACCGGGGGCTGCCTACACCGAACGCATGACGGTGCAGAGTGCCACGGTCAACATCGAGGGCGTCGAGCTTGCCAGCGCCGTGCAGGCGGCCGTGGCGTCCCAGGCTGCCGCGGCCCCCAGAACGGCAGCCTCGCTCGAGAGCGCCGCAGACTCACGCGCCGATGTGACCCGCTCGCGCCTGCCGGATGCCTCTGCCATCGAAGCCGAGCGTCAGCGTCACGCCTCGGCGTCCCGTGACGCCGAGGCGTCGACGTCCGGCAGCACGCCGCCAGTCGATAGCTCGGTGAGCGAAACCCCACCGGTGACAGATTCCCGGCCAGCGAAGGAGTGGGACGCTGCGTCTGCCTTCGCACCTGCAGCGCGTCAGGACACTCGCCAGGCAGAGTCGACCTCCCGCGAAGCTGACAAGGCGTCGCAGAGCCAGGCAGACCGTGAGACTGAGGCGGCCCGCGAAGCAGAAGCGGCACGCGAGACTGAGGCGGCCCGCGAAGCAGAAGCGGCACGTGAGGCCGAGGCAGCGCGTCAAGCAGAAGCGGCACGTCAGGCCCAGCATGAGGCCGAGACCTCCCGTCAGGCCGCCGCGCAGGAAGCCGAACGCGCTCACAAGGCAGCCAATCCGGCGCTTCAGCCGCCTGAGCCGCGTGATGAAGAGGATGCACCGCTACCGAGAGAGTCCTCTCTGGCAGGCGCTGCGGTCGGTGCCGGCGTGATGGCTGCCGGTGTGGCAGCAGCGGCCTCGCGCAAGGCCGTCGTCTCCTGGGATGATGCCTTCGAGGCTCCCACCGGCAAATCCACCGATGCCACGCCCACCGCATCGGGTCCGGCAACGGCTGGTGCGAGCGGTGCTGGTGGCGTCCCGACGTCAACTTCGGCTCCGGCACCGACACCGGCGGAACCGACGGAGCCGGCGCCACGTGCGCCAGAGCCTGAGCAGGCTTCCCGAGAGCCAGCTTCTCGAGAGCTGGCCGCTCGTGAGTCGGCCGCCCCGTTGCAGCCGGCAGAGCCGCAGGTACCGGAAGACGAGATCGAGCCGCAGCAGGCCCCCGCCAACGCGACGCCTGAGCGTCCGAGCTGGGCCTATGACGGCGATGAGTCCGGCATGGTGCCGGGTGCCGGGCGACTGGCGACGGCGGAAGATGCGCAGGAAGCGGTACGGGATCCCTCCGGGCCGACACTCTGGACCGTGGAGCACCTGCAGAGTCAGCGTCACGAGGGCTCGGATCACGAAGAGGCGCCGGAGGGCGATCTGCCACAGCTCAGCCTGCTGACGCCCCCGGATGAGCAGAAGCCCAACTACAGCGAAGAAGAACTCGACCAGATGGCCGAGCTGCTGGTGGTGCGTCTGCGCGAGTACGGAGTGAAGGCCGAGGTGGCGGATGTGTGGCCGGGGCCGGTCATCACGCGCTTCGAGATCCAGCCGGCGCCGGGGGTCAAGGCCTCCAAGATCTCCAACCTGTCGACCGACCTGGCGCGTTCACTGCTGGTCAAGAGCGTGCGGGTGGTCGAGGTGATTCCGGGGCGTCCCACGGTCGGCATCGAGATTCCCAACCCCAACCGCGCCATGATCCGCCTGCGCGAAGTCTTCGACTCGGATGCCTATCAGCTGGCGGATTCGCCGGTCACGCTGGCGCTGGGTCAGGACATCGGGGGCGCACCGGTGGTGGCCAATCTGGGCAAGATGCCTCACCTGCTGGTGGCCGGTACCACCGGTTCGGGCAAGTCGGTCGGCATCAACTCGATGCTGATCTCGATGCTGCTCAAGGCCACGCCAGATGAAGTGCGCATGATCATGGTCGACCCCAAGATGCTGGAGCTGTCGGTCTATGACGGCATCCCGCACCTGCTGGCACCGGTGGTGACGGACATGAAGGAGGCCGCCAATGCCCTGCGCTGGTGTGTCGCCGAGATGGAGCGTCGCTACAAGCTGATGGCCGCCATGGGGGTGCGTAACCTCGCCGGCTTCAATGCCAAGATCGATGAAGCCGAGGCGCATGGCGCCCAGATCGCTGACCCGCTGTGGGAGCCACAGCCCTGGGAGATGCACCAGCATCCGCCGGTGCTCGCCAAGCTGCCCTACATCGTGGTGGTGATCGACGAGTTTGCCGACATGTTCATGATCGTCGGCAAGAAGGTCGAGGAGCTGATCGCACGTCTGGCCCAGAAGGCGCGTGCCGCGGGGATTCACCTGATTCTGGCCACTCAGCGCCCATCAGTGGACGTGGTGACCGGCTTGATCAAGGCCAACATCCC
The DNA here is from genome assembly GCF_056493605.1 of Cobetia sp. BL01. NCBI lineage: Bacteria > Pseudomonadati > Pseudomonadota > Gammaproteobacteria > Oceanospirillales > Halomonadaceae > Cobetia > Cobetia sp. BL01. Next base: position 681,333 of record NZ_JBVBEE010000001.1, on the reverse strand, counting down.
GACGCGCATGGCCTTCCAGGTCTCTTCCAAGATCGACTCGCGCACCATTCTCGACCAGGGCGGTGCGGAAGATCTGCTGGGCCATGGTGACATGCTCTATCTGCCGGCCGGTGCCGGCATGCCGACGCGTGTCCACGGCGCCTTCGTCGATGATGACGAGGTGCACCGCGTGGTGGATGACTGGAAGCGTCGCGGCACGCCGGAGTATATCGAGGAGATCCTCACCGGCGGCGTGCAGGCGGATGCGCTGGCCGGGCTTGAGGCCGAAGGCGAGGACGGCGATGCCGAGCAGGATGCGCTCTACGATGAAGCGGTCGCCTATGTGGTCGAGTCGCGTCGTGCTTCCATCTCCGCCGTGCAGCGGCGCTTCAAGATCGGCTACAACCGCGCCGCGCGGCTGGTCGAGGCCATGGAAATGGCCGGTGTCGTCTCCGCGATGGGCACCAACGGCTCGCGGGAAGTGCTCGCCCCCAACCATAGCGGCTAGGGCAGCCAAGCGTTTGAGTTGAAACATGAAAGACACGAAGGGGAGCTTTTGGCTCCCCTTCGTGTCAAAGACGTCAGATCACCTGTCAGACTCGCGGCGAGACTGGCAGGCCACAACCCGAATCGCTGACATGAGGTGGATATCGCGCGTCGAGGCCTCAGGCCTCAGGCCGCAGCCATGTCCGTCTCATTGCAAGGAGTGTCATGAATACACCGTCACGTTCTTTCGTTTCCTCATTGACCACCCGTCTGGCCAAGGGGCTGGGCGCCGCCTTGATGCTGGGCATGGCCAGCCTGCCGGCCCACGCCGATGACGCCGCCGGAGAGCGTCTTTCTCGCCTGCTGGAGCCCCTCAAGACCTATACCGCCGACTTCGATCAGCAGATTCTCGATGCCTCGGGCCAGCGTCTGCAGGAAGCCCACGGCAAGATGTGGCTGTCACGTCCGGGCAAGTTCCGCTGGAGCGTCGACGCGCCATACCGCCAGGAGGTGGTCTCCGACGGCAAGGAAGTCTATCTGCATGACCCGGATCTGGAGCAGGTCACCGTGCAGCCGCTGGATGAGCGCGTGACGCACACGCCGGCACTGCTGCTGTCCGGGCGTTCCAGCGAATTGACCGCCAACTACGATGTCGAGCGCCAGCAGCAGGGGGCCCGCGAGACCTTCACGCTGACGCCCAAGCAGGCCGACACCCTGTTTGAAAGCCTCAAGCTGACCTTCGACGGCGAGCAGCTCGATATGCTGCAGATGGCCGATTCCACCGGCCAGCGCACGGCCATCGATTTCCATGATGTCCAGTACAACCCGAGTCTGGAGGCCAGTCGCTTCGTGTTCCAGATTCCTGAAGGTGCGGATGTCATTCGCGAGCAGTGATCCGCGAGCAGTGACATGATGATCAGACGACAACGCCCGGGCCATCTGGCCCGGGCGTTGTCGTTTCTGGCGCTCACGACTGGGCGTCAGGCGTGTGCCGGTCGGCGTGGTCATCCAGCTCGCGGCGCCAGCGCTCTATCTCGGCAAAGCGCTTCTCGCCGCCATACTGGGTCGGGCGGTAGAACTGCTGTACCGGCAGTTCCTCGGGCCAGGCGTTGTGCGCCGTGCCGGCGGGATAGCCGTTGGGCTCGTTGTGGGCATAGCGATAGCCTTCGCCCATGCCCAGCTCCTTCATCAGGGTCGTCGGCGCATTGCGCAGATAGACCGGCACCCCGAAATGCGGCTGCTGGCGCACGAAGGCTCTGGCCTCCTTCCACGCCGTGTCGATGGCGTTGCTCTTGGGGGCGATGGCCAGGTGGATCGCCGCATGCGCGATGGCACGCTGGCCCTCGTAGTCGCCCAGGCGCAGATAGGCGTCCCAGGCCGCGATGGTCAGCGGCAGGGCGCGCGGGTCGGCGTTGCCCACATCCTCGGAGGCAATCGCCGCCAGCCGACGCACCACATCCAGCGGATCCCCGCCGCCATCCATGAAGCGTGCCATGTACAGAAGCGCCGCGTCGGGGCGCGAGGAGCGTACCGACTTGTGGATCGCCGACAGCAGGTCGTAATAGTCATCGCCCTGCTTGTCGAAGCTTGAGGCCTGATGGCCCAGCACGGCCTCCAGCGAGCTGTCCTCGAGTATCTCGCGCGTTCCCCCCTGAGCATCTGGCTCACGGCGCACGAAGTCGCAGGCGGTTTCCAGAAGGCCCAGGGCACGACGCGCATCTCCCGAGGCTGCTCGCGCAATCCGGGTCAGCGTCTCGCGGCTGGCGTCGATCTGACGCGTACCGAGGCCATTGACCTCATCGCGCAAGGCACGGGTCAGCACCTCGATCAGATCCTCCTCGTCCAGTGCCTTGAGCACATAGACCCGCGCCCGCGACAGCAGTGCCGAGTTGACCTCGAAGGACGGGTTCTCGGTGGTCGCGCCGATCAGCGTCAGCAGACCCGACTCCACATGCGGCAGCAGGGCGTCCTGCTGACTCTTGTTGAGGCGGTGGATCTCATCGAGAAACATCACCGTCTGGCGCTCGCTGGCCTGATGGTGGCGCGCTCGCTCCACCACCTCGCGGATGTCCTTCACGCCCGCCATCACCGCCGACAGCTGTTCAAGGTGTGCATCACAGCCGTGGGCCAGTATCTCGGCCAGCGTCGTCTTGCCGACGCCCGGCGGCCCCCACAGGATCATCGAGCGCACCACGCCGGATTCCACCATCTGGCGCAGCGGCATGTCAGGCCCGACCAGCGCCGCCTGGCCGATGTAATCTTCCAGCGAGCGCGGTCGCATGCGGTAGGCCAATGGCGCATGGGAATTCGAGGCGGTATCGGCAAAGAGATCCATCGGCGAGTCAGGCTCCGGCAGGCGTGGGCGGGGAATGCGCTCATCATGGCCGATCACGCAAGCCTGTACAAATCAGCAGGGCTGGCGCGGCCTGCCAACGGCATCAGGCCATCCGTGACTTCTTCACGGACTGTCATGTTTTCCTGACAGCATGCCTCGCGCATTCAGGCAATCCCGCCCAACGTCTAACGGGCGCTCATGGGATGTGTCCTACACTTCAGGATGACGACATTGCTACATTCGGTAGCAATGCCCGAGGCGGCAGCGCTGTCTGCCAGCATCGGCCACCTGTTCCGTCAGGAGGAGGAAGTCATGCCCAATGTGACTCAGCTGCGCCAGGACCACGCCAACATGGCGCGTCTATTGCACGTGCTCTCGCATCGCCACAGGACACTGGTCAGTGGCGAACGCCCGGACTTTCGCATGATGCGGGAAGTGGTGGATTACATTCTCGATTACATGCAGGGCTTCATCATTCCGCTGGAGCGTCAATGCACGCAGATGTTGTGCGAGCGCTCCGAGGATGCCTCACCCCTGTGTCAGCGGCTCATCCAGCAGTATCACACTCTGCACGGCCGTCTCTCCAAGCTGTCCGACAATCTCGACAGCATCCTGATGGATCAGATCATACCGATGGATCAGTTCATCCATGATCTGCGCGACTATGTCGAAGCGCATCGTGACTACTTGCGTGCCGAGCGTACCGAGCTGTTTCCGCTGATGCGGGACAATCTCAGTGATGAGGAATGGCAGCAGCTGACCGACGCCATCCCGCATGCCCGTGCAGAGCTTGAGCGTCTGCAGGAAGCCTATCCGGAACTCTACGCCGAGCTGACCGAAAGTGAGGTCGTGACCGCCTGATCCCCTGTACATGAAGGCCCTGTCGTCTCGTGAAGGTGAGGTCGCGCTCCAGAGCACTGCGCCGGAGCGCGCCCCCGTCTGACAGAAAAAAACCATCATTTCGCCCGCCACAACAGAAAGAACGCCAAGCCTCTGGCGGGCATTCCCGAAAGTCTCCTCCCGTCACATCCCCCACACTGAAGTCACTGAAACGCGTCCTTCGCAGGCCTCGGGCTGCGCGAAGGACACTGCCCATGCAGTGCTCAGTGATGTGCATCCTTGCCGATATCCACAAGGGGCAGATCGTCTGAGTGTCCAGATGACGGCCCTTCGGCCGGGGAGAGCGCCATGAGTGTCCAGACCCTTACCCGTCAGTGGGCCAGCGCCAGCGATGGCATGGCACTGGAAGACCCGCGACTGTTTCGTCAGCTTGCCTACGTGAACGGCTGCTGGGTGCATGGTGAGGCAGGCCGTGAGGAAGCGGTCTTCGACCCCGCCACCGGCGAGCGTCTCGGTCAGGTGCCGTGGCTCGAGTCCACGCAGATCGATGCTGCCATTGCCGCGGCCGATGAGGCCCAGCGGGAATGGCGCAAGCTGCGGGCGGACCAGCGCGGCGAGCTGCTGGATGCCTGGTATGACCTCATCCGCGCCCACAAGCAGGATCTCGCCATGCTGATGACCCGTGAGCAGGGCAAGTCACTGGACGATGCCCGTGGCGAGGTGGAATACGGCGCAAGCTTCGTTCACTGGTTCGCCGAGGAGGGCAGCCGTGCCTTCGGCGAGACCATCCCCAGTCATATCCCGAATGCCGCGTTGGGTACCGTGCGTGAACCCATCGGCGTGGCCGCGCTGATCACGCCGTGGAACTTCCCGCTGGCGATGATCACCCGCAAGGCCGCCGCCGCGCTGGCGGCCGGCTGTACGGTGCTGGTCAAGCCCGCCGGCGAGACCCCGTTCTCGGCGCTGGCGCTGGCGGAGCTTGCCGAGCGCGCCGGGATTCCCGCCGGTGTCTTCAGTGTCATCACCGGCGAGGCCGCGGAAGTCTCGAAGCAGCTGTGTGATGACCCGCGTGTCGCCGGGCTCTCGTTCACCGGTTCCACCCGGGTGGGGCGTCTGCTGCTTTCCCAGTGCGCCGACAGCGTCAAGCGCGTCTCGCTGGAGCTGGGCGGCAATGCGCCCTTCATCGTCGGGCCGGACATGGACCCCGAGGAGGCGGCGCGTGCCGCCGTCGATGCCAAGTTCCAGACCTCCGGTCAGGACTGTCTCGCCGCCAATCGCATCCTGGTGCACGACAGCCTGTATGAGGATTTCCTGAGCCACTTCGTGCGCCTCATGAAGCAGCTCAAGGTCGGCAATGGGCTGGTCTCGGGTATCGACATGGGGCCGCTGATCCACCGTGACGCCGTGGCCAAGGCGCAGACCATCGTCGATGACGCCGTCGAGCAGGGCGCGCGGCTGATCCACGGCGATCAGAGCATGGCCCCCGGCCCCAACTTCTTCATGCCGGTGCTGCTGGCGGATGTCACGCCGAACATGCGCGCCTGGCGCGAGGAGACCTTCTCGCCGGTGGCCGGCGTGACGGCCTGGCACGATGAGGAAGAGGTGATCGCGATGGCCAACGACACCGAATACGGCCTGGCCGCCTATGTCTACACCCACGACATTCGCCGCGTCTGGCAGCTGATGCGCGGCCTGCGCTTCGGCATGGTCTCGGTCAACTCGGTGAAGATGACCGGTGCGCCGATTCCCTTCGGCGGCGTCAAGCAATCCGGTCTCGGGCGCGAAGGGGGTCGCCAGGGGCTGGAGGAATATCTGGATATCAAGTACTACTGCCTGGGTGGGATGGAAAGCGCCTCCGGGAGTTGAGACGGACATCATTCATTGTCACGGGCGGTCAGGGCCACGGCGCGATCGCCCCTTGTGGACCATTCGGAGAGTCACATGAGCACCGATAACACCCAACGCCAGTCTGTCGGCTTCGATGACAGCATCAGCACCGACGAGCTGATTCGCCGTGACCGCAAGGTCACCTTCCATGCCTCCACCCACCTGCGTGATTTCGCCCAGGGCGATCTGCCGGGCCGCGTGATCACCGGCGGCGAAGGCATCCGCATCCGTGAGCGCGACGGGCGTGAGCTGATCGACGGCTTCGCCGGCCTCTACTGCGTCAACATCGGTTACGGGCGCACGGAAGTCGCCGATGCCATTCACGAGCAGGCCCTCAAGCTCAGCTATTACCACACCTATGTCGGCCACTCGAACGAGCCGCAGATCGCGCTGTCCGAGAAGATTCTCGAACTGGCCGGGCCTGACATGTCCAAGGTGTATTACGGCATGTCCGGCAGTGATGCCAACGAGACCCAGCTCAAGCTGGTGCGTTACTACCACAACGTGATCGGCAAGCCGGAGAAGAAGAAGGTCATCTCGCGCTGGCGCGGCTATCACGGCTCCGGCATCGCCTCAGGCTCTCTGACCGGCCTGGCGGCCTTCCATGATCACTTCGATCTGCCGATCGCCGGCATCCTGCATACCGAAGCGCCGGACTACTACCGTCGCCCCGCGGAATGCGCCGAGATGAGCGAGCGTGAATTCTCCGCCTGGTGTGCCGACAAGCTCGAGGCGATGATCCAGGCCGAAGGGCCGGAGACCGTCGGCGCCTTCATCGGCGAACCGGTGCTGGGCACCGGTGGCATCGTGCCGCCGCCGGAGGGCTACTGGGAGGCCATCCAGGCCGTGCTCAAGCGTCACGACATCCTGTTGATCTGTGACGAGGTGGTGTGCGGCTTCGGGCGCATCGGCAGCCAGTTCGGCTATCAGCACTTCGGCATCAAGCCGGACCTGGTCACCATCGCCAAGGGCCTGACCAGCGCCTATCAGCCGCTGTCCGGGGTCATCGTCGGCGACCGCGTGTGGAAGGTGCTGGAGCAGGGCACCGGGGAATTCGGCCCCATCGGCCACGGCTGGACCTACTCCGGCCACGCGCTGGGTGCCGCCGCCGGTGTCGCCAACCTGGAGATCATCCGTCGTGAGGGGCTGGTGGACAACGCCCGTGATACCGGCGCCTATCTGCAGAAGGCCATGAAGGCAGCCTTCGCCGATCACCCCATCGTCGGCGACGTGCGTGGTATCGGCCTGCTGGCGGCGCTGGAGTTCTCACCGCAGCCGTCAGAGCGCAAGGCGTTCGATTCCGCACTCAAGGTCGGCCCGCGCATCTCGGCGGCGGCACTCGAGGAAGGGCTGATCGCCCGTGGCATGCCCCAGGGCGACATCCTCGGCTTCGCACCGCCGCTGGTGATCACGCCCGAGGAGATCGATGACATCATCGCCCGCGCGCGTCGCGCCGTGGACAAGGTGCATCAGGAGCTTCTCGACAACGGTGATCTGGCCTCTGGTGACAAGTAGGCCATGGTATTGACCCTACCCCCGCTCAAGCATCCACGGGAAACGCCGCTGGCGCTGGCTGATATCCATGCCGCGCGCCAGCGGCTGTTTCATTCATCGACTGACACGGGTGTCGAGCGTACGGCGCTGGTGCCATCCCCGGCGCTGTCGCGACGCTTCGATGCCGAGATCCTGCTCAAGCTGGAAACCCGTCAGCCCACCGGCGCCTTCAAGCTGCGTGGTGCCAGCAACCTGCTGGCGGCCGTGGCCGAGCAGTCGTCGGGGGATGCCGTGACGCGCCTGGCGCGCGGCGTGACCACTGCCTCCACCGGCAATCACGGTCGGGCGCTGGCCTATGCCGCGATGCGCCGTGGCTTGAAGGCCATCATCTGTCTCTCCGAGCAGGTACCCGCCAACAAGGTACGGGCCATCGAGGCGCTGGGCGAACTGGGCGGCGCCTCCGGCGGCAGCGTCGAGGTACGCCGTGTCGGCCGCAGTCAGGACGAGGCCTTCCAGGAAGTCCATCGGCTGGTCGAGGAGGAGGGCATGCTGGCGGTGCCCCCCTTCGATGACCCGCTGATCGCGGCCGGTCAGGGCACCATCGGGCTGGAGCTGCTGGAGGATTGCCCAAAGCTCGACCACGTGCTGATCGGGCTCTCCGGCGGTGGACTGCTCGGGGGTATCGGGGCGGCGCTCAAGGCGATTCGCCCCGAGGCCCAGGTGCATGGCGTCAGCCTCACCGAGGGCGCCGCCATGTGGCACAGCCTGCAGGCGGGCGCCCCGGTGGAGGTGGAGGAGGTCGCAAGCCTCGCCGATTCACTGGGCGGCGGCATTGGCCTGGACAACCACACCACGCTGCCGCTGGTGCATCGCGTGATGGATCACCACCATCAGGTCAGCGAGCGCGCCATCGCCCGCGCCATGCTGATGCTGCTGGAGGAAGAGAAGCTTCTGGTGGAGGGCGCTGCGGTGGTCGGGCTTGCCGCACTCGAGGCCTCGCGGCGAGGCGAGACCGACCCCGCGCTGGCCGAGTCGATCCGTGGCCAGCGCGTCGCGCTGATCATCAGCGGCAACGGCGTCAGCCTGGAAACGCTCGATCAGGCCAGAGCGCTGTTGGCAGACGCTCAGGGGCAAGGCCAGAACGCCTGAAGACACCAGAACGCCTGAAGCACCAGAACGCCTGAAGACAACAGAGCGCTCGATGACACCCGAACCCCCGGAGGAGGACGCATGACGGAACCGACTCAGGACAGCATGCAAAGTTATTCACGCGAACAGATCGCCGAGGTCGTGGGGCTGGATACCACGGCACTCAAGGCCATTCGTGATGCCTTCATCGCGTTGGGGCAGGGCAAGGTGGTGCAGCCGCCGATCCTGTCGATGGCCATCGAGGAGGCCAACGGCGAAGTGGACGTCAAGACGGCCCACATCCAGGGGCTCAAGCACTTCGCGATCAAGATCAGCCCCGGCTTCTTCAACAATCCCGCCCGCGGCCTGCCGAGTCTCAATGGCCTGATGGTGGTGTTCTCCGCCGAGACGGGCCTTGCCGAGGCGCTGCTCAATGATGGCGGCTATCTGACGGCGGTGAGAACCGCGCTGGCCGGCGCCGTGGCCGCCGACGCCCTGTCTCGCACGGACAGCAAGCGGGTCGCGCTGATCGGGGCCGGTGAGCAGGCCGGCCTGCAGCTGGAGGCCTTGCGGCTGGTGCGCGACATCGAGAGTGTCGATGTCTGGGCGCGGGACAAGCAGCGTGCCGAGACCTTCGCGCGGGAGACGGAGGAGCGCCTGGGGCTGACGGTGCGCAGTCATGACAGCCTGCATGCGGTCTGCCAGAACGCCGATATCATCGTCACCGCCACTCCCTCGCGAACGCCGCTGCTGGACTACTCGATGCTGCCGGAGGGCGTGCATGTCACCGCGATGGGCTCCGACAGTCCCGAGAAGCGTGAGCTGGAAGCCGATGTGCTCCTCGAGTGCGATCATTTCGTGTGTGATACCCGCGCCCAGTCCGAGACCAACGGCGAGCTGAAAGGGCTGGAGGCCGAGCAGGCCAGATCACGTGACGTGCATGAGCTGGGCCGTCTGCTGGCCGAGGGGCGTGATCTGCGTTCAGGCGGGTCGGCTCCTGATACCTGCATCACGGTGGCGGATCTCACCGGTACCGGCGTGCAGGATACGGCCATCGCCAGCCTGGCGCTCTCGCGGCTCGTCCGGCGTTAGTACGGGAAGTGTCGGTACGGAAAACGTCGGCACTGGCCGCGTCAGCGCTGGAGCGCCTGAATGGTGCGGCGGACTTGCCCGCAGCGTCGCCGCATGCGAGGGTCACGCAGGTGACGGCAGGAAGCCGTTGACGCCCCTTGCCACTCGGAGCCTGTCGTGACTCGTACCTCGTCCTCATCTGCCGCCCGGCCGCGTGCCCTGAGCGCTGCGCCCGATGTCGAGATCTGCCGCACACCGCTGGCGGATCTCTGCGCCGACTGTGACGCCGTGACCCTGCTGCCGCCGCTCTCGCCGCCGGAGGAGGGCCATGTGCGCCACCACTGTGCGCTGGATGCCCCGCTGGCGGTGTTCGATCTCGACGATACGCTGCTCGACGGCGACTGCACCGGCATGTGGATGCGCTGGATGGTCGCCTGTGGCTGGATCAAGGATGTCGATGCCTTCATGGCCATCGGCGAGCGCCATCAGGTGCAATACCATGCCGGCACCCTGGACATCCACGAGCACACCGGCCATCTGCTCAGCCCGCTCGTCGGGCGGCATCGTGATGAGGTGCGTCGCGAAGTCGATGATTTCGTGGAAGAAATGGTCATGCCGCGACTGCTGGAAGGCGGCATCGCGCGGCTGGCGGAGCACGGTGAGGCCGGCCATCGCACCCTGATCATCTCCGCCTCCATGCATCATCTGGTCGGGCCCATCGCCAGTCGTCTGACCGCCGATGGGGCGCTGGCCACCCATCCGGCCTTTGATGAGCAGGGCTGCTTCACCGGAGCCACCAGCGGTATCGTTACCTTCCGCGAAGGCAAGCTGGCGGCACTCGATGACTGGCTTGCGGGTGCCGAGCGCATCCATCGCACGCCGCAATCCCTGTGGGGCTATTCCGACTCCCACAATGACCTGCCCCTGCTGGAGCGGGTCGATTTCCCCCACGCCACCCAACCGGACGCACCGCTGCGCCAGCTGGCCGAGGCGCGCGGCTGGCCAGTGGTTGACTGGCGCCTGTCGCGCCTGTCGGACTGACGTCATGAACCCGCTGGCCGGGCGAGAAGCCGCCTCCCACGCCTCGCGGCAGGCGCGGGGCGTGGCGATGACGGCCTGCGGGGTGCTGTTGATCTCGCCGGACGCGCTGCTGCTGCGACTCGCCGATGTCGCCGATGGCCCGCTGGTGTTCTGGCGCGGTCTGCTGACGGCCATCGGCTTTGCACTGCTCCTGCTGGCCCTCCAGCGCGGCACTCCCGCACAACGCATCGCCAGCGCCCTGGCGCGCATGCGTGGCTGCGGGCGTACCGGCGTATGGGGCGCGCTGCTGTTCACCGGCTCCACCCTGGGTTTCGTGCTCGCCAACCAATACACCCGCGCCGGCAACGTGCTGATCATCCTCGCCGCCAGTCCGCTGTTCGCGGCGCTGATGTCGCGCCTGTGGCTGGGCGAGCGTCAGCCACGGCATGTGTGGGGCGCGATTCTGGCCTCGCTGGCGGGCATCACGCTGCTGGTGCTCGATGAGGCCGGCAGCGGCACGCTCACCGGCAACCTGCTGGCGCTGGGCTGCAGCCTGTCGCTGGCCGGCAACTTCACGCTGTGTCGCACGCGCCCGGGGCATGACATGAGCCCGATGCTGACACTGTCCGGGCTGGTCACCGCGCTGTGCGGCCTGCTGGCGTGCCTGTGGAGCATGACGCAGGGCGGCGGTGACGTGCTGACGCAGCTGTGGCCCTCTCACGGTGCCGATTTCGCCCAGCGCGCCGGCTGGCTGGTGCTGCTGTGCCTGGTGCTTTCGCCGCTGGGCTTCACGCTGATCCAGCGTGGCCCGATCTATCTGCCCTCCGCGGAAGTGGCGCTGCTGATGTTGCTGGAAAGCGTGTTCGGCATCCTGTGGGTGTGGTGGGTGCTGGAAGAATCGCTCACCCCGCGTGGCTGGGCGGGCGGTGCACTGGTGCTGGGCGCGATGCTCATCAAGAGTCTGATCGACCGTCGTCACCGTCAATCGGTGACGGCGAGCGCGCGTTCTGCGGATGCGTCCACCGGTCGCAGCTGATACAATCCCGCCCATCCCCGAGTTTATTCACTGTCAAATGACAGCCCTCTGGACGCCTCACGGCGACCGGAGCGAATAGCTCATGGCGCGAAGAAAGCAACAGGGCGACCGGAAACGACAGCGGCATCACGACGCAAGCCAGGCGCGAGCGGCACTGCCCCTGACGGCAGCGATGAAGATTGCCACAACCGGACGCCAGACTGACTCGACAGCGCCAGGATTCAGCACGCACACCACCTTCCCCAACCTGTTGCGGACGACTCGATGACAAGCAGCCTCAAACAGCAGTGGCTTTCCAACCTCCGGCCCGACATCCTGTCCGGCCTGGTGGTGGCATTGGCCCTGATCCCCGAAGCCATCGCCTTCTCCATCATTGCCGGTGTCGACCCCAAGGTCGGCCTGTATGCCTCCTTCTCCATCGCCGTGGTGACCGCCATCGCCGGTGGCCGTCCGGGCATGATTTCCGCCGCCACCGGTGCCATGGCACTGCTGATGGTCGACCTGGTCAAGGACCACGGCCTGGAGTACCTGCTGGCCGCCACCGTGATGACCGGCGTGATCCAGGTCATCTTCGGCTACTTCAAGCTCGGCTCCCTGATGCGCTTCGTCTCGCGCTCGGTGGTCACCGGCTTCGTCAATGCACTGGCGATCCTGATCTTCATGGCCCAGCTGCCGGAGCTGACCAACGTCACCTGGCACGTCTATGCCATGACGGCCGCGGGCCTGGGCATCATCTACCTGCTGCCGCTGGTGCCGAAGATCGGCAAGCTGCTGCCGTCGCCGCTGGTCTGCATCATCGTGCTGACCCTCTTCGCGATGGCCGTCGGTCTGGATATCCGTACCGTCGGTGACATGGGTGAGCTGCCGGACAGCCTGCCGGTGTTCCTGATTCCGGACATCCCCTTCAATCTGGACACCCTGTGGATCATCCTGCCGTACTCGCTGCCGCTGGCGGTCGTGGGCCTGCTGGAATCCCTGATGACGGCCACGCTGGTCGATGATCTGACCGACACGCCGTCCGACAAGAACCGTGAGTGCAAGGGCCAGGGCGCGGCCAACGTCGTCACCGGCTTCCTCGGCGGCATGGCGGGTTGCGCGATGATCGGTCAGACGATGATCAACGTGAAATCCGGCGGTCGTACTCGCCTCTCCACCATGGTGGCCGGTGTCGTGCTGCTGATCCTGGTCGTGTTCCTCGGCCCGTGGGTCTCGCAGATTCCCATGGCCGCACTGGTCGCGGTGATGATCATGGTCTCCATCGGCACCTTCTCCTGGCAGTCGATCCGTGACCTCAAGAGCCACCCGATGTCTACCAACATCGTCATGCTGGGGACCGTGGCCGTGGTGGTCGCGACCCACAACCTGGCGATCGGCGTGCTGGTCGGCGTGCTGCTCTCGGCGCTGTTCTTCGCCAACAAGATCGGCCAGGTGCTGCATATCGGCAGCGACATGAATGCCGATGGCCGTACCCGCGAATACCGCGTGGTCGGTCAGGTGTTCTTCGCCTCCAGCGAGCAGTTCCAGGCCGGTTTCGACCTCAAGGAAACCGTCGAGCGTGTCGTGATCGACGTCAGCCGTGCGCACTTCTGGGACATCACCGCCATCGGCGCGCTGGATACCGTAGTGGTCAAGTTCCGTCGTGAGGGGACCGAGGTCGAGGTACGTGGCCTCAACGAGGCCAGTGCCACGCTGGTGGATCGCTTCGCGGTGCATGACAAGCCGGACGCGGTCGAGAAACTGATGGGTCACTGATCATGCACGATTGACCCTGCGCGATCGAGGCACTTCGCTTGATCGCGCCGCGTGACAAGGTCAGACGGCGGGCAGTCCTTCACGGGCTGCCCGCCGTTTGCGTTCATGGGGTCGGAAAGTGGTAATCTCGAAACAGGCCGCGCCGGCATCGCGGGGGGAATGTCAGTCCTCCTTCTGCGTCGCCCCGGTCGGCACGCCATCTCCGTTGTCAGTACTTTTTGTTGTCAGCACAAGGAAGCCCGCCATGAGCCAATCCTCTGCCAGTGCCGCGACAGGCCATGACAAGGTCACCGCCTGCATTGACGGCTCCGCCTTCGCCGCCCCCGTGTGTGACGCCGCCGTCTGGGCCAGCCAGCGCCTGTCGGCACCTCTCAGCATCCTGCATGTGATCGACCGCAATGAAAGCGCCGAACCCGCCAATGGCGATCTCTCCGGCAGCATCGGTCTCGGTGCCCGGGAGCACCTGCTGGAGGAGCTCGCCACCCTCGATGAGCAGCGTGGGCGCATCGCCCAGGAGCAGGGCCGCCTGATGCTTGAGGCCGCCTACGAGCGCGCCGTGCGGGCGGGCATCGCGGAGCCGCGCCCACGCCAGCGCAATGGCGAGCTGGTCGAGACCCTTGCGGAGCTTGAGGACGAGATCCGCCTGCTGGTGATCGGCAAGCGCGGGGAAGGGGCGGAGCAGGCCAGTGAGCATCTCGGCTCCAATCTGGAGCGCGTGATCCGCAGCCTGCATCGTCCCGTGCTGGTAGTGCCGGGCGAGTTTCAGACGCCGACACGCGTGTTGATCGCCTTCGATGGCAGCGCCACCATCAAGCGTGCCATCGAGGTGCTGGCGGCCAGCCCCCTGCTGCAGGGCGCCGAGCTGCATCTGGTGATGGTCGGCGCGGACTCGGTGGAGCATCAGGCTCCGCTTGAGACCGCGCGTGACACCCTCCAGTCAGCGGGCTTCAACGTGCAGGCCAGCCTCAAGGCCGGTGAAGTGGAAGCCTGTCTGCGCGAATACGCCAAGGAGCACGCCATCGACATGCTGGTGATGGGCGCCTACGGCCACTCGCGCATCCGTCAGTTGCTGGTCGGCAGTACCACCACCGAGATGATCCGCAATGCCACGGTGCCGCTGCTGATCCTGCGCTAGCACGTTCAGCACACGCCCTGTCGGGCAATGAGAACGCCGCGCCTTCCCGTGTCATGTCGGGATGGCGCGGCGTCTTTATTTCCGCCCCTTGGGCAGTGGCTACAGGTACGCAAGGCAGAAACCCTCACGACGACTGGAAAATACCCCGCAGGTCGCGTTGCGCCGCTCGCCGGAATCTGGAACGCTGATGGCCGCTTATCCTCATTGCGCGCCATGCCGCTGAGGGGCTTTCCCTTACGCTGGTGCGTCTTTCACCACTCCAAGAAGAACGGCACAAGGACACTCTCCATGAGCGATATCCAACGTCACGATACCAAGGCACGCATGAGCCGCGCCGTCATCCACAACAACACCATCTACCTGTGTGGTCAGGTCGCCGGGCCGGAACAACGCTTCAGCGATATCACCGATCAAGCCAACAGCATGCTCGCGCGTGTCGATGCGTTGCTGGAAGAAGTCGGCACTGACCGCGAGCATCTGCTCTCCGCCACCGTCTATCTCAAGACAATGGACGACTTCAAGACCTTCAACGACATCTGGGATACCTGGGTGCCGGAAGGTCACGCTCCCGCCCGCGCCTGCGTCCAAGCCGCCATGGCCAGCCCGGAACTGCTGTGTGAAATTACCGTGGTCGCCGCCGTTAAATAACTCGCAGTATGGTTTTTCTAAGCCCGTCTACTTGTTAGGCGGGTTTTGTTATATTTTTGTTGCTGTGAATTATTTTGGGGGGTAATGATTTGGCAATAAGTGATGCAGATTCTAAAATGTTATGGGGTAGGGCTGCTGGAATTTGCTCGAATCCAGGATGTAAGGCGGAGCTTACATCACTAGTTTCAGAAGGCTCTGGGTACAACGTTGGCGAAATGGCCCATGTTGTCGCTAAAAGCGTTAAGGGGCCAAGAGGTAATGCGCAAGGCGGTAGCGATAAATATGATAATTTGATTCTATTATGTCCTACTTGTCATAGACATATTGACAAATCACCCGAGGGAGAATTTCCAGTAGAGATGCTGTTTGAGTGGAAGACTCAGCATGAAGAATTAGTCAGTAGTCGGCTTGGAGTTGAAGATTGTAGTAGTTTTAATGATTTGAAGACCAAAGTGGCTAGACTTCTTGTCGACAATCATGAAGCTTGGCAATCATGTGGGCCTGAATCAGAAATAGCCATGAATGATCCTGGCTCAAACATTCATGAACTTTGGGATTTTAAAAAAATATCTTTAATCATACCTAATAATAAGAAAATAATTAATCTAATTGAGAGCAATCAAGAGCTTTTGAATTCTCGTCAATATCAATTGTTTTCTGCTTTCAAAAACCATGCTAGCTCTTTTGAGCAAAACCAATACTCAAGATTAGATTCCTATAAAAGATTTCCTGAAGAGTTTTCTAAGGAGTTTACTGATGTGTGATAATGGGAGTAATAATTGGAACGTACCGTTCAGTCATATTAGCTGGCTAGGAAGAGCATTATCGACACATGGGAATATATCTAAGGTTACTAGAAGCCGAGATATATTTTTTACTGTAAGTCGTATAAGGCAACTAGATGAACTTAATATTCTGTGTTTGAGAAAGTATACATTAGGATTGACAGAGGCACAAAGTGCTTTGGCTGAATTTTCTGAAACAAATATTATCTATATAGGTGGGAATTGGTCACAGTGTACAAGTGACGCACAGCGATTTTGCCAAGATTTAGATGTACAAGTATGTACTAGTAGTGAACTGCTTGGAATGCTCTGGAAAGATGAATTTTAATAGTTATAAAGCGGCTATTATAAATAGTCTGAGAGAGCTGGTTAATGAATTAGATGGTGTTTATGGTATATACGGCTTTGGTTCTTTTTTTAGAAATAATGTTTATAATGATGTGGATATTTTAGTAGTGAGTAGAGCTGATAGCGATATGATATTGTATGAATATCTGAGAAAAGAGTTTCAGCAGCTTGAGTTATTCTGGGGGATAAACTTCGATATGTGTTTTTTATCTTATAATGAATATCTTAGGAAACCTCTCTTAGAATCAAATCAATTTTATGTCATAAGTGAATTCTGATATTAATTTGTGAGGTTTTTAATAGAGTAATGAATTTTAGGTATCCTTCATACCTCACCCATTCCCGATAAAACTCGTCCAGTCGTTCTGTCTCGCTGAGGTGTGATGCCTCGGCGAGTCGTTCGCGTGCGTCTGTAGGTAGCATGGCGATGCGGGCGTCGAGGTCGTGGGCGTGGCGGGGGTTGTGGTATTCGAGGTCCAGCCCGAGCGGGGCGGTGGCGAGGCCGACGAGGACATGGCCGTGGCGGTGGGCGATGGAAACGTAGAAGCCTGCCGGTAGTGCAGGGTGATGGGGTGCCTGGCCACGCGGTGACCAGTCCGCCATCGCAAGCTGGATACCCTGGGCGGCGGCGAGTTCACCGAGCAGCACGCGGGCGAGGTGGGACTCGGCTTCACGTTGCTGGCGACGGCGGGCCTTGGCAGATGACACGGGGGTGTCCGCGTTATCCACAGCCGCCTGTAAATCGCGCATCGAGCGACGGCTGGAGGCATCCGTCGAGGAGCTGGCAGAGGGAGCAGCCGAATCAGCACAAGACGCAGGCAGCACACACGCCTCGGCCAGCCACAGGCGGGCTGGCCGAGAGGTGGCGTCAGAGCTGTCATTCGGCAAGTCGCGCACAGCGCCGTCAGTCGCAGACGCCAAGGCGGCGGCGAGGGCGTGGGGATCATGCGAGATCAGCGGCTCGCCGTTGGACGAGTCGGCGCTCAGCGAACCAGTGCTCAGCGAACCTGTGCTCAGTGAACCAGTGCTCAGTGAAGCGGAGCCATGCGATACCGCATGCCCCAGCACCACGCAGCGGTAGGCGGGGTGATCGGTCGGGCGCGCCGCAGGAGTATCCGCCGCGCGCGCCGAGCTGCCTTCGACCGGCTCGCCTGTCTCACTCACATCCTTGCCTTCCCTGGCCGTCATGATGGCGAATCAGTTCTTCGGATGCAGGATCACCAGATCCCCGCGCAACGCGACGCCCGCGACGACATTGCCCGCATGGCACTCGTACTTCTCGCTGCTGGAGTAGGGCACGTTGTCATAGTCGCTGCGGATGTTGATGACGGCATTGGCCCCGTATTCCCGCGCCTTTTCCTGCAGCTCGCGCAGCGCCGACAGGAACACCCAGCGGCAGGCCGCGGCATCGCTCTTGTTGGTCGCGTTGGTCTTCGGGTTCACCCGTGCCCAGCCACGCTTCTCGATGCGCTCGTAGGGCTGCTTGTCACCGAAGAAGAAGGCCACGTCCTTGCCCAGTCGCTGACTGGCCGCGGTGCTGGCCATCACCGGCATGATGGGCAGGAAGTGCTGCGTGTCCCGCGCCTGTGCCGGCGCGGAGGCCAGCAGCCCAGCCGCGCCGAGCACCAGGGCGGACACCAGCACGCGTCCCCGCGACAGGCGGCCGACCGGCGCCGTGCTGGCGTGGGCCATGGGGTGTGACGAGGAAACGAACGACTGAGCAACGGATGACGCCATCTGACACCTCTCCTGACAGGGTTTGACTGGCTCGACGCCAGGGAATATCGCCTTCATCCAGCCAACGGCGTGAGCCCATCACACCATAGACCATGCAGCGGGCGCGTATCTTGCGCCAGTTGTGACCCGCTGCAAAGTCGTCTGGTGGCGACAGTCACGCGCCCGATGACCCCGAGGGCCGTGCGGGCGTCGTCAGCCCTGCCAGCGCCGCAGGATCAGCGAGGTGTTGATGCCGCCGAAGGCGAAGTTGTTGCTCATCACCGTATCCGTCTCGATCTCGCGGCCGCCGTCACGCAGGTAGTCCAACGCCGCGCAGCGCGGGTCGATGTCCTTGAGGTTGGCGGTGCCGTGGAACCAGCCTTCGCGCATCATCTCGATGGCGATCCAGGCTTCCAGTGCACCGCAGGCCCCCAGGGTATGGCCGGTGTAGCTCTTGAAGGCACTGATGGGCGTGCGTTCCCCGAACACGGCATGGGTGGCGTGACTCTCGGCGATGTCGCCGCGCTCGGTGGCGGTGCCATGCGCGCTGACATAGCCGATCTCGCTGGCCGAGAGGCCGGCATCGTCAAGGGCCATGCGCATCGCGGCCTCCATCATGTCGGCGTCCGGCTGAGTGACGTGGCGGCCATCGGAGTTGGTGCCGAAGCCGAGAATCTCGGCGTGGATGGTCGCGCCACGCGCCAGGGCGTGGTCCAGCTCCTCGAGGATCAGCGTGCCGGCCCCTTCGCCGATCACCAGCCCATCGCGCTCGGCGTCGAAGGGCCGCGGCGAGCGGTCCGGCCGGTCATTGCAGGTGCTGGTGGCGAACAGGGTGTCGAACACCGCGGCATCGGCGGCGGACAGCTCCTCGCAGCCCCCGGCGACCATCGCTATCTGGCGGCCAAAGCGAATCGCCTCATAGGCATAGCCGATGCCCTGGCTGCCGGAGGTGCAGGCGCTGGAGGTGGTGTGAATCCGCCCCTTGATGCCGAGAAAGACGCCGATGTTCACCGGCGCGGTATGCGCCATCATGCGGATGTAGGAGTTGGCGTTGAGGCCATCGGTGGAGTGGTTGATCAGCATGTTGCCGAAGTCCGCCACCGCGTCCGGCTCACCGGCGGACGCGCCGTAGGCGATGCCCATCTGGCCGCTCTCCTTGAGCGGGCTGTCACTCAGTCCCGCGGCTTCCAGCGCCAGCTCGCTGGAGCGGGTCGCCAGCTGGGCCACGCGCCCCATGCTGCGCAGCGCGCGGCGGTTGTAGTGCTTGGGCAGTTCGAAATCGCTGACCGGCGCGCCGAGACGCGTGTTGAGACCCTCGTACTTGTCCCAATCCTCGATATAGCGGATGCCGGTGCGGCCCGCGGCCAGATTGGCGCGCAGGGTCGGCCAGTCATTGCCGATGGGCGAGAAGCCATGCATGCCGGTGACGACGACGCGATGGCCGCGCAATGGGGAAGAGGGAGCTGTCATCAGAACATCCCTCCGTTCACCGCGATGGTCTGGCGGGTGATGTAGCCGGCATCCTTCGAGCACAGGAAGGCCACGGTGGCGGCGACTTCCTCGGCCTCGCCCGCGCGGCGCATGGGAATCATCTTCAGCGCCTCGTCCATCTCGACCCCTTCGGTCATCTCGGTGGCGATGACCCCCGGCGCGACGGCATTCACGGTGATGCGGCGCTTGGCCAGCTCCACCGCCAGCGCCTTGACCGCGCCGATCAGCCCCGCCTTGGCGGCGGAATAGTTGACCTGACCGCGATTGCCCATCATGCCGGACACCGAGGACATCACGATGATGCGCCCCGGCTTGCGGCGACGCACCATCGGCAACGCCAGCGGCTTGACCACGTTGTAGAAGCCATCGAGGTTGGTGCGGATCACGCTGTCCCAGTCCTCATCGGTGAGCGCCGGGAAGGCGTTGTCGGCGTGGATGCCGGCATTGCAGATGACGCCGTAGTAGCAGCCGTGGGCCTCGACATCGGCCTCCAGCGCGCTGCGTGCGGCCTCGCGGTCGGCGACATCGAAGCTCAGGATGCGCGATTCACCGCCCAGGGCGCTGATCTCACGTGCGACCTCCTCGGCGGCATCACGGCGCGAGCGGCAGTGCAGCACCAGGTGGTAGCCTTCGCGGGCCAGACGCAGCGCGATGGCGCGGCCGATGCCACGGCTGGAGCCGGTGACCAGAATCCACTCGCGCGTCTCATTGGCAGCGGCGGCACCCTGGTTGTCAGCAGGGGTAGTTCGAGTAGCGGGGGGTGTGACGGACATCAGACGTTACCTTGCGGTGCGGCACCGGCAGCATCCTGCTGACCGGGTGAGTGTTCTGGTGAGCGCCCCTGTGGGCCTGCTTCAGGGCTTCCTTCCTCCGACACGGCAGACGCCACGGCCTGGGCGGGCGGCTCGAAGACGTTCACGCCGGCACGGGCGACCTGCGTGCCGTGCTCGTCGCTGAGGGTGGCCTTGAAGGCGCCCAGACCGTTGTCGGCGCGATAGTCGAGCTGCACGTCTATCTGCCAGCGTTGCCCGCAGGCGAAGGTGGGCAGCTCGCTCTCATAGCGGCGGCTGCCGAGCAGAAACCCGACGCGGGGTGACTGGCCTGTGCGCGCGGCCTGCAGGCCGGACCAGGCGGCGATGGCCTGGGCCATCCACTCGAGCCCGACCCAGGCGGGAATCACGGCCTGGCCAGCGCCGTCCAGCTCCGCGAACAGATCCTCGGGCGAGGGGCGCACGCTCGCGCTCAGCGAGTGCTCGTCACAGGCCAGCACCTCATCCAGCAGGCACATGCCTGCTTCGTGTGGCACATAGGGGCCGATGGCGCAGGGCATGACGGGATAGCCCTCGTCACGGGAAGACGTGCCGTCGGGTAGCGGCGTGGCGGGGGTAGCGGTCGGGGTCAGCATGCAGAGGACTCCGGGTCGGTGGCGTGACGCTCCAGTATCAGCGAGATGTTGTTTCCGCCGAAGGCGAAGGCATTGCTCATCACTCTGAGCGGCGGGGTCTCGGGGCGGTCACGATAGACGATGTTGAGCGCGGGCAATGACGGGTCCAGCGCCTCACGCGGGGTGGCGTGCGGCGGCAGGCGACCATGTTCCAGCGTCAGCCAGCAGAAGGCGGCTTCCAGCGCCCCGCAGGCCCCCAGCGTATGGCCGGTGAGGGCCTTGGTGGAACTGACGGCGGGTGGGCGGCTCGCGGCCTCGTCGCCATCGGGACCGAACAGGCGGCTGATGGCGAGGCTTTCCATGGCGTCATTGAGCGGCGTGGCCGTGCCGTGCAGGTTGATGTAGTCGATCTCGCCGGGGGCGCGGCCGGCGCTGGCGAGCGCGCCACGCATCGCGGCCTCGGCACCGCTGCCATCCGGGCAGGGCGCGGAGATGTGATGGGCATCGCTGGATTCGCCGACGCCGGTCAGCTGCACGCCACCGTGCTCCGGCGTGACCACGAACAGCACCGCGGCCTCGCCCAGATTGATGCCGTCGCGCGCGGCGCCCAGCGGCTGGCTTTGCTGGCGGCTGACGGCCTCCAGACTCATGAAGCCCTTCACCGTCATGTGGCACAGGCTGTCGGCCCCACCGGCGATCACCGCATCACACTGCCCGGAGGCCAGCAGACGCCGTGCGCTGGCCAGGGCCTTGGCGCTGGAGGTGCAGGCGGTGGACAGGGTGTAGACCGGCCCGCGCGCGCCGCTCAACCAGGCCACGCACTCGGCGGGCGCGCCCAGTTCCTGACGGCGGTATTCAAAGCTCTCCGGCCAGCTGTCGGCGCTCGGCGTGCCCTGGGCGACGGCGGCGCGCTGGGCGTCCATCGCGGCTTCCGTCTCACCGATACCGGAGGTACTGGTGCCCAGCACCACGCCGATGCGCTCCGGCGCGATGCCCTGGCGCTTGAGGGCCTCAAGCTCCGGTGTCAGCTGCTCAAGCGCGGTGGCCAGCAGTCGGTTGTTGCGTGAGCGCAGCGGGACCGGCCAGTCGCTGTCGTCCACCAGCCGCGCGGTGACACGGCCCAGTGACAGCGGCGTGCCGGGACTGAAGTCATCACTGACGCGCAGGCCGCGACTGGCGCTGAACAGCGCACTGCTGATCAGCCCGTGGTCGGCGCCCAGCGGACAGACGATACCGGGCCGAGACAGACGGCATGGGCTGCGAGGGGTGAGGCCATGGCGGGTATCAGGTGCCTCGGGTGTGACGGGTTCAGTCATGCGGGGAAGCTTCCGGTGAGTCGTCAGGGGCTGGGGGAAGACAGGGGATCTAGCATCATCTGCATCTCGGTGGCCGGGTCCCGCAGGATCACGCGGCCTTCGGCGTCGCGGGTCAGCTCGGCCATGCGCTCGCCATCGCGCAGGATGAGGCGCTGCGCGGCCTGGTGAGGCGTGTCCCACTCGCCGTGCTGCACCAGTTGCCAGGCGCTGCCGGCAAAGGCGTCATCGATCGCGGCCTGTGGCCAGTGGACCCAGGCGATGCGACGGACCAGCCAGTCGGCGGTGAAGGGCAGCTTGTCGAGCACCTCGGGGCGGGCCTTCTCGAAGCGGCTGCCATCGGCGTCATTCACCAGTGTCAGCAGTCGCTGGCCCTGCACGCTGAGCAGCACCAGCCGCATGGCCTCGGGCGATTGGCGCAGCACGCCGATGAGGGGCGGCAGGTCGCGAGCCTCGTCCTCAGCGGCGTCTGCTGCCGCGCGATTCTCGCTGGCCTCACTCTTGTTACGCTCAACGCGCAGAATCAGACGTTGGGTGCTGCTCTCCTGCAGGCTCGTCAGGGCCGGCATCGGGCTCTCGGCGCTGAGCGGACCGGGCACGAGCAGGCTGCAGCCGCTCAACAGCAGGCTGGTCGCCAGCAGCAGTCCGACAGAACACTTTCTGAAAGAGCGCAGTCCGACGGATCGCCGCCCGACTGAGCGCAGCCCGACTGAGATGGCATGAGGCGAGAGACGCATGGATATCATGACGATACTTTACCTTTTCTGGCGTCATTCTGCCGCGTGCCGGCCGTTGAGAGAGCGCTTGCGGCGGGCTCGCAGGTCTCCGCTTGCGTCGCCTGCGCTGCCGCGAGCGTGGCCAGTGCGGTCAGGCGACGACGACTGGCGCTGACGAAGGGATTGGCCTCGTCCCAGGCGTAGCCGGCGAGGACCGAACTGATCATCTGGCGAATGCGGTCCGGCGAGCGAGGGTGATAGATGATGTCGGTCAGGCGGCTGTCGTACCAGGCGGTGACGAACTCGCGGAACACCTCGATGCCACGCCGCAATGGCAGCTCGTATTCGCGGGCCCAGTCCGGGCGCTGCTCATCGCGGGTCGCGGTCAGTTCACGCGCGACCAGCGGTGCGGCACGCAGGGCGGATTCCAGTGCGATGGTCACGCCGGAGGAGAACACCGGGTCCAGAAACTCGCCGGCATTGCCGAGCAGCGCATAGCCCGGGCCATGCAGGCGGCTGACATCGGCGCTGTAACCGCCCAGCGACTGCACGGCATTGGCGGGCGTGGCATCGCGCAGCAGCTCCGCCAGGCGCGGTTCTTCCATCACCCACTGCCACAGGTGTGTCTGCGCATCGTCCCCGGCGGCAGGCTCGATCAGCTCCCGCGGGCCGACCACGCCCAGCGAGGCGCGGCCATTGGCGAAGGGAATCAGCCAGTACCAGACATCGGGATGCAGCGGGTGCGAGGCGATCAGGATAGTGTCGCGACGATAGCCCTCGGCGGGCGGCGCGAGGTCGGCGATGCCATCGTGGACATGGCCGAACAGCGCCATGCGTGGCTCCAGTCGCGGGTCACGCTCAAGCGCCTCGAGCCGTGCCAGCACGCGCCCATAGCCGCTGGCATCCAGCACGAAGGCGGCCTGAAGCTCGCGGCCATCGGCCAACGTGAGACGCGGCCCCTGAGCATGGCCAGCAGTGCCACTCTGCGTGGGGCGAGCGGGAGTGAAACCGGTGACGGTGACGCCGAATTCGACCTCGGCCCCCGCCGCCCGTGCGCCTTCGATCAGACGCTGGTCAAAGTCGGCGCGCTCCACCTGCCAGGTGGTGCCGGGGCCGTCGCTGAACTTGTCGCGGAAGTCGATCACGCGATGCTCGCCGCGGCGGGTGAAGGCCGCACCGGTCTTGCGCTGATAGCCTCCGGCGGCGGCGGCCTCCATCAGGCCACAGGCCTCCAGATGCTGCATGCAGCGCGGCAGCAGGCTCTCGCCGATGGAGAAGCGCGGGAAGTGGCTGCGCTCCAGCACGCGCACGGCGTGGCCGGCGCGCGCCAGCCAGGCCGCCGCCGCCGCCCCGGCAGGTCCGGCGCCGATGATGATGACTTCCTTGCGTGGTGGGTTGTTGCTGCGATCTGCCGATTCCATGGCATCGTCCCCTGTCGTTGTCGTTATGTGTTCATGACGGCATTCGTGTTCCCGCCTCCGTCTGGCCCGCGTGACGAGATCGCCTCAACTGCGGGCAAAGGGCACCAGGCACCAGGTGGCCGTCAGCCCCAGCAGGCAGGCCAGCCCCAGTGCGGCCAATGCCGGTGTCTGACTGAAACTCAACAATCCGAAGGCTAGCAGGCTGGAGGCACATGACAGCGAGATCGCCAGCAGACTGGCCTGCGAGGCGCGGCTGGCGGTGTCTCCGCTCCTGTCTTTTTCTGCGCTGCGCGCAGGATGCTCGGCACAGAAGATACCCGCATCCAGGCCAATCCCCAGTACCAGCAGCAGGCCCAGCAGGTGGAACAGGTTGAGGCCGACGCCCGCCAGCGTCAGGGCCGCCAGTGTCAGTACCAGTCCGCCCAGCGGCGGCAGCAGGGCGCGCCAGGTGCTGCGGCGATAGCGCAGCGCCAGCAGCAGGCTGATCACCACCACCGCAGCGCTGACCAGCCAGGCCATTTCGCTGCGAATGCTACCGAGCGTCGTCGAAAGCCTGGCGACCTGATCGACGTACTCGAGACGGTCATCGCCTGCCGCGAGGCGTGCCAGGGCGGCGCTGCCCTCGGCCGTGACGTCACCAAAGCGCACGATGCCGATGGCGGCGGTGCGTGAGTCGAGCCACAGTCGCTGGCCCATCTCGCCGGCAGGCAGCGTGACCCAGTCGGCCGGGCGCAACGGATGGGCGCTTTCGATGGCCTGCTCGGCACGTTTCACCAGCGCGGCGGGCAGGCCTGCGGTGCTCAGCACCTGGGGCAGCAGGGTGCGGGTGCGCTCACGCATGGCGCCGAGGTTGGCCTGCTGCTGGGCAAGCGTCGGCAGTTGCTGGGCGAGGCTCGCCCAGTGCCCCAGTTGCTGCTGGGCATTCAGCTGCTGGAAGGTGTCTTCCAGTGCCTGCAGGCGCGTGAGCAGCGCGGCGTCATCCTCGGCCTGCACGATCAGGTAGCGCAGGCCGTCCGGTTCGGCGAGCAGGCGCTGTGCCTCGCGTTGCTCATCGATCAGCGACGCAGGCGAGGGGTTGAGCTGAGTGAGACGGTCATCGCTGCGCAGTCCGTAGAGGCTCGCCAGCGCGGCCACCAGCAGCAGACTCAGCGCCTGCCAGCTGCGCCTGCCGGGAAGTACGCGTGCCAGCCATCCTGCAGCGCGGGCGGCGGGGGAATCCTCGCGGGTGGCATCCGCCGGTAGCGAGAGACGCGGCAGCCACAGGCGCACGCTCAGCCAGGCGCCGAGCAAGCCGAGTGCCGCGAACATGCCCATCTGGCGCAGGCCGGGCATCGGCGTCAGCGTGATGGCCAGATAGGCGGCGAGGCTGGAGCACAGCCCCAGCGTCAGGCCCGGCCACAGCGCGGCGAGTCCGCCACGGCCATTCGTCGTCGCCAGGCGGCGCATGCATTCCAGATGCAGCACGTAATCGATGGAGATGCCGATCAGGCTGGCGCCGAAGGCCAGCGTCAGCACATGCAGGCTACCGAAGGCCCACCAGGTCAGCGGCAGCGCGAACAGCACGCCCGTGGCCACCGGCACCAGCAGCAACGGCAGCCGTCGCGGGGTGCGGAACACCGCCCACAGCAACAGCAGCACGCCGATCAGCGAGCCGAGTCCGATGGTCGACATCTCCTGTCTGGCCTGCTGCGCCCCGGCACTGGCATGGAAGACCAGTCCGGAGCGCAGCAGCCTGACGTCGGGGTAGTCGGCCTTCACGCCATTCACGGCCTGTTCCAGCGCCTGCTGATCCCCCATCGCGTAGGCGCTGCCGGTGAGGGTGGCGCTAATCAGACGGTAACCGTTGCCAGGCTGCTCACCGCTTGACGTCGGCGCGCGCAGCAACAGCTGGCCGCCGGACAGCGACAGGTTGGCGGGTGTCAGCCAGTCCTGCCAGGCGCCGGCGAGACCGAAGGGATCATGGATCAGGTCGCGCTGGCCGCCGGGCTGGAACAGCTGCCTGAGGGCGCGCGCCTGCCACTGCTCGTCACTCAGCTCGGCAAGCCGCGGGGCGATCAGGGCCGGCTGGACCTCGGCCGGCAGGCGCAGGCTGGCGAGGCTCTTGCCGTCATCCAGCGTCGCGAGGGGCGCGAGCGCCTGACGCAGCGCCTGGGCGGCGGCGTCACGCTGCTTGAGTGACGTGGCGCTGGCATCGCGTGCGCCGACCAGCATCACCAGCCGATTGGCGGTGTCCTCCAGCGATTCGGCGCGCGCGGCCAACGGGCTGCGTTCCTGCGCTGGCAGCATGGCGGTGATGCGGGTGTCGATCGCGCCTCGCCATGGGCTCTGCGGGGCGAGCTTCCCGGCCAGCAGCACCGCGCACAGCAGCAGCACGCCAGCCCACAGCCAGCGCCAGGCGGCGCGATCCAGCCCCGTGTCATGCGAGTCGCCGCGCCCTGTCATTCGGGGCACTGATCGCGCGGCATCAGGGTCAGGGCGAGACGGTCACCGTCGCCGCTGGTGAGGGTCAGGTGGTCAAGCCAGCTGCCACCCTCGATCTCGAGGTGCTCGATGGCCTCGGCCAGACGGGCATCACGCGGGGTCAGGCTGGCCTGCCAGTCATCCGCGCTGCCGGTGAGCTGGAGCGTGAAGTGCTCCTCGAGCGCCTGCCAGTCGCCGTGGAAGAAGTTGACCAACAGCTCCGCCATCGCCTGCTGGTCGGCGGGCAGCGGCTCGCCATCCGGGCCTTCGCTGGCATTCGGGCGCATCTCGAGACGGTCCTCGATGGGGGAGGTGGTGTCCCACACCAGGCCTTCGGGCGCGTTCGGATCCCCGATCAGATGGAACTGGCCACGACTCTTGAGCTGTGCGCCGACATCCTCGAGCCAGCGGGTCTGCTGGAAATCACCGCAGACAGGGGCGGTGCGCGCCAGCTGTTGCGTCAGGGCGCGGGCGTCGAATTCGGCGGCGCTGGCCCCGAAGGCACTGGCAGTCAGCAGCAGGGCAGTGGCGGCAATGGCAAGGCGTGACGTCATCACGGCGTTCCTCGTGTCGGGGGCGGGGTGGCAGGCGCGTCCTCGTCGGCTGTCTGTGACGGGTCTGCCTGTGACGGGCTGGTCTGTGACTTGCTGGCCTGCCAGGCGGCCAGCCGCTCGCTGAGCGCAGGCGGCGAGGCCAGCAGCATCTCACCATCCGCGAGTCCGACGGCGACCTGCACGCTATGGCCACGGGTCAGGCGCTTGCCGCTCTCGACATCGCGGATCACGTAATCGAGCTTGAGGCGGTTTTCCCACTCGCGCAGGCGCGCGGTGACGGCGATGCGCTGGCCGAAGCGCGCCGGGCCCGCGTAGCGCAGGCGCAGGTCGATCACCGGCCAGGCATAGCCTGACTCGCGCATCTGAGGGTAGTTGTAGTCGAGCATGTCGAGCAGCTTGCAGCGGGCGATCTCGAGATAGCGCACGTAATGGCCGTGCCAGGCGACTTCCATCATGTCGACGTCGTGGAAGGGCACTTCCATTTCCACCGTGGCGCTGGGCATCGGCGTTTCGGCGGGCTGGTTCATGGCGTTTTTCTCGCTCGTGGCTGTCTGCTCGCTCAGGGCTGTCTGCTCGCTCAGGGCTGTTTTCTCGCTCAAGGCTGTCTGTTCGCTCATGCGTGGGCCTCGTCTGCGCTCAGGGCCCAGTGGCGCTCACGGATGCGTGCGCAAAGCAGGCGCAGGTCGGCTTCCAGGCCGCGGTCCTCCTCGAGCGGGGCGATGTCCTCGCGCAGCTCGCTGACGAAGGCCGCCAGGCTCGGCGGCGTGGCGCTGTGGCCGGCGATGGCGGCGCGTTGCTCACAGCCCTGCGCGGCGGCGTGCAGGGTGGCGGCGGCGACCTGCTCGACCAGCGCCAGCACGCGCAGGGCATCCCGCGCGGCGATGGTGC
This sequence comes from Cobetia sp. BL01, assembly GCF_056493605.1. Lineage (NCBI taxonomy): Bacteria > Pseudomonadati > Pseudomonadota > Gammaproteobacteria > Oceanospirillales > Halomonadaceae > Cobetia > Cobetia sp. BL01. Next base: position 653,446 of record NZ_JBVBEE010000001.1, on the reverse strand, counting down.
CCATGCTGACCTTGTCCTGATTGTGGCATTCGGTGGAGCGCGAGAAGACGCTGGCCGGCATGGTCAGCTTGAGGGCTTCCGCTGTCCAGGCCGAGGCACCGATCTGCACCGCCTTGTAGCCATGGTTGAGCGGCGCGCGCTCCGGCGTGGCACCGCTGAGATTGCTGGGCAGGCCACGGTTATAGCGGCTGTCGACCAGCAGGGCCAGCTGGCGGTCGAGCAGGTCGGCCAGGTTGGCGACCGCCGTCTTGAGGCTATCCATCACCATCGCCACATGGCCGCCGTAGAAGTGGCCGCCGTGGAGGATCTTGCCGGCCTCGACATCGATCAGCGGGTTGTCGTTGGCGCTGTTGAGCTCGGTCTCCAGGAAGCGGCGCCACCAGTCGAGACTGTCCTCGACCACGCCGATGACGTGGGGCGCGCAGCGCGTCGAGTAGCGGTCCTGCAGGCGCGGCGAGTTGATCGGTGTGGCATCGACCTCCGGCGCCGCCGGGTGGGCCAGATCATCGCGCAGCCACTGCGCCACGCGGGCCTGACCGGGATGCGGCTTGGCGGCGAACAGGTCGGCATCGAAGTGGTAGGGATTGCCTTCCAGCGCCTGCACGCTGAGCGCGGTGATGCGCGCACTCAGACGGCTGAGGTAGCAGGTGCGACCGAAGGCCAGTGCAGCGAGGGCCGTCATCACGGCGGTGCCGTTCATCAGCGCCAGGCCTTCCTTGGGGCGCAGCACATAGGGTGTCAGGCCGTGCTGGGCGAAGACGTCAGCGGTCGGGCGCAGTTCATGTGGCTGACCTGCGCCGGGGCGCACCCACACCTCGCGCTCGCCACACAGCACGGCGGCGAGATAGGACAGCGGAGTGAGATCGCCACTGGCGCCCACCGAGCCTTCCTCGGGAATGCGCGGCAGGATGTCGTGGTCGAGCAGCCAGACAAGGCGTTCCAGCAGCGCCAGACTGACCCCGGAGACACCACGGCACAGCGAGACGAGGCGCACCATCACCACCGCGCGGCTGCTGACCACATCGAGGTCCGCGCCCATGCCACAGCCGTGGAAGGTATAGAGGTGGCGTGGCAGGGCCTCGAGGTCGTCGGCACCTTGCACGGCGCGGGTCACGGAATCGCCGTAGCCGGTGGTGACGCCGTAGACCACGCCTTCCTCCTCCAGCAGGCGTTCCAGCAGGGCGGGGCCGGCCTCGATGCGCGCTCGGAAGGCAGGCGCATCACTCAGACGTACGCCACACCGGCCCTCGGCGACGTCGATCAGCTGCTCGAGGGTGATATCACTGCCGTCGAGCGTCAGCGCCGGGGCAGTGGTTGAGACGGGATATGACATGACGAGGTACCTGAAAGCCGAGAGCCTGAAAGACGGAATGCCGGACAACTGAATCTGAACCTGAACCTGAACCTGAATCTGAGCCTGAGCTTGATCCTGAACCTGAATCTGAAACTGAAACAGAGAAAGACGGGGCGACGCGCCAGCCGTCAGGTCACTCGCTCGGATCCCGAGGCACCTTCGCTAGAGGTCGGGACGTCGGGCGCCTGGTGCCAGAAGTCGAAGAAGTTGAACCATTGCAGCGGGTGGCGTTTCACGCGGGCTTCCAGATGGCCAGCATGGCGCTGCATGGCCTGCTCAATCCATGCCTCGCGGGTGCTGCGCTTGACGGCGCGGCTGTCATCGAAGGGCGCGAAATCGACCCGGAAGCGGGGATTGGCACCGCCCTGCTCGCGCACGCAGCTCAGGGTGTAGACGTGACAGCGCAGCAGCGCCGCCAGCATGAAGGGGCCCACGGGGAAGGGCGCAGGTTGATCGATGAAGTCGCAGTGCTGGACACGGGCGCGGGTGACGGCGCTCTGTTCCACGCTCTCCCGCTCGCTTCCCCCCGCGTTTTCCCGTTCTGCCGCCACGCTTTCGGGGGGAATCGGCACGCGGTCCGCGGCGATGACCACGAAGCCACCGCGATTGACGCGGTCACCCAGCGCCATGGCGGTGGCGGGGGTGATCTCGCTGACCTCGATCATCTGCGGCGGCTTGCGCCCGGTGGCCTGTTCCAGCAACTGGTTGAACTTCTCGGCGTGACGCGTGTGCACCAGCGCGCACAGGTCGATGTCGTGGCGCTCGCCGATGGCATTGATCACATCCAGATTGCCGTGGTGGGCGACGAGGATGATGCCGCCCTCGCCACGCAGCGCGGCATCGCGCAGGTCTTCCGGGCCGGTGCCGGTCAGCGAGGAGAGCGGAATCTCGCCGCTCCAGGCCGAGACCTTGTCCATGATCGCCTCGCCGAACTGCATGAAGTGGGCGAAGCTTCTGGCCCACAGGCGCACGCCGCCAAGTCCGGGCTCCAGGCGTCTGAGGTAATCGAAGGAGGCACGTCGCGCCACGCCGCGCAGCAGGAAATACCACATCAGCACCGGGAACAGCGCGATGCGAAACGGCCAGGCCCCGAGCCGACGGCGGATCGTCACCATCAGCCGCATGCCGCTCAATGAGCCGGTTTCGGACAGGCGGGCCCAGTGATTGGGCGCGACGCTGTCGTCGGCGGTCTGTGCTGCACGGTCTTCGCCATCTGTCAGTGCGTCATCTTGAGCGTGGGCGGTTTGCCGCTTGCCGCCTCGGCGGCTCAGCGTGCGCCAGGCCAGTGACGGCGAGCGCAGCAGCATGCCGCAGAACAGGCGGGTATGCATGGCGCTGATCAACAGGTTGTCGTGGCCGGGGCGGAAGTGGCTGATGCCTCCGGTGGGGTAGCTGACACGCACCGGCAGGTTGGCCACCTCGCCCCCGGCCCAGTACCAGCGCACCAGTACCTCGGTGTCGAAGGACATGCGATCGCCACAGTCATTGCGCGCCAACAGGCGATTGGTGGCGGCCAGCGGGTAGAGGCGCACGCCGCACATGGTGTCGCGGATGGCCAGCGACAGGGTGTTGATCCATACCCAGACATGTGAGGCGTAGCGACCGTAGAAGCGGATGCGCGGCACGCTGGCATCGTATTCGGGATAGCCGATCTGCAGGCAGTCGGGATTGTCCTGCATGCCCTTCAGGAAGGCGGGCAGGTCACTGACATCGTGCTGGCCATCGGCGTCCACCTGCAGGGCATGGGTGAAGCCGAGCTGCTCGGCAGCCTGCAGGCCACTGCGCACCGCCGCGCCCTTGCCGCCGTTGTGCGTGCGACGCACCAGGTGATGGCCCTCGGCCGCCAGCTGATCGAGTACCTCGGCGCAGGGGGCACTGCAGCCATCATCCACCAGCACGATGGGCAGGCCGAGCGGTGCCAGGCCCGCACACACGCCGGCGATGGTGGCGGGGTGATCGTAGACCGGGATCACCACGCAGGCGCGCAGGGCGTTGCTCTGTTCAGGAGCGCTCTGGCGAGAGAGATGCTGCTCAGAATCGTGCTGCGAGTCGCTCACAGGCGCAGGGGATTGGCTCATGACGCCTCCGAGGTGGAATGGGGGGATGGGGTGGCCGCGGGCCCGTCATCGCGGGTGACGTCCGGAGCATGCGGCTGACCATGACGCAGCCGTCCACTGGCATGCAGGCCTGCGCGGGATTCCAGCCGGAAGTCGAGGCGCAGGCCCTGGGCGTCTTCCAGCAGGTGAGTGCTCAGCGTGAAGCGCATGCCGGGCAGCAGCAGGTTGGAGAACTTGAGGCGTTCCAGGCGCAGAAAGGGCGCATCGTCCATGCCTACGCCATTCACCCGCAGTGTCCTGCCTTGCTCGCGTGCCCACTTGAGCATCACCACGCCCGGCACCAGCGGTTGGGCGGCGAAGTGGCCGTCGAGATAGACCAGACCATCAGGCACCTCGGCTTCCAGGGTGTTCTGCTGTGGCCCGCTGGAGGTGTCCCCCAGCCAGCGTGGCAGGCGCGGATCATCGAGATCGGCGAACAGCCGCGCGATGGAGTCCGCGGTGAACTTGCCCTGGGCATTGAGCGGCAGGCGCGTGACGAAGCGCCAGTAGCGCGGCAGGGCGATGCGCTCGAAGCCCGGCATCAGCGCGCGGCGCAGGCGGGCGATCAGATCTCGGCGGCTGGCGTGATCCTGCGGCAGCGCGCGCTCATCCATCACCACCACCGCGCCCAGGCGATGCTCACGCGTGGGCATCGGCAGGCAACGCACCTCAAGCACCTCCGCTTGCTCGCTCAGGCAGCGCTCCACCGCGCTCAACGAGACCCGCTTGCCGGCCAGCTTGACCAGCCGATCACTGCGCCCCAGCAGCTGAAAGCGTGGCGCCGCGTTCCGTGCGTCGTCACCCTCTGCCGCGTCCTCCACCAGCGCCGCCTTGTCGGCCTGCTGCCACCACTGATCAGGCGCTGCCAGAAATGGCGAGCGCACCGCGAAGTCCGGCGAGAAGGTGATCTCCACTGCCGGCAGCGGCGTCCAGTGGGCTGTCTCTTGCTGGCGGCGACGGGCGATGCCGCCCGTCTCGGTACTGCCGTAGAGCTCGATCACCGGTGCCTTAAGGCTGGCTTCGGCATGACGGGCAGCCTCTGCCGGCAGCGGCGCGCCCGAAGAAAAGACCCGCAATACCTGACCGAGTTCCGCCAGAGGGGCGGCGGATGGCGTCTGTTCATCAGTCTGTGGCAGACGCGCCAGCTGGGCCGGCGAGCTGACCAGCTGGCAGCGATGACCAAGCCCGGAAAGCTGAGCGATGGCGGCGGCCAGCTGCTCCGGGTAGTGGCAGGCTTCGCTCAGGAACGGCACGCCTTCGCTGAGCGGACGCAGCAGCGAGACCAGCAGGCCGTAGATGTGCTGATGGCTGACCTGACTGAGGCTGACGGTGTCCGGCGTGGACGCCAGGGCAGTGTCAGGGCCTGACGCCAGCGGCCACAGCGCGCGATGCACGGCCAGTTCGGCCTCGAGCTGGTCGAAGCGCTTGGCGATGCGCAGTGGCTCGCCGGTGGAGCCGGAGGTGCAAAGCTCCAGTGCGATGCGTGCGGCATCGGGCGTGGTGTCCGGTCGTACAGGGGCAGGTGCAGAAGCCGTCGCGGCAGTACCTGCAGGGTCGGGCTGTCCCGGTGGCCAGCCATCGGCGGTGGTCTCGGGGAGCTGGCCGGCGCTGTCGCCCGCCAGACGTGCCAGGGTCTCGGGGCGGTCATCTCCCGGCAGGATCGCCCGCATGCCGCGTTCCCACAGCGCCAGCAGCTGTACGCAGGCGCCCAGCGTGGTGGGCTGGAACAGCACCCAGCGTGCGCCGGGCTGGCGGGCGTCGTGATCACCGGGCAGGCAGTCCAGCCAGTGATGCCAGGCGTCCACGCGCGCCATCAGTTCGGCACGCGTCAATGCGCGCAGTGGGTGACCGGGGATGGCCAGCCAGCAGGCCGGCGCCTCGGGTGACTGTTCGGCGAGTTGACGCCAGACATGCTGCGTCAACAGCGACGTGACCGGCGTATCCGGGCTGACGGGAGATGAGTCAGGCATCAGGTGTGTGAACTCCGCAGGCGACGGCGAACCAGCCATTCACCGCCGAACAGGAGGCCCATCAGCACATAGCTGATCAGGCCGTTGTAGAGCGTCCAGGTCGCCAGGTCGGCATGCAGGGCCGTCCAGCCGGCGATGCTGGCATTGAAGAGGAAGAAGGCACACCACACCCGGGTGACCTGGCGGGTGTAGCGCACGCCGGCAGGGGGCAGGTCGGGTTCCTTGAGGCGTGCGAGGCGCTCGATCACCGGCATGCCGCGCCACAGGCTGGTGGCGAAGACGCTGAGCATGGCCAGATTGACCAGTACCGGATAGGCCCGCAGCCCGAGTTGGGCCTCGCTCGCCACGCTGATGCCCACCAGCAGGGCGGCCAGACCCAGGCGCAATGCCGGATGCAGCGGCAGGCGCTGGATCAGCAGGGCGCCGAACAGGATCAAGGCCCACACCCAGGGCGACGAGTGTCCACTGACCGCGCCGCTGTCTGCGGTGAGGCGCGACAGCAGGGCGTAGACCAGCAGTGGCCAGCCAAGAGCGGCCACGATGCCCAGCACGCCGAGCAGCACCCTGCTCAGTGCGGGGCGCGTGCGGCTGTCAGGGGACGACGGCGTCATGCCTGGCGCTGTGTCAGCTGTTCGACGGCGGTGACCACATCGTTGAGCGTGCGCACGCTCTTGAAGTCGTTGGCGTCGATGCGTCGGCCGGTGAACTTCTTGAGCTCGACCACCAGGTCCACGGCATCGATGCTGTCGATGTCGAGATCCTCGTAGAGGCGCGCCTCGGGGTGGATGTCAGCGGCCTCGATCTCGAACAGCTCGATCAGGGTGCTGCGGACATGGGCGTAGATCTCCTCGCGGGAGGGGGGCGGTTGATCAGCGCTCACGACGGGCCTCCACCATCTCGCGCAGCGCGTTGAGGCTGGCGAAGTGGGCCCGGGTGTCCTCGGACTCGGCATCCAGGGTGATGCCGTAGCGCTTCTGCAGCGCGAGGCCCAGCTCCAGGGCGTCAATCGAATCCAGTCCCAGGCCGTCCACGAACAGCGGCTCATCGGCGACGATGTCGTCCGGGGTGATGTCTTCAAGCTCCAGCGTATCGATGATCAGCTGCTTGAGTTCCAGTTCCAGCGAGGTGGTATCACTCATGGGAAATCCTCTCTCTAGCGCGTCAGGGTCGTTGATCCATGGATCAGCGATGATGTCGGGGGTCAGTCATTCAATAACGGCAGATATGCCATCTGGATGAATCTGCGGCATGCCTTCGTGACATGTCTGCCACTCATGCCTGGCCTTCCTGCACAGACTTTCATGCCTGATGGGGGCTGTCAGGCTCCGCGATGGCCTGCTGGAAACGCTCGAGCTGCGTGGCGAAGGTGCCCGCCAGCTGGCGGGTCAGTTCGCGGGCATCCCGGGACAGCGGCGCCTCCGGCTCATCCTGCTCCTGTGTACGGGAGACCTCGGGGGCCATGTCCGGCAGTACCTTGAGATTGAGCATCACGCGCTGCGCGGGGATGTGGTACCAGGGCTCGCCCTTGGTCAGCGTGCTGGGCTGGCAGTCGATGAGCACCGGGGTGATGTCACAGGGCGTGCGCAGGGCGATGTTGGCGGCGCCGCGACGGAACTTCAGGGCGCGGCCCGGCACGCTGCGTGTCCCCTCGGGGAACAGGATCAGGGCGTTGCCCTTGGCCAGGCTCTCGCGGGCGGCATCCAGCACGCCCTGTGGCTCGTTGTTGGTGATATAGCCGGCGGCGCGGATCGGGCCGCGAGTGAACGGGTTGCGGGCCAGACGCCCCTTGACCACGCAGTCGGCGTGGGGGATCAGCGCGATCAGGAAGACCACGTCGATCAGTGTGGGGTGATTGGCCAGCACCAGCAGCCCCGGGCGCTGCAGACGCTGACAGTCGTGCAGACGGTAGTCGAGCACACCCAGGCCGCGCATCAGCTGGAGGAAGCCGCGCATGGCGTGATGGATGATGCGGCGCGCCAGGCGCTGGCGGCGTTCGCCATCGCGCATGCTCACTGTCAGCAGGGGCAGCAGCCCCCCCAGCAGCAGGCCACCCAGCCCGAAGACGCTGAAGCTGATGGCGGTGGCGATGCCACGCCACAGGCGCCCGAGGGGGGAGGATAGCCCGAAGGCACGAGGAGGCGTCATCACTGCGGCGCGGCGTCAGTGATGGGAGGAGGGTTCAGTTGCCAGGCCTGCCGGCGACAGACGAGCGGTGTCTGTCCGGCGGCTTCCAGCCACTCGATCACCTCGATGGGGGTCGGGGCGTGGCGGGCCGGCTCCTCGGCGTCGACTGGCAAGGCGGCGAGCCGCGGGGCCTCAGGCGAGGTGCGGCTCACGCGCATGGCGACGGCACTGGCATGCTCGGGATAGTCGCCGTGGTGCTGGAAGGCCTCTGGCGCGGCGATATCGGAGAACAGCACGATGACTTCCTCCCGCTCCCCCAGATAGCCGAGCGCTTCGCTCATCAGTGCATCGAACTCGTCACCGCAGGCGGCGAGCGCCTCGAGCGGCTGATGGGACTGACGCGTGATCGAGTACATGCCAAGGATGGCGTTGTGCACCGAGAGCGAGAAGCGTGCGGGTGACAAGGCTTCCTGCGGCTGGGTGGCCGAGTCGAGCAGGGCAAGTATCTTGCTGGTGTCGCCATGTCGGGAGGCGTGGATGATCGGTAGATCACCCTCAGGGTCGAGGGTGAACAGCAGCTTGCAGCATGCCTGCCCTACCGGACTCAGTCGGCGGCGCAGCATCGCCGGTACCTGTTCGGCACGCGGGGAGGGGGTGATGTCGGTGCGACCGTCGTGGGTCGTGCGTGTCGCACTCGCCTGCCAGGCTCGCCAATCAGTCAGACGCATGAGGTTCCTGTCCGTGAACGCATCGTTGCCATATTGGAGCCTCAGTGTACCGCAGGGGAAACGGCCAGCCCAAGCCAGCGGCCCATCAGGCCGGCCGTTGGCGCTCTGGTGGACAAATGCCCGGTGCCGCCCGAGTGAGACGTCGCGGACCCGGCGGCTCGCGCCACCGCGCGCTGGGCGCCTTGCGGGCATGAGCACTGGACTGCCCGCGATGACGGTGTAAGGTGTCGCTTCAGCGAGCCAGAGGCCGAGGGCCTGAGGGCGATGGGAGCGCCGGCAGCGGGGGCGTGTGCGCCTGCCGGGCGGTCCTGTCATGCCTTCTGGTGGTCATAACGAAGGGTGAGGATGGGGAATGAAGCCGATCATGCGTGAGGCAACGTCATGAGCACGCCGAGGGAGGCGAGAGCGGGGGGCCACGGTGCCGCCTTGATGCGCCGTCTGCAGGTGACGGAGTGGCTGCCGGTGGTCCGGGTGCTCGGCCTGCTGCTGTGCGTGGTGGCGGTGATGATGCTGGTGCCGCTGCTGCTGTTGCTGGAAGAGGGCGATGCGGATGCGTGGGCCTTCGCGATATCGCTGGGCATCACGCTGGGGTCGGCCCTGGTGATGCTGCTGGTCTCGCACCAGGTGGAGCTGCAGCTCAAGCCCCGCGCGATGTTCGTGCTGACGACCCTGAGCTGGGTGCTGGTGTCAGCCTACTCGAGCCTGCCATTGATCTTCGGCGCGACCCACCTGGGCGTCACCGATGCCGTCTTCGAGTCGGTCTCGGCGATCACCACCACCGGCTCGACCGTGCTGACTCACATCGAAGGACTGTCGGATGGTCTGAAGCTGTGGCGGGGCCTGATGCAGTGGGTGGGGGGGATCGGCATCATCGTGATGGCCATCGCGATCCTGCCGTTCCTGAAGGTGGGTGGCATGCGCCTGTTCCAGACCGAATCCTCGGACTGGTCCGACAAGGTGCTGCCACGTGCCGGGGGTGTCGCCAAGGCGATCGGGCTGGTCTACGTGGGGCTGACGCTGCTGGCGATCCTGAGCTACTGGCTGGGGGGCATGCTGCCGCTGGATGCCGTGGTGCATGGCATGACCTCGCTGGCCACGGGCGGGTTCGCCAACTACGACAGCTCGATGGGCATCTATTCCGATCGCCCGCATCTGCTGTGGATGGCTTCCGCCTTCATGCTGCTGGGGGCGCTGCCCTTCGTGCTGTTCATCCGCGCCTGGCAGGACAGTGCCGGGGTGATGTGGTGCGACGCCCAGGTGCGCGGCTTCCTGCGTTTGCTGGGCTGGGTGATCGCGGCGCTGACGCTCTATCGCGTCGTGCTGGGGGAGGACCTCTTCACGGCGCTGGCCCAGGTGACCTTCAATGTCATGTCGGTGGTGACCACCACGGGCTATGCCAGCGATGACTACAGTGCCTGGGGGCCCTTCGCGGTGGTGGCCTTCTTCTATCTGACCTTCGTCGGGGGCTGCAGTGGCTCCACCAGCGGGGGCATGAAGATCTTTCGCCTGCAGATCGGCCTGATCATGCTCGGCAATCACCTGCGCTCGCTGATCCATGCCAACGGGGTCTTCTCCCAGCGCTACAACGGGCGCGCCCTGCCGGATGAAGTGGTGCGCGCGGTCATCGCCTTCTCGTTCTTCTTCTTCATCACCATCGGCGGGCTGGCACTGGCGCTGTCATTGATCGGGCTGGATCTGGTGACCGCCGTGACCGGTGCCGTGACCGCCGTCACCAACGTCGGCCCCGGGCTTGGGGATATCATCGGCCCGGCCGGCAACTTCGCACCGCTGCCTGACAGCGCCAAATGGCTGCTGTGCATCGGCATGCTGATGGGGCGCCTCGAGATCCTGACCGTGCTGGTGCTGTTCTCGCCCAGCTTCTGGCGCAAGTAGGCGCTCGCCGGCAGCAGGCTGCATGAAGCGGCCAGACACGACAACGCCACCGTCGCAGGACGGTGGCGTTGTCGTGTCCAGGGAGATATCCCGTGAGCGTGATCAGTCGGTGGCGGTGGCCTCGGCGGCGTCCAGCTTCTCGTCGAGATCGATGGACAGGCCTTCACGATTGAGGATCGGGTTGGCGTACTGCACCAGCCACCAGTCCCTGAGCTCACTCGGCACGCCGGCGAGACGATTCTCGAACACGGCGCGCTCGGCACCACTGATGGCGGAGACATCCAGCGCGGCGGCCAGGCGTGGTTCGTCGCGCAGCTGCGGACGGCTGGCGGCCAGCTTCTCGAGTGCCAGCTGGTGGCTCGGGTAGAGGGTGTAGTGCTGGAGTACCTGGCGGTCGACTTCGGCGACCACGTCGTCCGGAGTGGCGAAATCGCCCTTGAGCGGCTCGCCGAACACCAGCTTGACGCGCCCCTTGTGACCGCTGATGCCGGCGGCGATCGACTGGATGTCCTCGTACTGCACCTTCTCGTAGCGCCCTTCATTGGCGATGGCCGCCAGCTCGCGCGCCTTCTGCAGATCGCAGGGGTCGAATTCGTAGCTGATGGACACCGGCACGATGTTGAGCTCGCTGACGCTCTCGCTGAAGGGGCGTGTCTTGTCGGCGGTGCGAGCCGCCATGGTCAGCATCTTGATGATGGCGCTTTCGGTGCCGTCACGGCCATCCTTGGCACGTCCTTCCCGCTGGGCCAGCCAGATGGAGTGCCGATCGTGGATCAAGGAGTGACGAATATAGCCCGACAGTGACTGGTAGGCCGCCAGCATCGCGCGCTTGCCCTTGGCGGAGCGCGGCACGATGAAGCTCTTGTTGAGGCGCATCAGGTCGGTGACGAAGGGCTTCTGGAGCAGGTTGTCGCCGATGGCGATGCGCACCGTGTCGCGGCCGTGGCGATAGAGCGCGTAGTTGACGAAGGCCGGGTCCAGCGAGATGTCGCGGTGATTGGACAGGAACAGATACGGCGTGTCTTCCGACAGCCGCTCGAGTCCCACCGTCTCGAAACTGGTGGTGGTGGTATGGATCATGCGCGCCATGTAGCTGGCGATGCGGGTCTGGAAACTGGCCACGTCCTTCACGCCCATCATCTCGCGCTTGATGGCCAGGCGAGCGATCTGGCGCGCCAGCCACGGGAAGCGCTGGGTCAGTCCCGGCAGGCGGAAGCGAGTCAGGGTGTCGAGCAGTTCGCGGTCCTGCTCGAGGCGCACCAGTACCTCACTTACCTCGTGATCGTGGTAGGGGCGAATCCTGGCGAACGGGTCCTGTTCGTCAGGCGTGGCAGGCTTGGGCGTTGCTGTGTCAGTCATCGACGCACGTCATCCGGATTGTCATTCTTGAGAAGAGAAGAAAGGGGGGGCGCTCAGCTTCCCGGCTGAGCTTCGCCGCCCAGCCAGGCGGTCATCTGCTCGATCACGCCGGAGAGCACCTGGGCCATCAGCGCGAAGTCGGTCTCCAGTCGCAGGATGGGGTCTTCACCATCCTCCTGGGCATTGGCTTCATCGATGACGGCATCGGCGAACTTGAGGCTCTTGAGCGCCATGTCCTCGCCGAGGATCAACGCGACGCGGCCCTCGACTTCCAGTGCCAGCTTGCTGACCACGCGGCCCAGAGTGAGCGCCGTCTGGATTTCCTCGCCGTCGAGGTCGAACTGACGGGCGCGCAGCACGCCATCCTCGCCGCCCGGCGCCTTGAGCTCGACCTGATCACCGACGATGAGGTCATCCGGGCGCGAGGCCACGTCCTTCAGCCAGGTGGTCATCACCTGGGAGGGCGGCTGGGCGACGGCCAGCGGCGTGACCTTGAGCGAGCCCAGCGTCTGGCGCAGCAGGTCGAGGACTTCCTCGGCACGCTTGGCGTTCGAGGCATTGACGGCGATCAGCCCGCGGCGGCTGTCCCACCACAGGTCAGTGCGCGAGGAGCGCGTGAAGGCGCGTGGCAGCAGCTCCTCGTAGATCTGCTCCTTGAGGGTCAGCTTCTCGCGGCGACGCAGCGGACGACCTTCCGCCGTCTCGCGCTCGGCGACTCGCTCCTCGAGTTCTTCCTTGACCACGGCAGTGGGCAGGACACGTTCCTGACGCAGTGCGCTGATCAGATAATGGCCCTGGATCTCGTGGACCAGCATGTCGCTGTTGCGACCGCCCGGTGCGACCCAGCCGATACGCTTGGCCTCCACCCCGCTGACGGGGCGGAACAGGTATTCGGGCAGGGCGTCGGCGAGACGACCCTCTTCCAGCGGTGCGCTGTCATGCAGGCGATAGAGCTGCAGGTTCTTGAACCACATGTGACCAGTCCTTGAGTCCGGTGAGCGGGGATTGCCCGCCTGAATGGCGCGTATTATGGCGAAACTCATGCGGCGGGTCATCCGCCGTGGACGTGACCCTGCGTCACACTGCGGTTGCCGACCATCGCGCGCGAGCGCAAAGACATACTGTGTGCACGCTGTGGCGCTAGTCTGAGATCGACCTGACGGTTCGCGGTCTGGCGGTTTGCGGTATCGCCCGATAGATATCGACCCGCAGGCATCGACCATCAGATTTGAGACGCGGAGGGCGGCAGAGTGATCGACGACGGTGTTATGAAGACTGCTGTGGGGACTGCTGAGGAGACGGTTGTGGCGGCTTTTGTGAAGAGCAGAGCGTCGGGCGCGAGCGCGCTGAAACGGGCACGGCCGCTGACGCTGGCGGCGCTGACCCTGCTGCTGTTCGGATGCAGCGGGGAGGATGACGCGCACGACAGGGCGGCCAGCACGGCGGCGGCCAGTGCAACGGTCACGAAAGAGACAGTCGTTGCAGAGGAAGCCACTGACGGCGAACCTGCCCCGGCGGCGGTTGGACTGGATCCTGAGATATTTGCCGCGGGCGCGATCGTCGGTGAGGTCGAGACCGTCGACTGCACCCTGAGCGGCGGCACGCAGACGACCTGCTATCAGTTCCGCGTGGCCGGTGCGCCCGCGGACCCGGAAACCTCGCCGGAGGGGCCTTTCTGCCCGCCCAATATCCATTCCGGTGAGGAGGAAGGCGGCACCTGGATGGATGGCGAGGGCACCCTCTATCAGGTGGACGGCGAGTTCATCAAGAATCTGGCCACTCTCTATCAGGACAAGGAGTGGCAGATGTACGACGTCAACACGGGGGAGATCACCGTGATCGATGGCGCGCGTGGCTGCGAGGTGGCGGGGAACCCGAATCCCATCGAAGGCTTCGACAACTTCTGTCTCGAGTGTCCGCTGGAGGAACTGGGCGGCGGCATCGAGAAGACTGTCGTGATCCCCAAGGTGCCGGTACCGGCCGCCGAACCGACCTCGCTGGCCGGCCGCGCCAACACCGGCGTGGCGCTCAATGGCGTGCTGTTCGGCCCGCCGGCACCGCTGGAGCTGATCCTGAGCTCTCACACCCTGGGGGTGCTCGATGATTGTGGCGCGCATGCCAATCCGCATGAGGGCTATCACTATCACACCGCCACCGGCTGCTCCGAGATCGGCATTCAGGAGGATGGCCATTCGCCGATGATCGGCTATGCGCTGGATGGCTATGCCATCTATGCCAGAGAGGACAAGGACGGCAAGGTTCCCGCTGAGCTGGATGACTGTGGCGGCGAGACGGACCCGGTGCGTGGCTATCACTATCACGCCTCCGCGCCGGGGGTTAACCAGATCTTCGGCTGTTTCATGGGCGAGAAGGGGCACTTCCTCGACGAGGAGGGAGGCGAGAGGCCGCCGCAGGGCCCGCCCGGCGAGTAGCCGTCCTGCAGGTCTGGACGTGAAGGGCATCGCCCGTGGCAGAACCCGCCGCCTTGTCAGGATGGCGAGCAGGGCAGGCGCCATCATTCAACCAAGCGTTTGTTTTTCTGCTCGTGCCCGGCCTAAGATCTGACGACGAGGGCCGAGCAGGCTCATCCGTTTCCCGCACAGGAGGCAAGGATGCAACAGGACAGCCGTCAACAGGACGCCGCCGATGAGACCGCCGGCACTTTCAGTCGCACGACACTGACGGTGCGAGGTTATCACCTGGATGGCTATGGGCACGTCAACAACGCCCGGTATCTGGAATTCTACGAAGAAGGGCGCTGGGAGTTCATGCTCGCGCATCTGGACCTGGCGGACCTCAAGCGCGAGGGCATCGCGATGGTGGCGGTCAATGTCAATCTGGACTGGCATTATCCGGCCACCGTGCATGATGAGCTGGTGATCACCACGCGACTCGCTCGGGTCGGGCGGCGCAAGATGATCATGCATCAGGAGATCCATCTGGGCGAGACGCGCATGGGCGAGGTGCATCCGCGCTCCGGCGCACTGGTCTCCCGCGCGGATTTCACCTTCGTGCTGATGAATACCCAGACCGGACGGGCCATGCCGCTGGAGGGAGAAATCGGCACGCTGCTGGTATCATTGCTGTCGCCCGAGCCGCAATGAGCGCTGTCAGCGACAGGGGCGCGGCAGTGGGCCGCTTGCCCTTGAGGCCGTACTACCGTACTGACATCCGTTTGCGGGCTCGTGTGAGCTGCTAGGTGAGCGCGCAAGTGATATAATCCCGCCACTTCGGTGCCGCGGAGCTGGCACCCCGTGTCCGCTTCACGCCACTGCCGCGCTGCAGTAGCGACCGAAACCTGATGCTGCCCGAAATACGGTTGCTGCCCCGAAACATTGTCGCTGCCGCAGTGGCGCCAACAGTTGAGTTCAAGGATTTGACGAATCATGGGTGAGATCGCCAGAGAGATACTGCCAGTCAACATCGAGGACGAGCTCAAACAGTCGTATCTCGATTACGCGATGAGCGTCATCATCGGGCGTGCCTTGCCGGATGTCCGCGATGGCCTCAAACCGGTTCACCGTCGCGTGCTGTTCGCGATGCACGAACTGAACAATGACTGGAACAAGGCCTACAAGAAATCCGCCCGTGTCGTCGGCGATGTGATCGGTAAATACCACCCGCACGGTGACAGTGCGGTCTATGACACCATCGTCCGCATGGCCCAGCACTTCTCCATGCGTTATGTGCTGGTGGATGGTCAGGGCAACTTCGGTTCCATCGATGGCGACAGCGCCGCGGCGATGCGTTACACCGAGGTGCGCATGGCGCGCCTGGCGCACGAGCTGCTGGCCGACCTCGAGAAGGACACCGTCGACTGGGTCGACAACTATGACGGCACCGAGCGCATTCCTGCCGTGCTGCCGACCAAGACCCCGAACCTGCTGGTCAACGGCTCCTCCGGTATTGCCGTGGGCATGGCCACCAACATCCCGCCGCACAACATGGGCGAGGTCATCGATGGCTGTCTGGCGCTGATCGACAACGGCGACCTGACCATCGATGAACTGATGGAATACATCCCGGGGCCGGACTTCCCGACCGCGGGTATCATCAACGGCCGTGCCGGCATCCTCGATGCCTATCGCACCGGCCGTGGTCGCATCTATGTGCGTGCCGTGCACACCATCGAGCACCACGACAAGAGCGGTCGTGACCACATCATCATCACCGAGCTTCCCTACCAGGTGAACAAGGCGCGTCTGATCGAGAAGATCGCCGAACTGGTCAAGGACAAGAAGATCGAGGGCATCGCCGAGCTGCGTGACGAGTCCGACAAGGACGGTCTGCGCGTGGTCATCGAGACCAAGCGTGGCGAATCCGGTGAAGTGGTCGTCAACAACCTCTTCTCCCAGACCCAGCTCGAGACCGTCTTCGGCATCAACATGGTTGCGCTGCACGAAGGTCAACCGAAGATCCTGAATCTCAAGCAGATTCTGGAATCCTTCGTGCGTCACCGTCGTGAAGTCGTCACCCGTCGTACGCTGTTCGAACTCAAGAAGGCGCGCGAACGCGGCCACATTCTTGAAGGTCTGGCGGTGGCGATCTCGAACATCGATGAGGTGATCGAGCTGATCAAGGGCTCGCCGAGTGCGGCGGAAGCCAAGGAAAAGCTGATCGATCGTGAATGGCAGCCGGGTCAGGTGGTCGAGATGCTCGAGCGCGCCGGTGCCACTTCCTGCCGTCCGGAAGACCTGCCGGAAGGTCTGGGGCTGTCTGAAGATGCCAGGCATTATCGTCTGTCGCCGGCTCAGGCTCAGGCCATCCTCGAGCTGCGCCTGCATCGCCTGACCGGTCTCGAGACCGAGAAGCTGCTGGCCGAGTACTCCTCCATCCTCGAGCGCATCGCCGAGCTGATGGAGATCCTGTCCTCTGCCGATCGCCTGATGGAGGTCATCCGCGAAGAGCTGCGTGAAGTGCGCGCCCAGTACGCCGATGAGCGTCGCACCGAGATCATGACCAGCCGTCGCGACCTGACCATCGAAGACCTCATCAACGAGGAAGACATGGTGGTGACGGTCTCGCGCAGTGGCTATGCCAAGACGCAGCCGCTGTCTGACTACCAGGCCCAGAAGCGCGGTGGCCGTGGCAAGTCGGCGACCGCGATGAAGGACGAGGATGTCATCGAGCACCTGCTGGTCGCCTCGACCCATGACACCGTGCTGCTGTTCTCCAACAAGGGCAAGGTGTACTGGCTCAAGGTCTACGAGATGCCGCAGGCCTCGCGTGGTTCGCGTGGCAAGCCGCTGGTCAACCTGATTCCGCTGGCGGAAGGCGAGTGGGTGACCACCATCCTGCCGGTGCGTGATTACGCCGCCGACAGCTACATCTTCTTCGCCACGGCCAACGGCACGGTCAAGCGTACGGCGCTGAGCCAGTTCTCGCGTCCGCGCAGCGTCGGCCTGATCGCGCTGGACATTGAGGAAGGCGACCGTCTGATCGGCGCCGACATCACCTCCGGCTCCGACCACGTCATGCTGCTGTCGTCCAACGGCAAGGCGATCCGCTTCGAGGAGCAGAACGTGCGTGTCATGGGCCGTACCGCTCGCGGTGTGCGCGGCATGCGTCTGATCGGCGATGCTCAGGTCATCAGCCTGATCATCCCGCGCACCACGGCCATCGATGACAACGAGGCTGACCTCGATGATTCGCTGGATGTGACGGCGGATGGCGTCGAGAGCGCTGATGTGGCAGCCACTGATGTCGCGACGGATGAAGGCGCCGCGACCGGTGAGGTGCCGCAGTGCTACATCCTGACGGCCTCGGCCAATGGCTACGGCAAGCGTACGCGCCTGGAAGAGTTCCCGCTGCGTGGCCGCGGTGGCCAGGGCGTGATCGCGATGCAGACCAGCGAGCGCAACGGCGATCTGGTCAGCGCGGTTCAGGTCAGCGACAACGATGAACTGATGCTGATCACCGACCGCGGCACCCTGGTGCGGACCCGTGTGGCCGAGGTGTCCATCACCTCGCGCAACACTCAGGGCGTGACCCTGATCCGCACGGCGGAAGAGGAGCGACTGGTGACCACGGTGCGTGTCGACGAGCCGGAAGATGTCGTGGTGATCGACGAAGACGGTACGGTCGCTCACGACGTCGAGGGTCAGGAAGAAGGCAAGAAGGACGCGCTGAGCACCGATGAACAGGTGCAGGCGGGAGACGCTGCCGAGTCGACGGATACCCCGCCGACAGACGTGGAATAAGACGCTGGATTGCGACCGCCTTCGGGGCGGTCGCTTCACTTTCGGGAATTAAGACGACATGACACGCAAGTTCAATTTCTGCGCCGGTCCTGCTGCACTGCCGACCGCTGTCCTGGAACGCGCACGCGCCGAGATGCTGGATTATCAGGGCCGCGGACTGTCCGTCATGGAGATGAGTCATCGCTCCGACGACTTCGTGGCCATCGCCGAGAAGGCCGAGGCGGATCTGCGCGAACTGCTCGACATTCCGTCCCACTATCGCGTGCTGTTCATGCAGGGCGGCGCGTCCACCCAGTTCGCGGGGGTGCCTCTGAACCTGCTGGGCGAGGGTGGCAGCGCCAACTATCTGTATACCGGTATCTGGGGCAAGAAGGCGATCAAGGAAGCCGAGCATCTGGCCGTGGGCAGCCATGTGGCCGCCTCCAGCGAGAGCAATGGCCTGATTGCCGTGCCGCGTCAGAATGCGATCCAGCTCTCGGGTGATGTGGGCTATCTGCACTACACCGCCAACGAGACCATCGGCGGCCTCGAGTTCGACTACATTCCCGAGGTGGCAGCGGATGGCGTGCCGCTGGTGTGTGACATGTCGTCTTCCATCCTGTCGGGGCCGCTGGATGTCAGCCGTTTCGGTGTCATCTATGCCGGTGCCCAGAAGAACATCGGTCCGGCGGGTCTGACGCTGGTCATCGTGCGTGAAGATCTGCTCGAGCGTGCGCGCAAGGACTGCCCGACCATGCTGAACTGGAAGACGGCCGCCGAGGCGGGCTCCATGTTCAACACCCCGCCGACCTATGCCTGGTATCTCTCAGGCCTGGTGTTCGAGTGGCTGAAGGATGAGGTCGGGGGTCTCGATGCCATGAATGCGATCAATGATCGCAAGGCGCAGGCACTTTATGCGGCCATCGACGGCAACGACTTCTACTCCAATCCGATCGTCACCGAGAACCGTTCACGCATGAACGTGCCGTTCGTGCTGGCCGATGATCGTCTCGACAAGACCTTCCTTGCCGAGTCCGAGGCGGCGGGTCTGCTCAACCTGGCCGGTCACCGCAGTGTCGGTGGCATGCGTGCCAGTCTCTACAACGCCGTGCCGGAAGCTGCCGTCACTGCGCTGGTGGACTTCATGGGCGACTTTGCGCGTCGTCACGGCTAAGGGAGAGGTGAGATGACGGATTCCAAGCAGAATCCTGCGCCGCAGGTGGCTGCCAAGGCGGTCACGCTGGACGAGCTGCGTCAGCGCATCGATACCATCGACAGCGAGCTGCTGCGCCTGATCAGCGAGCGGGCGGGCTGTGCGCAGCAGGTGGCCGAGGTCAAGATGGCGGCCGGTGACGTGGGCGAGGATGGCCAGGTGCAGTTCTATCGTCCTGAGCGTGAAGCCCAGGTGTTGCGCCGTATCATGGCCGACAACCCCGGCCCGCTGAAGGGCGAGGAGATGGCGCGTCTGTTCCGCGAGATCATGTCCGCCTGTCTGGCGCTGGAGCAGCCGATTCGTCTGGCCTATCTCGGCCCGGAAGGCACCTTTACCCAGCAGGCCGCGCTCAAGCACTTCGGTGACAGCGCCGTGACCAAGCCGATGGCCGCCATCGACGAGGTGTTCCGCGAAGTGGAAGCCGGCGCGGTGCAGTACGGCGTGGTGCCGGTGGAAAACTCCACCGAGGGCGTCATCAATCACACGCTGGATTCGTTCATGGGCTCGCAGCTCAAGATCTCCGGCGAGGTGGTGCTGCGCATTCACCATCACCTGCTGGTGGGCCCGAATACGCGTCGCGAGAAGATCTCGCGCATCTATTCCCACGCCCAGTCGCTGGCCCAGTGCCGCAAGTGGCTGGATGCCCACTTCCCGCACGCCGAGCGCATCGCGGTGTCCTCGAATGCCGAGGCCGCGCGTCAGGTGCGCACCGAGTGGCACAGTGCGGCGATTGCCGGTGACATGGCGGCCAAGCTCTATGAGCTGGAGAAGGTCGAGGAGAAGATCGAGGACAGCCCCGACAACTCCACGCGTTTCCTGATCATCGGCGACAGCTCGGTGCCGGCGTCCGGTGATGACAAGACGTCCATCGTGGTGGCGATGCGCAACCAGCCGGGGGCGCTGCATGACCTGCTGGCACCGTTCCATCGCCACCAGATCGATCTGACCCGCGTCGAGACGCGGCCGTCGCGCTCGGGTGCCTGGAACTATGTCTTCTTCATCGACTTCCGTGGCCACCGTGATGATCCGCTCATCACGGAGACGCTGGAAGAGCTGCGTCAGTGCGCGGCGGACGTCAAGGTGCTCGGGTCCTACCCGGTCGGTGTGCTGTGAGCGAGTCGGAACAGGCAGTGACTGGCGCGGCGGCGGACATGCTGTCCTCGGAGCGGCTGGCCGGCGAGCGGCGTATCCTGCTGGTCGGGCTGGGGTTGATCGGTGGCTCGCTTGCCGCCGCATTGCGTGCGGCGGGTCATCGCGGCGAGATTCTCGCCTGTGATCGGGATTCCAACGAGATCTGCCTCGGTCAGCGCATGAAGCTGATCGATGGCGGCAGTACTCAGCTGGCTGGGCTGGTGCCCGGCGCCTCGCTGGTGGTGCTGTGCGTGCCGGTGATGGCGATGCAGGGCGTGATGGCGGAGATCGCACCGCTGCTGGACGATGATGCGGTGGTCACCGATGTCGGCAGCACCAAGGGCGCGATCCGCGACGCGGCGATCGGCGTGTTCGGTCACATGCCGCCGAATCTGGTGCTCGGGCATCCGATCGCCGGTTCCGAGAAGAGCGGGGTGGCGGCGTCCAATCCCGAGCTCTATCGCGATCACAAGGTGATTCTGACGCCGGAACCGGACAGTGACCCCGAGGCCGTGGCACGCGTGGCCGCCATGTGGTCGGTGTGTGGTGCTCAGCTGCTGGACATGAGCGTGGCACGCCACGACGAGGTTTTGGCACGCACCAGCCATCTGCCGCATCTGCTGGCGTTCTCGCTGGTAGACAGCCTGGCGCGTCAGGATGAGCGCCTGGAAATCTTCCGCTACGCGGCGGGCGGTTTCCGCGACTTCACGCGTATCGCGGGCAGTGACCCGGTGATGTGGCGTGACGTCTATCTGGCCAACCGCGATGCGGTGCTGGAGGCGCTGGATGAATTCGAGGCCGGGGTAGCGCGAGTGCGTGCTGCCGTGACCGCGGGCGATGGCGAGGCGATGCTGGGGATATTCACCCGCGCCAGCCACGCTCGACACTACTTCAATACCCTATTGAAACAGACGAGTTATCAGACAATGGAACAGCAGAACGTGCGGTACCGTGCACTGCCGGGTGGGCAGGTTCAGGGGCGCATTCGTGTGCCGGGTGACAAGTCCATGTCACATCGCTCCATCATGCTGGGCGCGCTGGCGAACGGCGTGACTGAGGTCGAGGGCTTCCTCGAGGGTGAAGACAGCCTGGCCACGCTGCAGGCCTTCCGCGACATGGGCGTGGTCATCGAAGGCCCGCATCAGGGTCGTGTGACCATTCATGGCGTGGGCCTCAACGGCCTGAAGCAGCCGCCGGGCCCGCTGTATGTCGGCAACTCCGGCACCGCGATGCGTCTGTTCGCCGGCCTGCTGGCCGGTCAGGCCTTCGATACCGAGCTGACCGGTGATGCCTCGCTGACCAAGCGCCCGATGGACCGCGTCGCCAACCCGCTGCGCGAGATGGGCGCGGTGATCGATACCGCCGAGAATGGCCGTCCGCCGCTGCGTATCCACGGTGGTCAGCCGCTCAAGGGGATCCGCTACGAGATGCCGATGGCGTCTGCCCAGGTCAAGTCCTGCCTGCTGCTGGCCGGTCTCTACGCCGAAGGCGAGACCCGCGCCATCGAGCCGGCACCGACGCGTGACCACACCGAGCGCATGCTCAACGGCTTCGGCTACAAGGTCGAGCGTCAAGGCGCCGAAGCGTGGCTGACCGGTGGTGGCAGCCTCGAGGCCTGCCCGATCGACGTGCCGGCCGACATCTCCTCCGCGACCTTCTTCCTGGTCGCCGCGGCCATCACGCCGGGTGCCGATCTGGTGCTGGAGCACGTCGGCATCAACCCGACGCGCATCGGCGTGATCAACATCCTCAAGGCGATGGGCGCCGATCTGAGCATCTCCAACGAGCGTGAAGTCGGCGGTGAGCCGGTGGCGGACCTGCACATCCGCTATGCGCCGCTCAAGGGGATCGACATCCCGGAAGATCAGGTCCCGCTGGCCATCGACGAATTCCCGGCGCTGTTCATCGCGGCGGCCAATGCCGAGGGCATGACCCGCCTGCGTGGCGCCGAGGAGCTGCGCGTCAAGGAGTCCGACCGCATCCAGGTGATGGCGGACGGTCTGGCGCAGATCGGTGTCGAGCACGAAGTCGTCGCCGACGGTATCGACATCCGTGGCGGTGCCTACGGTGGCGGTCTGGTCGACAGTCACGGTGACCACCGTATCGCGATGGCCTTCAGCGTGGCGGCGCTGCGTGCGCAGGGCGAAATCCTGATCGATGATTGTGCCAATGTCGCGACCTCCTTCCCGAACTTCGTGGCGCTGGCCAGTGAAGTCGGCATGCAGGTCGAGAACCTCGGTGCCGTGGCACCCGGACAGGAGGCGTCATGAGTGGTGAAGCGACTCCGCATCACAGCCAGGTGAGCGATGAGCCGGTGCTGACCCTCGATGGCCCCGGCGGGGCCGGCAAGGGCACCATCAGCCGTCTGGTCGCGGCGAGCCTGGGCTGGCACCTGCTGGACTCCGGTGCGCTGTATCGCCTGACGGCTCTGGCCGCCGAGCGTCACGGTGTGGCCTTGGAGGACGAGTCCGCGGTGGCCACCATCGCCGAGCACCTCGATGTCCAGTTCGATGCCGAGGGGGATGCCACTCGCGTGATTCTCGAGGGTGAAGACGTCACGCGTGACATCCGTCTCGAGACGGTCGGCAACAACGCCTCCATCATCGCGGCCCAGCCGCGCGTGCGCACCGCACTGCTGGCACGTCAGCGTGCCTTCGCGCGTGCGCCGGGCCTGGTGGCCGACGGTCGCGACATGGGTACGGTGGTCTTCACCGAGGCGCCGCTCAAGATCTTCCTCACCGCCTCGGCCGAGGAACGTGCCCGCAGACGTCATGCCCAGTTGCAGGAAGCAGGTGTGGATGCTAATATTTCGAGCCTTTTGACAGAAATACAGGCGCGCGATGCACGCGACATGGGCCGGGCAGTCGCCCCGCTCAAGCCGGCAGATGACGGCGTGATCCTCGATACGACGGATCTCGACATCGAGCAGGTGGTCGAGCGCATCCAGCAGCTGCTGGTCGAGTATGGCCTGGTGGCGGAACGCTGAAACGGCATGTCCGTGGCCTTCATCGGCAAGCGTACCTGTTGTGTCAGGACAATCGATTGATAGCCTGCTGCTGCATCAAGGCCTTCGGGCCGGGCAGTGGCAGGCTTCGCTCGCTCTGCGAGCGGAGACGCAGGACAAGGCACGACCCAGATGACACTGCGGTGTCATCAACCCCCCGGCCAGGTGTCATGGGGTGCATCGGCGGCAAGCGGAAAGCCGGTGTATCTCGAACCAGCGTCAACGCCCCCGGGGATATGTAGATATGGCCCGTGCTTGCTGGTGGTACGGAGACTGCGGTGCAAGCCGCCCCAAACGTTGATCATGTAGGAATACCATGAGCGAGAGCTTTGCTGATTTATTTGAACAGTCACTCCAGGACATCAACATGGAGCCGGGCGCAATCGTGTCCGCCACCATCGTCGATATCGATGGCGACTGGATCACTGTCAATGCCGGTCTGAAATCTGAAGGTCAGATTCCGTCTGAACAGTTCCGTGACGAAAGTGGCCAGCTGTCCATCAGCATCGGCGACGAAGTCATGGTCGCGCTGGAAGCCGTCGAAGATGGCTTCGGTGAGACCCGCCTGTCCCGCGAGAAGGCCAAGCGTGCCGAAGCGTGGAAAGAGCTGGAAGCCGCCTTCGAGAAGGACGAGATCGTCAAGGGCGTGATCAACGGCAAGGTCAAAGGTGGCTTTACCGTCGACATCAACACCATCCGTGCCTTCCTGCCGGGTTCTCTGGTCGATGTCCGCCCTGTGCGCGACACCGCCCACCTCGAGAACAAGGAACTGGACTTCAAGGTCATCAAGCTCGACGCCAAGCGCAACAACGTTGTCGTGTCTCGTCGTGCCGTCCTCGAAGCCGAGAACAGCGCTGAGCGTGAAGCCCTCCTGGCCACTCTGCAGGAAGGTCAGCAGATTCAGGGTATCGTCAAGAACCTGACCGACTACGGCGCCTTCGTCGACCTCGGCGGCGTTGACGGCCTGCTGCACATCACCGACATGGCCTGGAAACGCATCAAGCATCCGTCCGAGATCGTTGCTGTCGGCGACGAGATCAACGTCAAGGTGCTGAAGTTCGACCGCGAGCGCAACCGTGTGTCTCTGGGTCTCAAGCAGCTGGGTGAAGATCCGTGGGTCAACATCAAGGCTCGCTACCCGGAAGGCGCCAAGATCAACGCACGCGTCACCAACCTCACCGACTACGGCTGCTTCGCCGAGCTGGAAGAGGGCGTCGAAGGTCTGGTCCACGTGTCCGAAATGGATTGGACCAACAAGAACATCCACCCGTCCAAGGTTGTCAATGTCGGCGATGACGTGGAAGTGATGATTCTGGACATCGACGAAGAGCGTCGTCGTATCTCCCTAGGTATCAAGCAGTGCACCACCAACCCGTGGGAAGACTTCAGCGGCAAGCACAACAAGGGCGACCGTGTCTCCGGTACCATCAAGTCAATCACTGACTTCGGTATCTTCATCGGTCTGGAAGGCGGCATCGACGGCCTGGTTCACCTGTCTGACATCTCCTGGAACGAAGCTGGCGAAGAAGCCGTGCGTCGTTACAAGAAGGGTGAAGAAGCTGAAGCGGTCATCCTGTCCATCGATCCGGAACGTGAGCGCATCTCTCTGGGCATCAAGCAGCTCGAGAGCGATCCGGTCTCTGAATACCTGGCCGTCAACGACAAGGGCGCCATCGTGTCCGGTCGTGTTGTCGACATCGACGCCAAGGAAGTTCAGGTCGAGCTGGCCACTGACGTCATCGCCATCCTGAAGGCGTCTGAAATCAGCGCTGATCGTGTCGAAGACGCACGCAACGTCCTGAGCGTCGGCGATGCTGTCGAAGCCAAGATCGTCGGTGTGGATCGCAAGAGCCGCCTGATCAACCTGTCCGTCAAGTCCAAGGACCAGGTGGAAGCACCGCGTCGCGATGCTGCCAAGCCGCGTACCCAGGAAGTCGAGAGCAACGGCCCGACAACCATCGGTGACCTGATCAAGCAGCAGCTGGGTCAGGAGTGATCCCGAGACATTCCGCCTCCTCGTGAGGCGGGATGTCCGGATCCACGCTGAGGTGACATGCCTCTGGTTGCCACCTCAGCGTCTCCGAATCGGTATCCTGCACACGACGCATGTCATGCGCAGGAACGAAAAAAACCGCCACCCTTCGGGGTGGCGGTTTTTTTGTGTCCAGAGATCGTGTCCGGGAAGTGCGGAGATCGTGTCTGGAAAGTGCAGAGATCGTGCCTGTGCACCCTGTCCTCGCTGTGCGGACGTTACCGGTTGATTCCGCTGGCGAGAGAATGCCCGGAGTCCACACGCTGACTGTTCTGGGCGAGAAGCTGCATCTGGCGCAGGGAGATGGTGCAGTAGAGGCTGCGGTACTGTGCCGGCTGCTCCGTCGGGTCGATCTGATGCAGGCGCTTTTCCAGTTGCTGGATGTCGCGGGCCAGTTGCTGAGGGCTGAGAGAGGCTGTCTGAGTCATGGTGGGCGCTCCTTGAGTTCAATGAACATCATTGCAAGGGTCAGGCGTGACGCCTCTCGTGGCGAGCTGTCGCGCGCTCATCGGGAGTCTTTGCCTGAGGTGGCGACAGGGGCGGCGGGGTCTGCGTGACCCTGCCACCTTCCGTCGCGAGTCATCGTCGTGACCACTACAGTCTGGACGATGTTCAAGCGTGCGCCTTGATCCATGTCAGGACGATGACGTCGAGCTGACAGTCTGCCTGTGGGATTGGCGGGTCGGGCCAGCAGACCAAGCACCAGTCGTTGCCGGCCCCATCGTCTCTTGATTGGCTCATCCCCGCCCAGCCCTGCGTGGTCTAGTCGTTCTCGCTCTGATCGGGCTTGGTGGCTTCAGCGGCGGCGGTCTGGCGTTCCAGGTTGGCCAGCATGCCGCGCAGGATGGACAGCTCACGGCGGGTCGGTTCAGCGCGGGCAAACAGTGCACGCAGACGCTCTTCGGTCTGTGAGTGCGGTTGATTGAGGAAGCCGGAACCGCGCAGGGCACGGCCGAGGTGCTCGTGGAAGTGGCCGAGCTGCTCGCGGGTCGGCAGCTGGTCATCCTCACGACGCGCGACCGGAGCCTCGCTGGTTGGCTCCAGGGTGCGACGCCAGGCGCTGCGACACTCGTGGGCGAGTACCTGTACGGCCTGGGAGACATTGAGGATGCCGTAGTCGGGGTTGGTGGGGATGGACACCTGGTGCGTGCAGCAGCCGATCTCCTCGTTGGTCAGCCCGAAGCGTTCACGGCCGAACACCAGCGCCACCTTGCCATCCTGGGCGGTATCGATGACGCGCGCGGCCATCTCGCTCGGCTCATCGAAGTGAGGCAGCGGCAGACTGCGCAGGCGGGCACTGGCACCGATGACCAGCTGGCAGTCATTGACGGCGTCTTCGAGACGCTCGACCACGCGGGCGTTTTCCAGAAGCTCCGCGGCGCCGCTGGCCATGCGTGTGGCTTCCTCATCGGGGAAGCAGCGCGGGTTGACCAGCACCAGGTCCTTGATGCCCATGGTCAGGATGGCGCGAGCGGTAGCGCCGATATTGCCGGGATGGAAGGTCTGCACCAGCACGACACGCACATTGTCGAGGGTGGCAGGGCTCGAGGCAGAGCTGGAGGTATCAGTCATGAGAAGAAGATCCTGGGCAAGCGAGGCGCGCGGCCTGAGCGGTTGTCGTCATTGATCGTGGGCGTCAATGCGCTGCCAGCCTCGTGCACTGCCAGCGTCATGCACTGTCATCACGAAGAGGCAATGTCTCAGGTCGCCGCAAAAAAGTGGCGCCTAGTGTAGCGTGACGGGCGAGAGGAGTCAGGTAGCGGCCTGCGCCGTGCAAGCGAGGCATGTCACGGCGGGGAGCGTGAATGTCAGGCATGAAAAAACCGCCCCTGCTTGCGCAGGAGCGGTTCGGGTCACGACGGGTGAGTCGTGGGGTGAGGCTGGCTTACATCATGCCGCCCATGCCACCCATTCCGCCCATGCCACCCATGTCGCCGCCGCCGGCAGCTGCCTTGTCTTCCGGGTCTTCGGCGATCATGCATTCGGTGGTGATCATCAGGCCGCCGATGGAGGCTGCGGACTGCAGGGCAGAACGCGTCACCTTGGCCGGGTCCAGCACGCCCATCTCGAACATGTCGCCGTAGACACCGGTGGAGGCGTTGTAACCGTAGTTGCCTTCACCTGCCTTGACGTTGTTCAGCACGACGGAGGCTTCTTCGCCAGCGTTGGTGACGATCTGACGCAGCGGCGCTTCCATGGCGCGCAGCGCGATGGCGATACCGTGAGTCTGGTCTTCGTTGTCGCCTTTCAGCTCGGTCAGCTGGTTGAGGACGCGAACCAGGGCGGTACCACCGCCAGGCACGACACCTTCCTCGACGGCTGCACGAGTGGAGTGCAGGGCGTCTTCGACGCGAGCCTTCTTCTCTTTCATCTCGACTTCGGTGGCAGCACCGACGCGGATGACGGCAACACCGCCGGCCAGCTTGGCGACACGCTCCTGCAGCTTCTCGCGGTCGTAGTCAGAGGAGGTTTCCTCGATCTGCGCGCGGATCTGGGAGACACGAGCTTCGATGTCGCCTTCGTTGCCGGCGCCATCGATGATGGTGGTGTTTTCCTTGGACATGGTCACGCGCTTGGCGGTGCCCAGGTGGTCCAGGTTGGCCTGCTCGAGGTTGAGGCCGACTTCTTCGGAAATCACGGTGCCGCCGGTCAGGACAGCGATGTCCTGCAGCATGGCCTTGCGACGATCACCGAAGCCCGGCGCCTTGACGGCCGCGACCTTGACGATACCGCGCATGGTGTTGACGACCAGAGTCGCCAGCGCTTCACCTTCGATGTCTTCGGCGACGATCGCCAGCGGCTTGCCGGACTTGGCGACGCCTTCCAGCACCGGCAGCAGTTCGCGGATGTTGGAGATCTTCTTGTCGACCAGCAGGATGTACGGGTCTTCGAGCTCGACCGCCATGGTGTCCTGGTTGGTGACGAAGTACGGAGACAGGTAGCCACGGTCGAACTGCATGCCTTCGACGACTTCCAGCTCGTCTTCGAAGCCACGGCCTTCATCGACGGTGATGACGCCTTCCTTGCCGACTTTCTCCATCGCTTCCGCGATGATCTCGCCGATGCGAGAGTCGCCATTGGCGGAGATGGTACCGACCTGGGCGATGGCCTTGGTGTCGGTGCACGGCACGGACAGCTCACGCACGGCCTTGACGGCTTCGATGACGGCCTTGTCGATGCCGCGCTTCAGGTCCATCGGGTTCATGCCGGCGGTCACGCCCTTCAGGCCTTCATTGACGATGGACTGAGCCAGCACGGTGGCGGTGGTGGTGCCGTCACCCGCGACGTCGGAAGTCTTGGAAGCGACTTCCTTGACCATCTGGGCGCCCATGTTCTCGAAGCGATCCTTCAGCTCGATTTCCTTGGCGACGGACACGCCGTCCTTGGTCACGGTCGGTGCGCCGAAGGATTTTTCCAGCACCACGTTGCGGCCTTTCGGGCCGAGGGTAGTCTTGACGGCATCCGCCAGGACATTGACACCACGCGCCATGCGCTTGCGAGCATCATCGGAGAAACGAACGTCTTTTGCAGCCATTGTTATCTCTACCTTTAATCAGTAAGTCGTAGCATTTAAACCGGAAACGCTGGAAATCAGCCTTCCACCACGGCGAGGATGTCGCTCTCGCTCATGATCAGCACTTCTTCGCCGTCGATCTTCTGCTTCTCGACGCCGTAGCCATCCTTGAAGATGACGGTGTCGCCGACTTTCACGTCAAGCGGGCGAACTTCACCGTTCTCGAGGATGCGGCCGTTGCCGGCGGCAAGAATTTCACCGCGCGTCGGCTTTTCCTGAGCGCTGCCGGGCAGAACGATGCCACCTGCAGTTTTCTGTTCTTCTTCCACGCGACGGACCACGACGCGATCGTGCAAGGGACGGATGTTCATTGCTCACGTTCTCCTGATGGTAAATCCCGCCATCTGCCGGTCTTTGCCGGCACGTCTGGCGTTCAATGGGGTTGCCTACCGAGTGTTGGGCCTCGCAGAGGCGAGGCCGTTATCCATTGCACCGCTTTTATGGTGGCGAGAGGACAGCTTTCAAGTAGGCGAACATAAAAAAATTTCAAATCTCGTCATCAACTGCGTCGCCTGAAAGGCACGCACTTGAGGTGCCGACTATCCCGATGCACTACTGTGAGTTGAATCAAGCAGTTGAGTGTATCTGAGCCATACGCCTCTGGCATGTGGACGCCCGACGGTGAATGACGTCCATTGGTACTAGGTGTCAGCGATGAGGCGCGTTGCGCAGCGCGGCCATGCACAGCGCGGCCATGCATGGCAACGAAAAGCCCGGCAGGGGAGATGGGCTCCCGTACCGGGCTTTGATCATCATCATGCAGTGGGGGCTCGTCGGGCTCTTTGCCTGTCGAGACGCGATGCCGGCCTACAGACGGGGCTCATCGCGGCTGATGTAGTCGCCTTCCAGCGGCTGCCCACCCTTGTCACCGCTATTGGCGCGGCCTGATTCGCGCTGTGGCTCCTCCTGCTGGGCAGTGCCGTGATCCGTGGACTGCCAGTTGCCGGAGTGCGTCTGACGTGACTGACTCTGTGCGTAGAAGCGACCCTTGAAGAAGCGTGCGATGACATTGTTGCCGCTCAGGCCTCGGGTCAGCAGTCCACGCGAGGCCGGCAGCAGGCAGAGCAGTCCCAGGCCATCCGAGAGAAATCCCGGTGCCATGAGCAGCGCGCCACCGAAGATCAGTGCCGCGCCTTCCATCAGTTCACCGGAGGGCATCTCGCCACGTTGCAGGCGCTCCTGGGCACGCATCAATGTCGCGCGACCTTCGCGTCGAATCAGATGCAGGCCCACGGCGCCGGTGATCAGTACCAGTGCCAGCGTCGGCAACAGCCCTATCTGGCTGCCAAGACTGAACAGCACCACGAAATCCAATAACCCGAACAGGGTAATCACTAGCAGTATGGGCATCGTCTCTCCCGAATCCGGTAAATGGCAGCTTGCACCAATGCGTCAAGGGTAAACCAGCAGCAGGATGGGGAACAGTCGAATCGGTGTCATGAAAGGCTCATGCCGGCCGACGTGGATGGCTGGCGCTGGTGGTAGAGCGGTGCCATGCTGGATGTTGCAGTGCACAATGACAGCGAGTGATACCGTGTCAGGCGCGACGGATGTCTCAAGTGTCCGAAGGTGGCAACGATACGCCTGACCAGGCGGGCCCATGGCGGCCGGAAGCAGCATGGGCACGCCGCATCAGCACCCGCCTGCAGGCCGCTACGTTGATGACGAGACCGGTTGCGTTGGCCGGTTGGGCCAGCGTTGAGGCAGGACACGTCGCAATCTGTTGCACTGCGTCATGCAGATTCACCGTGAGCCTGCAGCGTTCGTCATCCGTGACAGCTCCAGTCACGGTGGCACACGCGGATGGACGCGGTGCGGGACACTCGACACATTGATCGTGACGCTCGTACGGCATGCGGGCCTCGCACCCGGCAGGCATTTCTCGCTGTCGGCAGACAACCTGGGAGACGGGACATGAAGCTTGACGACAAGGTCATCGCGATTACGGGCGGCGCTCGTGGGCTGGGGCTGGCCATGGCGCGACATCTGGGTGAGAAGGGCGCCGTGCTGGCGCTGCTGGATATCGAACAGGGCGGTCTGGATGACGCTGTCTCGAGCCTGGAAGCGGCGGGCATCAAGGCGCAGGGGTTCGTGACCGACGTCGCGGACGAGGCCTCCGTCACGCAAGCCTTCTCTGCCATCAAGGCGGCGCTGGGTCCGGTGAGTGGTCTGGTCAACAATGCCGGCATTACCCGAGATGGTCTGCTGATCAAGGCGCGTGATGGAGTCGTGGAGAAGACCATGTCGCTGTCCAGCTGGCAGCAGGTCATCGATGTCAATCTGACCGGTGTCTTCCTGTGCACGCGTGAAGCCGCCAGTCAGATGATCGAGGCCGGTCAGCCGGGCGTGATCGTCAACATCTCCAGCATCTCGCGCGCCGGCAACATGGGGCAGAGCAATTACACCGCAGCCAAGGCGGGTGTCGCCGCGATGAGCGTCACCTGGGCCAAGGAGCTGGCGCGCTACAAGATTCGTGTCGGTGCCGTGGCACCGGGCTTCATCGCCACTGAAAT
This sequence comes from Cobetia sp. BL01, assembly GCF_056493605.1. Lineage (NCBI taxonomy): Bacteria > Pseudomonadati > Pseudomonadota > Gammaproteobacteria > Oceanospirillales > Halomonadaceae > Cobetia > Cobetia sp. BL01. Next base: position 622,276 of record NZ_JBVBEE010000001.1, on the reverse strand, counting down.
GACCGCCGGCATGAAGCCGGAGATGCTCGACAAGATCAAGAGTGGCATCCCGATGCGTGATCTGGGACGTCCGGAAGACATCGCGGGCAGCGTGGCCTTCATCTTCGACAATGATTACTTCACGGGGCGCGTGATCGAATGTGATGGCGGTCTGCGTATCTGAGCCGATGTCTCCTGCCTGACGTCATGCCTCCCTCTGTGAATGCGCAAGCCCCCATGCCGGATCTGCCGATATGGGGGCTTTTTCGTGCATGCGAGAGAGTCGACTTGCGTGCGAGGGCCAAGGTGACATGCATCCAACGAGGCGTGCCGTGCGTAATCCCGGTATCGCGGTTCATATCGGATAAAGGAGATTCGTCATGCAACGTCGCCAATTCATGGGGCTTGTATTGGGTGGCGGTGCGATGTTGGCACTGCCGGGACTGGCTGCCGCTCGCCCGGAGCTTGAGCTGGAGCGCTCGCCGGACATTGCCGAGCTCGTGCTGGATGACGACGAGTGGCGCGCACGCCTGAGTGCAGAGCAGTATCGCGTGCTGCGCGAGGAAGGCACCGAGCGCTCAGGCTCCAGCGCGCTCAACAAGGAATCGCGTGATGGTGAGTACCGTTGTGCCGGTTGTGACCTTGCGCTGTTCACCTCGCGTACCAAGTTCGAGTCCGGCACTGGCTGGCCGAGTTTCTTCGATCATATCGAAGGGCATCTGTTGACCAAGACGGACTACGGGCTGGTGTGGCCGCGTACCGAATATCACTGCGCACGCTGCGGAGGGCATCAGGGACACGTGTTCGAGGACGGCCCCAGGCCCACGGGACTGCGCTGGTGCAACAATGGGGTGGCGCTGCGTTTCGTGCCGGCCTGAGGGGGCCTGTGAAGCTAAAGCAATCCACGGGCTTTGTGGTAACGTGACGGCATCGTGATGCAGGCGGCCCGGTCGACTCAGCGACCGGGCCGCCTGCGTCTTGTCACCAGAATCATAGTCGTGAAGGGATCGATGTTTCATGGACGCTACCGCAACTGACGCCACTACCGCTCGCCCTGCACCGACGCTGTCGCCTGCTGCTACCGCTCGCCGTATCCAGCAGGCGCTGGCGGCGGAGCTGGACGTGCGTGAAGAACAGATCACCGCGACGGTGGAGCTGCTGGATGGCGCCGCCACCGTGCCCTTCATCTCGCGTTACCGCAAGGAGGCGACCGGCGGGCTGGATGACACCCAGATGCGTCTTCTGGAAGAGCGCCTGCGCTACCTGCGTGAGCTGGAAGAGCGCCGTCAGGTGGTACTCGAATCCATTGCCGAGCAGAGCAAGCTGACCGCGAGTCTCGAGCGCGATGTGCTGGCTGCCGACAGCAAGCAGCGTCTGGAAGACCTCTACCTGCCGTATCGCAAGAAGCGTCGTACCAAGGCCCAGATTGCCCGTGAGGCGGGTCTTGAGCCGTTGGCGGATGCCTTGCTTGGCGACCCGACGCTCGTGCCGGAAGACGAGGCAGCTGGCTTCGTCGATGCCGACAAGGACGTGGCCGACCCCAAGGCGGCACTGGATGGGGCCAAGCAGATTCTGATGGAGCGTTTCGCGGAAGACGCCGCGCTTGTCGGTCGTCTGCGTCAGCGTCTGTGGGATGACGGTATCCTCAGTGCCCGGGTGATGAAGGGCAAGGAACAGGAAGGCGCCAAGTTCTCCGATTACTTCGAGCACGACGAGCCGCTGCACAAGGCACCGTCGCATCGCGCGCTGGCCATGCTGCGGGGTCGCAATGAAGGTGTGCTGAGCCTCGCGCTCAAGCTGGAAGGCGAGGACGAGTTGCCGCGGCACCCGATGGAGGGTGCCATCGCGGCGCATTTCTCCCTCGAGGACCAGGGGCGCGCCGCGGATCGCTGGTTGAAGGAGGTGGTGCGCTGGACCTGGCGGGTCAAGCTCTATACCCATCTGGAAAGCGAGCTGATCGGCCGCCTGCGTGAGCGTGCCGAGCAGGAGGCCATCCAGGTCTTCGCCGACAACCTGAAGGATCTGCTGCTGGCAGCCCCGGCGGGGCCCAAGGCCACCCTGGGGCTGGACCCGGGCCTGCGTACCGGCGTCAAGGTCGCGGTGGTGGACGCCACCGGCAAGTATGTCGATCAGGCCACCCTCTACCCGCATGCGCCTCACAATCGTTGGGATGCCTCGGTGGCGGAGCTGGTCAGACTGGTCGAGCGTCATGATGTCGAGCTGATCGCCATCGGCAACGGGACCGCATCACGCGAGACCGACAAGCTGGCCGCCGACGTGCTGACCCGCCTGTCCGGGCGTCGCCTGCAGAAGGTGATGGTCAACGAGGCAGGGGCGTCCATCTACTCCGCCTCGGAATATGCCGCGCGTGAGTTCCCGGATCTGGACGTGACCATTCGTGGCGCGGTCTCCATTGCCCGTCGCCTGCAGGACCCGCTCGGCGAGCTGGTCAAGATCGAGCCCAAGTCCATCGGGGTCGGCCAGTATCAGCATGATGTCAGTCAGGTGCAGCTGGGGCGCAGTCTGGAGGCGGTGGTCGAGGACTGCGTCAATGGCGTCGGTGTCGATCTCAACATGGCGTCCAGTGCGCTGCTGTCACGCGTCGCGGGTCTGAATACCACGCTTGCCGAGAACATCGTCGCGCATCGTGATGCCAATGGCCGCTTCGCCTCGCGCAAGGAGCTTCTGAAGGTCAGTCGGCTCGGGCCACGTACCTTCGAGCAGTGCGCCGGCTTCCTGCGTATCGCCGAGGGTGAGAACCCGCTGGATGCCAGCGCCGTTCACCCTGAGGCCTACCCGCTGGTCGAGCGTATCGCCAAGGCGCATGGCCGTGAGCTACCCAGCCTGCTGGGCGACAGCAGCTTCCTGCGCAGCGTGAAGCCTGCCGAGTTCACGGATGAGCACTTCGGGTTGCCGACAGTCACGGACATCCTGCGGGAGCTGGACAAGCCGGGGCGCGACCCGCGTCCTGAATTCCGCTTCGCCGAGTTCAAGGAAGGGGTCGAGACGCTCAAGGATCTCGAACCGGGCATGAAACTTGAAGGTGTCGTGACCAACGTCACCCATTTCGGGGCCTTCGTGGACATCGGTGTGCATCAGGATGGCCTGGTACACATCTCTGCTCTGTCGCAAAAGTATGTTGCCGACCCGCGTGAGGTGGTGAAGGCCGGTGACATCGTCAGCGTCAAGGTGATGGAGGTCGACATACCGCGTGGACGCATCGCGCTGAGCATGCGCATGAGCGATACTCCCGGTGAAAAAGGCGCGGGAGGCGAGGCGCGACGCGGGGGCGAGGGCAATCGTGGAGGGCGCTCCCAGACCGGCGGTGGCCGTCAGGAACGAGGCGGTCGCGGCAGCGGCTCCAGTGCAGGAGGCGGAGCGGCACCCGCCAACAATGCCATGGCAGCGGCCCTGCTCAATGCACGCAAGTCGAAATCATAAGCCTTGAAAGCATTTTTTACGCGCCCATAATGTGGGCATACTGACTGACGCGAACGGTGGATGCCGTTCGCGTCTTGCATGGCATCCGGTGCAGTCCGCGGGCCATGGTCATCCAACTCGACCGGAGAGGCTGGGCTTCTCCCCATGCGAAAGGGTCAATACCTTGTCCGAGCAACTCGCGTCCGCCATTGCGCGACTCAAGGCCCCCGCCCGTCAGGGACTCTTCGGGCGTCTGCGCCGTGGCATCGAGAAAGAAGGCCTCAGGGTCGACGCCGACGGCCGCATCAGCCAGACCCCGCACCCGCGTGCTCTGGGGTCCAAGCTGACTCACCCGTACATCACCACGGATTATTCCGAGTCGCTGCTCGAGTACATCACGCCGGTCTTCTCGCGTCCCAAGGATTCCCTGGAGTTTCTGGCGGACCTGCATCGTTTCAGCTATCGCAATCTGGGGGATGAGCTGATCTGGCCGGCCAGCATGCCGCCAAGGCTGAACGGCAATGACAGCGTGCCGATCGCGGATTATGGCACCTCCAACACCGGCACCATGAAGCATGTCTACCGCAAGGGACTGGATGTGCGCTACGGGCGCATCATGCAGTCCATCGCCGGTATCCATTACAACTTCTCGCTGCCGGATGATTTCTGGACGCTGCTTCAGAAGATGGAGAATGCCGAAGGCGAGGATGCGCGTGACTTCCGCTCGCGCCGCTACTTCGAGCTGATCCGCAACTTCCGGCGCCATAGCTGGATTCTGCTCTATCTGTTCGGCGCCTCGCCGGGGATCGACGAAAGCTTCCTGGATGGTGGCAATGATGACCGTCTCAAGCGTCAGGCCGACCGCAGTCTGGTCTCGGCCTATGCCACCAGCCTGCGCATGTCGGACCTGGGCTACCAGAACAAGGTCCAGGCACAGCTCAAGATCTGCTTCAACTCGCTGGACAACTTCGTCGGGACGCTGCGTCACGCCATCGTCACGCCGTGGAACGACTACGAGAAGCTGGGGGTGAAGCAGGCTGATGGCAGCTGGTCGCAGCTCTCCAGCAACATCCTGCAGATCGAGAACGAGTACTACTCCGACATCCGTCCCAAGCGTGTCACCCGGCACAACGAGACGCCCAGTCAGGCGCTGGAAGGCCGGGGTGTCGAATACATCGAGGTGCGCTGTCTGGATCTCAATCCCTTCCTGCCGGTGGGGATCGACGAGACGCAGATCCGCTTCCTCGATACCTTCCTGATCTGGTGTCTGCTGACCGAGAGCCCATGGATCGATGACGAGGAATGCGCCAACCTTGACGACAGCAAGCGACGCGTCGTGGAGGCGGGGCGTGACCCCGAGCTGATCCTGAACGTCAAGGGTGAGGAGCGGCGTCTGCGTGAACTGGCCGCCAACGTGATGGATGAACTTGGCGAAGTGGCAAGCCTGCTGGACGAGAACCACAAGTCAGGCAGCGAGCATCGCGATGCGCTGGCGGCACTCGCGCCGCGCTTCGACGATGCCCAGACCACGCCCTCGGGCCGTCTGCTGACCAGCATGCTCGACAACGGCAGCAACTTCGTCGATGAGGTGCTGGCGCTGGCCAAGGGGCAGGCCGAGCAGTTCAAGACGGAGCCGATGGAGCGTGCACGTGGCTACCTGCTGGATCAACTGGTCGAGACCTCCCTGCAGCAACAGGGCGATATCGAGGCCGGCGACCATCAGGACTTCGATACCTTCATGGCCGAATACTTTGCCTCGGCGCATGCCACGCAACCGGCCTGACTCGTCGATGCAACGCCGATTCATGTTCAGGTCATCCCTGCGCGGCATGATAGGCATCCATCGCTGATCGCGGCGACACCGGCCATCGCGACGACACCGGCCATCGCGACATCATCGGCGCCTCAGACTTGAGGCGCCGATGATGTCTCTGGCCCATGCGTGCGTCCTGGCCAGGCAATGACGCCACGCATGCTCTGAGGTGGTCATGGAGAGATGTCTTCGTGATCGCGCCATTTCTCACCAATGACTCCAGCGGAGTCGGACGGCAAGGACAGCAAATGACACACGCGGACAATCAATCAGGACAACAGCCGACACGCCAGGGTGGGGGGCTCGCCTGTCTGGCGCGCTGGAGCGGGCGTCAGTGGTGCCTGTTGGGGGCGCTGGGGTGCGCGTTGCTGCTCGGTGTCGCCTTCGTGCTGCAGTTTGCCTTCGGTCTGGCACCGTGTTCGCTGTGCATCTTCCAGCGCGTGGCGGTGGCCGTGGCAGGCGTCTTCTTCCTGCTGGGTGCCGTGCATGGACCGGGGCGTATCGGTACCCGCGTCTACGCGCTGGGTGCGCTGGCGGGCAGTGTGGGTGCCATCGTGCTGGCCGGTCGTCATGTCTGGCTGCAATCCCTTCCGCCGGATCAGGTGCCGGCCTGTGGCCCGGGCCTCAACTACATGCTGGAAGTACTGCCGGTATGGGACGTGATCACCCAGGTGCTCAATGCCTCCGGTGAATGCGCGCAGATCAGTGCCCAGTGGCTGGGGCTCTCGATCCCTCAGTGGTCGTTGATCGGCTTCTGTGCTCTGACGCTGGTACCGCTGGCCATGCTGTGGAGCAGCTTCCGGCGTTGAGGGCATGACGCCTGCCACCATGGTGGGGGGTTGGCAGCGTCCGTCGCATGGAGGATAGTGGGTTGGCAGCGGGGTGAGCACCTGATGTCAGCCCCACCGTTCGGGTCATGCCAGAGGAGGCGCCCATGCTGGAGGAATGCACCACTGCGGCGGAACGCTTTCGTGGCGTTCATCAGTTGGTTGATCGCTGGCTGGATCAGCGACGCGAGATGCTGGTCTGCTTCATGGATCTGCACGAGGCCTGCGTCAATGATCTCGAGCAGCTCGACATGACACGCGTCAATCGCTTCATCGAGCTGTTGATGGATTACATCTCGGCGGGCCATTTCGAAGTCTATCCTCAGCTCAAGGAAGAGGGGCGTGTCTTCGAGGACACCCAGGCTCTGGCCGCTGCCGAGAAATTGATGCTGCGTCTGGAGCCCTCGACGGAGCTGGTACTGTCCTTCGATGAGGACTTCTCGAGTCCGACCCGCTGCCAGCACTACCGCACACGCCTGCCCGAGTGGCTGGCCCGTCTTCAGGAGGGGCTGACGGAGCGCTTCGCGCTGGAAGATCAACTGATTCAGCGCCTACATGCGGTACACGAGCCACTGGCTCACTCGCGGCAACCCGTGGCATGAGTGAATGACTCAGGCAGACATGCTGTCCGCCTGAGTACTGAGTACTGAGTACTGAGTACTGAGTGCTGAGTGCTGAGTGCTGAGTGCCAGCCGCCGTCAGTGGCAACACGAAAAAGCCCCCGTCAGCAGATGCTGGCGGGGGCTTTTCGTTCGGCCCGACTTCCTTCAGCTCACCTGCGCGGCGGTTGGCGCCGCGCGGCGTATCACATCAGGGAAGAGGCTTCCGGGCGTTCGAGTTCGGTCAGCTCGATCTCACCGGTGAGCAGGTCACGCTCGAAGGCATCCTTGTCGATGTTGAAACCAAGGAATTCCTGAGCGAGATACATGTCCTTCTCGGCGTTGCCCAGACAGCTGGTGCCACCCGGTGACGGCGTCATGTTGAAGACGATGCCGGTGCCCGGATTGATCTTGGCTTCGCCCATCACGAGCTTCTGCTTGCTCTTGTCGATCAGCTGCGGGCGCACGCCGCCGAAGCCCTTGGCGAAGCTGACATCCTTGACGTCCAGGCTCGGGACGATCTTCTTGATGTCGCCGTGGAACAGGCGCTCACGCAGTACCGGCACCTCGAACATGAAGTTCTTGAAGATGTAGTTGCGGATGTCACGCACCTTCATCAGGTCCCACAGGGCCTTGACGACGTTGCGGTCCATGCGCAGTACCTTGAGGAACTCCCAGAAGGTCTTGCCGTTGTAGCGCTCCAGCAGCGGCAGCATCAGAGCGGTCGGCCCGAAGCGGGTCTTGCCTTCCACCAGCACGTCCGGGTCGCCGTGGACGGCGGCGAACGGCAGGTTCTCGTTCTGGATGGTGTAGACCTTGCCGTTGAGCACCTTCGGCGTGAAGTAGAAGGAGCCAGCCATCGGCAGGCAGGACTTGTCCAGTCCGTAGCCCATCTTGTGGGCGAACAGCAGGGAGTGACCACCGGCGCTGACCACGACATAGCGTGCGCTGAGCTCGCCCTTGTCCGTCTTGACCTTGTAGACGTCACCTTCCTTGCGGATGTCTTCCACGGCGGTCGAGAGGCGAACGTCGAAGTTCATGCCTTTCTCGGCCGCTGCCTTCTCGCCTTCGCTGACGAAGGCCTCCGACAGGGTGGTGTAGTTGACGGCGGTGTATTCGTCGGTGGAACCCAGCGCGACGATTTCCTCGTCCGGACGGCGACCTTCCACGACCTTCGGCTCAAGCTCGGCGATGTCATCACGCTCGAGCAGCTTCAGATTCGGGAACAGTGGCTTGAAGGTCTCGAAGCGCTTGCGCAGGAACTGGCATTCCTTGGCACCGACCGCCAGTACCATCTTCGGGTACTTGTAGACGATGTGATCGCGCTCACTCTCGCTGAGCTTGGTGGCGAAGTTGACCACCATGCCTGCGGTGCGCTTGGTCACGCGCGCCTTCTCGACCGTGTAGTTGGTCTCGATGTCGCCGCAGTGGATGGTCTGGGAGTTGTTGCGACCGTGCGAGTTGACGATCGCGACATGGTCGTATTTTTCCACCAGGCCGACCGACGAGAGGTCGGTGTAGCGGGCGAGTTCATAGAGAAGGGCGGTGCCGGACACGCCGCCACCCACAATCAGGACATCGTATGTCGTTGAGGACATGGCTGCTCACGCTCAGAGTTGGTGAGGGACATCCCCCGGCACCCGACCGGGCTACCGGGGGCCGTCCTGCCGTGACGGGGCATGCCTCGTCAGGCTCGACGGTTCGATGGACACACATTATAGACACATCGGACGCGAAATGATTCAGCAAATAAGGTCGACTTTATGGTGAATGCCTGTAGCCACATGAAAACCTTATAGATGAAGCTGCATTCCCTTGTAGGTCGATTATTTGTTTTAAAATCAATGGCTTGTCAGTCGCGCAGTGAGATGATGCGCCATCCGCGCTGCTGGGCGGTCGCCAACAGTTGCTCATCCGGGTCCACTGCAATGGCAGTATCGACACGCTCGAGCAGCGGAAGATCATTGATGGAGTCACTATAGAAGGTGCTGCCATCCAGGGTGTGATCACGCTCGGCAAGCCAGGCTTCGAGGCGAGTGACCTTGCCGCCCTGGAAGCTGGGAACTCCGTCGACGCGGCCGGTGTAGCGCCCGTCGATGATCTCGGGCTCGATGGCGATCAGGTCATCCACGCCAAGGCGCTCGGCGATGGGGGCAGTGATGAAGCGGTTGGTGGCGGTGATGATCAGCAGCGTATCGCCGCGTGCACGGTGACGCGCCAGCAGCTCTTCTGCCCGTGCCAGAATGATGGGCTCGATCTTGGCGGCCATGAACTGCTGGTGCCAGGCGGCGAGTTGTTCCGGACTGTTCTCGGCCAGCGGCTTGAGTGAGAAGGCCAGGTACTCGTGAATGTCCAGTTCGCCACTCTGATAGAGCTGGAAATAGCGCTCGTTGGCTTCACGGTAGGTGTCAGCGTCGACAGCGCCTTGTTCAACCAGGAACTCGCCCCAGGCGTGATCGCTGTCCCCGGCGATCAGGGTATTGTCGAGATCAAAGATGGCCAGACTCACGGAGAACTCCTTGCTCAGCCCAGCCGTTGGCGTGGGCGACGGACGCAGACAGAGGGGCGCGGCAAGGTCGCCGGCCCAGTGTTTGCGCGGGTGTACGGGGGCCAACGGAGGATTTCCGAAGGCGGTGTTGCAGTGCAATACGGTGAAGGGGTCGATTATTGCAGACGTGCCTGGCCTTTCACACCGCCAAACCGCGTATTGAAGCGCTTTCAGCCTTTGTGGAAGAATGGTTTCAATTAACGAATCAAAGGTGACATCCGTGATCGACGCTGACGGCTTTCGCCCCAACGTTGGCATCATCATTGCCAACTGTGAGGGCCAGCTGCTCTGGGCGCGCCGGGTAGGACAGAATGCGTGGCAGTTTCCGCAAGGGGGCATCAAGCCAAACGAGACACCGCAACAGGCGTTGTATCGTGAACTCGAGGAAGAGATCGGCCTCAAGGCCGAGGACGTCGAGATACTGGCCTGTACCCGAGGATGGCTGCGCTACCGGTTGCCCAGACGCATGGTGAGAACGCACTCCCGACCGATCTGCATCGGTCAGAAACAGAAGTGGTTCCTGTTGCAGATCCGCTGTCAGGACAACCGCGTGAGTGTGGATTCCACGCCCAAGCCGGAGTTCGATGGTTGGCGGTGGGTCAGTTACTGGTATCCGCTGGGTCAGGTCGTGGCCTTCAAGCGCGAGGTCTACCGGCGCGCGTTGCGCGAACTGGCACCGCGTCTGCAACGACTGGTGGATTCGCAGGGCAATCTGCCGCTCTCGGCGGTGCAAGGCAACATGCCCTGCAGCGAGGACAAGGTCGCCATCAGGCCGACGGGAAATGATCGCCACATCCCCGATTGAGGTCGGGCTCATCATCTGCAACGTGCGCGTCCGGGCCAGGAACCCTGTTTCCTCGTGAGGCGCGTCATGCTCGAGGTACACCATGCTTGAGGTATTGCGGCGTATCGTTCAGGAGGTCAATGGCGCGCGTTCACTCGACGCGGCGCTGGCGACGATGGTGTTGCGCATTCGCAAGGCCATGAAGACGGATGTCTGTTCCGTCTACCTTCTGGCGCCCGAGACGGACCGATTCGTGCTCAAGGACACCATTGGCCTGCGCTCGTCTTCCGTGGGACAGGTCAGCATGGCGCGCGGTGAAGGGCTGGTGGGCATGGTGGCGCTCAGAGAGGAGCCGCTCAACCTCGAGGATGCCCCGGCGCATCCCCAGTTCCGGTATTTCGAGGAAACCGGCGAGGAGCGCTTCTCCAGCTTCCTGGGCGTCCCCATCATCCATCAGCGCCGCGTGCTCGGCGTACTGGTCATCCAGCAGCACGAGAAGCGTCGTTTCGATGAGGGCGAAGAAGCCTTTCTTGTCACGCTGGGCGCGCAGCTGGCAGGTGTGCTGGCGCATGCGTTGGCGACCGGGGCACTGGGCAAGCTGGCCGGGACCAGCGGCCAGGCGACCTTCAAGGGAGTCGCCGGGTCTCCCGGTGTCGTCATCGGCAAGGCCTTCGTGCTCTCTCCGCCGGCGGATCTGGACTCGGTGCCGGACCTCATTCCCACCGACATCGACTTCGAGATCGCTCGCCTGAAGGAGGCGATCAACGCCGTGCGCGAGGAAATCCGTGTCGCGGCAGAGCGTCTGGCCAGTCGTATCTCCACTCAGGAGCATGCGCTGTTCGAGGTCTACCAGCAGATGCTGGGCGACGCGGCGCTGGGTCAGGAGGTCGAGAAGCGTATCCGGGAAGGGCAGTGGGCGCCTGCGGCACTGGCCGATATCGTGCGCCGGCATGTTCAGTATCTCGAGCGCGTGGATGATGACTATCTGCGTGAGCGCGCCGCGGATATCCGCGATCTTGGCCGGCGGGTGCTCGCGCATCTGCAGGAGGAGGGCGACAGCGGCCCGATCGAGTACCCCGAGAACACCATCCTGATCGGCCATGAGATCAGCCCGGCGACACTGGGCGAGGTACCGCGGGAGCGGCTCAAGGGGCTGGTGGCGGTCAGCGGGTCCAGCACCTCCCACGTCGCCATCCTGGCGCGGGCCATGGGAATTCCGACCGTGCTCGGGATGGTGGACCTGCCGCTGTCACGCCTGGGTGGCGCGCCGGTGATCCTCGATGGCCATCGCGGTCGTCTGGTGGTGCGTCCGGAGCATGAACTCAGCGTGCATTATTCGCGGCTGATCGCCGAGGAGCAGGCGCTGAGCGTGCTGCTGGAGCAGGAGCAGGATCTGCCGAGCGTGACGCCTGATGGCCATGTGATGCCATTGATGGTCAATACCGGCCTGGCGCTGGATGCCGTGGCCTCGCTCAAGACCCGGGTTGGCGGTGTGGGGCTCTACCGCACGGAAGTGCCCTTCATGATGAATGATCGCTTCCCCAGCGAGCAGGAGCAGGCACGACTCTACCGTGAGCAGCTGGCCGGTTTTGCCCCTCTGCCTGTCACCATGCGTACGCTGGATATCGGGGGCGACAAGGATCTTCCCTATTTCCCCATCAAGGAGGCCAACCCCTTCCTTGGCTGGCGCGGCATACGCGTGACACTGGATCACCCGGAAGTCCTGATGGTGCAGCTGCGTGCCATGCTGCGCGCCGCCGAGGGCCTGGACAATCTGCGTATCATGTTGCCGATGGTCTCGGGGATCGAGGAGGTGGATGCCGCGCTGGCGCTGGTCAATCGTGCCTTGATCGAGCTGGCGGAAGACGGTGTCAACGTCTCACGGCCCAGCGTCGGCGTGATGATCGAGGTGCCGGCGGCCCTCTATCAGCTGGAAGCGCTCGCGACCCGGGTCGACTTCTTCTCGGTGGGGTCCAACGACCTCACCCAGTACCTGCTGGCGGTGGACCGCAATAACCCACGAGTGGCGAGTCTCTATGATGCGTGTCACCCGGCGGTATTGCGCGCGCTGGCGCGCCTGGCGGAAGAATCGAAAGCGCTGGGCATGCCGGTGAGCGTCTGCGGTGAGCTGGCCGGTGACCCTGCCGGCGCCTTGCTGCTGCTGGGAATGGGCTTTGATGGTCTGTCGATGAATGCGCCCAGCCTGCCACGTGTCCGTGCCGCCATTCGCCGCGTGTCGTTGGCGGCAGCCCAGGGGCTGGTCAGCGAGGTCCTGTGTCAGCCGACGGCCAATCAGGTGCATGGCCTGCTGCTGGAGCGCATGCAGGCATGGGAGCTGGCGCATCTGTTGCCACCGCGTGACCACACGCCGGATGCCAGTGCGGTCCAGGCGGCAGTCTCTCGTTAGCGACTTGCAGGCAGGATCGCAGACCTGCGCTCCTGCCTCGGGTGGCGTCCTCTCGCTGGCCTTCCTTCAAGACGTCCCCTGCAGGCAATCGTCAGCTCAGCTGCCATCCCCGTGTCGCTTCCTCCTGGAGGTGCGACACGGCCTTGCGATGAGCGACGCACTGGCCTTGTGGTGAAAAGCGGCGCTCATGCAGTGTCAGTGAGGCCCGCTTGTCATCTCGCTGCCAGCGCACCAGGGTGGCAGCGCGGGTGCCGTACTCGGGGCTGGTGATGAAGGGGCTGGACAGCAGGGCTTCCCGCTCAAGCGCCAGGCCGGTGGCCGGCAACTGTGCCGTCGGCGGCCGCCATCCATCCTGCAGGATACCCAGACAGGCATCGTCATCGTGCATGACCGCAGACGCCTTCAGCGCGGCAAGGCGCTGTCTGAGTCGCCGCTGCTTTGGCCATTCATTGTCCGGGTGACCATTGGACAGGCTATGCAGCCCAGGGAGGAGTCGGATCAGCTGGCTGCCGTCGGGCCCATGATGGAGTCGCCAGAGAGTCCGGCCATCGCAGACCAGCAAATTGCACCAGTCAAGTGCGCTCAAGCTCAGGGGTTCGCAGTGCTCGGGAGAGTCCGCCGCGAGCCTTGCCATGACGGTCTCGCCAGCGCTCAGGGCCTCCAGCCAGTCCCCAAGCGACAGGGTGGAGGCATTGGCCACCGCCTGTCGCACGGCGGCCGTGACCAGCTGACCGCGACTGATGGTGGCCGCATGGGAGGGGCGGTCCAGCTGGCGGACATTGGTCAGCGTCGCCAGGGCGCCGGCCCGATGCATGACCAGCCATCCCCCTCCTGCCACCAGATCACGACCACCACACAGGGCGGTATCCGGCCAGCGGCACAGGCCAGTGGTCGCACGGGCATGAAACTCGTCGCGGTTGCCCAGCAGCGTGAGGCAGTGACCTGTCGTGGCATCTGGCTGCCAATCGAATGCCATCAGGCACATGGCGAGACTCCGAAAGAGGGTGGGCGAGGTTCCCGGGGATCAGGATGTGACAGGTGTCGCGCCGGGAACATGACGCCCGTCAGTGGCTTGCGTATGCTGCAGTCTTGTGGCGAACGGGCCGACGATCTGCCGTGACGTCGTGCTACGGGCTGCATGGCTCGATGCGACCCGATCGTACTGCTGCGGCAATGTCACGCCACGTCACGAATCGCTGCACCCATGCCCGATGGTTTTTGCTGTCAGGTCCATCTACAGGATGCTCCCAGACCATGTTCTCGCGCCGTCCTCCCCCTGTCGAGCCAGCGTCACGCTCGCCCGAGGCTGAATCTTCCCAAGCGGAGGCTCCCCCGACGGGAGCGTCCGGCGTCACCGGCGACGCCATTCGTCTCGAGGATGGCGGCAGTGCGGGGAACCGCAGTGAGAGCAGCCCCAGTGGACTGGAATCGGTATGGCGGCGCATGAGTCGCCTGACGGTGGGCCCGCTGCTGCTCGCCGAGCTGGCAGTGGCGCTCAGCTGTCTGGTCGGGGCCTGGGTTACCTGGGACAGCGAGCGGCACAAGCTCGTGGACAGCGCCCTGGGCGAGCTTCGCCAGCAGCATTCGCTGGCCACTGCCTTGGTGAATGAGCGCTTCGAGGCGCAGCAGCGTCGTCTGCAGATCCTGGCGCGCTACACGCGTCGCCATCTCGACCATGCCGGGGGCGAGGCGGATTCGTCATTGAATGAGCTGGTGTTGACCGAGGAAGGTCAGCTGTTCCGGCCGATCACGCGTGGCGGCGCTGCCTTGTACGGAGAGTTTCACCGCGCATTGGATGAGCAGGATCACGACGTGGCGCGACGCCTGATCCGGATGCAATGGCTGTTGTCGGATCTGTATTCCACGGACCCATTGATCTCGCGACTGTTCGTCAGTCTCGACAACAGCATGATCATGCTCTACCCCTGGTTCAACGTGCTGGATGCCTTCTCACCGGGCACCAGGCTCCTTCCCTACACCGATGTCACACCTGCCACTCAGCGCCAGCTGGCCAGCAGCTCGGACAACGGCGCGCCGCGGGTCGTCTGGCTGCCGCCACATCCCGGTCCGGCGGGCCTGCCTCAGATCACCGCGCTGGTCGAGGTGGAACTCAACGCGGGACAGAAGGTCCATGTCGGGCTGGATCTCGCGGTCCCCCAGATGGAATCTCGCTTGCTGCTGCCTGGTCAGGGCCGCACGGCCCCCTATTGGCTGATCGGTCAGGACCTGGAAGTGTGGGCGGCCAGCAGCAATACGCGTGACCCTCGGCCGCGACGCCTGCCCGATGACGTGGCCCAGGCGGTGGACGGCGGTCTGCGTGGCGCTACCTTGCTGCCAGGACCTGCGGCGCGTGCCGTCGTCTGGGACACCTTGCCCGTCAATGGCTGGCGACTGGTGGCGCGGCGCGATCTTGACGTGCCGGGCGAGATGCCATTGCTGTCATTGCTGCTGGGCAGCGCCGGTGCCTTGCTGCTGGTCTTCGCGGTGAGCATGCTGATTCTGCAATGGCGCCTGCGTCGCCTTGATCAGCGCCTGGGGCAGCCACTGGAATGGTTGGCACGCCAGAGCGTGCGGCTCGAGCAGGGGCAGGTCATGGAGGAGTATCCCGTCTCGGCCCATCAGGCGTATCCGGCCGACGAGATTCTGCGCCGTCACCGTGCTGCCGTGGCACTGCTGCGCCGTGGTCGTGGCCACGAACTGGATGCCTTGCCACTGCCTGCCTTCGTGATGCGTCATGGCCTGCTGGCGATGGCCAATCCTGCCTTCGAGAAGCTGTTCGGGCTGGTGCTACATGAAGCGCTGGGGCGCTCGGTCGGGAGTCTGCTGATGCTGGAGCCCAACCCGAGCGTACCCAACAGTCGAGAATTGCGCGTCCATGATGCCGAGGGCCGCATGCGGCGCATGCGTCTCGAGCTGTGCCGTTTCAACAACGACCCCGCCCAGGTGCTGGGCGTGATGATTGATGAATCAGAACATGATCAGGCCAGCCAGCAGTTGCTGGTCGCACGCGACAGGGCGCGCGAGGAAGCCCGCCTCAAGAGTGACTATCTAGACATGCTGCACGCCGAGTTGACGCCTCCCTTGCAGGGATTGGTGCGCAAGCTGGGGCAGTTGCGTCGCGAGCGTCATCTGGAGGATGCCGAGCTGAGCCTGCTGCAGGGGCGTCTCGATAGCGTGGCACAGCTGCTGAATGTGCTGACGGAGCGCGACGATGTCGTGCGCACGCCGCTGGAGGAGAATCTGTTCACGCCGGCCGAGGCGCTGGGAGCGCTGCTCAATGACATGCAGCAGCGCTACCACGACGTGGGACTGCCCTTCGAGTGGCAGCTGGGCGCGCTGCCTGCATTGCTGCGTGGCGATGTACGGCGTCTGGCGCAGCTCTTCGAGCATCTGTCGGAAGATGGTTGTCGACGCGCCAGCGCGGGTCGGCATCGCGTGTTCGTCGAGGTGGTGGACGCCGAGGGTGCGTCGTCGCTGGCCGGTGGCCCGACGGGAGCTGGCCTGAGGGACACGGAGACAGGGGGGCAATGCTGGCTGAGGCTTGAGCTTCACGATCACTGTGGCCTCGATGTCGGGCGCAATGCGCCTTCCTCGCTGTTGATGGCTCGTCGTCTGGTGGAGGAGCTCGGCGGGCGCTACCGACAGCATGAGACGCAAGGGGAGGAGGTGCTGGAGATCCTGGTGCCGTTGTCCTGGCCGGACAATCCTGTCGAAACTCGCATTCTGGTCGTCGATGACGGTCCGGTGAACGCCATGCTGGCGCGCACGGTGCTCGGCCGCCAGGGATTGGTGGTGGATACGGCGAGCAGTGGAGAAGATGCGCTGGCCGCGCGCGAGCGCCATTTCTACGACCTGGTGTTCATGGATATCTTCATGCCCGGCATGGATGGTGTCAGCGTTACCCGGAATTGGCGCGAACAGGAGGCCGGGGCCGGCAGTGACAGGCGTAGCGTGATCATTGCCCTGACGGCCAATGCCAGCGAGGCGGACCGCGAGCGTTTCTTCGCGGCAGGTCTGGATGATTATCTTGGCAAGCCCTATCGTCCTCAGGCGTTGATCGACAAGGTTCGCAAATGGCTGCCTCGGGCCACGATGAAGGCACCGGGAGCAGAAGGTGGCGTGACGGGTGATGGGGTCTGAGTTGGCAAGGGTGAGCGATGAGCCATCGGTTCATGGCCTCAACCCGGCCCTTTGACAGAGGTTCTCGATGAAGACAGGTGCAAGGAGTGGGGCATGTGGTGGTGGTATCCCGTGTTGGGGGCCGTGGCGGGTCTGATCGCCGGCCTGTTCGGTATCGGTGGCGGGCTGGTCATCGTGCCGGTGCTGGCGGCAGCCTTTGCGCTGCAAGGTGTCGCCACTGATGTCTTGATGCATCTGGCGATAGGTACCTCACTGGCGACCATCGTGGTGACCTCGCTGTCATCGGCGCGTGCGCATCATGAGCGTGGCGCCGTGCGTCTGGACTGGCTCAAGCGCCTGCTGCCCGGACTGGTGGTGGGAACCGCGCTGGGGGTGGTGCTGGCGGGCGGACTGAGCAGCGAGATGCTCAAGCTGCTGTTCGGTGGCTTCGTGCTGCTGGTCGCCGTCAAGATGGGACTGGATCTCAAGGTGGGTCAGCTGGCGCAGGCGCCGGGGCGTGCCGGGCAGTTTCTTGGCGGTGGCACCGTCGGGGTGGTATCCGCGCTCTTCGGGATCGGAGGAGGGACGGTGATGGTGCCGATGTTGACCAGCTGGCAGGCGCGCATGACCGAGGCGGTCGGGACGGCGGCCGCGGCCGGGTTTCCCATCGCCTTGGTGGCAGCGCTGACCAATATCGCGGTGGGCTGGCATGCCCCGGGCTTGCCGGAACATGCCATCGGCTATGTGCATTGGGTTGCCTGGCTCGGCATCGTGCTGGTGTCGGTGCCCTTCGCGCGAGTGGGCGCACGGCTGGCCCATGCGTTGCCGGCGCTGTTGCTCAAGCGGTTGTTCGCGTTGATTCTCGTGATCGTGGGGCTGCGCTTTCTCGTCTCGTGAGACATCTCGGCATGTCCGCTTTGCCGGGAAGGGCTGCTAGGTGGCGTTCATGCGCGAGCTGTTACCCTTCGTCACCTGACCGGTAGCGCATCGGATTGATGGCGAAAGACTTGCGACTGGCGTCAGTCGTGCCGACTTATTCATTCAAGGTTTTCTCATGTTGCAATATCCTCAGATCGACCCCGTGGCGTTGGCATTGGGGCCTTTCAAGATTCACTGGTATGGATTGATGTACGTGATCGGCTTCGCGGCGGCCTGGGGGCTGGCGCGTGCCCGGCGCGGGCGGGTCGGCCTGAGTCAGGATGCCGTGGGAGACCTGATCTTCTTCGGTGCGTTGGGCGTGGTGCTGGGTGGGCGCCTGGGGTATGCGCTCTTCTACGGCTTCGACAAGTTGCTGGCGGACCCGGTGTGGATCTTCAAGGTATGGGATGGCGGCATGAGCTTCCATGGCGGCCTGCTGGGTGTGTTGATCGCCATGCTGGTGTTCGCGCGTCGTCACCAGCTGACCTTCTTCCAGCTGACCGACTTCATCGCGCCGATGGTTCCGATCGGCCTCGGTGCAGGGCGCCTGGGCAACTTCATCAACCAGGAGCTGCCGGGGCGTATTACCGATGTCTCATGGGGCATGGTCTATCCGCTCTACGGGCCGGAGCCACGCCATCCCTCTCAGCTCTATCAATTCGCGCTGGAAGGCGTCGCGCTGTTCGCGATCCTGTGGTTCGCCTCGCGTGAGCCGCGCCAGAAGGGGTTGATCTCCGGTCTGTTCCTGCTCTGCTACGGCAGTTTCCGTTTCATCACCGAGTTCTTCCGCCAACCGGATTTCCAGCTCGGCTTCATCGCCTTCGACTGGCTGACCATGGGTCAGCTGCTGTCGCTGCCGATGGTGCTGTTCGGGTTGCTGCTGATGGCTTGGTCGCGTGGTCAGGACGTGGCGCAGCCGCCGCTGCCTCGCGCATCCTGAGGTGGGAATGCAGGTGTGATTACAGGGGGCAATCGGTGTAAACTGGCCCCCTGCCAGATACGCAAGAACGCGGCCATCGGGCCGCGTTCTTGCGTATCTGGCAGCGTAAAATATCGTCAAGTGAACGATTCGAATTCATGAAGAGGCTGGTGCAGGGCCGATCCCCCGGATCCGCTCGCCGAGCCAGCCTCTGATCCGCCGTACGGACCCGCTGCCCATGCAACCCTATCTCGATCTGATGCGCCACGTGCTGGAAAACGGCACGCAAAAGGGCGACCGCACCGGTACCGGTACCTTGAGTGTCTTCGGTCACCAGATGCGTTTCGATCTGGCCGAAGGCTTTCCGCTGGTCACCACCAAGAAACTGCACCTGCGCTCGATCATCCACGAGCTGCTGTGGTTCTTGAAAGGCGACACCAACATCGCCTACCTCAAGGAAAATGGCGTGCGTATCTGGGATGAGTGGGCCGATGAGAATGGCGATCTCGGGCCGGTCTACGGTTATCAGTGGCGCAGCTGGCCGAATCCGAAAGGCGGCAGCGTGGATCAGATCACGCATCTGATCGAGCAGATCAAGACCAACCCGGACTCGCGCCGTCTGATGGTCTCGGCCTGGAATCCGGCGCTGGTGGATGAGATGGCCCTGCCGCCGTGTCATGCCCTGTTCCAGTTCTATGTCGCCGAGGGTCGGCTGTCCTGCCAGCTCTATCAGCGTAGCGCCGACATCTTCCTCGGCGTGCCGTTCAACATCGCCAGCTATGCGCTGTTGACCCAGATGATCGCTCAGGTCTGTGGCCTCAAGCCGGGGGAGTTCATTCATACCCTCGGCGATGCCCACCTCTACAGCAATCATCTGGAGCAGGCGCGTGAGCAGCTGACGCGCGAGCCGCTGGCCCTGCCGACGCTCAGGCTGAATCCGGACGTGACGGATCTGTTCGACTTCACCTTCGATGACATCGCCATCGAAGGTTATGAATCCCATCCGCATATCAAGGCGCAGGTGGCCGTATGAGTGACAAGGAATTTTCTCCGCTGAGTGCCGCCGCCGAGACCGTGGTCCCGGTGGCGATGATCGCCGCCATGTCGGTCAATCGCGTGATCGGTGTCGACAACAATCTGCCCTGGTACCTGCCGGAAGACCTGAAGTTCTTCAAGCATGCGACCCAGGGCAAGCCGGTGATCATGGGGCGCAAGACCTTTGCCTCCATCGGCAAGCCGCTGCCCAATCGACTCAATATCATCGTCACGCGTGACAGCGAGTTCCACCACGATGGCGTACGGGTCTGTCACGATCTGGCGGCGGCGCTCAACATGGCGGATCACCATGCGATGATCGAGGGTGTGGACGAGATCATGGTGATCGGGGGTGGACTGATCTATGCACAGGCACTGCCCGTCGCCACGCGTCTGTACCTGACCGAGGTAGCGGTCGAGATCGAAGGCGATGCGCACTTCCCGGAACTTGGTGCTGACTGGGAAGAAGCTCAGCGTGTGCCGGGAGAAAGTGGTGAAGGCCTGCCTGCCTATGACTTCGTGCGCTATGAGCGCAGGGACGACTAGCGCTTGCGCCTGCCAGCGGGAACTTTACAGTCAGCAGGTACTGACACAGACTGGTGCCAAACGGAACTGCCCATAGCGTGCAAGGGAGGCTCAGGCCTTGACGATGGATCGCCTCGAAGCGCTGTACTCTGCGCTTGAACATGAAGCCGACACCCAGCGACAGCAGCGTGACGGAGAGCGTCAGGCTCGTCTGGCGCTGGAATCGGAAAATGCCCAGCTACGCGAGACGCTGGTCGCGCTGCGCCAGCAGATGCAGGAGCAGCAGGCGCAGCTGACCGGGCTGAGCGAGGCCTTGATGGCGCGTGATGCCGAGCTGCGCGAGTTGCGCGAACGCAGCGCACAGTCCCCCGCGTCACAGCCGGTGGAGGATGCGCGCCCCAGTGCTGCGCAGGTGGAAGCTGCCGCGGAGCAGCTGGCCTCCGCGAGCGAGTCACCCGGTGTTGCCTCGGGTGAGACCGCTGACGCCGAGTCTGCACCGTCGCCAGCAATGCCTAACGACGCGCCAGCCGAATCCGATGGCTCTGACGAGACACCGGACCAGGCAACGCCGCCGTCGCCCCAGGCGCTGCTCAAGCAATGGTACAAGCGCTATCCGGATACCTTCTTCAAGGGCCACACCCGCCCCTTGAAGATCGGCATCCATGTCGAGTTGCTGGAGAACGAGCCCTGGGACGAGAAGCTCGTGCGCCGCGCTCTGGCGGGCTACGTCCACTTGCCTCGATACCTGAAGGCCGTTCGTGCCGGCACGCAGCGGGTCGATCTTGAAGGTCAGTCCGTGGGTGCCGTCACGGAAGACGAGGCATTGCATGCACGTCAGCAGCTCGCGGAGCTGACTCGTCAGCAGAAGGAGCGTGAGGAGCAGGCTGCCAGCCAGCGCATCAGTCACAAGCTGAGTGAATTGATGACCAAGCACCGCTAGCGACGTGTCGTGCAGGCAGGCCCCATGGCCAGCCCGCACATGTCACCTCGATCGTCAGTGTTCAGAGCCCCTGTGCGGATTGCCGCACAGGGGCTCTGTCGTTGGTGGGTGGAAATCCGCACATCGGGCCGGCGCTGTCGGCAAGTCCACTCATGTCGCGAAGAAGGGTTTTCGCCACAGGTATCTGAATTCAATAGAAAAAACTGGGAATGTGCTGCTCATGGCGCGGTACTCGCTATACCCAGGTGTCCCTGCTCGCGCTCATGTCTGGCGTTGCGACTCGCGCTCATGCCGAGTGTCGTGATGCAGCACACGCCAGGCGGGATGAACAACAGATGACCAACCCCCAATAACAACCAAGATTCCGAGAGGAACTGCCATGCGCTTTTTCAAGCCTGCCCTGACAGCCCTGAGTGCCGCCATTCTGATGGCCTCGACCGCTGTCATGGCCGACCCCATCACCATCAAGTTCTCTCACGTCGTCGCGGAAAACACCCCCAAGGGGCAGATGGGCAAGAAGTTCCAGGAGCTGGTCGCAGAGCGACTGGGGGATCAGGTGGCCGTTGAGCTCTATCCCAGCTCCCAGCTCTATGGGGATGACAAGGTGCTGGAAGCCATGCTGCTGGGCGATGTCCAGCTGGCGGCTCCGTCACTTTCCAAGTTCCAGAAATACACGGATCAGCTGCAGGTCTTCGATCTGCCGTTCCTGTTCAAGGACATGGAAGCGGTGGAGCGTTTCCAGAGTAGCGAGACAGGCCAATCCTTGCTGACGGCGCTGGAGCCCAAGGGACTGGTCGGACTCGGGTATCTGCACAACGGCATGAAGCAGCTCTCCGCGTCCTCACCGCTCACGGTGCCAGATGATGCGGATGGCAAGAAATTCCGCATCATGACCTCTGACGTGCTCGAGGCGCAGTTCGATGCGCTGGACGCCGTCTCGCTGAAGAAGCCGTTCTCCGAAGTCTTCATCCTGCTGCAGACCAAGGCCATCGACGGTCAGGAAAATACCTATTCCAATATCTATTCCCAGAAGTTCTTTGAAGTGCAGCCTTACATCACTGAATCCAATCACGGCGTGCTGGATTACATGGTGGTGTCCTCGGCACGCTTCTGGAATGGGCTTCCGGAGGAGGTGCGTGGCGAGGTCAAGTCAGCGCTGGATGAAGCCATCGCCTATGGCAATGAGCTGTCCCAGGCCAAGAATCTCGAGGCCAAGCAGGCCATCATCGACTCCGGTCAGAGCGAGATCATCACGCTGGACGATGCGCAGCGCCAGCAGTGGGTGGATGCGATGAAGCCGGTGTGGGGCGAATTCGCCGATGATATCGGTCAGGACATCATCGATGCCGCTCAGGATGCCAATCGCTGAGACGCGCAGGCCGACAATCACTTGCCTCGCCGGGAGACGCGACATGTCCGTCCTCTCGTGCGAGGCAAGTCTCCATGAAGGGCATGAGGACATTGCCATGAAACTTGGATGGCTACACAAGGCAGAAGAGACGCTGTTCTCGCTGCTGCTGGTGGCGATGGTATTGCTGGTCTTCGTCGAGGTGGTGCTGCGTTTCGTCTTCAATACCGGTATCAGCTGGTCCCAGGAAGCCACTCTCTATTTGGCGGGCTGGTTCGTGCTGATCGGCGTGTCGTGGGGCGTCAAGCAGGGCGCGCACATCGGTGTGGATGTCGTGGTGAAGATGCTGCCACTGATCTGGCAGCGGGTGGCTACCCTGGCCGCGCTGGTCATCTGCATGGCGTACTGCGTGATGCTGCTGGTCGGCAGTTACGAATATCTGTCCTTGATGCAGATGATCGGTATCGAACTCGAGGATATCGCGATACCCAAGTGGTATGCCCTGACGATTCTGCCCATCGCGATGCTGCTGCTGATGCTGCGCTTCGCGGTATTGGGCTGGAAGGTGATACGCGGAGATGCCAGCGGTTTCGGCTTTCACGACGAAGGCGAGGACAGCATGCACCTGGTGCAGCCGGCTGACTCGGTCATTGGTGACAGCTCCGATGGTGCCGGTGGTAAACGTGACAGTGATCAGGAACCCAGACGATGACCATAGCCACTCTGTTCGCGCTGCTGTTCGGTGGCATCTTTCTCGGCATGCCGATCGCCTTCGCGCTCGGATTTTCCAGTGTCACGACGATACTGCTGTTTTCGAGTGATTCGCTGGGCTCGGTCGCCATCAAGCTGTTTGAAGCCCTGTCGCATCACTACACCTTGCTGGCGATTCCCTTCTTCATTCTTTCCAGCACCTTCCTTTCGACGGGAGGCGTGGCGCGCCGCCTGATCACCTTCGCGACCGATGCCATCGGTCATGTCCGTGGCGGGCTTGCGATGGCCTCGGTGCTGGCCTGCATGCTGTTTGCCGCCGTCTCGGGGTCCTCTCCGGCCACGGTCGCGGCGATTGGCTCCATCGTGATCGCGGGCATGGTGCGTCAGGGCTACAGCGAATCCTTCGCGGCCGGGGTGATCACCAATGCCGGTACCCTGGGGATCTTGATTCCTCCCTCCATCGTGATGCTGGTGTACTCCGCGGCCACGGAGGTCTCGGCGGCCAAGATGTTCATGGCGGGCCTGATCCCCGGGCTGTTGATGGGCGGCATCCTGATGGTGGCCATCTATATCGCTGCCCGAATCAAGAAACTGCCTTCACAGCCGTTCCCGGGTCTCAGGACGCTGGCTCGTTCGGGGCTGGTCGCGATGGGCGGGCTGATGTTGATCTTCATCGTGCTGGGCTCGATCTACGGCGGGGTGGCCAGCCCCACCGAGGCGGCGGCGGTCGCGACGGTCTACGCCTGGTTCATCGCAGTGGTGGGCTATCGCGACATGGGGCCCTTGAAGGACGTGCCATGGCGCAGAGGCAACGAAGCATGGGGCAGGGCCGGGTTGCGTGCTCTCTGGCAGGTGCCGGCAGGCCTGGTGGGCTCATTCTCGGACCAGGAGGTCAAGAAGGTGGTGCTGGATGGTGCGCGCGTCTCGATGATGCTGCTGTTCATCATCGCCAATGCGATGCTGTTCGCCCATGTACTGACCACTGAACGCATTCCTCACACCATCGCCGAGACCATCATCGGCTGGGGGCTGCCAGCCTGGGGATTCCTGATCGTGATGAATCTGCTGCTGCTGGCGGCGGGCAACTTCATGGAGCCCTCGGCCATCCTGCTGATCATGGCCCCGATCCTGTTTCCCATCGCGACGCAGCTGGGCATCGACCCGATCCATCTCGGCATCATCATGGTGGTCAACATGGAGATCGGCATGCTGACGCCACCAGTGGGGCTCAACCTGTTCGTCACCGCGGGCATCACCGGCAAGCCGATGACCTGGGTCATTCGTGCCGCACTCCCGTGGCTGTCGTTGTTGCTGCTGTTCCTGGTATTGATCACCTATGTCCCGTCGATCTCACTCTTCCTGCCCAACTGGCTAAGCCAATGATGGCGCCATGCTCCTTCGCGGTTTTGAGGCGACAGGAATGTGGAAACTTCGTGCAGGCGACATGTCGATCCGGCGCTATCCCTCACCAGAGTCGCGACATGAGGTACTGCCGTCGGTGATCCCCTGACCAGCGGCATTCAACCTGATCATGATCAGGCCACCATGGACTACCCCGGTCACTCCATCGAGTGATCGGGGGTTCATCACGTCAAGGTCATCGGAGGAAAGCGGTGAGTCGTTGAAGAAGACACCGAAAATTGACTGCCATGTCATTTTTCACCGAGGCGCGTCCATGCTCGTTTTCCTTTCGATTCCAGAGATTTGCACGATGGCATGCAAGGGGAATGATGAGCTTCCAATGGCGTGAGATGACAAAGAATTCATCGGCTCAGTGCATGCTACTTTTGTCTTGCATGTCATGGCTGAGGCAAGTGTGTCTTCGCTCTGACTGCCGGGAAATCAGCGAACGTCAAAACCCTCGAGAAAACCCATGGTTGTCATGAATCCTTCATTCTTCCGCTCTAGAGTGTTGGCACGCCAGACAATTGACCGGCGTATTGGTTCAGGACCAGTGATCGAAAACAGTGTTTTTTTCTGTTGCACATCCTGAAAGCCCGGTATATGGTTTCCCTGCGAGCATTGGATAATAACAAGGCCACAGGGTTTTAGAGGCGTCATCAAGCGCCCGGAACCTTGGCCACTGCCACCGGCAGACACGATCGAACAGTTAACGCTAGTTAAGGAACTATCGCGATGAAAAAGACACTTCTGGCTACTGCCATCGCCGGCGCTGCTGCCCTGGCTGCTACCTCCGCTTCCGCTGCAACCGTCTACAACCAGGACGGCACCAAGCTGGACATCTACGGCAACGTTCAGCTGGCATACCTCTATGTCGACCAGCTCGGCGGTGACCCGGAAAGTGAACTGGGCGACAACGGTTCTACCTTCGGTGCCAAGGGTGAGCACAAGATCAACGACGACATCGTCGGTTACTTCAAGGCCGAGTGGGAATACGACGCTGACGAATCCAAGGGCGGCGGCAACGGCCTGAACGATGGCGACCAGTCCTACGTCGGTGCCAAGGGTTCCTTCGGTGACGCGCGTATCGGTTCCTGGGATCAGCTGATGGACGACTGGATCCAGGATCCGATCTCCAACAACGAATACTTCGATCTGACTGATTCCAGCACCCAGATCGACGGTGACAGCCAGACTCGTGAAGGCAACAAGCTTCAGTACATGTCTCCGGTCATGGGCGGCCTGCAGTTCGCTGTCGGTTCCAACTTCGAAGGCGACGGTGAAGACGAGAACGTCACTGATTCCAACCAGGCGTCCTTCTTCGCAGGTGCCAAGTACACCGTCGGCGGTTTCTCTGTCGCTGGTGTGTATGACAACCTGGACCAGTTCGAAGCCACCAACGGCAGTGACATCGGCGACCAGTACGGTATCACCGGTCAGTACACCGTTGACGCCCTGCGCATCGCCGTCAAGGCTGAGCGCTTCGCTGGTGAAGAAGATGACACCGACGTTGATTACTACGGTATCGGCGCACGCTACGGCTACGGCATGGGCGACGTCTACGGCGGCTACCAGTACGTCGACGCTGAAGACAATTCCACTCTTGCTTCTGACAACGGTGGCGACGACAGCTTCAACGAATTCAACCTGGGTGTGACTTACAACATCTCTTCCGCGATGTACACCTACATTGAATACGCCCAGTACGATCGCTCTGGCGACGCTGGTGACGGCGCTGCAGTCGGCATCTACTACGGCTTCTAAGACGCTCTCAAACGTCTAGCAAGCTAACGAAAGCCGGTCCCTCGGGGCCGGCTTTTTTACGTCTGATAGGTGCCGACTTAAGACGGAGATTGCGTGGCTTTCTGCTGCGCTTCGCAGGCATATTTGTTGTTGGTTGGTCTTGGCCAAAAGACGCAGGGCTGTCATGACATCTGGCATGTGTACGTAGAACATGTATTCAAGACATGTACTCAGCAAATGAGGCAAGAACTTGAACCCAGAAAACCAAAAGCCCCGCTGATCATCAGATCAGCGGGGCTTTTACGTGCGCGTCTCAAGATTGTCGCTGGCTCTGAGGTGGCCAGTGACGTCACTCGGGCCGCTCACTGCATGGCAGTGAGGTCTTCTCGAGTCGGTAGCGCGGCATAGGCACCAGGGCGAGTCACGGCAAAGGCGCCGCAGGCTGCTGCACGCTCAAGCGCAGCCTGAAGATGGCTCTCCTCCTCGCACCAGTCACGCAGCAGGGCTGCATCCACACCGGCTTCGCTGAGCGCCGAGAGGAAGCCGCCGATGAAGGCATCACCGCCGGCCGTGGTGTCGATGGCCTTGACCACCGGCGGCGTGATGCTGACGGTCCTGGTCTCGCCGCTCTGCTTGCGCACCAGTGCGCGGATGGTGCCCGGGCCGTCGGTCAGCACGATCAGGCGGACGCCGGCCTGCAGGCGTGCCTGCAGCCAATCGGACTCTTGCTGGCCATCAGTGAGTGCCTCGACCTCTTCCTGGGACAGCTTGAGGATATCGGCGTTGTCCAGCAGGCGAGTGACCAGTGACACGTCGACCTGCTGATTCGGCCACAGGTTGTGACGCAGATTGGCATCCACGCTGACCAAGGAGCCAGCAGCACGTGCGCGAGACGCCAGCACGAAGCTGGTGTCCGCGATACCGGCATCGGTCAGGCTGTTGCTGCACAGATGGAAGATGGCGGGTTGAGCGAACAGCTCCGGGCCTGCATGTTCCGGACGAAACAGCAGGTCAGCTGCCGGCGGACGATAGAAGTCGAAGCGACGCTCGCCATCCTCGTCCCGCGAGACGAAGGCCAGCGCGGTACGCGCCTCGCTGGTGCGCTTGACGTGATCCAGGCGTACGCCATGGGTGGCCAGTTCGTCGTGCAGGAAGTCGCCGAAGCTGTCCTGGCCCAGCATGCCCACGAAGTGGCTGGGCAGCCCGAGACGTGCGCAGGCCACGGCGACATTGGCGGGCGCACCACCAGCGTAGGGCGTGAAGGTTTCCTGCTCGACGGCCTGACCGCCGAGCTTGTTGGACAGCATGTCGACGAGCGCTTCGCCGAATGCGATTACCGGAGTCATCAGGAGGTTGCTCCCTTGGTGGTGGCCGTCGAGTCCTTCTTGCTTGATTTGGTGCTGGTCACGCCTGTCTCTGGCTGCATGCTGTCTCCGGCGGCCGGGAAGTGCTCGCGTACCAGTGCCAGCAGGCCCTGGGTGGAGGGATCGAAGGCCTGGACGTCAGTATCGATGCGTGCGCTGATCTCGCCTGCGATGCGCTTGCCGAGCTGCACGCCCCACTGGTCGAAGGAGTTGATGTTCCAGATCACGCCCTGCACGAAGACCTTGTGCTCATAGAGAGCGATCAGCGCCCCCAGGTTGCGCGGTGTCAGCTCATCAAGCAGCAGCGTGCTCGAGGGACGGTTGCCCGGGCAATTGTAATGCGGGTCGAGGTTGCTGCCATCCTGGCTGCCTTCCATGAAGGCATTGGCCTGGGCCAGCATGTTGGTGATCAGTGCGAAGTGGTGCTCTTCGGTACCCGGCTCCGGCTTCAGGGAAGCGATGAAGTCGATGGGAACGTAGCGAGTCCCCTGGTGCAGCAGCTGGAAGAAGGCATGCTGACCGTTGGAACCGGTCTCGCCCCACACGATCGGGCCGGTCTTGTAGTCGACAGGACGCCCGAAGATGTCCACCGACTTGCCATTCGATTCCATGTCGAGCTGCTGCAGGAAGGCGGGCAGCTGATGCAAGGCTTGATCGTAGGGCACGATGGCCTGGGTCTCGGCACCCATGAAGTTGATGTACCAGATACCGATGAGGGCCATCAGGACCGGCATGTTCTCGCCCAGCGGCGCTTCGATGAAGTGCTGGTCCATCTCATAGGCGCCTTCCAGCAGTTCCATGAAGCCGTCATAGCCGATGGAGAGGGCGATCGGCAGACCGATGGATGACCACATGGAATAGCGGCCCCCAACCCAGGCCCAGAATT
The DNA here is from genome assembly GCF_056493605.1 of Cobetia sp. BL01. NCBI lineage: Bacteria > Pseudomonadati > Pseudomonadota > Gammaproteobacteria > Oceanospirillales > Halomonadaceae > Cobetia > Cobetia sp. BL01. The sequence goes on along the minus strand of NZ_JBVBEE010000001.1, from coordinate 593,990 downwards.
CGAAGACGTTCTCTTCGCGGATGCCGAATTCCTTGGCCGCCTTGCGGTTGGTGGAGGCCGCGACGAAGTGGGCGCCGACGTCGGCATCCTGACCTGCCTGCTCCAGGAACCAGCGACGTGCTGACTTCGCATTGAGCAGGGTCTCCTGCGTGGAGAAGGTCTTGGTGGAGACGATGAACAGGGTCGTGGCCGGATCGAGGCGCTTGAGCACCTTCTGGATGTGGTTGCCATCCACGTTGGAGACGAAGTGGAAGTTCAGCTCCGGATGACGATGCTTGAGCAGGGCGCGGCAGGCCATGTTGGGGCCGAGGTCGGAGCCTCCGATGCCGATATTGACGACATCGCGGATGCGTTGTCCGTCATAGCCTTTCCATTCGCCGCTGCGCACGCTTTCGCAGAAGGCGCGGATCTGCTCACGAGTGCTGTGGATCTCCGGCATCACGTCCTTGCCGTCGACGATGACCGGCGTATTGGACTGGCTGCGCAGGGCCGTGTGAAGGACGGGGCGATTCTCGGTCACGTTGATGATGTCACCCGAGAACATCTGGGAGCGACGCTGAACGAGGGCAGAGTGGTCTGCCAGCTCGATCAGTGCCTTCATCACCTCGTCGGAAATGTGGTGCTTGGAATAGTCGAGGAACAGGCCGCCGACCCGGAGACTCATCTTCTCGAAGCGCTTGGGGTCCGCGGCAAAGTAGTCGCGAATACGGTCGTTGCGGGTTACCTCGCCTAGCCGGGTCAGCGCCTGCCAGGAAACACTACGGGTCAATTGCAGCATGGAAGTGTCCATCGTATGGGTTGTGGATAGCTTGTGTCGCCAGTCTGCAGTCCGTCGCTGACCAGCGCGCCTTGAGCTGACGAATGACGCTGGCAGGCGTGGCATGACACGATTCAGTGCCATGGAAAGGCGCCTGCCGATGATTGCCTGCTGATCGCCGCTCGGTAGCCACCTGTCAGTGGGAAGCTGACAGGTGGTGTATGGATCGTGAGTGTCACCCTTCCTGTTCGAGAGGGGAGATGTGCTGTACCAGCAGATGTTGCGCGCCCGGCGGCAGCCAGACGGGGTCAAGGCGGGTACAGGCAGTCTCGACACACAGGAAGCCACGGGCGTTCTCGACGCTGGTATCGGCCGGTGGTGCATCGCCCGGGTGCCAGACGACCGTGGAGTCGGAGCCCTGCTTTGCAATGCGCAGTCTGCGCTGGCCATCCTCGAGCACCTGGACCTGGCTTGACTGGTAGATGCGATCCAGCGGGCCGCGAATGCCCAGCTCGCCTTGCTGATCAAGACGCGAGAAGTCCTGACGCTTGTCCAGATAGCTGGCGCCGGCGAGGCCGGTGACGCGGCACTGGAAGGCATCTTCCACGGCAAAGTAGGTATGCAGGGCGCCGGTCATCTTGACCGGGTTCTCGCCGCGATTTTCCGTGATCAGCTCCACCTTCAGGAAGTGGCGACCCGCGAAGATGACGACGCGAGGCGAGAGTGCGGCGTGCAGGGGAGATTGCGGAGAGGCATGGATCTCGACGCCTTCCTCCTCGTCTTCCTCTACCGCGTCGATGCGCCACTCGGCCTTGCGCGCCGGGCCATGCAGCTCTGTCTCGCCCTCAGGATACTCGTCAGCGAACCAGGGCCAGCACAGCGGAATGCCGCCACGAATGCTGCCCGGAAGCGCCGCCGGTGTCTCGGTGACCCACAGCCAGGGGCGCTGGGAGGCTGGCTGGTAATGCAGCACCTGGGCGCCCTGGTGGCAGACGACCAGCTCGCCCCAGGCGCGGTTGAGGATCAGGAGCATGCGGCCTTGCCATTCGCAGGTACGTTGGCCGCTCGTGGCATCCACCAGTGCGCGCAGACTTTCAGGAATCATCTCGAGCTTCCTCGACGGTTCAGGAGCGTGGCCGACGGCATCGCGTCATGCCACCTCTTCATTGTGCAGTGCCTCGGCGGCCCCCAGCAGACCGGTCCACGGCGCGGTCACCACCCAGGTAGGGATCGCGGCATTGTAACGGCTCATGCGGTTCTTGTCGGCGAAGGCGCGGCGAAAATCGCTTTGCCCGAGCAGGTCAAGGTTGCGCGGCAGGACGCCGCCGCAGAGATACACGCCGCCACGCGCGCCGAGCGCCAGGGCAAGATCCCCGGCCACGTCTCCCAGAATCTTCATGAAGCGCAGCACGGCATCGCAAGCCAGGCTGTCCTTGGGTTGCCCGAGCGCATCGCGGGCATGGGCGGCCTGGCTGACGTCCGCGGCGCTTTCGAGCGGAGTCGGCAGGCCGCGCAGTTCGCCCAGCGCCCGGTAGATCTCGAGCATTCCCTGGCCACAGAGCAGGCGTTCCACCGAGACTCTGCCGTGCCAGCGCCGGAAGATCTTCAGCAGCGCATCCTCGAGCGCATCGGTGGGGGCAAAACTGACATGCCCACCTTCGGTGGCCAGCGGAATCCAGTTGTGGGTGCCATGTACCAGACCCGCGACACCCAGCCCTGTTCCCGGGCCCATGATCAGACGGGGGGCGGCATCATTGCCCGCTCCTTCCGTGAGTTCCTCACCGATGGCCAGTCGCTCACCGGCCTCGATGTGCGGCACGCCCAGTGCCATGGCGGTGAAGTCATTGAGGCACTTGAAACGTGTCAGGCCCAAGGATTCGCGCACGTCGCTCTTGGCGAATGACCAATGGTTGTTGGTCATGCTGACCTGCTCCTCATGGACCGGGCAGGCAAAGGCGAGGCAGGCCTCCTTGGGTTGTTCGTCAGGGGCAAGCCCCAGTCTCTGGTAGTAGGCCTGGACGGCCTCCACGAGTCCGGAATGCTCGGCGCAGGCCAGCGTGTGGATGTCATGGAGGGTGTGGCTGCCCGGCTGGACAAGCGCCAGCCGGGCATTGGTGCCACCAATGTCGCCTACCAAGGCAAAGCGGCTCGGTGTCTCACGAGTCATCGTGTGGCGTCCTCAGTCGACTTGCGTGGCTGCTCAGTGGGTATTGCGGTCGTGGCCGCTGCCGGGCTGGTCGCCGTAGCCTGCGAAGCTGGAGGCTCCTTCTTCGGCGCCACCGACCAGGGAGCGCATCCCGGAGAACAGCTCACGGCCCAGGCCATGGTGGTAGCTGTCACGGGAGATGCCTTCGGCCTCACGAGCCTGCCATTCGCCTTCCTCGACCAGGGCTTCCAGTGTGCCGGCGTTGGCATCCAGACGAACGACATCGCCTTCGCGCAGTCGTGCCAGCGGGCCACCGTCCAGCGCTTCCGGGGTCATGTGGATGGCGGCCGGCACCTTGCCGGAGGCGCCGGACATGCGGCCATCCGTCACCAGCGCGACCTTGAAACCACGGTCCTGCAGGATACCGAGATAGGGCGTCAGCTTGTGCAGTTCCGGCATGCCGTTGGCGCGCGGACCCTGATAGCGGACCACGGCGACCATGTCCTGTTCCAGCTCGCCGGCCTCGAAGGCGGCCTTGAGCTCGTCCTGATCGCTGAACAGCTTCACGGGGGCTTCGACGAGGCGGTGCTCTTCCTTGACGGCGGAGACCTTGATCACGCCACGCCCCAGATTGCCTTCGAGCACGGTCAGGCCGCCTGTCGGCGCGAACGGATTGGCGACCGGACGCAGCACGTCCTCATCGAGGCTGTCGGTGGGGCCATCCTTCCAGACCAGCTTGCCGTTCTCGAGGAAGGGCTCACGTACGTAGCCGGCCAGGGTGCCACCGTCCTGGGTGGTGATGTCGTGCAGCAGTCCCGCCTTGAGCAGCTCGCGAATCAGGAAGCTCATGCCACCGGCTGCCTGGAAGTGGTTGATGTCAGCCTGACCGTTGGGATAGATGCGCGTCAGGCTGGGGACCACGGCGGAAAGCTCGGTGAAGTCATCCCAGGTGATGGTCACGCCTGCCGCACCCGCCATCGCGACCAGATGCAGGGTGTGGTTGGTGGAGCCGCCGGAGGCCAGCAGGCCGACCATGGCGTTGACGATGGCGCGAGCGTCGATCTGGCGATAGAAGGGACGATAGTCGCCACCGACTTCGCTGTTGCGGATGGTCTGCTCGGCAGCGTGACGGGTCAGGGCGTCGCGCAGCGGGGTGCCCGGATTGACGAAGGAGGCGCCCGGCAGGTGCAGGCCCATCAACTCGATCATCAGCTGGTTGGAGTTGGCGGTGCCATAGAAGGTGCAGGTGCCCGGGCTGTGGTAGGAGGCGGACTCGGCTTCCAGCAGCGCGTCGCGGCCCACCTTGCCTTCGGCGAACAGCTGACGTACCCGCGCCTTCTCGTTGTTGGGCAGGCCGGAGGGCATCGGGCCCGCGGGCACAAACAGGCTCGGCAGGTGACCGAAGCGCGCCGCGGCGATGAACAGGCCCGGCACGATCTTGTCGCAGACACCCAGGAACAGGGCGCCGTCGAACATGTTGTGTGACAGGCCGATGGCGGCGGCCATGGCGATCAGGTCGCGGGAGAACAATGACAGTTCCATGCCCGGCTGCCCCTGGGTCACGCCATCACACATCGCGGGTACGCCGCCGGCGAACTGGGCTGTGGACCCCATCGCCTGCACCGCTTCCTTGATGATGCGCGGGTAATCCTCGAATGGCTGGTGCGCGGACAACATGTCGTTATATGACGAAATAATGCCGAGGTTGGCCGAGTTCATCAGCTTGAGGCGATTCTTGTCGGTCTCACCGCAGGCAGCGAAGCCGTGCGCCAGGTTGCCGCAGGAGAGTTCGGAACGATGGACGCCACGGCGTTGCTGGCTTTCCATCAGTTGCTCATAGGCAGCACGACGTTCGCTGGAGCGATCAATGATGCGCTGAGTCACGCGCTCGACGGTCGGATTGACGGACATGCTCTTACCTCATGGGTCAGGCGGCGCAGGGCGCCGAGGCTGGCGAAGAAATGGGGGCTTCCCGTGCATCGGGCGTGCCTGTCTAGGGCGACGCTAGCCAGTGACGGCGGCACTGTAAAGTCTGGAGTCTCGGCCATCCTGCCGAGAGCAGGCTACAGTAGCGCGTCACGTTGCTCAGGAAACGCATTTGTTCGAAATATTCGGTAAACTTAACAAAAAAACTGCTTGAAGACTGGACGACTTTCGGCCAAATTAACGTAAAAGCGTGTAGGATACTTTCATGAGCCACGTTGGTCTGCCCGGGATGCGCCAAGTCTTCCCGAGCAGTGAAGCCATGTGCCAACCTGCACCTGCCATACGCCACAGGAGTTGAGTCATGACATTACGCGTCGCCATCAACGGTTTTGGTCGCATCGGTCGCAACGTGCTGCGTGCGCTGTATGAAGGCCAATACAATGATCGCATTCAGGTCGTTGCCATCAACGATCTGGGAGATCCGAAGCTCAACGCTCATCTGTTGAGCCGCGACACCGTGCATGGTCGTTTCGCCGAGACGGTCTCTCATGACGAAGAGAACCTGTTCGTCGGTGAAGACAAGATTCGTATCCTGGCGGAACGCGATCCGGCCAAACTGCCGTGGTCCAGCCTGAATGTTGACCTGGTGATGGAATGCACGGGTCTGTTCACCAAGCGTGCCGCTGCCGCCAAGCATATCGAAGCCGGCGCCAAGCGTGTGCTGATCTCCGCGCCGAGCGGTGATGCCGATGCCACCATCGTGTTCGGTGTCAACGAAGACACGCTGAAGGCGGAGCATCAGGTCGTGTCCAACGCGTCCTGCACCACCAACTGCCTGGCACCGGTCGCCAAGGCGCTGAACGACGAAGTCGGCATCGAGAACGGTCTGATGACCACCATCCATGCCTACACCAACGATCAGAACCTGTCGGATGTCTACCACTCCGACCCGTACCGTGCCCGCAGTGCCACGCACTCCATGATTCCGACCAAGACCGGTGCCGCGGCAGCCGTGGGCCTGGTGCTGCCGGAACTCAATGGCAAGCTGGACGGTCTGGCGATTCGCGTGCCGGTGATCAATGTCTCGCTGGTCGATTTGACCTTCACGGCCTCTCGCGATACCTCCATCGAAGAGATCAATGCCATCGTGACCAAGGCTGCCGAAGGCTCCAGCGTGCTGGCCGTCAACGAGCTGCCGCTGGTGTCCATCGACTTCAACCACGATGCGCATTCCTCCACCTTCGACAGCAACCACACTCGCGTCAGCGAAGGGCGTCTGGTCAAGGTCATGGCGTGGTACGACAACGAATGGGGCTTCTCCAATCGCATGCTCGACACCGCACTGGCCATGCAGGCCGCCAAGTAAGATGACTCAAGGCCTCGCCTGAGGTTCCCTGAAGAGGCCATCTCTTCAGGCTGGCACAGGTGAGGTCTCAGAATTCGGAGCCCTGTCAGAGACTCGACAGGCTCCCCCCAGGTGAGGACGAGTGGCCCGAGGATTCTCGCGTCGCGCTCAGGCTCCACGGACAAGGCAATGTCACTCGTCCCCTCTCAATCGTGTGTCGGTCAGGGTTGGCGCCAAGACCGGCTTCGATGCTGCTCGGAATGACATCGCGTCATCCACTCTTTGAACCTCCCAGTCATGGGAGGTTTTTTTTCGCCTGAATCTCGAGATGAGGGCTTGCCTCGCGATGCTCGTCCTCCAGGCATTCGTGTCTTCGTTTGGCATCATTCGCGTGAGGCATGAGAGACAGAGATTACAAAGATGGCGACACTCTCTGAAGTTGGTCGGCATAACGTGCGGTGAAAAGTGCCGAATGGCAGGCAATGTGCCGCTTTCTTGTGGGTGGTGTCGGTGTGATTAGCGAAACTATGAACATGTGTTACACTTTGCTCTTGACATGCGCCGTGTACGTCGCTCGTGAGCGCGGGTGGCATGTCAGATCATGCAGGCACGCTTTCGTCCTGCGAATGTTCATGTACTGGGGCAATGCAGGGAAGGTATTGCCACACTGCCGCTGTTCTCGGCAGATCTCTTGACTTCCAAAGCAGGCTGTCTCAGATGCACGATGCCATTCGCGAAGCCCACGAACTGATCGGTGCGACGCTGCGCGACCCCGGGACACAACGTCAGGGACGCGTGGTCGGCATGGATCTCGGGCGTGAGCAGCCGGCCATCTATGTTCTCTGGCAGGAGAGTGCCGCCGCAGAGCGCATTGACATGACGCCGGATGACTTTCGTTCATTGCTGGAGCACTCCCGCGCCCGTGGTGGTGAGCGGCAGGAAACTGCCACGCGACGTCACGCTACCGGCGCGGCGCAGAGGCGAGCCAAGGCGCCCTCTGCAGCGAGCCGAGTGCGCAAGGATGTCGCCCGCGATGGCGCCCCGCATGACACGGTCAGCGAGCCGGATACTCTGCAGGCTGATGCCATGGTCGGTGCACGTACCGCACAAGGCTAGCACCTTCCGCTCTGACCCCTTCACGCCCGACCCGGACTCTGTTCCGGGTCGGGCGTTTTCGTGCTGCCCATCGAGATTGTCAGTCCGGAGGCGGTATGGGCCTGCCTGCCCTTGACGCTGACGTGCCCTCCAGCGTTGGTGTGACGCGCTGGTCTTGCGCGGGGTGATGACGCACTCTGAGGGGCGACGTCTGACCCAAAGGGGAGTCTCACATTGCTGGAATCGTTCTCAGATGCCCGCCTGCTGCACCATTACCATGCCGTCGCAGGGGATGTCCTGTTCATGTTGAGCGCGGACGGCCAGCGCTTCCTTACCCTGAATCCTGCAGTGGAGCGTCTGCTCGGGTATGGCGAGCGCGACTTCCTCAAGCATCCCGAACTGTGGTTCTCCCTGATCGTGGCGGCAGATCGTCAGCGAGTCAGAGACTTCCGGGCCTCCGGTGCTCCTGCCGGGTCGATGACCTATCGCATCAGGGATCGCAGTGGACACGGCGTGCTGGTGGAGGAAACACTCTGGCGCTCCGGCGCGAATCACCCGGTCTGCGGTCGAGTCGTCGATATCTCCCTACGAGAACAGGCACTTGCCCACGAGCGGCAGCAGCTTCAGGCTTATCGCATGATGCTGATGCGCAGCAGAGACCCCATGGCCATGCTGGAGGTGAGAGGGTCCTCCCTGTACCTGCATGAGGCGAATCCGGCATGGCACCTCTACCATGACGCCGCCATGGCACATGCGGGACAGACCCTGGAGCGGGTGTATCACTCCCACGTCATGCATTGTCTGGAAGGAGCCGGGACCTTGCAGTGTGACGTCAGCCTGAGCTTGCCACGTGGCGATTGTCGTCTTTCCGTCCAGCTGGTGAATCTGGGTCGGACGCAGCAAGGAGACTCGCCTCGAGTCGCCGTGATGGTGCGTGACATCAGCGCGACTCATCACCGGTTGGAGCAGGCGGTCAATCAACGTCAGCGGTTGATGACTCAGCTCAATGACACCCCGGGGGTGCGCTATTGTGCGCGAGGCCCCTGGCCACTGGAGGAGCTGCAATCCATTTCCTCCGGCGTCGAGATGCTGGCGGGCCTGTCGCGGGACCTGCTGCTGGCCAGCCCGCGAATCTGGCAGTCACGCATCTGCGAGGATGACCTGGCGGAATGTCAGGCACGCTTTCAGGAGGCCGTCGACTCGCGCAGTGCCAGCGTCAGCCTGCGTTACTCCTTCCGCCATGTGGATGGCCGCCAATGCTATCTGCAGGATGACATGCACCTCTACTATGCGGCCGGAGGCGCCGTCAGAGAGGTGTTGGGGCAACTGAGTGACATCAGTGAAAGCGAGGCTCACCGACGCCAGCTGGAGTATCTGATACAGCAGATGCCGGGCATGGTGTTTCAATGCCGGCTCAGCCGGGAGGATGAGTTCACCTATACCTATCTATCGCCGGTCGCCCATCAACTGCTGGGAGAGGAAGTTGACGCGACACTTGAGGATGCCTCGCGCTTCCTGTCGCATCTCAATGACCAGGAGCGGCAAAGACTGCTTGAATCGGCACGCGCCAGTGCCGAAACCCAGTCGCCCTGGGAGCCGGATATCTACTATGAGCATCCAGATGGGGAAACCCGGCGGCTGGCCTGCGTGGCCTTGCCCCAACCGATGGACCCCATCGATGGCAGCGTGACATGGAATGGTTACTGTGACGACATCACGGCGCGCCATCACATCGAGCGGGCGCTGCGTCAGAGCGAGGAGCGCTATCGATTCATTCTCGATTCCGTCAGCGACATGGTCAGCATTGAAGGCAGTGACGGGATCTGTCAGTACATCAGTCCATCCGTCGAGAGGCTTTGCGGGTTTGGCGTGAATGACATCGAGGGCAGCGAGATCAAGCTGCTGATTCATCCGGATGACAGAGACCGCGTCGCCAGGAAGGTCCATCGTTCCGCCTGTCTTGGAGAGGTCTTTCGTGTCGACTTCCGAATTCTCCACAAGCAGGGCCATACGCTGTGGTTCGAATCCATCTCCACGCCCTCGATGGACCCCAAGACCGGCCGCTATCTCCGGATTCTGTCGGTCTCGCGCAATATCAATGAACGCAAGCTGATCGAACAGCGGCGCGAGCATGAAGCCATGACGGACGCGATGACCGGTGCCATGACCCGCAGCTGCTTCCTCTCCATGCTGGATACGTTGCTGGTATCCGCCTCGCGGGACCAGATTGCCCTGGTCCTGTTCGATGTGGATCACTTCAAGCGGGTCAATGACAGCTTCGGTCATGCCGCCGGGGACCAGTTGTTGAGTGGGTTGGGCGGCATCTGTCAGCAGCAATTGCGGCGCAATGACTATTTCGGGCGATTGGGGGGCGAGGAATTCGGCATCTTGCTGGCTGATGCCGGGGTCGCCACCGCTGTCGGCATGGCAGAGCGTCTGCGTCAGAAGATTGCCGGCATGACCTTCGCGTTCATGCAGCAGGAGCTGCTGTGTACCGTGAGTCTCGGCGTCGCCACGCCGATGCCCGGGGAGAGCCGTGACGACTTCCTGCATCGTGCTGACATGGCGCTTTACAGTGCCAAGCGGAGTGGTCGTAACCGGGTGGTAGTGGCATCAAGCTCGGTGAGCGAGGACAATCGGGAGGAAGGGATGTGACCGCGACACGACAGTGGGCACGTTCCATCATTCTGTACTCTGTCAATCTGCACAAGGAGTGGGCGATGCGTATGTTACGTGGCTGGTGCGCCGGAAGTCTGTTGTTTGCACAATCGGTGCTGTCCGCGGGGCAGGCATTGGCGGCCGATGATGGCAACCTCGTCGACCGTCTCGAAGGGCCGCAGGTCGTCACCGAGGTCGTGACCTATCGTGCCAATGGTGAGGAGCATGTCGGGCTGATCGCGCGTGATGCCAAGGCCAAGGGACGTCGTCCCGGCATACTGCTGGTCCATGAGTGGTGGGGGCTCAACAGTTATGCTCGCAAGCGCGCGGAGCAGCTGGCGGGGCTCGGCTATGTCGTGATGGCGGTAGACATGTACGGTGAAGGCCGCACGGCGGAGCATCCCGAGGATGCCAAGGCCTTCTCGTCGGCGGTGATGAGTGACTGGCCGAAGGCCGAATCCAGCTTCAATTCGGCGCTGGCGGTGCTGCGTTCTCGCCCCGAGGTGGATGGTGACCGCCTTGCGGCCATCGGCTATTGCTTCGGGGGAGGTGTCGTGTTGAACATGGCGCTTTCCGGCGCTCCGCTCAAGGCTGTCGTCAGCTTCCACGGCAGCCCTGGAATCGCCGTCGAGAATCCCGAGCCCTTCGCCGGACGCGTCGTGATCCAGAATGGCGAGGCGGATTCTCTGGTATCGCAGCAAGGATTGGACACGCTGCTGTCTACCTTTGAATCCCTCGGTACGCGGACGACCCTGATCCAGTATCCGGGGGCGAAGCATGCGTTCACCAATCCGGAGTCGGATGCCAAGGCCGCCAGGTACGACCTCCCGCTCGGCTATGATGCGTCGGCGGATGCTGCCTCCTGGCAGGTCATGCTCAATCTGTTCAATGGCGTGTTCAAGTCACCGAAGACCCAGCCGCAGACGTGAGCAGGTTGTCGTGACGCCGAATGCGTGACCTACATGAAGAAGCCCGTTCAGGCATCATCCTGAACGGGCTTCTTCATTGCGGGGTGACGGTGTCAGGGGCGAGCGTGTCAGTCTGCCGTCTGATCCAGCTCCTTGAGCGAGAGCACCTGATGCGCGAGACGGATCATGTCCGGATCACCCGTATGCTTGCTGGACACATCCGACAGCTTGATCACCGGCACCCAATCCTGACCCTCGGGCCGGGCTTCCGTCATCTTGATGACCATGTTCATCGGCTGGGGGCCGACGTCATTGGTGAAATTGGTGCCGATCCCGAACGACATGCCGATACGACCGGCACAGTAGCGCACGATACGGTCAACCTTGTCGGTATCCAGACCATCCGAGAAGATGATCGTCTTGGTCTTGGGATCAATGCCCAGCGACTCATAGTGGCGGATGGTCGCTTCGGCAAACTCGATGGGATCACCGCTGTCGTGCCGTACCCCATCAAACAGCTTGGCGAACTTCTTGTCGAAGCTTCTGAAGAAGGCACGACTGGTAAAGGTATCCGAGAGAGCGATCCCCAGATCACCCCGGTAGACCTTCACCCAGTTTTCCAGCGCCAGGATGTTGGCCATCTTGAATCCGAAGCGCGCTGCATGAAACATGAACCACTCGTGAGCATGCGTCCCGATGGGCTTGGTGCCATGACGCTGGGCCATGTGGACATTGCTGGTGCCGATGAAACAGCCACGGCCCTGTTCCTTGAGGGCGGCCACTACCTGATCATGGACCGCATAGGAATGGCGACGACGCGTCCCGAACTCGGCGACACGTACCCCCAGACGCTTGTAGTGCTCGATCTTGGTCAGCGTACTGTCACGCACGCTCTTGTCGCTGTCACGCTGATCGCCACCAAGGCGGTACCAGAGCTCACTGATCATCGCCATCAGCGGGACTTCCCACAGGATGGTGCGGTACCAGTAGCCCTCGATATGGACCTCAAGCTCCTCACCCGACTGGGTGATGGTGATTTCCGCGGGATCGAAGCGAAAGCCGGCAAGAAAGTCACGATAGGTGGGGTCGAGGAAGGGGCACTGTTGCTCCAGAAACTCCTTTTCCTCAGCACTCAGCGCCAGGCGTGCCATGTCATCCACGGCCGCGCGCAGTGCTTCGCCGAATCCCGGGGGGAAGGCATGCTGGCCCCGGTTGATGAAGGCGTAACGGGTGCGTGCGTAGGGAAACAGTTTCACCACCGCGTTCTGCATGGTGAACTTGTAGAAATCATTATCGAGAATCGAGTGCAGCATCGAGGCTCGCTCAGGTATGAGGCGGCTCACAGGAGCCGGAATCGCTGGCGGGAGCACACCAGGTGCTCAAGGCGGCAGGGTGTCCCGCTGGCATGAAAATCGGGGGGCAGGCTGAAGGAGGGTCGTCCTGCGTCAGCTGCTGAACGCCATGATACCGAACATGGTGAGCATCATGCCGCCGAACATCAGCAGACCCGCCAATGACAACGCGATGAGCAGGTAGCCCAGTATGAGGCCGGCCAGCGCCCAGCTATCGCCGGCATCACCGCGCTGGCGGATCTGTCGGCGGGCGAGATGACCGCAGACGATGCCACCCAATGCCGCGGGTGCCAGCAGACAGCCCAGCACGCTCAGGGCAAAGGAGGCCAGTGCCATGGCATTGGTCTCGGCGCGGGTTTCCTGCGCAGAGGGAGTGGCGGGACGCTCGGTAGCCGTCGCCGTATCGCGCGTGGGCTCAGGCTTGTCGGCGGGAGGCGATGTATCAGTCATGGCAGTCTCATTGTCTTGCATCATGGCGACACACTAGCATGTCCTGGGGCAGGCGGCATATCGGCCGGGCGGCAGGGTGGGCATCTTCAGAGGAGAGCAGGGTGAGCGAGCACCGGGAAGCAGGGCATCAGGAGAGTGATGCGTCGCGAAGGCAGATCGGGACTGAGGCCACTGACAGACGTGGCGCGAACTGGCAGCTGGACGTGCTCTCGTCGATCAGCGCTGTCACGCCCGCAGAATGGGATGCGCTGGCGGGAAAAGAGTATCCCTTTCTGCAACATGCCTATCTTCGTGCACTGGAAGACAGCGGCGCGGCCTGCGCGTCTACGGGCTGGTACCCGGCGCACTTGCTGGTGCGTGACGAGTCAGGACGGCTTGTCGCCGGCTTGCTGCGCTATCTCAAGCTGCACTCGCGGGGCGAGTATGTCTTTGATCAGCAATGGGCCGAGGCGCTGGAGCAGGCCGGTGGGCGTTATTATCCCAAGCAGCTGTCGGCAGTTCCCTTCACGCCGAGCGCTGGTCCGCGGCTGGTCCTGGCCTCATCGGAGGCGGGAGGCCCTTCCCGCCGAGCGCTGCTTGCCTGGTTGTGGCCCAGGCTTCAGGCCGGCGTGGCACCCGCCGTCGACGCAGGCGGGCCCTTGCGACGCTTTGAGCACAGTGGCTTTCATCTGTTGTTCGCGGATCTCGACGAGTGCCGCGACTGGCAAGCCGTCAGTCCGCAGCTGATGCTGCGTGGTGGCATGCAGTATCACTGGCAGTCGCGAGGTGAGCGAGACTTCGATGAGTGGCTGGGCAGTCTGCGCTCCAAGCGACGCAAGGAGATCCGCCGCGAGCGCCGCAAGGTGCTCGAGCAGGGCATCACCCTCGCGCGTCTCAGCGGTGAAGCCATCGGTGAGAGCGATCTCGAAGCATTCCATCGCTGTTACTGCATGACCTATCTGGAGCGCGGACAACGGCCCTACCTGACACTGGCGTTCTTTCAGCGCTTAAGGCGCAGCATGCCCGAGCAGCTGCTGCTGGTGCAGGCGCGTGATGAACATGGCGATCCTGTGGCGGCTGCGTTGTGCCTTGTCGGTGCCGATTGCCTCTATGGGCGCTGGTGGGGCAGTGAAGTGCAGGCGGACTGCCTGCATTTCGAGGTCTGCTATTACCAGGGGCTGGAGTTCTGCCTTGAGCGGGGACTGACGCGCTTTGATCCGGGCACACAGGGTGAGCACAAGATCAGCCGCGGCTTCTCGGCCTATGACACCTGGTCATTGCACTGGCTGGTACATCCCGGACTGCAGTCAGCCGTGGCTGACGCGCTTGAGGAGGAAGCGCGCTGGTTGAGCGGGGCGCGACGCCAGGTGGAGGCGATGCTGCCCTATCATCAGCAGCCTGATCTATCCTGAAGGTCTGTCCTGAAGCGCTATTCTTAAGGTCTGTCCTGAAGCGCTATCCTCAAGATCTGCCCGGTACCCGTTTCTCCCCTGCTTGTTCCCCCTGGCTGGATGCCCAGACAGGTAGCAGGTAGCAGGTAGCAGGTAGCAGGTAGCAGAGATGGCACTGCGATGACTACACTGAAAACATCTTAATGTTCTAAATTTAGAGGCTCCCATGCTGCTCAAGGATTGTGACTCCAGGGAGTATGACGTTCTGGTACTTGAGGTGTTGGCGCAGAATGCCACCTTGAGCACCCAAGAGCGCCAGCAGGTTCTGAGGATGCTGCGAGGCGTTCGAGCGCATCAGGAGCGTCGTCGCTCGCTCGCCCGATTCCTGAACACCCTGTTCGAGTCGCGCGATGACTGGGTCGTGCTGCATGACCTGCGCCTGGAAGGGGATGAGGGCGTGATCGAGCTGGATCACGTGTTGATCAATCGCCTCATGCAATTCTGGGTACTGGATGCGTCCTGCTTTGATCTCCCGCTGACGATCTCGCCATTTGGCGAGCTGAGCGCGCACCAGGGCCCCTCTGTCGAGCAAGGCGCTTCCGTCGGGCAGGGCTCATTGGAAGATACCGGGGAGGTCGTTCAGAGCGGTGATGAGTTGCGGTTGACGCCATCACCGCTGCTGGCACTCAAGGAACAGCAGCAGTGCTTTCGCCGCTGGCTGGAGAGCTCAGGTCTCCTGCCTTCCAGACTCGGGATGGTGCTGCAGCCACAATTGACGCATCGGTTGGTCATTGCCGCCGAGGAACAGGTCAGCCGGCCTCCCGAAGATATTCTGGACAGTCGAGCGCTGGTGGACCTGCGCGGGTTGTCCGAAGAATGCCTCAATCTCGGGAGCGGGGCGGCCTCCGTCGCCCGCATGCGTGATTTCACCCACCGGATCGACCCGCGTCGTCTGAGGCGTCTCGGTCGTGCCATCCTGGCGCAGCATGGCCCATCACGGGTCGACTGGGCGTCGCGACTCGGCTTGTCAGAACATGCCACCATGGCCATCCATCCCGATGAGCAGACGGCCTACGCCTGGGTACCACCCCAGGACCCATCCGCTTCCCCCTCGGTGGCCCCCGTGCGTGATGACGCCATCCCTTCTTCAAGCGGGGATGACGCTCCTCAGGTCACGCCTCGTGAGGAGGGGCCAACACCTCCCGAGACTCGCCGGGCCACTCCTCCAAAGGCCACCTCATCCTCTTTCCAGACACTGATGTCCGGCATGGTGCAGACCATGCCCTCGTCCACGTGCCACGGCTTGCAGGCTCAGGACTGGCAGCCTTCAGTTTCTGACGTGAGGCTGCAGGGCGTGTCCTCCGCTGGCGCGAAAGCCTCTGACGTGTCGCACGGCCATCGTGGCATGGCGTCTGGCCATGATGAGATGCAATACCTGCAGCCACGTTGTGATGAGTGTCGTCGCTGGTTGTCCAAGGCCAGTGTGGCGTTATGTCGTAGCGAGGGTCAGCGCGAATTGCTGGGTGACAGGATGTTGTGCCAGCGATGCCGTGCGAGCGACTGAAATCTTCATGTCATTCAGGGGCTTGACGTCTCTAGGCGAGAGGGCAGTCAGCCCGGCAGCAGACTCGCAGGGCAAGGTGGTTGATCAATATTGCGCTCCTGATGTTGCAGTGCAGCAAGAGGTGGCTTATGCTGCACTGCAGCGAGGATGGAACCTGTCGAGAATGCTGGCTTGCAGTGAGATCTCGACCTCATGGCTCACAAGCTTGGTTCAGTCCTGGTAGCCAACGGAGCAAAGCTCCGCTTCATTTTCCGTGTGATGCCAAACCCTGGAGGGTGCCCCATGTTCAACACCAATCTTGAGAAGACCACTCAGCAGTTCGACGACATGTTCTTCGCTCCGCTGCGTGCTTTCAGCGCCCTGAGCCTCGATTACAGCGAGAAGCTGGTCAGCGCTCAGATGGATCTGACCAAGTCCTACGTTGACACCTCCATGGCGCAGGCGCGTTCCATGCTCGAGATCAAGGACAGCGAAGGCCTGAAGAACTTCGTCAAGGAACAGCAGGAGACGGTCAAGTCTCTGGGCGAGAAGCTTCAGAACGACACCCAGAAGGTGGTCGAGCTGAACCAGGAATACGCCAAGAAAGGTCAGGAACTGGCAGAGAACAATGCCAAGTCCGCCTCCGAGGCCATGCAGAAAGTCGCCAAGTAAGCGACTGCTGCTGACGCTCTCAGGCGAGCGTCTACAACGCCCATCCGGTCTTCCGGGTGGGCGTTCGCGCGTCTGAGGCATCGCTGGGGAGGTGGGGAGGCGCGCGACGCTAGCGGCGAGCGCTGCCTTGGGCCACAATGTGCTGCCACGCCGCCGGTGATTGCCGGCGGCATTTATTCGATCAGTGACAGGTGATAGACATGGCACAGGCCACAGCGCGTCATATTCTCGTTTCCAGCGAAGAACAGTGTGCAGCTCTCAAGACCGAAATCGAGAACGGCCGCGATTTCGCTGATGCCGCTCGCGAGCACTCCTCCTGCCCGTCCGGTCGCAGTGGCGGTGACCTGGGCGCCTTCGGCCCGGGCATGATGGTCAAGGAATTCGACGAAGTCGTGTTCAGCGCACCGATCAACACCGTGCAGGGCCCGGTGAAGACCCAGTTCGGTTATCACCTGCTGGAAGTCACCAGCCGCACGTGATCTCTGGATCACGCTCATGACACGTCATGAGTGGTTGGCAGCAAGCCATTGAAAACGCCCCGACCAGTGATGGTCGGGGCGTTTTTCGTGCGGCTCAGCACGTCAGCCTTTCGTGCGCCAATCCCTCTACCTATACCTCCTGATAGAGCTGGCTGCCTTCGCGCTTGAACTTGTCAGCCTGCTCCTGCATGCCGGCCATCACGCTGTCGGCGTCACCGGTCAGGCCGTGTTCGTTGGCGTAGTCGCGGACTTCCTGGGTGATCTTCATCGAGCAGAACTTCGGCCCGCACATGGAGCAGAAGTGGGCGACCTTGGCCGAATCCTTGGGCAGCGTCTCGTCGTGGAAGCTGCGCGCGGTGTCCGGGTCAAGGCCCAGATTGAACTGGTCTTCCCAGCGGAACTCGAAGCGTGCCTTGGAGAGTGCATTGTCACGACGTTGCGCGCCCGGATGCCCCTTGGCCAGGTCCGCGGCATGCGCGGCGATCTTGTAGGTGATGATGCCAGTCTTGACGTCGTCCTTGTTGGGCAGTCCCAGGTGCTCCTTGGGGGTCACGTAGCAGAGCATGGCGCAGCCGAACCAGCCGATCATCGCGGCACCGATGCCGGAGGTGATGTGGTCGTAGCCCGGGGCGATGTCGGTGGTCAGCGGGCCGAGGGTGTAGAAGGGCGCCTCGTCGCACTCGCTGAGCTGCTTGTCCATGTTCTCCTTGATCAGGTGCATCGGCACGTGACCCGGACCTTCGATCATGACCTGGACATCGTGCTGCCAGGCGATCTTCGTCAGCTCGCCGAGCGTCTCGAGCTCGCCGAACTGGGCGGCGTCATTGGCATCGGCCACCGAGCCCGGGCGCAGGCCATCGCCCAGTGACAGGCTGATGTCGTAGGCCTTGCAGATCTCGCAGATGTCCTCGAAGTGGCGATAGAGGAAGCTTTCCTCGTGATGCGCCAGACACCACTTGGCCATGATGGAGCCACCGCGCGAGACGATGCCGGTCACGCGGCTGGCGGTCAGCGGCACATAGCGCAGCAGGACGCCGGCGTGGATGGTGAAGTAGTCGACGCCTTGCTCGGCCTGCTCGATCAGCGTGTCGCGGAAGATCTCCCAATCAAGATTCTCGGCCACGCCATCGACCTTCTCCAGCGCCTGATAGATCGGCACCGTGCCGATGGGCACGGGAGAATTGCGCAGAATCCATTCACGGGTCTCGTGGATGTTGGCGCCGGTCGAGAGGTCCATGACGGTGTCGGAACCCCAGCGGATCGCCCAGGTCATCTTGTCGACCTCCTCCTCGATGGAGGAGGTGACCGCCGAGTTGCCCAGGTTGCCGTTGACCTTCACCAGGAAGTTGCGGCCGATGATCATCGGCTCGCTTTCCGGGTGATTGATGTTGGCGGGAATGATGGCGCGGCCACGCGCGACTTCCTCACGCACGAATTCGGCGGTGATCTCGTCGGGCAGGTTGGCGCCGAAGCTGTGACCCGGGTGCTGGTGGCCCAGAATGCTCTCGACGGAGTCGCTGCCCTGATATTCCTCACGCAGCGCGATACGACGCTGATTCTCGCGAATCGCGATGTACTCCATCTCCGGCGTGATGATGCCCTGGCGCGCATAGTGCAGCTGGGTGACATTCTTGCCCGGCAGGGCACGACGCGGGCGGTGGTCCAGCTCGAAACGCAGGGACGACAGGCGCAGGTCGGCCTGGCGCACGCGACCATATTCGCTGCTCAGCTGATTGAGCTGTTCGGTATCGCCGCGCTCCTCGATCCACTTCTCGCGCAGTGGCGCCAGCCCGCGACGAATGTCGATCTCGACCGCCGGGTCGGTGTAGGGACCGGAGGTATCGTAGACGACGATCGGCGGATTCTCTTCCAGACTGTTGGAGGTCTGGGTCGGCGAGCAGCCGATCTCGCGCATGGGCACGCGGATGTCCGGGCGAGAGCCTTCGATGTAGATCTTGCGCGAGCCGCTCAGCGGCGCGATGGCGGCGGCGTCGACGCGGGCTTCACTGGCGAGATGGCGACTGCCATCCTTGCGACCAGCACGTGCGCGCGCCTTCGGCGCAGCCTCAGGCTGGGGGGCGAGCGACGGTTCTGCGGCGTTGGTGGCTTGCGGATCTTGAGTCGTGGGGGTAGTGCTCATGCAGGTCTCCTCAAAGGGCGACGTCACGGCAGACGTCATCATGGGAAGACCGTGCGCAGGGAGAGGATGGCCATCGCCGACTCCTTGCCAACAGGTGGCCCGGGAGCGAGGCGGCCGCGGGCAGCGGCTGACCATCAGCTTGATTCCTACGCCGGTCCTAACCGGTTCAGGTTCCACGGGACCCCTTGCTGGCAGCCTCGCCCATTTGGCGGCGAGGTGATGCATGCAGGATCTCAGCCGGTTCCACCGGCACCCCGTCAAGCGTGCTCAGAGTTCAATGCGGGCATGACCTGTGCTGAGCGTAGTGTTGGCCCAGATCATCGTGCTCGCATTCAGGCTCTGATGGCCTGTGGTGTGTCTGAATGATTGGCGAGAGGACCACGTCCCCAGGCCGATGAAAATCGGTGTGTCTTCCGTTCGCGCTGGTGCGGCCTGTCAGGCGACGGCCTGCCACGGATCAGTCGCGATCAAGGCCCATCTGCCAGAAGTCGATCTCGAGACGTGTCGCATCGCGGAAGACATCCACCAGTTCGCCCAGCCGGCGCTCCGAGACCTCCGAGAGCCGAGCGTCCAGCCATTCACGTTCGGCGTCCACCGCTTCCTTGAAGTCATCGCTGGAGTACATCGCGATCCAGTCCGCGTACGGATTGTCCTCGATCTCGGTGGTGTCCTGATCCAGCAGCCACTCGGCGATCTCGCCGTAGCCGATCAGGCAAGGCGCGAGCGCCACGTGCAGATCGAGCAGGTCGCCGCGCTGGCCGCAATCCAGTACGTAACGGGTATAGGCCAGGGTGGCACGCGATTCCGGCAGCTCACTCAGGTCATCCTCGCTGATGCCCCACTCGCTGCAGTAGCCGATATGCAGATCGAGCTCGGTATTGAGGATGGTGTCGAGACTGGCCGTGGCCTGACGCAGCTCCGCGAGGGTGCGGCTCTTGTAGGCGGCCAGCGCCCAGGCGCGCGCGAAGTGGATCAGGAACAGGTAGTCCTGCTGCAGGTAATGGCGGAAGGACTCCTCTGGCAGACGACCTTCCCCGAGCTGGCGAACGAAGTCATGCTCGAGATAGTCGCGCCATTCCTCGGCGCAGGCACTGGTCAGGTCTGAAAAGCTGGGCATCGACGCATCCCTCGGTGAGCGTGCTGCCAATCCGTGATGGAGTGGCAAAGGTCTGGCTCGAGCGTGGTCAGGTCCGGCAATCTGCAGGGAAAAAGCGGGGGGAGGTGCGGCGTTCACCTGGAAGAGGTGAAGATGATGTGCGGCAACACTTCGCGCTTGATCCCTACGCCGGTACTAACCGGATCAGGTTCGGCGGGATCGTCATTCACGCACCTCGATGCAAGGCCTCGAACAGTGCGAATGACATCTCAGCCGGTCTTACCGGCACCCCGTCAAGCTGTGACTCAGACGTCACGATATCTCGAGTGTAACAGTCCTGCGGTGCAGGAAAAGCCTCTGCCGCCCTAAAACCCATGCGACTTTGGGAGGCCTTCTGCGATGCTGAAAGGGCTTCCTGCGATGCGGGAAGCGTGTCATGCGCTGCAGGAAAGATGTCATGCAGGCTGACAGGAGGAGAGGTTCGCCATCAGGGCTGGGAAGTGTCGCCTCAGGCGCACCAGATCGTGAGGCTCATCGACATCCCAGCTGACAGGCAGGCAACCGACGCTTCTGCCTGCCTGAGCCAGCAGTGCAAGAGTCTCCCGGCTCACGTCGGCATGGCTCCAGTGATCCAGCTGGAAGGCCGCCGGGCAGGCTGCTTTCAGGCCAATCAATCCGTATCCCCCGTCTTCGCTGGGCTGCAGCACCGCCTCATGGTCATGCAGGCACCGCGCCGCCTCGCGCAGACGTTGACTGTCCAATGCGGGCAGGTCAGAGCCCATCAGCAGCACGGGGCCTGCGGGCAGGTGGCGCAGCATGGCCTGATGCATGCGCTCCCCAAGCCCACCCTGTGGCTGTGCCTCGAGCGTGATCCGCCTGCCATGTGCCGCCATGCTCTCTGCACGCCACTGATCCTCAAGTTCCGTCAGCAGGGCTGCCAGCTCAGGTTGCTGCCGAGCGTGCTCGGGGGAGGGAGTCAGCATCACGACCACCTTGCCGAGGCGTGAGGCGCAGGCCTGCTGAACGATTCTGCGCAGCATGCGCGAGTAGAGGCGTGCCGCCCCCTCGGGACCGAGGGCAGGGATCAGCCGCGTCTTGCATTGTCCGGCCAGTGGCAGGCGGCCGAAGATGATGAGCGTCGGGCGCATGTCATACGCGGCCGTGTCGGTTTCCCTGCCAGCAAGCGAGGCTTCAGGCATGAGGCAAGCCACGCTGTTCGCAGGCCTGAGCGGCGGCACCATATCCATAGAGGCGCGCCAGACGGACAGGAGATACGCCACCCCAGGCTGCCAGGCGCAGCCCCCACATCTTGAGGATGGTGCGACAGACGCCATGGGTTTCCCAGCGTCTTCCACTGGTGGTGACTCTGGCGGAGAGGTTCAGCGGCGAGGTCAGTCGCTTGAGCCTGACGCTCAGCTGGATGTCCTCCATCAGGGGGCACGACGGGAAAGCCCTCGATGGCCTCGAAGGTGGAGCGTCGTACGAACTGGGTCTGATCACCTGTGCTGATGCTGGTCAGGCGCGAGCGCAGATTCATCAGCATGGCGATCACGGGCAGCAGCGGAGAATCTCCTTCGATGTCGACATCGAAGCGACCCCAGTCGCACTCGCGATGCTCGGCGAGGGTCTCTGACAGTACCGAGAGGACATGTGCCGGCAGGCGCGTGTCGGCATGCAGGAACAGCAGCCATTGACCACGAGCCTGAGAGGCACCGGCGTTCATCTGCGTTGCCCGGCCCGGATCACTGCTCAGGCAGCGATCGCACAGCGGCGTTGCCAGCTCGCGGGTAGTATCCGTGGAGCCGCCATCGACCACGATGACCTCGCAATCCCCGCTCGCGCGCATTGGGCTCAAGGCGATCAAGGCCGAGACGATACCGGATGCCTCATTGTGGACTGGCATGATGATGCTCAGCCACGGGGGGCGCGTCAGGGCGCTGCCCGAACGGACAGCCCTGGGGGCAGGGCTGGCAACTGGCGAGAAGATGGAGGGCTTTGTCATGGCGCAGGCTCCGGCGATGGCGTCGTCCTGAGAGCATACGCATGTGATCACCCCATGGATGCAGAGCGTCGAGACGCTCGCTCAACGCTTGGGCGAAGAATCAACGCGTGAGCCGCCGTGTCGAGTCAGAGGCGGCTGGAGGTCATTGAGAGAAGGTGATCCGATAGAGTCCTGAGGCTCCGGTATCGCTGGTCAGGTAGAGGCTGCCATCCTTGCCGAATGCTACATCCAGTGGGCGTATCCAGCGCTCGCCGCTGGCGGCATCCTGCAGGCCGGTCAGTACCGGCACTAGGTGTGCTTCAGTGTCTGGCGTCGCCAGCTTGAGGCCCAGCAGGCGAGGCTCACGACGACTGGCGGGGTCTCCCCACGCTTTGCCGGACGGTGCCGTGCCCCAGCTGCCGTGGACTGCCACCACGACATCCATGTCAGCAGCCAATGGATGCCCAGGCGGCACCACCGCGATACCCATCGGCGCACTGCGAGCGGGGATCTCGGCCAGTGGCGGTGCAATCTCGTCACGTTCGCGCGGTGAATCGCTCGTGATGCAATCATCTGCCTGCCAGCGGCCATCGATCCACTGATACCAGGGCATGCCATGGAAGCTGCCTTCGCGGGCAGCGACCACCAGCTCGCGAGGATGCTCGTAGCCCCAGTGGTCCGGTCCGTTGTTGGTGGCCAGCAGGCGCGTCTCTCCTGTCGCCAGTGCCTGCCAGACCAGGCCGACGGGGTTGCGCAGACCACTCGCCCACGCCCGCCACTCGGGAGGCTCGCCACTTTCCTCAAGGCGCATCACTCCCCCACGGCGCTGTTGCTGTGGGTAGCGAGGCGAGGTGCCCGCCAGATACTGATCGGAGCAGTTGCCTTGGATCCCCAGCGCCAGATACAGGCCATTGTCAGGGCCCAGGCTCAGCGTACGCGAGTTGTGGCCACCGCCGCCGGGAATCGCGATCACGCGCTGGAAGTCGCTCGGGGCAAGGGAGATCCCGGGATGGTAGTCCGCGACCAGCAGGGCGTCCGTGGTCGCGACATACAGGCGCGCATCGCGGACGACGGCAGAGTGGGGATAGCCTTCCAGCTCGACCAGCACTTCCATGCGCTTGAGGCTGCCATCATCGGCCAGCTGGCCTCGGTAGAGCTTGCCGGCCCGCGAGCCGATCAACACCTCATCGTGAGCGGTGAGGTGCAGCATGCGAGGTGCCTGAATCGATGCCAGCCGAGTCATGCCGGCCCCTGGTGGCAGCCTCAGGGAGGGGGCGTCCTCGGGAACCGAGCTTGCCGCCTGCAATGCCAGAGTCGGGGCATGAGCAGAGGTCTCGCCATCGAGGGTGTCGTTGCTGCTTGCCTCGCTCCAGGCAGGAGACGACGCGCAGAGACAGCCGATGAGCGCCGTCCCCATCAGCTGTCTGATGCTTGCGCATCCACGGATTTCCTGTTGGCGCTTGCTCATGTGCTCCACTGCCTCCCTGGCCTGTCGCCGCTACCTCGGCAAGTCGACTGGCATCGCTCGCCGCCGTGCAGGAAAGTCTGGAAGCTTGTGCCGGTTTGCGCCAGTGCTGCCCTGTCCCTGGAGAGTCAGGAGCGCTTCGCGTTGCGGCGGCGGTACTTGAGGTGGCGGCGCCAGCCCTTGAGGGAAAGCCAGGAATCGTCCCGGGGATAGAAGCGCTTCTCACGCCAGCCCGGCTGCTCGTCCAGTTCTTCCGGGCTCTTGCGCCAGCGCTTGTATTCCCATTGATACTGCGCGGGCGCCAGGGCGATCGCGGCTTCCACTGAGGCATTCACTCCCCGCGCCGAGATGACCTCGTCTTCGGTGTAGACCGCCTCATCCGCGGCGAGGAAGTGGATGGCGAAGCCATGGCCATCTTCCAGGCGTTGAGCGACACCGGTCACCACGCGGGCGTCGGTTCTCGCCACCAGCTTGGGGAGCAGAGTGGCGGTGTAGGCGGGGCGGCCGTAGAAGTCGGCGAAGACACCGCTGCCGCGTCCCGGTTCCTGATCCGGTAGGATGCCGATCGCCTCGGCGCGCTTGAGCGCCTTCAGCAACGCTGCCACGCCGCGGGAGTTGGTAGGCACCAGTCTCGCCCCCATGCGCTCACGCCCGTTGCGAATGATCGGGTCGAGCCGCTCGAACTTGGGAGGCTCGTACATGGCAGTGAAGGGGAAATGGCTCGAGAGCCAGAAATTGAGCACTTCCCAGTTGCCGAAGTGCGGCGCCAGCACGATCACGCCACGTCCCTCGGCACGGGCTTCGTCGAGCAGATTGCGACCGTGCACCTCGAGAATCGAATCGCGCACCGCGTCTTCATCACCCAGCCATACCTTGCCCAGCTCCAGCATGGTGGCGGTGGAGTGCGCGAGGCTCTCGGTCACGAGGCGTGCGCGTGCCTCACGCGGCTGATGAGGGAAGGCCTGGCCAAGATTTCTGCGCGTGACGCGCCGTTCCCGCGGATTGAGCAGTTGCACGAGACGCGCGACCGGGCGCGCCATCCACCACAGCTGGCGGGTGGTCAGGCCCGAGAGTCGCTGCCATAGCCAGGCGACGGCATTGGCCTTGAGAGGTAAAAGGCGTTGTTCCAGGGCCTTTTCAAAACGCTTGAGAGTCTTTTCCATCGTCACACATGAAGTTCCGGTGGTCTGGCGTGAGATACCGCACTGGTCAGAGGGCGAGTCCTGCGCTGCCCGTCGCGCCCCATTGTGCCAGAGGGGCGTACGTCATGCAGGTTCGAGGCATCGGGGGACACGCAGTGACCTTCGTCGTGTGTGGCACGGGGTGCGGCCCGTTTCCTCTGCCAGTATCATGCTGGCATCGGCACATCCGGGATCACGTCGCTGGCGTGGTCCCGAGGCGCTCTGTCAGACAGTCAGACCACGGCACTGCCCGAGCGGTTCTCGTGTGCCGTGCTTTCCAGTAGTGCTTTCCAGTAGTGCTTTTCGGTGATGCTTTCCCTGATGCGCTTTCCCTGATGTGCTCGTCCTGTCATGTCTTGTTCCTGTCGTGTCCCTTGCCCTGTGCGGAGCCCTGATGTCATCTTCCCCCATTGCCCCCGAGTCCCCGGCACAGCCATTGCCTGAATCCGACCATCAATGCCCGTTATGCGCGACGCATGGCAGTCAACCGGTGCTTCATCTGGTGCAACGACGCAAGCCATGTCCGCAGACCGGTCAGCGTCCGCCTGCCGACGAGCGTGATTACCTGCGGTGTGGCGAATGCCATCTGCTGTATCTCGCACCCTCTCAACGACTGGATGCCCGCGCAGAGCAGGACATCTACGACCAGCATCAGAATGACCCGGCAGACCCGCGCTATCGCACCTTCCTGTCCAGGCTGTTCACGCCGATGTGCGAGCGGCTGGCGGCCGGTGCCAGCGGGCTCGATTTCGGTTGTGGGCCGGGGCCAGCCCTGGCACGGATGTTCGAGGAAGTCGGCCACCCGATGGCATTGCATGATCTGTATTACCACCCGAACCCGGCAGCGCTCGCCCGTCAGCATGATTTCATCGTCAGTACCGAGGTGATCGAGCATCTCTACGCGCCCGGCGATGTCTTCCGTCAGTGGCTTGGGTGTCTCAAACCCGGTGGCCTGCTGGGGATCATGACGCAACCCGCCGCGGATGATCTGGATGCGCTCAAGCGTTGGCACTATCTGCGTGACCCGACCCATGTCTGCCTGTTCAGCCCGACGACCTTCGCCTGGCTGGCGCGGACCCATGGCCTGGCCTTCGAGCAGATTGCGAGCGATAGCGTCATCTTCCGCGTTCCGATGTCCTGAAGGGCTCGCGTGGCGGGTGTGGAGTGGGCGATGCTCGCTACCGAGGCATGATCCAGCCGCCCCACGCGCGTGCGCCTGACTGGGCTGGCCACCAGATTCGGGGCGAGACAATGAACGATGTCGCGAAATGACGTGAAGCTGACGCAAAAACACTTGGATTTGGCGCAGACTGTCACTATATTGCCCGCGCCTTGCGAGATTCCTGCAGGGCGCTTCCCTCTCCCGTAGCTCTCCGCACCTTGCGGCATTGGCCGAACGCAGTCCTGCGCCTGGCCGAGGAACTGGTCATGCCCCGTCATCTGTTGTTGATGTCTCTCGCGCCCTTGCTGGGCCTTGCCTTGCTGGGGATCGGCAATGCCATGCTGACTTCGCTGGTCCCCCTGCGGCTGTCTGCCGCCGGTGTCTCGAGCGAGGCGATCGGCCTGATCAGCTCCGCCTACTATCTGGGGCTTGGACTGGGAGCGCTGGTCAACGACCGCCTGCTGCTGCGCATCGGACACATCCGAGCCTACGCCGGCTTCGCCTCGCTGGTGGCAGTCGCCGCCCTGGCCATGGGGCTGGGCGATCATCCCGTGGTGTGGTTCCTGCTGCGCATGATGATCGGCTGGTCGCTGGTCGGCGTCTATCTGGTCATCGAGAGCTGGCTGCTGAGTGCCGCCGACCCTGCCGTACGCGGACGCCTGCTGGCGCTCTACATGATCGTTCTTTATGGCGCGGGGGTGCTCGGACAGCTGCTGCTGGGAGTAACCGCCATGCTGAGTCTCGAGGCGGCCTTCATGCTGGTGGCGATGCTGGCGGCGGCGTCTGTATTGCCGCTGGTGCTGCTGCCGCGCGTATCACCGCTGATCGAGCAATCCGAGCCGTTGAGTCCCTGGCGTCTGATTCGCATCACGCCGACCGGCGTGTTCGGCTGCCTGGCTTCGGGGCTGGTGGTGGCAGTGCTCTACAGCCTGCTGCCCTTGGCATTGGGGGAGGGCGGCGTGCTGGACACCGCGGAGATCGGGCAGCGCATGGCGCTGGTGATTCTCGGCGGCATGCTGCTGCAGTATCCCATCGGGCGCTGGTCTGACAGTCATGATCGTCAGCAGGTATTGATCATCCTGTCGGTGGCCATCATCGGGTTCGCCGCCTTGCTGATGGGTCCGGCACGCGAAGGCATCGCGCAGTTGACGGTGTTGTTCCTGCTCGGCGGCGCGGCCTTCACGCTCTATCCGGTCGCGGTCAGCCATGCGGCAGACCGTGCCCCCGCCGGGGCGCTGGTGCGCATGAGTCAGGGGTTGTTGCTGATCAATGCCGTGGGCTCGACCCTGTCACCGCCGGCCGTATCACTGCCGATGGCCGAGATGGGTGCCATGCCCGGCATGGCGCTGAGTCTGGCGGTGATGGGCGGTGGCATGCTGGCCTTCTTCGTCTGGCGACGCGTGATGCGTCCGGCGCCGCAGCCGCTGGCCCCCTTCGAGACCCATGCGCCACAGACACCCCTGGGAACGGAGCTTGCCGTCGGGCCGGAACTGGTCGAGGCCGCCGAGGAGCACCTGCGGGATGCCGAGGTCAATGACCCGCTGGTCGAGGTGACTCGCGAGCTGGCCGTCGACATGCCGGAGCTGATCACCGAGGCGTCCCTGGATAGTCTCGAGGAGATCGAGACTCATGAGGGCGAAAGCCAGCGCCAGGCGCCCCGCCATGGCGAGGCATCCGACGGGCGCAACGCAGATTGAGGCCTTGTGTGAGCGGCATGCCTCACGTGCGTCGCAAGGGGGGAGGTGAGGGTAGAGGAGTAGGTCGCACTAGCGGGAGGGGTCGACCAGGTTGCCCTGCGAGGCGTTGCGGCGGAACCAGCCGGTCACGCTGGCGCGCGCCTGTTTCGTCGGCAGCACCTCGTGGGGGATCCGTTCGGAAAGGAAGCACACGAAGGTCCCGGCCTCGGGGGTGACACGCCGGATTTCACGGCTGTCATCTTCGGGGTCGTAGAGCACGATCTCGCCGCCGGCGTCCGCCGGCCAGTCGGCATTGAGATAGAGCACGCTGGAAATCAGGCGATTGCCACGCCCGCGGAAGCTGTCCAGATGCTTGCGATAGAAGCTGCCGACCGGATAGTGGGCAAAATGCGCCTCGTACTCGAACAGCCCCAGATAGAGGGCACGGTTGAGTTCATCCTTGAGGGCATTCATCGCCTCCAGGTAGGCACGCTGGGCACGCGAATCGCGATCCAGCCAGCGAATCGCATCACCGCGGATGTCCGGGCGAAGGTCATGCTCTCGCCCGCGTCCGATTCCCGCAGCCGTCAGTCGCTGATGGCTCTCCAGCGCCCGCAACTCGTCATTGAGATGGCGGATCAGGTGTGCCGGCAGAAAGTCCGGGCGCACGCTGTAGCCATGCTCGACCAGTTCATCGATCAGCAGGTTGAGCGCGGTGGGGTCCAGCAGTGGGGCGGGTGCAGCGGGCATCGGGCGCTCCGGAAAAAGGGCAGAAGGCATCAAGGCGCAGTGTTATAGAGCAGCACGCGCAGGGGCGCAATGCCTTGAGGGAAGGCCTGGCAATCCTCAGCCCGCGAGACATGCGTCAATCACGCCAGAGGCTCATGCCCGTGGTGCATGGGGGCGAGGTGGCAGGTGGCGCAACGGAGCCCCGGGCGGTGGCGGGGAGGACAGGCTGATGGTGTGTCCGAACCCGATGGCCATCATCTCCACCAGCATCATCGCGGAAAGCCCCCACAGCAGCTGCCCGGCCACCTGATAGCCGGGCACGTACCAGGTGTCATCGCCCACGCGGATGACGTCGGTGTGGGCGCGTTCATCGCGCAGCAGCATGCTCAGTGGCATCTCGAAGATATGCGCTATCTCGCCGGGGTCGGCGCGCAGCGGCAGGTCGGGAGCGATGCGTCCCACGAAAGGCGTCACGGTCATGCCGTGCAGCGAGATCACATCGCTCAGTTGCCCGTATATCTCCACTTCGCCGGAGGGCAGGGCCACTTCCTCCTCGGCCTCACGCAGCGCCGTGGCCAGCAGACTGATATCCTCCGGCTCCGCCTTGCCACCGGGGAAGGCGACCTGGCCGGCATGCTGACTCAGGTGACTGGCGCGTTGCGTGAGCAGCAGCGTCGGTTCCGGGCGGTCGATCAACGCGATGAGTACCGCAGCGCGTGGCTGGTCGTTGCTCACGATACGGGGGTGATGGGATTGCAGGCGCTGGCGCAGAGCTTCTAGCATGTCGGGTCCTCGTTGACCTTCATCTTGTGGCGTGAGATGTGAGGCGGTCAAGATGTGAGGTGACAGCCGGCCGAGTCAGCGGCACCATTTCCAGAAGCCGAGCCCGGGCATCGGCGTTCAAGAGTTTCACGGGAGAGCGAATGAACTACTGCAGCCATTGTGGTGAGACCGTGCGTCTGGCGGTGCCACAAGGAGATGATCGACTGCGCTACCTGTGTGATAGCTGCGGCACCATCCATTATCAGAACCCACGCATCATCGCCGGTACCCTGCCGATACGCGATGGCAAGGTGCTGCTGTGTCGCCGCGCCATCGAGCCGCGCCTGGGGTACTGGACACTGCCGGCCGGTTTCATGGAGAACGCGGAGACCACCAGTGAGGCCGCTGCCCGCGAGACGCGTGAGGAAGCGGGGGCCGAGGTCAATCTCCAGGGCCTCTACACCCTGATTGATCTGCCGCACATCAATCAGGTCTACATGCTGTTTCGCGCCGAATTGACCAGTGATTTCTCCGCGGGTATCGAAAGTCTCGAGGTGGCGCTGTTCGCCGAAGAGGAGATTCCCTGGCAGTCACTGGCCTTCCCGACCATGGAAGTGGCGCTGAGGCGCTATTTCGAGGACCGTCGTGCCCGCCAGGGAGAAGGCGAATTCCCGTTGCATCTGGAACAGATCGATCTCGAGACGCGCGAGCGCTTCTTCAAGACGACACATCTGCCCAAGCACTGAGCGGGCCGTGGTCAGGCTTCACCCCGGGACCTGCCGTCGCTTGACGGCGTGACCGGGGTGGGCATCGCACCTTCAGAAGCTTTCCAGTCGCCAGCAGTCAATCGGCACTTCCTCGTAGGGGTGCGCCTCGCGCAGTGCGGCCACTGCCGTGCGAATCAGCGCGTCCTCACACACCATCTCGACCTTGACCTCCTCGACACGTTCCAGCGTGCCGCGTTCGCCGATATGCGGATTGGCACCGGCCAGCGGACGAAACTGCCCCGTGCCGCGCGTCTCGAAGCAGCAGGCCTCGTAGTCGCCCATGCGTCCGGCACCCGTGGCGAAAAGCGCTTCCTTGACACCTTCCAGTGCTTCGTGTGGAACGAAGAATGCCAGTTTGTACATGGTGGGCCTCCTTGAGGGACGTGACGGGCGATGAGCGCCAGGGCGCCAATCGCCCCGGGGAAAGACGTGCGCTGGCGAGGACGCAGTCAAGCGTGGCAGAGCCTGCGCGGCGTCCCCTGATGATGGCATAATGCCCGCTGCAACGGCCAAGGACACTGCCATGCTCAAATGGATCAATATCTCACTGCTGCTACTGCTGGCTCTGCTCCAGTACCGGCTGTGGTGGGGCGAAAATGGCGTCACCGAATTGTTCGACATCCGTGCCCGCGTGCAGCAGCTCTCCGGGGAAGCGGCGCAGCTGGACAACCGCAATCAACGCCTGGGCGCTGAAGTGGTCGATCTCAAGAATGGTCTGGCGGCCATCGAGGAGCGTGCGCGCAACGATCTCGGCATGGTGCGCAAGGATGAGCAGTTCCTGTGGGTGCCCAACGTCGAGGTACCCAAGCGCCAGGTCTCGTCCGCGGATGAAGTGGCGGAAGGGGCGCTGGAAGGCAAGGGACTGGAAGAGGGCCTGCCCAAGGTGCTCAACCCATGACTCGCATGAATGATGCCCCGCCGCCGCGTCTCTGGTATCTGGTACCCGCCGCAGGCGTGGGCAGCCGCATGCAGGCTGACCGTCCCAAGCAGTATCTGGAACTGACGCCCGGCGGCAGTGTCCTGGAGGCGACCCTCACCACCCTCAGGCGCGCATTGCCCGAGGCCGGATTGTGTCTGGTGCTGGGCGCGGAGGATGCCTATTTCACGCCGACGATGGTGCCATGGCAGGAGTGGCTACGCGCCGATGGCGGCAGCGAGCGTGCCGACAGCGTGCTGGCGGGACTCGAGTGTCTGAGCCGAGTGGCGAGTGATGATGACCTCGTGCTGGTACACGATGTGGCGCGTCCCTGTGTCCGCGAGAGCGACATTCAGGCGCTGGTCAAGGCGGCACGCGAGAGTGACGACGGCGCCATCCTGGCCGCTCCCGCCAGTGACACCATGAAGCGGGCCGCTGCGCTGAGCCAAGCCGTGGAGCGTGCCGATGGCTCAGCGCAGCGCATCGCGCATACCGAATCCCGGACAGGGCTGTGGCATGCCTTCACGCCCCAGGCATTTCCGCTGGGCCTGTTGCGCACTGCGCTGCGTGCCGCCCTCGCGGAGCAGCCCGAGCGCATCACCGATGAGGCCTCGGCACTCGAGGCCTGTGGACGATCCCCCGTGCTGGTGCCCGCGGCGCGCGACAATCTCAAGATCACCCATCCGGAAGACCTCGCCATGGCGCGCCTGTTGCTGGCGGCCCGCGAGGATCACGCCGACAGACCCCGGACACCTGCCTGACATGATGGATCATCCCGTGACCCCCGACACTTCGAGTTCCACGACCTCCCCCGCGACCTCCGGGCATGTCCCGATGTCACTGCGCATCGGGCATGGCTTCGATGTCCACCGTTTCGGCGACGGCGATCATCTGATGATCGGCGGCGTGAAGATCCCCTACGAACATGGCTTCGTGGCGCATTCCGATGGCGATGTATTGCTGCATGCGTTGTGCGATGCGCTGCTCGGGGCCTGCGGGATGGGCGACATCGGCAAGCATTTCCCGGATACCGACAGCGAGTGGTCCGGGGCGGACAGTCGCGGCCTGCTGCGCCACGTCGTCGGGCTGATCAATGCCGCTGGTTTCGGGGTCGGCAATGTCGATCTCACCGTGATGGCGCAGGCCCCCAAGATGGCGCCGCACATCCAGGCGATGCGTGAGGTGATCGCCGAGGACCTGTGTGTGCCGGTGGCGGTCGTCAACGTCAAGGCCACCACTACCGAGTGTCTCGGTTTCACCGGTCGCAAGGAAGGCATCGCCGCCGAGGCCGTGGCGGTGCTTGGCAGGCTGCCCGCCGCGGGTGGAGCCGAGCATGTCTGAAGTGAATGCCATGTCTGAGCCGCCCGAGTCCGATGCGCTGTCTGTCGCGGCGCGAACGGCACTGGAAGCCGCCGGCAGCGAGCCATGGGTCAAGGAAGCCGAGCTGATGCAGCGCTGGCCGCATGCCCATGGCGGCCCGCTGGGCGCAGGTGACTTCCGACACACGCCGGAAGACTTTCGCGTCACGGAATTGATGGACTTCGTGCCCGAAGGTCACGGGGAGCACCAGTGGCTCTGGATCGAGAAGCGCGGTCTGACCACTGACGAGCTGTGCCGCGAACTGGCAGGTCTTTGCGACGTGGCACCGCGTGACATCGGCGTGGCGGGACTCAAGGACAGGCAGGCGATTACCCAACAGTGGGTCTCGGTATGGTTGCCGGGGCGTGAAGCCCCTGAGCATCTGAGTGAGGCCTTGGCCGAGAAGGGGGCCCGCGTGCTGGCCAGCGTGCGGCACCCGCGCAAGCTCAAGCGTGGCGTGCATCGCGGCAATCGCTTTGCGCTGCGAGTGAGCGGCGAGGCCGTGGCCCATCCGGATTTCGAGACTCGCTGGCAGACATTGATACGCGATGGGGTGCCCAACTATTTCGGTCCGCAGCGTTTCGGGCACCAGGGGCATAACCTGGGGCGTGCACGCGCCGTACTGATACGTGGCTGGCGCAAGCGTGATGATCGCAGCGGCATGCTGCTGTCCACCGCGCGCAGCTTCCTGTTCAACGAAGTGCTGGCCGCGCGTCTCAAGGCTGGCTGCTGGGCGACGGCGTTGAGCGGTGAGGTGTTCGCGCTCGACGGGACGGGATCGCGCTTCGTCACCGATGGCAGCGAAGCTGTCGAGACGCTGACCCGGCGCCTTGCCGACGGGGATATCCACCCCACGGGCCCGCTGTGGGGCACCGGCCGTGGCGAGTCCCATGCGCAGGTCGCGGCGCTTGAGCAGGTGCTGGCGTCCAGCTGGCCCCAGCTCTGTGACGGCCTCGAGAAGGCTGGCGTGAAGGCCGAGCGTCGGCCACTGCGCCTGATGCCTGCCAATGCTCGCCTGGAGTGGGCCATCACGCCGGCCCAGGCCGATGCCGAGGCGACTGCGGCCAGTGCGTGGCTGCATTTCGATCTTCCGCGCGGCAGCTTCGCCACCGGCCTGTTGCGTGAGCTGATTGCCCACCCGCTGCTGTAGCGGCCTGCCCAGCGTGCGCCACGACATGACACCGCGATGAACATGAACAGGTGAGACGATGCGCAAGATTCTGCTTTCCAATGATGATGGGGTACATGCCCCCGGGCTCAAGGCCCTGCATGATGCGCTGTGTGATCACGCGCGAATTCGCGTGGTGGCACCGGACCGTGATCGTTCGGGTGCCAGCAACTCCCTGACCCTGAGTCGCCCGCTGATGCTGTCCGCGATGGACAACGGTTTCTACAGTGTCGACGGCACCCCTGCCGATTGCGTCTATCTGGGGGTCAACGGTGTCTGGGACGAGAAACCGGATATCGTGATCTCCGGCATCAACCACGGTGCCAACCTGGGAGACGATGTGCTGTATTCCGGCACTGTGGCAGCGGCGATGGAAGGCCGCTCGCTGGGCATGTCGGCGATCGCGATGTCGCTGTGTGGCAAGACCCATTTCGAGACGGCAGGGCGTGTGGCGGCGAGTCTGGTCGGCGCGGCCGAGACGCTGGCCTTGCCGCCGCGTTCGCTGCTCAACGTCAATGTGCCGGATGTTCCCTGGCACGAGATCCGCGGATTTCGCGTCACGCGCCAGGGGCATCGTGGTCCGGCGGGCGCACCGATCGCCGTGCAGGACCCTCGCGGGCGCACCCGGTACTGGATCGCGCTGGCCGGGGACGGAGTCGACGATGGTGAGGACACCGATTTCGCGGCCATCGCGGCCGGCTATGTGTCCATCACGCCGTTGATGACCGACCTGACCTCCCATGCGGCGCGTCAGGATGTGGAGCAGTGGCTGGAAGCACTGAGTTGACCTCGCGCGCCACCGCCTGGCGGTCAGGGGTGTCGGGGATCGATCAGCAAGCCGGCGCAGGCGCGTCGGTCGACAGGATGTAATTCGATGTCATGAAGGACGTGTATCAGAACGGTTTTCCCGCAGTGCAGTCTGAGAGTGGGCAAGCCATGGCGGATTCGTCGGCCACTCGAACCTCATCGCCACCGGTGCCCATGCGCCTGGAGCGCCCGAATGCCGCGCAGTTGAGCGGTATCGGCATGACCTCTCAACGAACGCGTGATCGCATGGTCACGCGACTGGAAGAGGCCGGCATCCAGGACGAGCGGGTACTGGATCTGATGGCGGCGGAACCGCGCCATCTGTTTCTCGATGAGGCGCTGGCGCATCGCGCCTATGAGGATACCGCCCTGCCGCTGGGGCAGGGGCAGACATTGTCGCAGCCCTACATGCATGCCCGCATGACGGAGCTGGCTCTGGCCTCGGCACCGCGCCCGCGCGAGCAGTGTCGGGTGCTGGAGGTCGGCACCGGTTCGGGCTACCAGACCCTGCTGCTGGCGCGGCTGTTCGGTCAGGTGGCCTCGCTGGAGCGCATCGCCTTGTTGCATCTGCGTGCCCGGCAGCGGCTTGAGTGGTTCGGGCTGGACAATGTCCAGCTGCGTCACGCCGATGGCGGGCACGGCTGGCAGACCACGGCGCGTGAGACGGCCGCACAGGAGTCGGTGACCCTGCCGGGGTTTGATCTGGTGGTGGTGACGGCATGTGCCTCGCACTTGCCGCAGGCATTGCTCCAGCAGCTGGCACCGGAGGGAGTGATGATCGTGCCATTGGCGGAAGACGGCAGTGATCGTCAATGGCTGACACGAGTGCGCCACGTCGGCGACACTCAGGATATTCAGCGGCTCGAGGCTGTGCGCTTCGTGCCGTTGCTCGAGGGAGTGATCAGGTGAAACGAGCATTGAGCGTGTTCTTCAAGGGGGCGGGCATGGGCGCTGCCGATGCCGTGCCCGGCGTCTCGGGAGGCACGATAGCCTTCGTGACGGGCATCTATGAAGAATTGATCGAAACCATCAAGCGCTTCGGACCTTCCGCCATCGGTGTCTGGCGTCAACAGGGCGTCAAGGCGTTGTGGCAGCACTTGAATCTGGCGTTCTTGCTACCGCTTGCCGCCGGCATTCTCGCCAGCCTGATCAGCGTGGCGCACCTCGTCACCTGGCTGATGGAGGCGCAGCCGCTGCTGCTCAATGCCTTCTTCTTCGGTCTGGTGGTGTGTTCCGGTGTGGTCGTGGCGCGGCGCATTACCGGCTTCAGGGTCGGGTATCTGGTGTGGCTGGTGCTGGGGCTGGTACTGGCCAGTCAGCTGCCCAGCCTTCTGCCAGCGGGCACTGATGCGCCCTGGGTTATCGTCGCCGGGGGGGCCATCGCCATCAGTGCCATGTTGCTGCCGGGCGTTTCCGGCAGCTTCCTGCTGTTGACCATGGGCCTCTATGGCACCGTGATGACAGGTATCAAGAGCTTCGATCTGACGCTGATCCTGTTGTTCGGAAGTGGCTGCGCCATCGGACTGTTCACCTTCTCGCGTGTACTGTCATGGTTGTTTCGTCACCATCACACCGCGACACTGATGCTGCTGGTCGGCTTCATCCTCGGCTCGCTGCCGGTGCTGTGGCCCTGGCGCACTATCACCGATTATCGACTGGGGCCCAAGGGGGAGCAGGTACCGCTAGATTATCAATTCATGATGCCGGAGACCTATACCAGCGTGACAGGTGAGCCTGCCCAGTTGTGGGCGGCGCTTGCCCTGATGCTGGCAGGTATCCTGCTGGTCTGGTTCGCGGGTGAGCGCTCAGGACCGGATGATTCTTCCAGTGATTCCCGCAAGGAGCAGGAACATGCCTGACATGATGGACAAGGGATTCAAGCTGGCGCTGGCGGGTCTGGCGCTGGGCGCTCTGACGGCGTGCAGTACCGCCACGACGCGTCCGCAGATCCAGGATCTCAGTGGTGGCACGACACGCATCACTGCAGACAGCTATACGGTCCAGCGCGGTGACACGCTCTATGGCATCGCCTGGCAGAGTGGCCAGGACTTCCGTGACGTGGCGCGCATGAATGGCCTGCGCCCGCCCTACACCTTGCAGCCCGGGCAGACTCTGCGCCTCGACCCTCAGGCACCGTTGCCCGCGAATGCCGGCAACTCCCGTACGGCCGGCACGGCATCGGGGTCGGCATCAGGCACGGGCGTGGTGGCGACCGGGCTTGGCGGCAGCGATGACGCCATCGCCAGCGGCGGCGAGGTGCCGGACTGGCTGGCTCCGGATGAGTCGGCCATTGCTCAGCAGAAGCAGCGTGCTTCCCAGGCGCAGTCCCTGACCACCGGTGGTGGCGGCGTTGCGGCGGCTGCCACGGGCGCGGCCGCTGCTGCGGGCGTCGGCCCGGGGCCCGTGTATCAGGAAGGCAGTGAAGAGGCGCTGGCGGAGTCTGCGCGTGCACAGGCCGCGGACGAAGCCTCCCGAGCCGGTGAGACACTGGAGAGTGCCGGCAGCAATGCCCAGGCCAGGGCGAGTGAGGCCGAGGCTGCTGCTCACAAGGCGGCGCAGGAGACGGCGGATCGCGAGAAGGCCGAGCAGCTGGCAGCGGCCAAGGCCGAGCGTGACAAGGCGGCGGCAAACGTGAAAAGTGCCTCCGACAAGGTTGAAAAGGGGACCAACGTTGCGGGCGCCACACCCGAGGCGGCACCGGCCAAGAAAACCTATGTGCCGGTAAAAAACGTTGACTGGCAGTGGCCTACGCAAGGCGAGATCATCGGCAAATTCGGTGAGTCCGAGAGTGTGACGGGCGGCATTGATATCGCTGGTCAAAAGGGGCAACCTGTCAAGGCAGCAGGGCCGGGGATTGTGGTCTACGCGGGGAGTGGAGTGCGCGGTTACGGCAACCTCATCATCCTCAAGCACAATGACCGTTATCTGAGTGCCTACGCCCACAACGACAGCCTCCGCGTCTCGGAGAATGATGTTGTCGAGGCCGGACAGGTAATCGCCACTCTGGGAGCCACTGACGCCGAACGTGCGCAGCTGCATTTCGAGATCCGCGAGGATGGGCAGCCGAAGGATCCCTTGAAGTTCCTGCCCAAGCGCTGACGTCCACCGCTGCCACAACAAGAAGTTCCTGGCACCAGACCAGAGACAACGGGGTATCGACATGAGCATGCTGGAAAAGGATATCGATCAGGCCGAGGTGGAGCTGTCCCTCGATGATGTCGAGGAAGACGATACGCTTGAGGCTGAAGCGGAAGAGGCGGCATTCGAACGCGCCCTGAACCGTGAAGAGCGCAAGCACTACCAGAGCCTGGATGCAACGCAGATCTACCTCAACGAGATCGGCTTCTCGCCATTGCTCAAACCCGAAGAGGAAGTCTATTTCGGGCGACTGGCGCAGGCGGGAGACCCTGCCGGTCGGCAGCGCATGATCGAATCCAACCTGCGTCTGGTGGTCAAGATCGCACGGCGCTATCTGAATCGCGGATTGTCACTGCTCGACCTGATCGAGGAGGGCAATCTGGGCCTGATACGCGCGGTGGAGAAATTCGACCCCGAGCGCGGTTTCCGCTTCTCGACCTACGCCACCTGGTGGATCCGTCAGACCATCGAGCGCGCGTTGATGAATCAGACGCGCACCATCCGGTTGCCGATTCATGTCGTGAAGGAGCTCAACATCTATCTGCGCGCTGCTCGCCAGTTGACGCAGAAGCTTGACCACGAGGCGACGGCCGAGGAAATCGCCGATTTCCTCGACAAGCCGGTGGAGACGGTCAAGAAGATGCTGGGGCTCAATGAGCGAGTGTCCTCGGTGGACTATCCGATGGGCGGCGAGAGTGACAAGCCGTTGATCGAGACGATCGCCGATGAAAATGACACCAGCCCCGAGTCCAGTCTGGTCGATGTCGACGTCAAGGCACATGTCGATGAGTGGCTGGCGGAGCTGACCGACAAGCAGATGGAAGTGGTGGTACGCCGCTTCGGGCTGCGGGGTCACGAAGCCGCCACGCTGGAGGAGGTCGGCGAGGAGATCGGTCTGACGCGTGAGCGAGTGCGTCAGATTCAGGTCGAGGCGCTCAAGAAACTGCGTCGCATGCTCGAGAAACAGGGCCTGTCGCTGGAATCCATCTTCGAATGATTCGCTGACATGTCATCGACGGGACTGGCAGCTGTCATCGTCTGGCCCGATATCCGTGACATCCTGCTGGATAGTGGACGCAACACGACATGAAAACGGCCCCCCGCTTGCGGGCGGGCCGTTTTCATATTTTCTGAGCATTGGTTTGGCAGGCTATGGGGTTGGCAGAAAGATGACGGTGCATATGATTCGACACCGGGGCCGTGTTGCATTGTTGCTGGGATGGAAACGCTGTAAGGCAAATGAAGTTAGCCAACTAACTGGACGCCTTGCAAGGCGACGATTAGACTGAGTCCTTTTTCCACGACCCGCCCCCGAAGGGGCTGATGCCGTCATCAGCCGGCCCGTGAAACGACCTTATCTCCCCTTGCCTTGGTGCCTTTGGCGCATCATGCAGGTCACGACTGACTGTTACCGATCAGGAATACGCATACATGGCCAACATACGCATACTGCCTCTGGTGCTGGCGATGGGTTTCGCGACCCAGGCCCAGGCTGCCGATCTGCTCGACATTACCCGTGATGCGCTGACCCACAATGCCAGCCTGTCGTCCTCTCGCTCTCTGTATCAGAGCGTCGAGGACAACGAGCGGATCGAGCTTTCGGATCTGCTGCCACAGATCTCGGCCACCGGCACCGTGTCACGCACCGATGTCACGGGCAATTCCCAGAGCGGTGTGGAAGGGGATTACACCGACAGCAACATTGTGCTCAACGTGAATCAGCAGCTGTTCGACGCTGCCGACTGGTATGAGCTGGCGACCAGCAAGGACAGTACCGAGCAGCAGAAACTGCTGCTGGATTCCGATCAGCAGCAGCTGTTGTACGATGTGGCTTCCGCATACTTCACCATCCTCAACAACCGGGATGTGCTGGATGCGCGCATCGCGCAGGAGAAGGCCTTTTCCCGTCAGCTGGATCAGGCCAATCAGCAGTTCGAGGTCGGGCTGATCGCGATCACCGATGTCCAGGAGGCCAGAGCGTCCTTTGATGACGCACGCGCCCAGCGGATTGCCGCGGAAGCCGACCTGCAGGTCAGCTTCGAGGCACTTCAGCAATTGACCGGCCAGCAATACGATTCCATCGATGGGCTGGAAGAGGATCTCGCCATCGAAGCGCCGGTGCCCGCCAGTCGTGGCAAGTGGGTCGAGATGGCGTTGGTCAACAATCCCTTGATCGGTGCCGCGCAGAAGGGTGTCGATGTCGCCAAGGGTGACGTCAAGACCTCGCGTGCCGGTCATCTGCCGGAAGTCGGTGCCTTCGCGACCTACTCCTATGATGAAACCGACGTCGCATCCTCCGGGGGATATCAGGAATACAACCAGATCGGTATCCAGGCGTCATTGCCGATCTATACCGGTGGTCGCACTTCCGCGCAGGTACGCCAGAGCACGCACCTGCTGGAGCAGAGCCAGTACGACCTGCTGGACCAGCAGCGTTCCACCACCCAGAGCGTGCGTTCGCTCTACAGTCAGGTCCGCAGCGACGTCCTGACGGTCAAGGCGCGCAAGCAGGCCATCGTCTCCAGCCGCAGCGCGCTGGAAGCCACGCGCTCGGGGTATGAAGTCGGTACCCGTAACATCGTCGATGTGCTGGATGCCGAGCAGGCGCTCTATCAGGCCCTGGCGGACTATGCCTCCTCGCGTTACACCTACGTGCTGGATCTGCTCAACCTGCGCCAGGCGGCGGGCATCATCGACGTCAACACCGTGCGCGATCTGAACGAGAGCCTCAAGCGCGATCGTCAGGTATCACTGGTTCTGCAGGACGAAGACGACACCGAGCTGGATGGTCCGGCCCAGTGATCTGATACTGGCCTGACCGGCTTCTCCTGACACCCCCATCGGCCATTGCCGGTGGGGGTGTTCGCGTATCGGGGGGCAGAAATCTCGCCGTGAAGCGTGAATGACAACAGCTGTGAGGATTTTCTGGAGAAATATGCTATGGATTTGATGAAAACCAGAGATAACGTCAAGAAGTTGGCTTGATGTTTGGTGGTTTTCACCGTGACCTTGGCGCGATGATGGAAAATAATTGATGGCTGGAGAACGCCTGCTCCGGTTGGCCCCCTCCTTTTCAATGGTGCGTGCCTTGCTCGCTCGTTGGCAGGTCCCAACTTGCTGCTTCACCCGTGCGTGATTCGTCGTGTCTGTCCCTCTTTCTCATTGTCTGGAGTTGCCTCATGTCCCGCCCGTTGCGTGCTGATATTGATCTGGATGCCCTGCGCCACAATTATCAGCTGGCCTGTGAGCTGGCGCCGAATTCCCGCTCGCTCGCCGTGATCAAGGCTGACGCCTATGGCCACGGGGCCGTGGCATGTGCCCGTGCGCTGGCAGATCTGGCACCGGCATTTGCCGTCGCGACCATCGAAGAAGCGCTCGCGCTGCGGGAAGGCGGTATCACGCATCCGGTGGTATTGCTCGAAGGTGTCTTCGAGGCATCGGAATACCAGCTGGCGGCGCAGCATGACTTCTGGTGTGCCATCCACAGTGAATGGCAGCTGGCCGCCCTGGAGGCGGCAACGCTCCCCGGGCCGATATCCTGCTGGATCAAGTTCGATTCCGGCATGCATCGTCTCGGCTTCGATGCCGAGCAGGCCAGGGCGGTCAAGGAACGCCTGGTGGCGAGTGGCAAGGCGCAGGACCTTCACCTGATGACGCATTTCGCCACGGCCGACAGCCTGACGCCCGATTATTTCCAGCATCAGATGGCGGCAGTGGAAGCGCTTGCCGCTGAGCTTGCCCTGCCACTCTGTCTGGCCAACTCCCCGGCGACGCTTGCCTGGCCGCAATCGCATGCCGCCTGGAATCGTCCCGGCATCATGCTGTACGGCGCGGACCCGCTGGAAGGGGCCAATGATGCCAGCCGCCGTCTGAAGCCGGTGATGACCCTGTCTTCCGCCATCATTGCCGTACGCGAGATCGCCATCGGCGAGCCGGTGGGCTATGCCGGACGTTTCGTGGCGACGCGTCCGACACGTATCGGTGTCGTCGCCTGTGGCTATGGGGATGGCTACGATCGCCATGCGGTGGACGGGACCCCCGTACTGGTCGATGGCCAGGAAACCGTGCTGGCCGGCAAGGTGTCGATGGACATGCTGACGGTGGATATCACCGACCTGCCGGAAGCGGGCGTCGGTTCTCGCGTGGTGCTGTGGGGCGAGGGGTTGGAGGTCAATCGCGTGGCCGCCAGTTGTGACACCATCAGCTATACCCTGCTGACAGGGATCCTGCCGCGTGTTCCCAAGCATTATCACGGTGGTCAGGCACGCGAGGCGGACCCGATGGCCTCTCAGGCAGTGGATACGTGCGCCTGACCTGACGGCAGGGCTCGGGCGGTCTACAATGGCCGCCGTTGCCCGTTGAACGAGAGAGTCATGGCCAAGAAGACCTACCCCGAGAGTTTTGCGCATCCCCGTTACTGGCCGGCTTGGCTGGGAATCGGGGCCATGAAGGCCTCGGCCTTCCTGCCCTGGTGCGCCAAGCTGTGGCTGGGGCGCGGCATCGGTGAGCTGGCATGGCGTTTCGGCAAGCGTCGTCGCCATATCACGGACACCAATCTCAAGCTGTGCTTCCCCGAATGGAGCGAAGCGGAGCGTGCGCGTCAGGTACGCAAGACCTTCCATGCCAACGGTATCGGCATCTTCGAGACCGCCACGGGGTGGTGTCGAGACCCGGAGCACATGCGCGACCGCGTGACCTTCAAGGGTCAGGAGCACATGGAGCGCGCCATGGCGCAGGGCAAGGGCGCGCTCATCGTGGGCATCCATTTCTCGACACTGGATCTCGGTGGCGCACTGCACTCGCTGTTCTTCCCGGCCGATGTCGTCTATCGCCCGCATGACAACCCGCTGTTCGAGCGTTTCATGACGCGCGCGCGCAATGGCATCTTCGGCACGGCCATCGACCGTCATGACCTGCGGGGTGTGGTGCGCCGCATCAAGAGCGGGCATGGCGTGTGGTATTCGCCGGATCAGGATTTCGGTCGGGACGTCAGCGTCTTCGCGCCGTTCTTCGGTATCGATGCCGCCTCCATCAAGCTGACGGCCAAGATCGCCCGCATGACAGGGGCGCCGGTGATGCCCTTGATGTTCCATCGCAATCCGGACAATCGTACCTATACGCTGGAGTATCTCCCGGCACTCGACAACTTCCCGAGTGGCGATGATGTCGCGGATGCCACGCGCATCAATGCCTTCATCGAGGGGGCGATCCGCAAGCATCCCGAGCAGTACCTGTGGTTGCATCGCCGTTTCAAGACTCGTCCAGAGAAATCCGATCCGTCCCTGTATTGAGGTGAACCATGAGCAATGACACGTCTTCTCTCGCCACTCTGGCCGATGTCGAAGCACGCCTGGCGGCCGGCGATACCTTCGTCCTCAATCAGATTGCGCAGTGGTGCCCGGACTGCACCGTGCGTCAGCGTCCGGCGCTGCCGGCCTTCGAGGCGGCCCTGGCGCGAGGTGGTCTGCCGCTGGTGAGTCTGTGCGTGCAGGAGACTCGCGGAGTCTATCTGAGTGAGGCACATGCGCAGCTGAGCGAGCGCATCGGTGGGGCGGGCTATCCGCGTACGCTGCTGGTGAAGGAAGGGCGGCCTGCCAGCGAGGACAGTGGCCTGAATCGGGTCGAGGTCATGAGCGAGCCGGAGCTCATCGCCTATGCCGAGGCCATGATCGCGGCGCTGTAAACGTCACTTGAGCCCATGTGTGAGCCGACGAGATCTGCCGTGACGCGACACGCATGGGCATCATCGAAAACGCCCCGCCAGGAACTTCCTGGCGGGGCGTTTTCGATGGAGATCAGGCGGCACCCGACAAGCAGCGCCACTTGTCCGAGCTGCATGCGTGCGGCCAACCGGATGCCGCCTGCCGTGTGCCTGAAAATAGACCTGCGGATGATGAGGGAGGCTTTCAACCCGCGCGGGAAATCTTTTACCGATTCGAGACATGGCCTTGACTTTACTTGTATTGATTACCATCTTCACATGGACAAGGTGATCAAGCGGTCTGTCGTGACTCCGCCCTCTGGCAAGCACGTCAGCTGCCACACCTGATGAGCGAAGGGCGAGCGCGTCGAATGAGACGCCACATGCAGAGGCAGTTTTCGTGCCGCTGCGGTCGTCGCCCACTACCGGTTCTCCATGACATAAGGAATTGCCATGCTCAACTATGCCATCATCTTTCTGATCGTTGCCGTGATTGCCGCCGTACTCGGCTTTGGCGGTATCGCAGGTACTGCAGCCACCATCGCCAAGGTACTGTTCGTCGTCTTCCTGGTGCTGTTCCTGGTGTCGTTCTTCAAGGGGCGTCGCAAGCCCTGATACGGACGGCTTTCATCACGACGCAAACGCCCGCAGACGGTAGCGACCGCTGCGGGCGTTTGCGTGTCACCAGGCCATCAGGCCTTCAGGTCAGCAAGCCATCAAGTCATCAGGCCAGCAGCAAGTCATCAGGCCAGCACGTCACCACGGGGTACCTGGCAGCGTCAGACGATGATGCCCGGCCTTGAGGCCCTGCTCGATGAAGCGCCTGTCCACCTCGAACTGTGCCTGGGCAAGGATGGCCTCCACCACCTTGTCGGCATGTTGTTGCAGCAATGCCAGCTGCGCGTCATCGCTGCCCAGCAGTGACAGTGTCTTGAGCAGCGAGAGCAGCGCCAGACAGATCGAGAGGTC
Source organism: Cobetia sp. BL01 (assembly GCF_056493605.1). Lineage (NCBI taxonomy): Bacteria > Pseudomonadati > Pseudomonadota > Gammaproteobacteria > Oceanospirillales > Halomonadaceae > Cobetia > Cobetia sp. BL01. The sequence goes on along the minus strand of NZ_JBVBEE010000001.1, from coordinate 550,272 downwards.
ATCACGACCATAGTGCAGGATGGGGGAGATGCTGCGGTAGAGCAGACTGTCGAAGCTCTCCATCTCCCAGCTGACCCGTATGTGATCTTCCTCATCCACGCAGCAGTTGCACAGGGGCAGCTGCATGCGCTCACTGAGCAGTTCGGTGAGTTGATGCAGGCACAGGCGTGCGGTGCCCGGATCATTGATGCCGGGGGACAGCGCCTTGATGGCGACTTCCATCAGCTGGGTCAGGCCGTGCTCGTGAAGGTCATCGACGGATTCCCCATCCAGATAGCCCAGTGCCGCGCGCAGCTTCTTGATCAGTCCTGCCTGATGGTGCTCATCGAGCTCATCACCCGCCGAGACGCCTTCGGGCAGGCCCGCAGGCCATTCGATGCGCATCAGCGGCATGCCACTGACGATGAAGGCCCCGAGCGCGAAGTCCAGGTGCACGATCATGTCGTGGTCGATGGCCAGCTGGCGAAGGGCTGCGAAATCGACCTGCTGCACATAGCCGCGTCGCTTTGCTCTCAGCAGCTGGCAGCGTGACGTGTCGCGAGTGATCTGGCGCTCGCCGAAACCGTCGTGGCGATTGCGCTCTCGCAGTCGTTCAAGCGAGACCCGCGTTCGCCCGGACAGGCGGCGAGCCACGGCATTGATCTGCACGGACTGTGATGCCTGGTGGATGAAGTAGATGAACATCCCCAGGCAATTGACCATCATCAACACGCCCAGATAGACCGCGATGGAGCGCCATAGCGTTGGCGAATCGCCGGTATTGGGTACCATCAGGTTGATGAGCAGGAACAGCAGACTGCCCAGATAATGTCCCAGCACCAGCTGATGGTGACGCTCGGTCACCAGCCCCAGCAGCAGCTTGTGGGAGAACTGTGCGCCCGCCTGGGTCAGCACGCTCATCACCATGGTGAAACTGAAGACCATCAGCGAAATGAGCCCGCCGACCAGTGCTGCCAGCAGAGTGCGCGGCGTGTCGTGCTCCTTGAAGGTCAGGGCATTCAGCATCTCGCTGGCTGGCAGTTCATGTGGCTCGGGGAGGCCGGAAGGCAGCACCGAGATCAAGCCAAGCAGGATATAGAGCGTCGCCAACAGGCTTGGCAGATAGGCGATGCTGGTGGTGAAGGTGCGTAACCACATCAGCGGCTGTTGCAGCCAGCGATTCATGGGCAATTCCTGATCCTGTGAGTGGCGCGACGGCGTGTGCGACGGACGGCCGTGAGTGACGGCAAGCATTCGCTCCGTTATCTCCCGTGTTCGGCCTGACTGCAAGTGCCAGAGGCGACGCGGGAGCGCCCTTGTGAGGCTTGCCTCAAACGCAGGACGCCCTTGCGGCGTCAGCGGCAAGGGCGTCCTGGTCAATCCAGCGGTTCAGATCACCGGATCAGGCATCGATACGCTTGTACTTCATGCGCTTGGGCGCATCGTTGCCGACACGCGCATGGTAATCCTCTTCGTACTCGCTGTAGCTGCCCTCGAAGAACACCACGTTGGAGTCCCCTTCGTAGGCGAGGATGTGGGTCGCGATGCGATCCAGGAACCAGCGGTCGTGCGAGATGACCAGCGCACAGCCCGGGAAGGCGAGCAGCGCCTCTTCCAGTGCACGCAGGGTCTCGATGTCCAGATCGTTGGACGGCTCATCCAGCAGCAGCACGTTGGCGGCCTGCTTGAGCGTCTGCGCCAGCTGCAGACGACCACGCTCACCACCGGACAGATCAGACAGACGCTTCTGCTGATCCGTGCCCTTGAAGTTGAAGCGGCCGACATAGGCGCGCGACGAGACTTCATGGCCATTGATGTTGAGCATGTCCTGGCCGCCGGAGACGGCTTCCCAGACAGTCTGATTGTCTTCCAGGCCATCACGCAGCTGCTCGACGTAGGCGATCTTGACGGTCTCGCCCAGCACCACTTCGCCGCTGTCCGGGGTTTCCTTGCCGGTCACCAGCTTGAACAGCGTGGACTTGCCCGCACCGTTGCCGCCGACGATACCGACGATGGCACCCTGGGGAATGGTGAAGGACAGGTCGTCGAACAGCAGCTTGTCCTCGAAACGCTTGGTGACGTTGTGCAGCTCGATGACCTTGTCGCCCAGACGCGGTCCCGGCGGAATGTAGATCTCGTTGGTCTCGTTGCGCTTCTGGAAATCACCGGACTGCATTTCCTCGAAGCGGTTGAGACGCGCCTTGCTCTTGGCCTGACGGCCCTTGGGATTCTGGCGAACCCACTCCAGCTCCTGCTGGATGGCCTTGTTGCGTGAGGCTTCCTGCTTGGCTTCCTGCTGCAGGCGAGCGTCCTTCTGCTCCAGCCACGAGGAATAGTTGCCTTCGAAGGGAATGCCCTGGCCACGGTCGAGCTCGAGAATCCAGCCCGCGACATTGTCGAGGAAGTAACGGTCGTGGGTGATGGCGACCACGGTGCCGGCGTAATCGTGCAGGAAGCGCTCCAGCCAGGCGACGGACTCGGCGTCCAGGTGGTTGGTCGGCTCATCCAGCAGCAGCATGTCGGGGCTCGAGAGCAGCAGGCGGCAGAGGGCGACACGGCGACGCTCACCACCGGACAGCACGCCGACATTGGCATCCCACGGCGGCAGGCGCAGCGCTTCGGCGGCCACTTCCAGCTTGCGCTCGAGGTTGTGGGCGTCGGAGGCCTGGATCAGGTCCTCGAGCTTGGCCTGACGCGCGGCGAGGGCGTCGAAGTCGGCGTCCGGCTCGGCGTAGGCGGCATAGACTTCATCCAGCTCCGCCTGGGCATTCTTGATGTGGGCCAGAGATTCCTCGACGCACTCGCGCACGTTCTTGGAATCATCGAGCTCCGGCTCCTGGGGCAGGTAGCCGACATTGAGGCCCGGCATGGGACGCGCTTCGCCGTTGTAGTCCTGATCCACGCCGGCCATGATGCGCAGCAGCGAGGACTTGCCCGAGCCGTTGAGACCGAGCACACCGATCTTGGCACCCGGGAAGAAGGACAGCGAGATGTCCTTGAGAATCTCGCGCTTCGGGGGGACGACCTTGCCCACCCGGTTCATGGTATAGACGTATTGCGCCATGGAATCCCAATTTGGTTGGAGAATGGAATGACGCGCTGATGATAGTGCCCGTGGTCACGCTTGACCAGTCAGGGCCATCGTTGGCGTGACGGCGGCCATTCCATGGCCGGTTCGCTGACGGGGCTGCAACCCCCTGGCCTTCACCGGGAAGCGGTGTGGCGAACCTTCCCTGAAGGGGCATCTCGAGGCTAGCCCCGGCCTCATCGCGAGGCGCTCACTCCTCCTCTCCCCAGTCACTGGCGTCCAGCAGGTCATCATCATCCGCTTCATCGTCCCAGCCTTCACGGATGGAGCGTGCCAGCGCACGTTCTTCCAGCAGGGCTTCGAGGCGCTGGCGCGAGTCGCTGCGCTGGGGCCTGGCGGGGGTGGAGCTGGAAGACAGTTCGAAGTCCACGTCGTTGGTGGCTTCCTCCGCCAGGGCGGTAGCATCGATATCGTCGAGGAATTGTTCGCGGGCCATGGGCGGACCTCCCGATTATGAATCAGTCTGCCAGACGCGAGGCGTCAGACACCGCCTGCGGCGACCTGCCGAAGGCTCCTTCGCTATATAGCGCTGGAGAAGTTCGATGACAAGTCCTGTGTGCGCGGAAGCATGCTCTGGTGGGTCGCGGGGAAGTTTTCGTCTGCGCACGAACGCCAACGCCCACCGGGTGGTGGGCGTTGGCGAGTCGTTCATGACCGAAAGGAGGGGAGCGTGTCAGTGATCACTCGACATCGCTCTTGCGGGCTTCCCGCAGGCGCTCCAGCTCCTCATGCGCGGTCATCAGGCTGGTGACATCCTTCTGGACACCGACGAAGTACTGGAGATTGTCGTGCTCGTCGAAGACCGGTGTCATGGAGAGTTCGTTCCAGAACAGGCTGCCATCCTTGCGATAGTTGCGCAGTATCTCGCGGCACGGGCGCTTGTCGCGCAGCGCGGCACGGATGTTGTCCAGCTGTGGCTGGTCACGGTCGTCATTCTGCAGAAAACGGCAATCGCGGTAGAGAATCTCGTCGGCGCTGTAACCGGTAAGGCGCTCGAAGCCCTGATTCACGTAGATCAGGATGTTCTCGTCACCTTCCTGTTCGGCCACCACGATGCCATCGTCCGAGGCATTCACCACTCTCTCGAGCAGCTCGGGGCTGATCATGTGGGGTCTTTTCATCTGGCACTGATCCTTGCGGCTAAAGAACCCGGCCCTTGTGACCGAGCCCGAGAGTACGGGTATCGGGTGCCTGTCCGTGTGCCCGGACATTCCAGCACCATCATCGGTTTCACTATGGCGGGGAGACGCGGCTTATGCAATCGCAGCCGCTAATGTGTCGGGGGTCAGCGCCTGTCCCGGGCCCCCGTCGCGAGGTTTGGCAGACCGCTCTGTCCGGTATCAGTCGTCTTCCACTTCCGGCAGACGTTGCGCACACAGGGCGGCCGCCGTGGCGACACCAGCCAGAATCAGCAGCAGCCACTCGCTGCCCAGCCATTGGGCCAGACCGCCGATGGCCAGACCCAGCACCAGCATCAGCACGCCGGTGAGGGTGTTGGACAGAGCCACGTAGAGCGCGCGATTGTCAGCGCTGGCGAGATCCACCACGTAGGTCTTGCGTCCCAGACGAATGCCGGAATGTGCGATCACCAGCAACCCGTAGACCACGGCATAACTCCAGACGCTGTCGGAAAGCGCTCCGGGCCACCACACCATGCTGCCGGCCAGCGCGCAGCACACGGCGGCACCGGCGCCGGCGTTGCGCATCACGCGCCGACTCGAGGTATCGGCAAGCTTGCCCCAGATGGGGCTGGCGACCATGCCCGCCAGGCCTGACACGACCACCAGTACCCCGAGTCCGCCGAGGCTTTCGCCACTCTGCTGCTGGCCCAGCAGCGCGATGTAGGGGAGGGCCAGGGCACTTGAGAGCAACAGCGCACGCGCCAGATTGAAATTGCGGAAGGCGGCGTCATGGCGCAGCTGGCTGAACCCCTGGCGCACGGTGTTCCAGGCATTGGCACCGCCGCTGGTGGCGCCGCGATCTTCCTTGATCAGCGCCGCGCAGAAAGCATTCAGACTCCAGCCCAGTGCCGCAATCGCCATCAGGGTGGCAAGCACCTGTTGACCGGGCTGCTCGCCCAGCAGCATCAGAACACCCCCCGCGAGCAACGTCATGGCGCCGGCCAGGCTGCCACTCCATCCCATCAGGCGGCCACGGCGCTGCTTGGCGATCGTCTTGCCCAGCACGTCCTTGGTGGCGATGGAGGCCACGCCACGCCCCAGTGACAGCACGACCAGACACCCCAGCACCAGGCCACCGGCCAGGCTGCCGCCCAGGCCACTGTCACCGTCGCCTCGAGAGAGCAGCGTGATGATCACCAGGCTGAAGGCCATCAGCGCTTGCAGCACGGACCCCGCGACCCAGACCCATTTGCGCCGCGGGAGCGGGCGGATGAAGCCCGCCACCACCAGTTGCGGCAGCAGGGCGCCGGCTTCACGAATCGGCACCAGCAGCCCCACCATCCACACCGGGGCGCCGATCAATCCCAGCAGCCACGGCAGCACCAGGCGTGCACTTGCCAGCTCGTCGGCCAGCTTGGTCCCCAGCGAGGCCAGCAGATGGCGCCAGACATTGCCGGGCTGCTGATGGCAGGCATCCTCGGAGATATCCTTGCACATGCGCGAGTCTTCATCGCCGGTCATGCGCTCGAAGAAGCGGCTCTGGGCGCCGCTGGTGGTGTCCTTGACCTGGGCCTGCTCCGGGCGTTGTCCCGTGGCGTGCTCCTTCTGGGGGTCAGGCGTCCCTGTCGTCGTGGCCTCCGTCGAGGCATCTGACGAGGGGCTTGAGGCCGAGCGTGAGGCCGAGCGCGAGGAGGGAGACGATGGGGACGAGGACGATGACGGGTCTGACATGCATGGCTCCGAAGGTCGGCGGCTGAATCCTCATTATTCCGTGCCCGTGCGGGGATGCCCAGTGCCAGTTGTCGACGCTCTCATCCCTGCACGCATTTCGGCATTGACCCGAACGCCTCGCTGCAGTGAAGTGGTAACGGCAACTCTTCACTCACGATTGGAACGCTCGCTCTCATGGATCAACCGTCCACGCTCAAGATTCGCATTCACTACTGCACCGGCTGCAACTGGCTGCTGCGCGCGGCCTGGCATGCCCAGGAACTGCTCTCCACCTTCGGGGAAGCACTGGATGAGGTCGCTCTCGCGCCCAGTCACGGCGGGCACTTCGAGGTGCTCTGCCAGCCTGCGCCTGACGCCGAATGGCAGGTGCTCTGGGAGCGCAAGCGGGATGGCGGCTTCCCGGACAGCCGTGACCTCAAGCAACGCGTGCGTGATGTGCTCGACCCGGAGCGCGATCTCGGCCATATCGACCGCGCCAGCCGCGAACAGGGCACTCCGACACCGTGACGAGTGCCCCGATCCGCGTCACCACCATTTCTTGCGCTTGAGCAGCCACATCTGCATCGCGACCACCCCAAGCGTCATGCCGACGAACAGCGTGAAGCCCCATGGGCTCTCGCTGCCGGGAATCCCGCCGACATTGACGCCCAGCAGTCCGGTGAGGAAGCCCAGCGGCAGGAAGACGGCGGTGATGACGGAGAGCAGGTACATGCGCTGGTTGAGCTGTTCGTTGTGCTCACTCATGCGCTGCTCGTGAAGGATCAGGGCGCGTTCCTGCATGGCCTGAAAGTCCTCCACGTAACGCGACAGCTGGTTGGCGATCTCGCGCAGGTCCAGTCGCGCCTGCTCATCGATCCACAAGGGCCCCTGAGCCAGCTGGGCCAGGCAGTCGCGCTGAGGCCCCATGAAGCGCCGCAGGGTGATCAACGGGCGGCGCAGCCGCGTGATGTCGTCGGGATCGATCTCCACGTCATTGAGCTGATCCTCCTCGAGGATCGCCAGTTGATCGTCAAGACGGTGGCTGAGCTCGGCGACGCGATCGACCAGCGCATCGCTGATCATCGCCAGCAGCCAGGAGATGTTTTCGGCTCCCTGGCCGGCTTCCAGCAGCTCGCGTACCTGGGTGATCGACTGGAAGGGGCGTCGGCGCAGGGTGATCAGGCGAGTCGGGCTCATCCACAGGCGCAGGGACAGCAGGTCTTCCGGCGCGGCACCCGGGTTGAGATTGATGCCGCGCAGGGTGGTGACGATGCCGCCGCCGAAACGTGCGACGCGTGGGCGTGTGTCCAGCTCGGTGAGGGCCTCGATGCTGGGATCATCCAGCTGCGCGATGCCGGCGAGATAATCATTGACGTCGCCTCGCGTGTAATCGAGGTGCATCCAGATCAAGGCCTCCGGCTCCTGCCAGGCCTGGCGCAGCTCATCATCGCTCAAGAGGGTCGCGCTGCCCTTGCCGTCGAGACGGTAGGCGCTGACCAGCGCCGTGGAGGGGGGATCGGGCTGCGGGTTGGCGTGCGGTAGCTGCGAGGAGGGGCTGGTGGTCATCGTAAAGCGTCCTTTGCGTACACGGGCTTGCAGCTGCACGCCACGCGCGCGATGCTCAAGCCTGCGACGCGCATGGCGGGCATGGGCGTCAGGTCGACACCGCCAGGATGGCGGTGTCCGAATTGCGAGGAAGCATGCCATGAGTCAGGACAGGGAGGCCATGCTCTATGGTCTGGGAGCGGTCGGGTTGTGGTCGACCGTGGCAACGGCCTTCAAGCTGGCGCTGGCGCAGATGTCGCCGCTGGAGCTGGTGTGGCTGGCAGCGCTGGTCTCCTGGCTGTTGATCGGCGTGCTGATGTGGCGTCAGGGTCGGCTGCGCGAGGCGCTCGCCAGCGGCTGGAAAGGCGGCTGGCGGACAGCGGCCTGGGCCGGACTGATGAACCCGGTCGGCTACTATCTGGTGCTGTTCGGCGCCTATGCACGTCTGCCGGGGCAGGAGGCCATGGCGCTCAACTATACCTGGGCACTGGCGATGGCCTTTCTTGCCGTGCCGATCCTCGCGCAGCGCCTGACGCGCATCGATGTCGCGGCAGGGCTGATCGCCTACGCCGGGGTGTGGACCATCGCCACCCGCGGGCAGGTGTTCGATGTCGCCTTCGCCGACCCCCTCGGCGTCGGACTGGCGCTGGGCTCGACCCTGCTGTGGGCCCTCTACTGGCTGCTGAACGCGCGGGATGCCCGCGCCCCGTTGGTCGCCCAGTGGCAGAACTTCAGCGTCGCCTTGCCGGTCCTGACCTTGCTGGTGGCCATCGGGCCGGGGTTTGGCAACTTCATCGGGGACAACGCCAATCCTCAGGCGCTGATGGCCGGGCTCTATGTCGGCCTGTGCGAGATGGGCATCGCCTTCGTGCTCTGGCAGCTGGCGGTCCACAAGGTGTCGCGTACCGCCAAGGTCTCCAATCTGATCTTCCTGTCTCCCCCCGTGTCGTTGACGCTGCTGCACTTCATCGTCGGCGAGCCGATCCTGACCTCGACACTCGCGGGGCTGGTGCTGATTCTGGCAGGCTTGGGCCTGCAGCAGCTGCAGAAGGCGCCGGAGGCACTGTCACACACGACATGAGCGCGCTCCGCCCGCGTCTGCATCCTCAGGGGCGTACTAGTCCGTGGGCAGGATCAGACGGCCGGCATCCACCACGATCAATGGGTCCGGCGTGCCGATCAGCCGTGTGTCCTTGCCGGGGTAGTCGAGCTGGCTGAGCACATGGCGCAGCGCGCCGATGCGAGCACGACGCTTGTCATCGGAGCGAATCAGCGTCCAGGGCGCGTGGCGACTGTGGGTACGCGCGAACATCGCCTCGGCCGCGGTGGTGTAGTCGTCCCACTTCTCCTGGGCCACGGCGTCCATCGGTGACAGTTTCCAGCGCGTCAGCGGGTCGGCGGCGCGCTTGGCGAAACGATTGGACTGCTCTTCCCGGGAGACCGAGAAATAGAGCTTGACCAGATGCAGGCCATCCTCGACCCACAGGCGCTCCTGCTGTGGCACCTGGATGAGAAAACGCTCGACCTCGTCAGGGCTGGCGAAGCCCATCACCGCCTCGACTCCTGCACGGTTGTACCAGCTGCGATCGAACAGCACGACTTCACCACTGGTGGGAAAGCGCGAGACGTAGCGCTGGAAGTACCACTGTCCCTTCTCCGTCTCGTTGGGCTTGTCCAGTGCCACGATGCGCGCGAAACGCGGGTTGAGGTATTCCATGAAACGCTTGATGGTGCCGCCCTTGCCGGCGGCATCACGCCCCTCGAACACGATGGCCAGCCGCTCGCCACTGTCACGCAGCCAGTGCTGGACCTTGAGCAGCTCGATCTGCAGGGCCCGCTTCTCGGCCTCGTAGACCTTGCGCTTGAGCCGCTTGTCGTAAGGGTAGGCGTCGCTGGAGACAGGCCCGAGCGTCATGTGGGGAGTCTCGGGGGCCGGCGGGGGCTGCCCGGTTGCCGCAAGCGCGGGTGTCGCTGTGGGGGCTGACTTGCCGGGGACTGCCTTGCGGGACTGGCTCATGGTGGAATCCTCAGTGCTCTGAAGGGCGAAGCGCCCCGGGCGGGGCACGATGGACGAGCGTGATGAAAAGCGTGGCGGCAGGGCATGACAAGAGGGCTTGTCGGGAGGACGTATCGAGAGGGCGCATCGAGAGGACACGCCCTTCGGGAAACCACCGTCACCTTTGATTCTGACCGGGATGCCCCATGTCATGTTCAGGCAAGGTAGACACGTGCAGGGTCACTGTGTGGAAGGTAGCGCGAGCGGCTCGAGCGTCGGCCAGATGTTGTCCAGCAACCTCGGCTGGGCCTTGGCCGTCGGGTGGATACGGTCCTGTTGCATCAGTTTCTGGCCGGCCGGCGCCGTGGCGATGCCCTCGAGAATGAAGGGCACCAACGGCACGGAGTATTCGTCGGCCAGGTCTCGATAGACCTGGCGGAAGGCGTCGGTATAGGCCGGGCCATAGTTGGGCGGGATCTCGATCCCCAGCAGCACGGGCTGGGCGCCGGCATCCTCCACGGCATCGATCATGCTGGCCAGATTGGATTGCATGCGCGCAGGCGGCAGGCCGCGCAGGCCATCGTTGCCGCCCAGTTCGATCATCACCAGCGAAGGGTCGTGTCGGTCGAGCAGTGCCGGCAGGCGATTCAGGCCGCCTTCGGTGGTATCGCCGCTGATGCTGGCATTGATGACCTCAGGCGCATCGTTGCCCAGGGTGTCCTCGAGGCGCTCGTCGAGCAACGCGACCCAACCCCGGCTGCTGTCGATGCCGTAGCCGGCCGAGAGGGAGTCGCCGACCACCAGCCAAGGAGCCGGCGCCTCTGCCAGCGCCACCTGAGGCGCCAGCACGGCCACAAGGGTCAGTGCCGTACTGGCAAGCGCATTGCGCAGCCGCGTGAGTCCGGCAGTCTTGCGCGTGACGCGCGGTTCGGCGACTCGGGACAGACGTTGCGTTTCACGGCGATTCACCAGCCATCTCTGCATTCCTCATCTCCATCATCTGCACACGTTTCACATCCGTTTCGGGGACTGGCGTTCATGGCCATCCCGTTCACTACCATAAGCGAGCAGACACGATGTCACATAACGCCTCCATTAACGACGCCCCCTTTGCGTCGGATCATGCGTCAGTCGCGGCACCGTCAGCAGCGAATCCGCAGGCGCCGACGGCAGTCCTCAATGTCACGGGTCTGACCCAGCGTGTCGCCAGCGGTGACGGCCAGTTGACCATTCTTGAAGATCTAGAGCTTGCCGTGGCAGCCGGCGAGAGCGTGGCGATCATCGGGGCCAGCGGTTCCGGAAAATCCACGCTGCTGGGGTTGCTGGCGGGGCTGGACAGTCCGACCCAAGGCGATATTCGCCTGTTCGGCACCTCGCTTGCCGGATTGGATGAAGACGGGCGTGCGGCGCTGCGCGCGGGGCAGGTGGGCTTCGTGTTCCAGAACTTCCAGCTGCTGCCGACCCTGACGGCGCTGGAGAACGTGCTGATGCCGCTGGAGCTGGCGCCCCGGGGCGATATCGAGGCCAAGGCACGTGACTGGCTGGCGCGGGTCGGGCTGGGAGAGCGTCTTGATCACCTGCCGCGTCATCTGTCTGGCGGCGAGCAGCAGCGGGTGGCGATCGCCCGCGCCTTCGTGGCGGGACCGGGGCTGGTGTTCGCCGATGAGCCCACCGGCAATCTGGATACCGCTACCGGTGATCGCATCGCGGAGCTGCTGTTCACGCTCAACCGTGAGCGCGGCACCACGCTGATTCTGGTCACCCATGATCTGACCCTGGCCAGACGCTGTGATCGCTGTCTGACGCTGGAAGCCGGCAAGCTGGTCGAATGGCAGGACGATGCCTCGGCACCTGCGGTGGCCACACCGCAAGGAGGGCAGCATGACTGATGCCAGCATGACATCTGACGCGCGATCGCCGCGCGGGGGCGCCATGCGTCTGCCGCTTGCGTTACGTGGCCTGCTGCGGGACCTGCGTGCCAGTGATGTGCGGGCGCTGTTTCTGGCGTTGATGCTGGCGGTGGCCGCGACCACCATGATCGGCTTCTTTCTGGATCGTCTGGATCGTGGCCTCACGCGCCAGGCGGGACAGCTGCTGGGGGGAGATCTGGTGCTGGAGTCCAGCAACCCACTGGACCCGCGTTTCCGACAGGCCTTCGAGGAGGCCGGGCTCGAGATGTCGCCGCAGCTGGGCATGGTCTCGATGGCCTCGCATGGCGACAGCTTCGTGCTCTCGAGCCTCAAGGCAGTCTCGCCGGGGTATCCGCTGATGGGGCAGGTCGAGCTTGCCTCCGATACGCCCGAGACCCGAATCGCGGGGGCGGACGGCAAGCCTGCCGACGACGGGTCGGCTGATGGCGAGAGAGCCGCCACGCGCCCCGCCATCCCGCCACCCGGGGAGGCCTGGCTGGTGCCACGCCTGGCCACGGCGCTGGGAGTGTCGCCGGGGGATACCCTCACCGTGGGACGCAAGACCCTGACCCTGAGCGGCCTGATCACTCGTGAGCCGGACCAGCAGGGCGGTTTCTCCGAATTCAGCCCGCGCCTGATGTTCAACATGGCGGATCTCGAGGCGACCGGTCTGATCCAGCCCGGTTCACGCATGGAATATCGCCTGCTGGCCGCTGGCGATCCGGCGGCGGTGCAGCAGGCGCGCGATGCCATCGCGCCGCTGCTGGCGAGTGCCGACAATGCCGAGGTGCGCCTCAAGGACGTGCGTGAGGATCGCCCGCGACTGGGGCGCTCACTGGAGCGTGCCGACAAGTATCTGAGTCTGGCCGGGCTGGTGGCGGTGCTGCTGGCCGGGGTCGCGGTGGCGATGTCGACGCGCCGCTATGTGGAACGCCATCTGGACAGTGCCGCGCTATGGCGCTGCTTCGGGGCTTCCCAGCGTCAGCTGTCACGGTTGTTTGCCGCTCAGCTTGGCTGGCTGGCGCTGCTGGCCAGCACCCTGGGGGCCGTGTTGGGGCTGCTGGGGCAGATGGGGCTGGTGGCACTGCTGGAGCGCTTCCTGCCGCTGGAGCTGCCGGCGCCGGGCCCCTTGCCGCTGGCATTGGGGATTCTGACGGCACTGGCGGTGCTGGCCGGCTTCGCCGGTCCGATGCTGCTGCGCCTGCGTCAGGTCAGTGCGCTCAAGGTGCTGCGGCGTGAACTGGCCCCGCTGCCGGCCTCGGCGTGGGTGGTGGTGGCGATGGCCAGTCTGGTGTTCGGCGCCTTGATGTGGCTCTACTCGGGCGATCTCATGCTGGCGGCCGGGTTGCTGGTCGGTGGCATCATCGGGCTGGGACTGTTGCTGGTGGTGGGGCAGCTGCTGCTGTCACTGATGGTCAAGGTGGTGGCGCGTACGCGGGGACAGGGCGGCTGGAGTCGGCCGGTCCGTCTGGCGGGCGGGTTGCTGGCGCGGCGTCGCGGCGCCAGTCTCGGTCAGCTGGTGGCCTTCGCCGTCACCTTCGCGGCCGTGGCACTGATCGCGCTGGTGCGTGGTGATCTGATCAGCCGCTGGCAGGCGCAGATTCCGGCCAATGCCCCCAACCACTTCGCCATCAACATCCAGCCGGGCCAGCAGCAGGCCTTCGGCGAGGAGCTGTCGGCCATCGTGGAGGCGCAAGGGGCGGAGTCGACCCAAGACGGCCTGAGTGAGCTCTATCCGATGGTGCGGGGGCGCATCACCGCCTTGAAAGGTGAATCCTTGCTGGGTCGCTCACAGCAGCGGGCGCTGGAAAATGCCGCTACCCGTGAACGTCAGCCGGACACGCAACAGGCGGCCGGTGGCATGCAGGAAGGCACCGGGGAGGCTGAATCCTCACGCGGCGTGCCCCAGCGTGAGCTCAACCTCACCTGGCATCGTGATCTACCTGATCACAACCGCGTGACGGCAGGTGACTGGGCGCCGCTCGAGGACTTCGCGGATGCCGAACCCTCGCGGCGTCAGGCCATCGCCGAGGCGCAGGGGGTGCCGGTCTCGATGGAGGAAGACCTGGCGCAGCGCATGGGACTGTCCATCGGCGATAGCCTGTCGTTCACCATCGGCAGCGAGACCCTCAAGGCGCAGGTGGTCAATCTGCGCCATGTGGACTGGGACAGCTTCATGCCCAACTTCTATGTCATCTTCCCGCCCGGGGCGCTCGAGAGCTTCGCCCACAGCTACATGACGGCGTTTCATCTCGAGGATGAGGGAGCGCTGGCACCGCTGGTGCGCGATTACCCCAGCGTGTCCCTGATCAACATCGACGCGATTCTCACGCGGGTGCAGGAGCTGATCGCCCAGGTCTCGCGGGCCGTCGAGCTGATTCTCGGTCTGGTACTGCTGGCCGGTGCCAGCGTGCTCTACGCGGCCCTGGTGGCCAGCCGCCCCGCACGAGAACACGAAGGCGCGCTCTACAAGGTATTCGGTGCCGGGCAGAGCCTGCTGGCCCGCCTGCAGGCTGCCGAGTTCGTGCTGCTGGGGGCGTTGAGCGGTCTGCTGGGCGCGATGCTGGCGGAAGGCGCGGCGGTCGGGCTCTATTCCGGCTGGCTGGGCCTGCCGGTGGTGCTGCATCCGTGGCTGTGGCTCGGCCTGCCGCTGATCGGCGCTGTGCTGGTCGGCGGGCTGGGCTTCTGGCTGTCGCGGGAAGTGCGCCGCCAGCCGCCCATGGCAGGGCTGCGCGCCCTGCAGTGAGCACGGAAAGGCAGCATCAGCGCAGTGCATGACGCCGCCGCAGGATGGCCTCGGGATCGTCGTGTCGATCGTGAGGTCATCCTGCGTTAACAATGATGCTGATTCATGTGAATCGGACCGCCGGCTGAGGTATCATGCTGGTCCTGATCTTACCCCTAGATGGCGATCCGGCCGCGCCGGAATTCGCTGTCGTCATCACCCTTCAGGCGAGGACACCCGATGTTCACCCGTGACATGCAGATTGCCGGTTTTGATGATGCGCTCCTGAGCGCCATGGACGACGAAGTCGTTCGCCAGGAAGCTCACATCGAGCTGATCGCCTCCGAGAACTACGCCAGCCCCCGCGTCATGCAGGCGCAAGGCTCCCAGCTGACCAACAAGTACGCGGAAGGCTACCCGGGCAAGCGTTACTACGGCGGTTGCGAGTTCGTCGACAAGGTCGAGCAGCTGGCCATCGATCGTGCCTGCGAACTGTTCGGTGCCACCTACGCCAACGTTCAGCCGCACGCCGGTTCCCAGGCCAACAGCGCTGTCTTCCAGGCGCTGGTCTCGCCGGGCGACACCATTCTGGGCATGAGCCTGGACGCGGGTGGCCACCTGACTCACGGTGCACGTCCGAACTTCTCCGGCAAGCACTACAACGCCGTGCAGTACGGTCTGGGCGAAAACGGCCTGATCGACTACGCCGAAGTCGCGCGTCTGGCGCGTGAGCACAAGCCGAAGATGATCATCGCCGGCTTCTCCGCCTACTCCCAGATCATCGACTGGGCCGAGTTCCGCAAGATCGCCGACGAAGTCGGTGCCTACCTGCTGGTCGACATGGCCCACGTGGCCGGTCTGGTCGCCGCCGGTGTCTACCCGAGCCCGCTGCCCCACGCCCACGTCGTCACCACCACCACGCACAAGACCCTGCGTGGTCCTCGTGGCGGCCTGATCCTGTCTGCCGAAGGCAATGCCGACATCGAGAAGAAGCTGAACTCCGCCGTCTTCCCGGGTGGCCAGGGTGGCCCGCTGATGCACGTCATCGCGGCCAAGGCGATCTGCTTCAAGGAAGCGATGGATCCGTCCTTCAAGACCTACCAGCAGCAGGTCGTCAAGAACGCCCAGGCCATGGCATCCGTGTTCCTGGAGCGTGGCTTCGAAGTCGTCTCCGGCGGCACCGAAGACCACCTGTTCCTGCTGTCACTGGTCAAGCAGGGCCTGACCGGCAAGGACGCTGACGCGGCACTGGGTCGTGCCCACATCACCGTCAACAAGAATGCCGTGCCGGGTGACCCGCAGTCGCCGTTCGTCACCTCCGGTCTGCGTATCGGCACCCCGGCTGTCACCACGCGCGGCTTCAAGGAGCAGGAGTGTCTGGATCTGGCGGGCTGGATCTGCGACATCCTCGAGGCGATGGTCGCCGGCGATTCCGCCGCTGCCGAAGCCGAGGTACAGGCCAAGGTCTCCGAGGTCTGTGCACGTCTGCCGGTCTACGCCTGAGTACCTGACGGATGGCGCTCGCCGACACATGATGTTCGCATCATGAGGGAGCTGGCCACCGGTTCGGAGTGAGGTGCTCGAGAACGCCTGTCGCGAAAGCGGCAGGCGTTTTTTTGTGCCCGGCTCACGTCCAGACGGGGCGACATGTCGTTGATCCGTGGTCCACAAGCGCTCAGAAAGATCAGTCCTGATGCTCGCGGGGACACGCTAGGCTTCTTGATGCGTGATCCATCTCGTGGTGAGGAGACTTTCATGGCCGTGAAGACGCACGACGTTATGCACCATGCCTTCCTGATTCTGGTCGAGCACAGTGGCAATACCTCGCTGAGCAGCCAGGGGAGCGGTGAGATGCGACTCTCCGTCGCGACACTGGGCTCGCTCAAGGCGGCCGAGCGCCTGGTCAGTGAGCTGATCACCCAGGGGGTCAGTCAGATCGAGCTCTCGGCAAGCTTCGGCGCGGCAGGCGAGGCCGCGGTGAGAACGGTGGTGGCCGACAGCGGCGCCGAGCGAACGGTGATGATCGGTCGTGTCCGGTTCGCGACATGAGCGAAGATGGCGCGAAGTCTGGTGAAGTTGAATAATCCTTGCGCAACATGGAGTTGCGTAAAGGTGTGACCAAAGTCGGGTCTCACCCTTGGTCTAAGGTGTCTTGTTGGCATGTCTGACATGGGCTATTCCTTGACGGACAAGAGCGCACCGCGACCCATCCTGCGAGGGAGGTGAGCGAGCCACAATTGACGCGCCACGCCATCAAGGAACGTTCGATCATGCCCACGCCACCCAAGAGTGCTGCAGGCGGCCACCCGCGCGCCAGCACGTCATCCCCAACGTCAGCGACCGCCAGTGAATCGTCGACCACCGCCCGTGTCGATGTGGCGGAATGGCTGGCGCAGGCCATCTTCGAGAATCGTTATCCGCCGGGCAGTCTGATCCCTCGTGAGCTGGATCTCTGCGATCAGCACGCCCAGAGCCGTGCCACCGTACGCACCGCGATCCAGAGTCTGGTCAATGCCGGCATCCTGACCCGCACCACCGGGCAGGGCACGCGCGTCAATCCGCTCAGCGAGTGGCATCTGCTCGACCCACGCGTCACCGGCTGGATGACACGCTATGCGATGCCGCATCCGCAGCTGGCACGGGATATCTACGCCTTCCGCATTTCCATCGAACCCTTCGTTGCCGCACTGGCGGCCACCGAGGCCACCGCCCAGGACCTGTCCGCCATCGAGCAGGCCTACGACGGCATGGCGGCGGCGGTGCATGGCGGCAGCGCCATGGAGGAGTTCGATCGCGCCGATATCGCCTTCCATGACGCCATCTTCGCCGCGACCCACAACGTCATCTGGGCGCAGCTCGGCCATGTGCTCAAGCCCTCGATCAGCCTGCTGGTGGCGACTTCCAATCACAATGCCTCGGAGCTGGGCGACAGTCTCGGTCGCCATCGTGCGGTGATGGAGGCGATTCGTCTGCGCCAGCCGGAGGCGGCCCATGCCGCGACCCTGCATGTGCTGGATCGCACCGGGCGCGATCTCGGGCTCGCCATGCCCGAGGTGGCTGATGGGCCGCACGGTGTCGGGCGCGCCCAGGAGCCGCTGGAGCTGCTGCGTCGTTTCGGTCAGCTGCCCAGTCTCTCCGCCCCCCTGTCAAGAGAGTGACCCGCGCCCTGGGCGTCGCCACGCCGGGAAGTGTCTGCACGTCTTCCCTCCGCCAAAGAACGTCATAACACGTCATAACAACACGCCAGGAGTTCCACCATGCCGCATTCCACCACGTCCCACCGTCCGTCCCTCACCTCCGGGCGTTTCGCGCTCAAGGCGCTTGCCCTTTCCACGGCGCTGGCCGCCAGTGCGATGGCCGCACCCAGCTGGGCGGCCGAGTACGAATGGACCTTCCAGACCTCGGAAACGGCCGGTGAGCCGCAGTTCGAGGTCAAGAAGGCCTGGGCCGAGAACATCAAGACCATGTCGGATGGGCGCATCGCCATCGAGATCCTGCCGGTCAATGCCGTGGTACAGGCCAACCAGACGCTGGACGCCGTCAGCGCCGGCATCCTGCAGGGCCACTTGACGGACCCGTCCTACTTCTCGGGCCAGAATCCGGCCTTCGGCATGCTGGGCAACCTGGTGGGTGCCTGGGGGGATCCGCTGGAATATCTCGAGTACATGCAGCACGGCGGCGGTGAGGCGCTCTACAACGAGCTGGTCGAGCCCTACGGCGTGCATCTGATCGGCGCAGGCGCCACCGGGCTTGAGTCCTTCGTCTCCAAGAAGCCGGTGCGTACCGTCGATGATCTCAAGGGCCTCAAGGTGCGTGCGCCGGAAGGCATGGTCTACAACATCTTCCAGAAGGCCGGTGCAGCCCCCGTCAACCTGCCGGGCTCCGAGGTCTACACCGGTCTCGAGAAGGGCGTGATCGACGCGGCGGATTACACCGTGTTCGCCACCAATGATGACCAGGGCCTGCACAGCTTCGCCAAGTACCCGTCCTATCCGGGCTTCCACTCGCTGCCGATGGTGGCGGTGTCGATGAACAAGGACATCTGGGACGGCCTGCCGGCGGATCTCAAGGCGATCATGGAGACCGCGACTGACTCGATGGCCTACGACATGGTCTTCACCCTCAAGGCGCGTGACCTCAAGGCGGTGAGCGCGGCGCGAGCCAATCCGGATATCGAGGTGATCGACATGGCGCCGGAAGAACGCGCCAAGTTCCGTCGCATCGCCCAGCAGGAATGGAAGGTATGGGCCGAGAAGAACGAGCTGACCGGCAAGGTCTACGAGTCCGTGGTCACCTTCCTCACTGACCGCAACCTGATGTAAGCGTCCACTCGCTGTCATCGGCCGCGTGACAAGAGTCGCCGGGGCGAGACGTCGACAGGATCAAGACGATCAGGAAAGACGCAGGAGATGATGATCGGCGTGCTCACTGGGCGCGCCGATCCTCCTTGAGCAAGCCAGTTAGCAAGGAATTCGATATGGCAGAACATGATGTGGCGTCGCCGGGCCTGCCGGAGGCGTCGGATGACCACGACCCGAATCTGGGCACGCGCACGCCGCTGGACCGACTGGTCGGCAAGGGCACGCGCGCCGCGGCGTGGCTGGTATTGCTGGCGATGGCGATCAGCGTGTTCGAGGTGGTGATGCGCTATGGCCTCGACTCGCCGACCTCCTGGGTCCACGAGACGGTGATCTTCCTGGTCGCGACCAGCTTCGCGCTGGGCGGGCCGGCGGCGCTGGCCAACAACCGCCATATTCGCGTGCGTGTGCTCTACGACCTGGTCGGCACGCGCTTTCGCTACGTGCTGGACTGCTTCAATGACGTGATGACGCTCGTGTTCTGCATGGCGATGAGTTACGCAGGCTGGGTGATGTTCTGGCGGGCCTCGCACAGCCCGCTGGGCGAATGGCAGCTGGAGCGCTCCGGCACCTCGTGGAATCCGCCGTTTCCGGCGCTGACCAAGGGCGTGATCCTGTTCGCACTGGCGGTGATGACCCTGCAGGCGCTGTGGCATCTCTACCAGACCTTCTTCTCTCCCCGTCCGCCCGAAGGGGAAAGTGACGCCGCTGCCCACACGGCACAAGAGACGCGTACCACGTCAGACAAGGAGCAGCGCTGATGGATATCGCAACGGCTACCATGCTGCTGGTCGGCGGCATCTTCGCGCTGCTGGTCACGGGATTGCCGCTGGCCTTCGTCACCGGGCTGGTGGCATTGGCCTACACCTTCGGCTGGTTCGGCCCGATGGCGCTGCCGCTGGTCACCAGTCGTGTCTATGGCTTCGTCACCGAGTATTCGCTGGTGGCGGTGCCGATGTTCGTGTTGATGGCCTCGCTGCTGGATCGCTCCGGCATCGCCAAGGACCTGTTCAATGCCATGCGCGTGATGGCCGGACGCCTGCCGGGTGGCGTGGCGATCCAGACCATCGTGGTGGCGTTCTTCCTGGCGGCGATGTCCGGCATCATCGGCGGCGAGATCGTGCTGCTGGGGATTCTGGCGCTGCCGCAGATGCTCCGGCTCGGCTATGACAAACACATCGCCATCGGCGTGGTGTGTGCCGGGGGCTCGCTGGGCACCATGATGCCGCCCTCCATCGTGCTGATCATCTATGGCCTGATCGCCAACCAGTCGATTGCCGATCTGTTCACCGCGGCGATCACCCCGGCCATCGTGCTGATGGCAAGCTATATCCTCTATGTGCTGATCCGCTGCCTGCGCAATCCCGCGCTGGGGCCGGTGATGCCCGAGGAGGAACGGCGTGCCAGCTTCCAGAGCAAGCGTGAGCTGCTCAAGGCCGTCGGCGTGCCGGCGATCATCGCGGGAATGGTGCTGGGTTCCATCTATGGTGGGGTGGCCTCGGTGACGGAGGCAGCGGCGATGGGCAGCTTCGGCGTGCTGGTGGCGGTGATGCTGCGGGGTGAATTCTCCATCACCCTGATGCAGCGTGCGCTGTCCCAGACCATGAACACCTGCGGCATGATCATCTGGATCGGTATCGGGGCGGCGGCGCTGGTCGGGGTCTACAACCTGATGGGCGGCAACCGCTTCGTGTCGAGCATGATTCTCGGCCTCGATATCCCGCCGCTGGCGATCATCATGGTGATGATGGCGATCCTGCTGCTGCTGGGGCTGTTCCTCGACTGGATCGGCATCGCGATGCTGACCCTGCCGATCTTCGTGCCGATCATCATCCAACTTGGCTATGACCCGGTATGGTTCGGCGTGCTGTTCGCGGTCAACATGCAGGTGTCCTTCCTGTCGCCTCCCTTCGGGCCTGCCGCCTTCTATCTGAAAGGCGTGGCACCGGAAGGCATCAGTCTCAAGGATATCTTCGTCTCGCTGCTGCCGTTCATCGCCATCCAGCTGTGCGTGCTGGCGATGTTGCTGCTGTGGCCGCAACTGTCACTGTGGCTGGTCTAGTCTCAACAGATGTTGCTGATGGCCGAAGACTCGACGCCCTCGCAGATGCGAGGGCGTCGTCGTTCGTGACGACAGGTCTGCGCTGCAATGTGGCGACGCGACATGCATCAGGGGATTTGTGCTCATTGTTGGTGCAAGCAAGCCGGCAGTGAATCAGAGTTGAGAGTTGAGAGGCCAGACTGTCATTGCGACTGCACCATCTTGGCACATTCCCTGCAATGCTCTTGGCAGGCTTGCCTGGCGCAACGAGACCGCACCGCGGGGATGCCTGGCACGCTGCAGCACTTCATGAGGAGAGTTCACATGTCAGAGACTCAAGCACCGCTGTTGTTGCTGACCGACCTGGATGGCTCGCTGCTGGACCATCACGATTACTCGCCGGGTCCGGCGCGCAGCTGGCTGACCCGCCTGCGTGCTCGCGGCGCCTGGGTCGTGCCCAATACCTCCAAGACCGCGGCTGAACTCACGCCCTTGATGCGCTCGCTGGGGCTGGCGGGTCAGCCCTGGATCGCCGAGAACGGAGGCGTCGTGGCGCTGCCGGCCTCCTGGCTCAGTGCCTATCCACTGGAGGAGGCCAGTGCCCCGGATGCGCACGGCCTGTGCCGTATCGCGGTGGCCATGCCGCGTCGCGCGATTCTCGAGGTGCTGAAGGAATTGAGGGAGGAGTTCGCCTTTGAAGGCTTTGCCGCGATGTCGGTGGCAAGAATCAGCGAGCTGACGGGGCTGGGGGAGGCGGATGCGGCGCTGGCGGGGGAGCGTGATGCCAGTGAACCGCTGGTATGGCAGGACGCGCCGGAGCGCCTCGAGGAGTTCCGCACGCGCCTGGCCAGCCATGGCCTCAAGCTGACGCGGGGCGGGCGTTTCCATCATGTGACGGGCGACACTGACAAGGGGGTGGCGGCGCGCTATCTGATCGCGCGCTACCGGCTCTGTGAGCGGGTGCGTCCCTGGACACTGGGCTTCGGTGATGGCGCCAATGACCTGCCATTGCTGGCCGCGGTCGACAACGCTGTCCTGATCCCCGGCGTCGGTGATACCTCACAGCGCGATCGGGAGCTTGCCGAGTATCCGCTACTGGCGGATGAACGCCGCTGTTTTCGCGCCAATCACCCCGGGCCGCAGGGATGGGTCGAGGGATTACGTCACTGGCTGGCCAATGGCCAGCCGGAAGAATGGACATCCAGAGGCCTGCGCGCCTGACGCCTGCCTGATGCGTGTCTTCGGTATGACAAGGAGCTGACATGAGCGATTTTTACCAGAATGGCATCATCACCAACTTCCATAACCTGACCGACCGTCCGGTGGAGGACCTTGAAGCGGATCTGATGCGCTTCTCCCGCAAGCGGCCGATGAGCCTGATTCTGCCCTCGCTGTATTCCGAGCTGGAAGGCCCCGCGCTCAAGCACATCGTCGATGAGCTGGCGCAGGTGCCGTATCTCAGCGAGATCGTGATCGGGCTGGATCGTGCCGACCGCGACCAGTTCGAGCATGCCAAGGAGTTCTTCTCTCACCTGCCACAGCATCACCGTATCCTGTGGAACGACGGGCCGCGCCTGCGTGCACTGGATGATGAGCTGACCGAGCATGGTCTGGCACCGATGGAGGCCGGCAAGGGGCGCAACGTCTGGTATTGCTCCGGTTACGTGCAGTCATCAGGCATCGCCGAGGCGGTGGCACTGCATGACTGCGATATCGTCACCTATGATCGCGGCCTGCTGGCGCGTCTGATCTACCCGGTCGCCCATCCGCAGTTCAACTACGAATTCTGCAAGGGCTACTATTCGCGCATCGCCCAGGGCAAGCTCAATGGTCGCGTGGCACGTCTGATGGTCACGCCGTTGATCCGTGCGCTCAAGAAGGTCTATGGCCCGCTGCCGTATCTGGATTATCTCGACAGCTATCGTTATCCGCTGTCCGGTGAGTTCTCGATGCGCACCGACGTGCTGGCGGACATTCGCATCCCCAGCGACTGGGGGCTGGAGATCGGCGTGCTGTCCGAGGTGCATCGCAACTATTCCACCAAGCGTCTGTGCCAGGTGGACATCGCCGATGCCTATGATCACAAGCATCAGCCGCTGTCCGAGGAAGATGCGCTGGGCGGCCTCAATCGCATGAGTCTGGATATCGCCAAGGCCATGTATCGCAAGCTGGCGACGCTGGGGGTCGAGATTCATGGCGAGACTTTCCGCACCATCAAGGCGACCTACTATCGCATCGCGCTGGATCTGATCGAGACCTATTACAACGACGCCGTCATGAATGGCCTGACGGTGGATCGTCACAGCGAGGAAGCGGCAGTGGAGCTGTTCGCCGCCAACATCATGGATGCCGGCAGCGCCTTCCTCGACAACCCGCGTGACAAGCCCTTCATTCCGAGCTGGAACCGGGTGCAGTCCGCGGTGCCGGACCTGCTCGAGCGCATGCATGAAGCGGTGGAGCTGGACAACCAGTAACGACACCTTTCACCAACCGCTCACGTGGGTCACGCACGTTGCGGCAGACACGGGAAGGTAAAACGACAACGGGGCTGCCACTGGCAGCCCCGTTGTCGTTGGCGGGCACGTCGTCAGGTCAGACGACCTCGATGGCCGGTGGGCGCACCGACTGCTCCATCAGCCAGGCTGCCTGATAGGGGCGGCGCGCCATGGCGGGGTCGAAGGCCTTGTCATGACACAGGTGGTCGGTCAATGCGAGGCCCTGCCAGCTTTCCGGCAAGGGCAGCACACGCGGCTGGTCGGTGACATTGAGAGCGAACAGCAGGCGGCGTCCCTCGTGGGTGACGCGCTCGAAGACGAAGAAGTCCGGCCCCAGGTCGAACACCTGCTGATGGGCATCGGGGTGGAAGCACGGCTCCTCGCGGCGCAGCGTCATGCGACGCTTCAAGGCATGGAAGACCTCATGGGTCGCGGTGTTGGGGCTGGACAGCAGGGCTTCCAGTTCATCGCGCTGCCACTTGCGGCGGTTGATGGCGCGCAGATGCCCGTCGCGTTCGACCCCTTCCTGGTGATTGGGGGTGGCGGTCAGTGAATGAAGATAGAGGCCGGGAATGCCCTGCAGGCTCAGCATCAGGGTCTGACTGGCGATGAAGCGCTCGATCTGCCACGGGTCCCGTCCACGCCGCGTGCCCTTGAGGGCATCGAAATAGCTGATGTTCAGCTCATAGGGGGTGTCGGCGCGTCCCGGATTGGCGCGCATGCTGACGTAGCCACCGAAGTCGTGCACCAGTCGCACGAGGGTATCGCGCTCATGGTCCGGCAGCAGGCCTTCCAGCGCACGCACGCCGATGCCATCGTGGCTGGCCGTGAAGTTGAAGTAGCTGCATCCCGCCGGCAGAGAGGGCAGGCTGGCGGCCCACTCGGTCAGCGCACTGGCATCCCCGGAGGTCAGGGTATGCAGAGTCAGCGGCGGCAGCGTGAACTGATAGATCATGTGGGCTTCATCGGCCTGGGCGCTGCCCTCGAGAGAGGTCAGGTCCTGCTCGGAAAGGCGGTCGAGGCCGAAATACGACATGTTCTCGGCGTGGGGCACGTTGGTTTCCGTGATCAGCAGGCTGCCGGGGGCCAGATGATCCACGATGGCGCGCAGCAGGCGGACCACGGCATGCGTCTCCGGCAGATGCACGCAGGAGGTGCCCAGACGCTTCCACAGGAAGGCCACGGCATCGAGGCGGATCATGCGCGCGCCCTGCTCGAGGTAATAGAGCAGGATACCGATGAACTCCAGCAGGACGTCGGGGTTGGCGAAGTTGAGGTCGATCTGGTCATCCGAGAAGGTTGCCCACAGATGACGCAGGCCACGACGGGTATGCACCGGCGTGAGCAGGGCCGAGGGGCGTGGTCGCACCACGCTGGAGACGTCCGTTTCCGGGTCCATCTCGATGAAGTAATCGCGGCCGGGTTGCACGCCGGCCAGATAATCGGCGAACCACAGCGATTCCCGCGAGCAGTGGTTGATGACGAGGTCCGCCATCAGGTCACGTTGCTCGCTCAGACGCTGGATGTCCTGCCAGTCGCCGAGGGCCGGATTGACCTCACGGTAGTGGATGACGCTGAAGCCGTCGTCGCTGCTCCAGGGGAAGAAGGGCAGGACGTGCACCCCGGAGAGGCAGTCACCCAGACGGCTCGCGAGGAAGTCATTCAGGGTGGCCAGCGGGGCCTCGCCTTCCTGTTGCACGCTGTCGCCGTAGGTGATCAGCCACTGATCGCGTTCGCTCCACAGCGGTTCGCCCTCGGGAACCCGGGGGGCAAGACGCGAACGATGCAGCTCCATCAGTGTCTCGAGACGCCGCAGCACCTCATCCTTGCGCTCGGGATAGATCACCGCCAGCAGCGTCTCGGCGTGGCGGGCGAAGGCATCGTTCGAGAGCGGGTGTGACAGGGAGCGTGGGCCCGGTCGAGCGGCGTGTGAGGAAGAGGTGGAAGGATCGGGAGGTGGCATGTCGGGCATGAGCGGTCCTCGAAGTCATCAGTGCATGTGACTTGACCATGCAAGACGACGGCCAGCCCACTGGTGCAGGCTGGCCGTCGTCGAGTCATGGCGGGTGAAACCGGCGGGGAAAGCCATGTGATCAGCTCCTGTCAGGCCATGGAGCCGATCAGGCCCACCCGCACTGCTAGCGAAGTGCTCGCGAAGTGCCTGCGAGCGGGTCGCGGGCTACCTGCGAACGACTCGATACAGGATCAGCAGGATGATGGCACCGAGCACGGCGATGACGAAGCTTGCCAGATTGAAGCCGGTGACATCTCCGAAGCCGAGCTGCGTGCCGATCCATCCCCCTACCACGGCACCCAGGATGCCGATGATGCTGGTGACGATGATGCCACCGGGGTCCTTGCCGGGCATGATGACCTTGGCGATGATGCCGGCGATCAGTCCGAAGATGATCCAGGCGATGATTCCCATGTCGCGTCTCCTTGCGTCATTAGTAAGCACTTGGTCGTGAAGATCATTCACTCATGTGGCGAGCATCCTTGTGGGAGTTTCTCGCCGGCCTCGGTTCTCGGGAGTCTATGCGGATTCCTCTTCCGCTCCTCAAGGCTAACGCAGATAGGATCTGACTGACATAGGCTCCCGTGCACGAGTCTTAACGGTTACAATGGCGCCCATTCCATGTCTTTCGGCTGTGCTGCCGTGGCCCGACGCTGCTCGGCAGTACCGGAAGCCGAAGTACGCAACGCCGCCACCTCGCACTCAAGCAGGCTCCCAACAATGCACTGTCCCTTCTGTGGAACTCATGAAACCAAGGTCACGGATTCCCGGCTGGTGGTCGAGGGTGACCAGGTGCGTCGTCGTCGCCAGTGCGCGGCCTGCGGCGAGCGTTTCACGACCTACGAGACGGCAGAGCTGGTCATGCCGCGAGTGGTCAAGGGTGACGGTTCCCGTGAGAGCTTCGATGAGCACAAGCTGCGGGCAGGCATGTTGCGCGCGCTGGAGAAGCGTCCTGTCTCCTCGGAGCTGATCGAGGCGGCTGTCGAGCGTATCCGTCAGCGTCTGCGCGCCACGGGGGAGCGTGAGATCGAGGCGCGCCGGATCGGCGACGAAGTGATGCAGCAGCTCAAGCGGCTGGATCAGGTCGCCTATATCCGCTTTGCCTCCGTCTATCGCCGGTTTCAGGATCTGGACGAATTCCGTGCCGAGATCGACCGCCTCGCCCAGGAGCCCAGTTTCCTGCCCGGCGAGGAAGACAGCCGCTCCTGATCCGCGCATCGCCCGACCGTCCTGCGGTCCGACTGTCGGGCCGGTCCATGTTGTCGTCACACGCCGATAGGTATTGCATGTCCCTCACCTCTCATGACACCGCAGTCGGCCAGGAGCCTGGTCGCGATATTCGCCACATGGCGCATGCCTTGCGCCTTGCGCGCCTGGGAAGCTACACCACCCATCCCAATCCACGGGTCGGGTGCGTGCTGGTCGACCCCGTCACTGACAAGGTGATCGCCACCGGCTTTCATGTGCGCGCCGGGGAAGGGCATGCCGAGGTCAACGCCTTGGCCGCCGCCGGTGAGCGAGCCCTGGGCTGCGTGGCCTACGTGACGCTGGAGCCCTGCTCGCACACCGGGCGAACCGGACCATGCTCACGCGCCTTGATCGCGGCGGGCATCTCGCGGGTGGTGATCGCCATGCGGGACCCGAATCCGCAGGTCGCCGGGCGTGGCATCGCCATGCTTCAGGGCGCTGGCATCGCCGTGACGGTGGGCGTGCTGGAGCAGGAGGCGCGTGCGCTCAATCCCGGCTTCCTGTCGCGCATGGAGCGCGGGCGCCCCTTCGTGCGTCTCAAGCAGGCCATGAGTCTGGACGGTCGCACCGCGATGGCCTCCGGTGAATCCCAGTGGATCACCGGCCCGGAAGCGCGCAGCGCCGTTCAGCGACTGCGCGCACGCTCCAGCGTGGTGATGAGCGGTATCGAGTCGGTCATCTTCGATGATTCGCGCCTCAACGTGCGCGCCGAGCAGCTGGGGCTGGAGGCGCATCCGCTGGGGCTCGAGGCGCTGGTGGCGCGTCAGCCGTTGCGCGTGGTGGTGGATACGCATCTGCGCCTGCCACTGGCGGCGCGAATCCTTGAGCAGGATGGCAGAACCCTGGTGGTCTGTGTCGCGGATGAGACAGCGGCTCAGGCAGAACGGCGCAGACTGTTGGAAGCGGCCGGCGCCGAGGTGCTGGCGCTGCCGGCGGGCCCGGAGGGGCGTGTGGATCTCGAGGCGCTGTTGCGCCATCTGGCCGAGCACGAGCAGGCCAATGAGGTCCTGCTGGAGACCGGTGCGGTGCTTGCCGGTGCCATGCTCAGTGCCGGACTGGTGGATGAGATGCAGCTGTTCATGGCGCCGACGCTGCTGGGCGGGGAGGCGCGTCCGTTGCTGGCCCTGCCCGGACTCGAGCACATGGCGCAGCAGCGGCGGGTCGAGATCCGCGAGATTCGTGCCGTGGGGCGCGACTGGCGCATCACGGCAGTGCCCGACAACGGCGACCCTTTCGGCTGAACTGACTGAGAGAAATTGCCTGCCAGCGCAAGGACTTGCCGCTGTCTGGCGACAGTGGCGTCGCGGGGCGCTGGCGCAAAACCGGGTGGCGGGGTACCCTGACGCCCGACTTTTTGATAACACGCGTGGGCCGGGCAACCGTCGGCGCGGTCCGAAATGTGGAGCAAGCATGGCGCTATCAGGCATCGCAGCACTCGTCGAGGATATCCGGCAGGGCAAGATGGTCATCCTCATGGATGACGAGGATCGTGAGAACGAAGGCGACATCATCATCGCCGCGGAAGCCGTGACAGCCGAGCACATCAACTTCATGGCGCGTCATGCGCGTGGCTTGATCTGCATGCCGATGTCGCGTGAGCATTGCGAGCAGCTCCAGCTGCCCTTGATGGTGCAGGCCAACGGTTCCGGCTTCGGCACCAAGTTCACGCTCTCCATCGAAGCCACCGAAGGCGTCACCACCGGTATCTCCGCTGCTGATCGCGCACGTACCGTGCAGGCGGCTGCCGCCCGCAACGCCCGTCCGCAGGATATCGTCCAGCCGGGGCATATCTTCCCGCTGATGGCGGAACCGGGTGGCGTGCTGCGTCGTGCCGGCCACACCGAGGCGGCCTGTGATCTGGCCTCCATGGCGGGCTTTGGCGCGACCGGCGTGATCTGTGAGGTCATGAACGACGACGGCAGCATGGCGCGTCGTGAGGAGCTCGAGCGCTTTGCCGCCGAGCATGATCTCAAGGTCGGCACCATCGCGGACCTGATCGAATACCGCATCCACAACGAACAGACCGTGGAAGTGCTGGACAGCGAGCAGGTCGAGACGGCTTTCGGCGAGTTGACGCTGCACTGCTTCAGCGATCGCATCCAGGGCCGTCACCATCTGGCGCTGGTCAAGGGCACGCCGACGCCTGACGCCTTGACCACCGTGCGTGTGCATGTGGAGGACCCGATGCGTGACCTCCTGACCCTGCGTCAGCCGGGCAGCAGCAGCTGGGCGCTCCATGATGCACTGTCACAGGTCGCTGCCGCTGATGCGGGCGTGCTGGTGCTGCTGGACACCGGCAGTGATTCACAGGATTACAAGGAACGTCTCGATGTCTTCCTCGGACGACGTCGTACGCCGCGCACCAACGAATCCGATGGTGCGGGCAACTATCTGACTACCGGTACCGGTGCCCAGATCCTCAGGGATCTCGGCGTCGGCCGGATGCGTCTGCTCAGCTCGCCGTGGAAGTTCTCTGCGCTGTCCGGTTTCGGCCTCGAAGTGGTCGAGCTGATCGGCAGTGATGACGCGGCCAGTGGCACAGACACCGTGGGTGCATAAGGCCCCGGCACTACCCAAATGGCGGGAGTGGGGACCAGTCGCGGTCGTCGCTCCCGGTATGATTGATATCTCCGCCCCGGTTCGCCGGGGCGCTAGCATTGTGGACTGACCATGCAACCGATTGCTCAACTCGAAGGCACCTTCACCAATGTCGATGGCCGTTACGTCATCGTCGTCGGGCGTTTCAACCACCACGTCGTCGATAGCCTGGTGGAAGGCGCGGTCGATTCCCTCGTACGCCACGGCGTCGATGAGGAAAACATCGACCTGATCCACGTGCCGGGCGCCTGGGAAATCCCGCTGGCCGTCAAGGCCGTGCTGGCCAAGGTCAAGCCGCACGCCGTCATCACGCTGGGCGCGGTGATTCGTGGTGGCACGCCGCACTTTGAATATGTCGCCGGTGAATGCAACTCCGCCCTGTCTCGTCTGCAGCTCGAGTTCGACACGCCGGTGGCCAATGGCGTGCTGACGGTCAACTCCATCGAGCAGGCCATCGAGCGTGCGGGCACCAAGGCCGGCAACAAGGGCACTGAAGCCGCGATGGCCGCCATGGAAATGGTCTCGCTGCTCAAGGCCATGGGAGGTGATGCATGAGCGAACGTCAGCAACGTTCCGAGCGTGAGCCGTCCAAGCAGCAGCAGGCACGCCGTGCCGCGCGTGAGCTGGCGGTCCAGGGCATCTACCAGTGGCAGATGACCGGCAAGAGCATGACCACCATCGAAGCCGAGTTTCGCGGTCAGCAGGTCGATGACGATGTCGAGCTGCACGAGAACTGGGTCGAGGTGATGCGCATCGCTGACCAGGCGCTGTTCCATGAGCTACTGCACAACGTGCCGCGTTTCCAGAAAGAGCTGGATGCCAGCATCAGCCCGCTGCTGGATCGTCGTCTTCAGGATCTCGACGAGATCGAGCTGGCCATCCTGCGTCTGGGCGCCTACGAGCTCTCCAAGCGCATGGAAGTGCCGTACCGTGTCGCCATCAACGAAGGGGTCGAGCTGGCCAAGACCTTCGGTGCCACCGATGGTCACAAGTACGTCAACGGGATCCTCGACAAGCTGGCAGTCAAGCTGCGCAGCGCCGAGGTGACCCAGGCCCGCCTGCGCTGACATGCCGGGCGAATTCGAGTTGATCGCCCGCTACTTCCAGCGCGATCTGTCCGGGGCACCGGGCGTGCTGCTGGGGCCGGGTGACGACTGTGCGCTCCTCGCCGCCGGTGATGGCATGCAGCTGGCGATCAGTGTCGATACCTCCGTGGCGGGCGTTCACTTCCCGCCGGATGCTCCGGCGTCCTCGATCGGGCATCGCGCCCTGGCGGTCAATCTTTCCGATCTGGCCGCCATGGGGGCGACGCCGCGCTGGGCGTTGCTGGCCTTGACGCTGCCGGAGGTCAACGAGGACTGGCTGCATGGCTTCGCTGCCGGCTTCCATGCGCTGGCCGAACGTCATGGCATCGCCCTGGTCGGGGGCGATGTCACACGCGGCCCGCTCTCCATCACGATCACCGTGCATGGCGAGCTGCCGCTGGTGCTGGAGGATGCAGGCCACCCGGATAGCGTATCCCGCCCCATCCTGCGACGTGATGGTGCCCGTGAAGGCGACCTGGTGGTCATCACGGGCGCACCGGGAATGGCGCATGCCGGTCTGAAGGCATGGCAGTCCGGCACGCGGGATGTGCTGGACCCGTGTCTGGCCGCCTATCTGCGTCCGGAGCCGCGTGTGGAGGCGGGCCTCGCACTGCGCCAGCTGGCCAGTGCGGGCCTGGATGTCTCCGATGGCGTGATGGGTGACCTGGCACACATCTGTCGTGCCAGTCAGCTGTCGGCGGCGCTGGAGCTTGGCGAACTGCCGCTGGCGCCGGAGCTGATGGCGGCGCTGGGCGAGCAGGGCGCGCGCGAGGCGGTCCTCAATGGCGGTGATGATTACGAGTTGCTGCTGACGATGCCGGAAGAGCATCTCGAGAGCGCCATCAACGCGCTGCGCCCCCTGAATCTGTCCTTGAGTGTCATCGGGCGCATGCAGGCAGTGGAGGGAAGCGAGCCGCGTGTCATCCTCGAGCAGGAAGGGGTCGAGCAGGCTGCCGCGGGACGCAGCTGGCAGCACTTCCCGCCGGCGGATGCCACGGAGGTGAGCTCATGAATCGTGCACCTGCCAGTGTCTGGCGTCGTCCCGTCCATTTCCTGGCCTTCGGGCTCGGCAGTGGCACGGCGCCCTTCGCGCCCGGTACCTTCGGCACCCTGGCCGCCATTCCGTTCTATTGGATGATGGCGGGACTGGGGCTCTGGCCCTACATCGCCATCGTGGTGGCCGCCTCCGTTCTCGGGATCTGGATCTGTGATCGCACCTCGAAGGATCTGGGCGTCCACGATCATTCCGGCATCGTCTGGGATGAATTCGTCGGCTACTGGATCACCATGGTCGCCGTGCCGTTTTCATGGCAGGCTGCCCTCTGGGGGTTCGTGGTCTTCCGGGTCTTCGACATTCTCAAGCCATGGCCGATCCGCTGGGCTGACCGTCGTGTGGCGGGGGGATTCGGCATCATGCTCGATGACATCTTCGCCGGCATCTTCGCCTGGTCGACCATGCATCTATGGCTGTGGCTGCATTGAACAGGAAGCAAGGCACTGCGTGGTGGGTGTGACGCTTCAACAATGACAAACAAGGGATAACAACGATGGGCAAGGGACTCGTAACTGCGGCGGCTGTCGTCGTCATCGGTGCTGCCGGCTATGTCGGTGGCGTGGCGTATTCCAGTCAGCGTTTCGAAGACGAGATGGCGCGAATGGTCGCGGAGCTCGACAGCAGCGCCGACATCAAGGCCAGCCGCGATGACGTGCAGAGCGGCTGGTTCGACTCGAGCGGTCGACTCAAGATGGAGCTTGCCACGGGGGAGCAGCAAGGGCCCGTGCGTGTCGTGCTGCCTTATGAAGCCGGTCATGGCCTGCTCTCCACCAGCATGAAGGGCAACATCAAGCTGCAGTACGGTACACCGGCCCGCGATGTGCTTTCCGAGGTCATCGGGGATGGAAAGGCCATCGCCTTCGACGGCAGCGTCGACAATTTCAGCGGTGCCAGTGATACCACGGTGACACTGCCTGTCTTTGAATGGCAGGACCCGGAAAGCGGCACGCGCTTCGACTTCAAGGGCGGCGAGCTGACGGCGTCACACGATGGCGGTGATACTCCCGAGATCACCGTCGACGGCGAGGTCTCTCCCTTCGAGATCACCAATGGTGACGAGAAGATCAGCGTCGGTACCCTGAGCCTGAACGGTCTTTATCGTGGTGCGGACAACGACTTCCGCCAGGATGACAAGATCGAGCTGGATACGTTGACCATCGACAATGGCATGGGGCAGCCGCCGGTGGTGGCGACCGATATCAGCTATTCCGGCGAGACGCGGCTCGACCCGACCGAGCTTCGCTATCTGATGAAGCTGGCCGTGCAGGACGTGAGTGCCGGTGATCAGCAGATGGCCAGCGGCAGTCTGGCGCTGTCGATCGACCGTCTTCAGGGCGCGGCGGTCTATGATTTCATCACTCAGCTGCAGGGCCTGCTGGAAGAAGCCGGCAAGCCGTTTGAAGAGCTGACGGAAGATCAGCAGGTCGCCATGCTCGAGAAGGTCGAGGCGCCGCTGTTCACCATGCTGAGCACGTCTCCTCGTCTGACGCTGGAGTCCCTCAAGGCGCGCAGCGAAGTCTTCGGTGTCGACATGCAGGGTGAGGGGCAGCTGATTCTCGATGGGGCCGGGATGACCGATCTGAGCATCGCCGAACTGCAGACCATCGAAGGGCAGCGTGCCTTCCTGGATCGCATGAGTGGACGTTTCGAATTCCGCAATGTGCCGCCGATGCTAGCGATGATGGCGGGCATCCCGCCGGACTCCGCTGACAAGAACCTGGTGCTGACCATCGATGGGGATGCGCTGCTCGTCAATGGCAAGCCGATCTATTGAGCCAGCCTGACTGAGCCAGCCAGACTGAGCTGGCCTGTCTTTCACAGGTGGCTGAGCCACCTTCGGATCTGACCGTCCCCTTCTGTCTGCCATCGTGCTGGACAGCTGACAAGGCCCGCCTTCTGGCGGGCCTTGTCGTATCCGTCGGCAGGTGGCGAACCGGTGCCGATAGACAGGCATCCCGTCAGACAAGTGCCCGACAGTACTTGATAAAGTGCACGACAGACCACATTGGTGAAGATGATCGCCTCAACCGAGGCCCGGTTTCACGAGGGTTGCATGTCACGTCACGAAGATACCTCCGATCACGACAACGTTCTGTCCGGTTTTGAAGATGCCAGTCAGGAAGAGCCTGAGCATTCCCCGGGGGCTGGTGGGCTGGTACCCAGTGGTGATCAGCTACCTGAGCGCCTTTACCTGCTGCCGATCCACAATCGTCCCTTCTTTCCGGCTCAGGTCCAGCCGCTGGTCATCAACAAGCAGCGCTGGGCAGAGACCATGGAGCGGGTCGGCAACACGCCACACCACGCGGTGGGGCTGGCCTTCGTCGGTGATGTCGAAGTCGACGAGATGGGGGCTGAGCATTTTCCCGAGATCGGTTCGGCAGTGCGTGTCCACAAGCCCGAAGATGGCCAGGATCAGGTCCAGTTCATCGCTCAAGGGTTGCGCCGCTTCCGGATCACCCGCTGGTTGTCACGCAAGCCGCCCTATCTGGTCGAGGTGACCTACCCGCGCGAGCCGGTGGATGCCGAGAGCGACGAGGCACGTGCCTACGCGATGGCGATGATCAATGGCATCAAGGAGCTGCTGCCGATCAATCCGCTGTACGGCGAAGAGCTCAAGCAGTACCTCAATCGCTTCAGCCCGCATGAACCCGGCCCGCTGACCGACTTTGCCGCTGCCATCACCTCGGCCAAGGGGCCGGAGTTGCAGGAGGTGCTGGAATCGTTGCCGGTGATGGAGCGCATGCAGAAGGTACTGCCGCTGCTGCGCAAGGAGATCGAGGTCGCCCAGCTGCAGACCGAGATCTCCCAGCAGGTCAACGCGCAGATGGAAAAGCATCAGCGTGAATTCTTCCTGCGTGAGCAGCTCAAGGTCATCCAGCGTGAACTGGGCATCTCCAAGGATGATCGCGAGAATGATGTGGATACCTTCCGCGGACGCCTCGATGAGCTCAAGGTTCCCGAACGGGTGCAATCGCGCATCGACGATGAACTCGACAAGCTCTCGGTGCTGGAGACCGGCTCGCCGGAGTACGGCACCACGCGCAACTATCTGGACTGGCTGACCTCGCTTCCCTGGGGCATCACCTCCACCGACCAGCTGGATCTCGCCCATGCGCGCAAGGTGCTCAATCGCGACCATGACGGGCTGGATGACGTGAAATCACGCATCATCGAGTTCCTGGCCGAAGGCACCTTCAAGGGTGATGTCGGTGGTTCGATCCTGCTGCTGGTGGGCCCGCCCGGCGTGGGCAAGACCTCGATCGGGCGCTCCATCGCCCAGGCACTGGGGCGCGAGTTCTATCGCTTCTCGGTCGGCGGCATGCGCGATGAATCGGAGATCAAGGGGCATCGCCGTACCTACGTGGGCGCCATGCCCGGCAAGCTGGTGCAGGCACTCAAGGAGGTCAAGGTCGAGAACCCGGTGATCATGCTGGATGAGATCGACAAGCTGGGGCAGTCCTTCCAGGGCGATCCGGCCTCGGCGCTGCTCGAGGTGCTGGACCCGGAGCAGAACGTCGACTTCCTCGATCACTACCTCGACGTGCGCCTCGATCTGTCCAAGGTGCTGTTCGTGTGTACCGCCAACACGCTGGATAGCATCCCGGGGCCGCTGCTGGACCGCATGGAGCAGATACGCCTCTCCGGTTACATCGCCGAAGAGAAGATGGCGATCGCCAAGCATCACCTGTGGCCGAAGCTGCTGACACGCGACAACATTCCCAAGAAGCGCATCAATCTGAGTGACGCCGCGCTGCGTCAGGTGATCGAGGGCTATGCTCGCGAGGCGGGCGTACGTCAGCTGGAGAAGCAGCTGCACCGCATCGTGCGCAAGGCGGCGGTCAAGCTGCTCGAGGAGGACCTGCCGACGGTCAAGGTCTCGGTCAAGAATCTCGAGGAATTCCTGGGGGCGCCAATCTTCCGTCGCGAGAAGGTCCTGGCCGGCGAAGGCGTGGTGACCGGGCTTGCCTGGACC
This sequence comes from Cobetia sp. BL01, assembly GCF_056493605.1. Classification (NCBI taxonomy): domain Bacteria; kingdom Pseudomonadati; phylum Pseudomonadota; class Gammaproteobacteria; order Oceanospirillales; family Halomonadaceae; genus Cobetia; species Cobetia sp. BL01. The sequence continues at coordinate 515,332 of NZ_JBVBEE010000001.1, read as the reverse complement.
AGCATGGGCGGCGCGACCCTGCCCATCGAGGCCACACGTGTGCACGGCCTGACGCGTGGCTTGAAGCTGACCGGCAAGCTTGGGGAAGTGATGCAGGAATCGGCCAATATCGCCTATTCCTATACCCTGGCGAATCTTGAGGCCTACGATGCCGAGGCTGACTTCTTCAATGAATCCTTCATTCACCTGCACGTGCCGGAAGGGGCGACACCCAAGGATGGCCCGAGCGCTGGCGTGACCATGACCACGGCGTTGATGTCGTTGGCCAGGCATCAGGCGCCGCGCAAGGGGCTGGCGATGACCGGTGAGCTGACATTGACCGGACAGGTGCTGCCGGTGGGCGGTATCCGTGAGAAGGTCATTGCCGCACGCCGCAGTGACATCTTCGAACTGATCCTGCCACAGGCCAACCAGCGGGATTATGATGAGCTGCCGGACTATCTGAAGGAGGGCATGATCGTCCACTTCGCGGCCCGCTACGCGGATGTGGCACGAGTGGTCTTTGACAGCGACAACGCGCCGCGCCACTGACAACGCACGGCGGGGCTTCTGCTTTTCCGTGGGGCGTCGTGTGCATGCAGACGTCACGCTCGCGGGCATTCAGGCGGTATCGAGCTGTTCCAGTACGGCGGCTTCCGGTGCATTGCGTCCGACACTGGCAATGCCGTTGTCGCGGCCGGATTCCGACTTGTACATCTGGCTGCGGCCGATCTGCTGGCTGTTGGCGGCCAGCAGCGTGAAATAGAAGCGACCATCCTTGGCGACTTCCTTCGTGAAGCGTTTTTCCTCGGCGGCGTTCTTGCGCACGGATTCCACGCCGTTCAGGCAGCCGCGCTTGTCGGCATAGCCTTGGCTCTGCAGGATCTTTTCACCGTTGCCGGCCTTGAGTGCAAAATAGAACTTGCTGTCCTTGCCGCGGGTGATGACGAATTTTCCGGCCATGGATGACTCCTGTTCCTTGAGGGATGTCTGACACTGCCTGATATGTCGTCTTCCAGTGTAAACAGCGCCTCTCGTGGGAAACCCACGCTAGGAGTTGCGGCATTCAACGTTCGGGAGCCATCGCGGCGTCTTTCACGCTGCCGCCGCGTACATGCGATGCTATCTGGTAGGCAAGCAGGGGCGGGACATGACAGAATTGAGCTCAGGCAGATAGCGGTGGCTCACATGCCCCGCATCTCCACTGGACACTAGGTCTGCGTCTTTTCACAAGCGAAGCGCAGCCTGATCAAAACAGAAGCCACTCCCGTGCGAAGGATCACCCGGACAAGCCCCGCGCTAGGGGATGTTCTCCGTCGATCGTTCTGCACAGGAGAGTGGCCAAGCATCATTGACGAGGACACCATGCCAGAGTATCGCTCCCGTACGACCACCGCAGGTCGTAACATGGCCGGCGCCCGCGCCCTGTGGCGCGCCACCGGCATGAAAGATGGTGACTTCCAGAAGCCGATCATCGCCGTTGCCAACTCCTTCACCCAGTTCGTGCCCGGCCACGTCCACCTCAAGGACATGGGGCAGCTGGTAGCGCGCGAAATCGAGAAGGCCGGCGGTGTCGCCAAGGAATTCAACACCATCGCGGTGGACGATGGCATCGCGATGGGGCACGACGGCATGCTGTATTCGCTGCCGTCGCGTGACCTGATCGCCGACAGCGTCGAATACATGGTCAATGCCCACTGTGCGGATGCGCTGGTGTGCATCTCCAACTGTGACAAGATCACCCCCGGGATGCTGATGGCCGCCATGCGCCTCAACATTCCGGTCATCTTCGTCTCCGGCGGCCCGATGGAAGCCGGCAAGACCAAGCTGCTGGACCACGGTCTCGACCTGGTCGATGCGATGGTCATCGCGGCCGATGACAGCGTCGACGACGAGACGGTCGCCGAGATCGAGCGCAGCGCCTGCCCGACCTGTGGCAGCTGCTCGGGCATGTTCACGGCCAACTCCATGAACTGCCTGATGGAAGCGCTGGGTCTGGCGTTGCCGGGCAACGGTACGGTGCTGGCGACTCACTCCGATCGTCGTCGCCTGTTCGAGAACGCCGGGCATCGTATCGTCGAGCTGGCACGCCGTTACTACGAAGGCAACGAAGAGCATCTGTTGCCGCGTGCCATCGGTTCACGGGCGGCGTTTGCCAACGCGATGACGCTGGATATCGCCATGGGGGGCTCGACCAACACCATCCTGCACCTGCTGGCCGCCGCTCAGGAGGCCGGTGTCGACTTCACCATGTCCGACATCGACAAGCTGTCCCACAGCGTGCCGCAGATGTGCAAGGTGGCGCCGAACACCCAGAAGTATCACATCGAGGATGTCCATCGTGCCGGTGGCATCATGGGGATTCTGGGCGAGCTGGACCGCGCCGGCGTGCTGGATACCTCGGTGCCGACCGTCTATGGCGACTCGTTGTCTGCGGCGCTGGAAGAGTGGGACATCATGCGCTCGCCCACCGATGAGGTGATCGAGTTCTATCGTGCAGGTCCGGGGGGGATCCCGACCCAGACCGCCTTCTCGCAGAGCGCGCGCTGGCCGAGCCTGGATGGTGATCGCGCCCAGGGCTGCATCCGCGATTACGATCACTGCTTCTCCACCCAGGGCGGCCTGGCCGTGCTCTACGGCAACATCGCGCTGGATGGTTGCGTGGTGAAGACGGCAGGCGTCGATGATTCCATCCTCGTCTTCGAAGGCCGTGCCTATGTCTGCGAATCTCAGGATCAGGCGGTGGAAGACATCCTGGCCGACAAGGTCAAGGAAGGCGATGTCGTGATCATCCGCTACGAAGGGCCGAAGGGCGGTCCGGGCATGCAGGAAATGCTCTACCCGACGTCCTACCTGAAGTCCAAGGGACTGGGCAAGGCGTGCGCGCTGCTCACCGACGGTCGTTTCTCCGGCGGTACCTCTGGCCTGTCCATCGGCCATGCGTCTCCGGAAGCGGCGGCGGGTGGCGCCATCGGCCTGGTCGAGCACGGTGACACCATCCTGATCGACATCCCCAATCGCACCATCAATGTCCAGCTGAGCGATAGCGAGCTACATGCGCGTCGTGAAGCGATGGATGCGCGCGGCAAGGATGCCTGGAAGCCGAGCATCCAGCGCAATCGTCGTGTCTCCGCCGCGCTCAAGGCCTATGCCTTGCTGGCGACCTCGGCTGACAAGGGCGCCGTGCGTGATCTGAGCAAGCTGGATTGATTCCGTCCGCCAGTGCCGCCGTGAAGGTGCTGGCGGTCAGTGCCTGTTGAAGACCGGCAGCACTGATCACCAGGCAGGACGCCAATGACATGCAAACGGCCACCCCGAGGGGTGGCCGTTTGCATGTCTGGCATTCGAAGTGGTTGCCGTGCATTTTAGCCGCCTCGGGCCCTGAGTCAGTCAGTACCGGCAGGCTTTGGCGGTAGGTTGGTCAGTGTACCGGCGTCAAGCGGCATGACCGGGTCTGGGTCGAGAAACCGTACCCGGTTGCATCCCTGGCGCTGGGCTTTCTTGAGCGCCTGCTGGGCACGGTCCATCAACTCGAGTCGATTGGCCAGTCTCATGGTATCGGGGGCCGGATGATAGCCGGTCAGGCCGACACTGCAGGTGATCGGCCGATCCAGCCCTGACAGTTCGGCGGCGGCATGGCGGACGCGTTCGGCAAGGATGATCGCGCCGCTGGCATCGGTACTGGTGAGGATCGCCATCAAGGAGTTGTCCTCACGCATGCAAAGGAGATCGCTCTTGCGGCTGGCGTTGCGCAGGATGGATGCCACCTGCTGCAGAGGGCGTTCTCCCGCCACGTGGCCATATTCGCGCGTGTAATCCTCATGGTCATCCACGCTGAGGATCAGGATGCACAATGGCTGGCCATGGCGTGCACTGCGCGCGATCTCGTTGTCCAGCTGTTGCTCGATCAATTCGAACGGCATCAGCTTGTCGAGTGTCGAGCCGGGGAGTCGGCCAGCGGCAGGCGAGCGAGTTTCCAGTTGGTGGCGCAGCTTGGTCAGGCTCGCTTCATGAGCACGGCGCTCGCTGATGTCTTCATGCTGGGAGAGAATGATCCCGGCGCGACTGTCGATCACCTTCAGCTCCAGCATCACGTCGATCATCTGGCCATGACGCCCGAGATAACGGTGTGGCTGTCGATATTCGCTGATGTCGCCCGTCCGCATGGCGCTCAATGCCTCGCGGCACGTCAGCATGTCCTGTGGGTGCGAGATGTCTTCCAGGGCACTGCATGTCAGTTCCTTTGGCTCCATGCCCAGCAGTCGGGAAAAGGCCGGATTCATGCGGGTCCAGTGGCCATGAAAGTCCATCAGGGCCATGGGCAGGCTGCAATGGGAGAACAGTCCTTCCATTTTCTGATAGGCGAGACGCAGGTTGTCGAGCTCACTGCGAGTGCGCTCTTTCGCGCGCTGGACATCCAGCAGCTGGCCCAGTGCCGTGGCAAGCGTCTCCACCAGGGCTCGCTCACTGGCGGTGAAGTCCTGTTGGCGCGGTGTTTCATCGCCGAAGCACAGCGTGCCGGTCAGGCGACCTTCAGACCAGAGTGGCGCTGCCACATAGCTTTCAAAGGGCATGCAGGAATAGGCAGCGTGGGCGCGAGTGTCTTCTTCAGCGCTGATGTGGCGATGAGCCACGCAGGCAGCCTGCGCGATGACGCTGGAACACCAGGTCTCTTCGAGTGGGCATTCGCCTCCGACTTCTCGCCCAGCAGGGGGATTGACCGCCGCCATGATCTCATAGCGACTGGATTCTGCATGTCCGAGGATGGCGGTGGTCATGCCAAGCAGGCGACAGCCGGCATCCAGATGGGCTTCCACGTGGCGTTCGTGGGAGGGCTCAGGTGTCAGGCTGAGCGCCAGCAGTGCCTGCAGGTGCTCTGGCAGCAGGGAATCATGGGGGTGTCCGGCGTTGCCCGAAGGCAAGGGCACGGCAGAGAATGAGCTTGGCATCATGCGATATCCTTATCTGACATGCTGCAGGAGAGGGAGGGCTTTCCATACCACACCTCAATATACGACTTGCCGGGAGGCGTGACAGGCGAGGAAATCGATTGTCTCAACCTTTCGCAAACGCAGCGGGCAGTCTGTTCAGGCTGACAAGGGCAGAGCCCCTCAGCGAGGGTCTCGATGAGGGGCTCCGAAATGAGGGCTCCTTGCCTTCGCCATGGATTGGCGTGTCTTCGCAAGGACGTTGATGGCGGTCTGCTGGTACTGCTCACGAGTCGTGGGCGGGAGTCAGGCCGCCTCGGCCAGCGGTGGTGCCGGCTGCTGCTGAGCTTCCAGATCTTCCAGTGCCAGTTCGATACTGAACCAGTTGCTATCAAGCCAGTGATCGATCACTTCTTCGTTCATGCACATCGTGAAGCCTCCCCGAGAGTGTTGGCGAGCCATTGAGTGTATGGGTGTGCTGCCGGTAAGCAGCACTCTCCAGTATGGCTGGTTCCGGGAAGACGCGAGTGAAGATCGTGTGATGCCTTGATGTCAGTCAAAGACAGGCAAACCTGCAGGACATTGACCATGTATGCCTGCCCATGCCGAAGCGTGGGCAGCCCTTCGTGGCAGCTGGAAGGGCGAGGCGGTCATCGTCTTGCCCGGTCAGCGCGTCAACGACGTGTGAATGAGCGAAGGAGGCTGCGAATCAGGGAGCGTCCCAGCTGCGACCCCAGCGCGCGCATCACCGATTTCAGCAAGGTTTCCATGACGCCCTGGCGCTTGTGGCCACCTCCGGTGTCCCGAGAGGGCCTGGCGGCAGCGGGCGGCCGGGTGGCTTGCGCCCCTTCAGACCGGGCTTCTTCAGAATCAACGTTTTCCGATGGACGCTGGCTTGGGTCGCGGTCTGCCTCCCCGGGCCTGGTCTTGTCAGGCTCACGGGGATTCGTGGCATGTGAGGCTTGCGCCTGGGCGGCAAGTCGCGCCTCCAGTCGCTCATGGGCGGACTCACGATCCATGCGCTCGTCGTAGCGCCCGGCCAGGGAGGAGTCGGCCAGCAGCGTGGCACGCTCCGTGTCGCTCAGTGGGCCGATGCGTCCTCGCGGTGGGCCGATCAGCGTGCGTTCCACCTGCGTCGGTGTGCCGTTGGCATCGAGTACCGAGACCAGTGCTTCGCCTACGCCCAGTTCCGTGATCACCTGCGCCGTATCGAGTTCCGGATTGGGGGTGGAAGGTGTCGGCGGCAGTCTTGACGGCCTTCTGGTCACGCGGTGTGAAGGCGCGCAGCGCATGCTGTATGCGATTGCCCAGCTGACCGAGCACCTCATCGGGGATGTCGGCGGGTGACTGGGTCACGAAATAGACACCGACGCCCTTGGAGCGAATCAGGCGGACCGTCTGCTCCAGACGCGTCAGCAGTGCCTTGGGGGCTGAATCGAACAACAGGTGCGCTTCATCGAAGAAGAACACCAGTACTGGCCGGTCGGCATCCCCGCGCTCGGGAAGCTCGCGGAACAGGGTGGACAGGAACCACAGCAGGAAGGTGGTGTAGAGACGAGGGCTCTGCATCAGCTCGCGACCGTCGAGCAGATTGATATAGCCACGGGCCTGCTCTGCATGCCCGCGCGTCGCCAGCATGTCGTGGATATCCAGTGCCGGTTCGGCAAAGAAGCGTTCGCCGCCCTGCGTGGCCAGGACGTGGACCCGACGCAGCATCGCCCCCAGACTCTGCGGACTGACGCTGCCGTAACGCGCCTCGAAGCTGTCACGCTCGCGCTCGATGTGCTTCAGCAGGCTGATCAGGTCCTTTAGGTCGACCAGTTCCAGACCCTCACGCTCGGCGTGATCGAAGGCCAGATGCATCAGGCCGCCTTGGGTCTCGTTGAGCTCCAGCAGACTAGCCATCAGCTCGGGCCCCATCGATGCCACGCTTGCGCGAACCGCGTGACCGCTCTTGCCATGGAGGTCCCATAGTCTGACGGGGGCGGCGTGCGGCTGCCAATCATCGATCCCCAGGCTGTTCAAGCGCTCATTGATGCGAGGATGGGGAGTGCCGGCGGCAGCGATGCCGGAAAGATCGCCCTTGATGTCGGCAGTGAACACCGGCACCCCCATGCGCGAGAATTCCTCGGCCAGTACCTGCAGGGTGACGGTCTTGCCGGTGCCCGTCGCGCCCGCCACCAGCCCATGGCGATTGGCCAATGCTGCGTCCAGCGTGATGTGGCCTGCCGAACCTTGTCCCGCGCGGCCCCCTATCAGCACATCTGGCATGTGATTCTCCTGTCGTGGTCAGCATGTCGGTGGCGGTGCCCGTAGAGAGGATGGTGCTGTGCACTGCGAGTGGCCGCGAGGAAGTGTCCTTGCTTCTCAAACAGAGTTACAAAATGTTTCGTTGAGTAAAATACTGCAAGCGAATCCTGGGCATCCGATCGCACTGGATGGCTGCATCGTCGGGCTGGAGCCTGCTGCCGTGCTGTCCTGGAGCGGGGTGGGCGCTAATTAAACGCGACGCGACAATTCACTCTTGTACAAGTAATTATCTGGCAGATCATTTTTCTTTCCTTCCTGTGCTTGAAACTCAGCCCAAGTAGTTCCATATCTTTAGGCATCAGACGCTGTGTGATGGAACACGCTCGATCAGATCAATGTCATCACTCGCCAACTCGTCACGCTTTCACGGTACAACTCTAGTGACGGTTTTCGAGTGATCACGAGCGCTGACGATGTCACGACAGGATGTCTTGGCAACCCTTATCCGCAAGACGCAGGTGAATCGCTCGCCCGTCGTCTTGCCTGGCCCGGATGACAGAGGATCACTTCGATCCCGATGCATGCCGCGGCTCAACGGCAACGGTCGAGTGAATCATCTGCTCGCCTTTTGCATCAGACCGCTACTGGAGGATGGATCATGAACAAGCTGACTGCTGCACTCATCGCAACTGCCTTTGCACTGCCGACCGCCGCTGCCTATGCCGATCACCACGAATCCAGCAACACCGGTTCCGCCAATACCGGTGCTCACTCCACCAAGGTAGAGGGTGGCACTGCCGCTGGCCATGAAGGTGGCATGGTGCAAGACGATGCCGAACGCAATACCGAAAGTGGTTCTGCCAACACCAAGAAGGATTCCATGATGGTGGAAGGCGGGACCGCACAGTCTGAATCCGCCAAGCACGGCAAGGTGATGGACGAAGGCGAGGACCACATGGGTGTGAGCCCGGAGTCCGGCTCGGCCAACACTGCCGATGGCAGCATGAAGACCGAGTGAACGTCTTCTGATCCCGAGGACGACTCGGGTACGGCATGATCTCGTGGTGTGTCCGGGCAGGTCGCCAGCACGATCCGTCCACTGACATCACGGGTGAAACGACAAGCCCCCGCCATTGGCGGGGGCTTGTCGTTGTCTGAAGAACAGCGCGAGAGGGCAGGGCCAGGGCACGCCCGACGCCTTACCACCAGTCGGGGCTATGGAGCTCCTCGCCGGCTAGCAGGCGCTCCCTGGCCATGAAGAGAGCGGCGATGGCCCGCGCCTCATGGAAGTCCTCGCGTGCCAGCAATGCCGGCAGCTCGTCGAGGCGGTGGCGCTCGACGACCAGAGGTTCCGGCTCATCCCCCGGCAGACGCTTCTCGTACAGGTCACGCGCCAGCATGACGTTCATGCGGTGATCCATGTAGTTGGGCGCCAGGCTCAGTTCGGCCAGCGGCTCGATGTCGTGAGCGCCGAAACCGCACTCCTCCATCAGTTCACGGTTGGCGGCGGTCACCGGGTCTTCGCCGGGGTCGATCAGCCCCTTGGGCAGGGTCAGCACGTACTGCTCCGGCCCGGCGGCATATTCACGGATCAGCAGTACGTGATCCGGGTCTGGCATGGCGACGATCATCACCGCACCATGGCCACCACTCTTGAGACGCTCGAAGCTGCGCGTCGCGCCATTCGAGAAGGTCAGTTCCAGCGCCTCGACGGTAAACAGCCGCGAGCGAGCCACCTCGCGTCGCGAGTCGATACGGGGGGGGGGCAGCGCGTCTCCATCGGCGTAGTGCCCGATGGTCGAGTGATCGGGGCGTGGCGCATCATCCATCGGAAGTCCTCAAGGCAGAGATCAAGAAGCGGGCGCCGGGCAGGCGGTCATGCCCGAGCATCAAGCTGTCGCGCCCATCGTGGCAGGCTGTGCCGGGCAGGGCAATTGTCGTGAGCTTGCCGGCATCGCTGATGTCCCGTGTGGGCACATGCGCAGCGCAGGACCATGCTTTACACTATACAACCCCAAATTCCCCGCCGGCTGACAGACTACCGATGATTGACTGGACCACGATCGACACCGTGCTGCTCGACATGGATGGCACCTTGCTGGACCTGCATTTCGACAGCCACTTCTGGCTGGAGCACCTGCCACGCCGCTACTGTGAGCTGCATCGTCTCGATAGCGCACTGCAGGCGGACCTCAAGGCGCGCATCATCAGCGAATCCGGCACGCTCAACTGGTACAGCCTCGATTACTGGAGCCGCGAGCTGAAGCTGGATGTCGTCGCGCTCAAGCGTGAGGTGCAGCATCTGATCGGGTATCGCCACGAGGCAGAGGACTTTCTCGCCTGGCTACGGGATCAACCGCAGCGCGTGGTACTGGCGACCAACGCGGACCGTCACGGGATCGAGCTCAAGTTCGGTCTGACCGGCATGGGCGATTACTTCGATGCCGTCGTCTCCTCGGCGGATCTCGGACACGCCAAGGAGGAGCAGGCCTTCTGGCATCGGCTCAACGAGATCGAGCCCTTCGAGCCGGCACGTACCCTGTTCATCGATGACAATCCCCAGGTGCTGGAGAGTGCGCGCACCTACGGTATCGCGCATCTGCTGGGCGTGCGTCAGCCGGACTCGAAGCGCGAAGCGCGTGACTTCGAGCACGTGCACGGACTGGACGGCTTTGCCGTGCTGACGGCGGGTGGCGGCCTTCATCTGGAACACGAGGAGCGCAAGGAGTCTTGATGAGTGACCAGGTACGCATCGACAAGTGGCTATGGGCGGCGCGATTCTTCAAGACGCGCGGCATGGCCAAGAAAGCCATTGAAGGTGGCAAGATCCAGTACAACGGCAGCAAGGTGAAGACGTCCAAGACCGTCGAGGTCGGCGCCTTGATCGAAGTGCCGCAAGGTTGGGATCGGCTGGTGGTCGAAGTGCTGGCACTCAGCGACCAGCGCCGTGGCGCCCCCCAGGCGCAGGCACTCTATCAGGAGACGCAGGAGTCGCGTGCGCGCCGCGAACGGGAGGCCGAGGTGCGTCGCCTTGGCAATCAGGGCATGAGCCCGCCCGTGGGACGACCCGACAAGAAGCAGCGGCGCAGCATCCACCGCTTCCAGCGCCAGGATTCCGAAAGCTGACGACACAGGCTCTCGCCACCCTTGCGGGGGGAAAGCCTGTGGATGTCACGTTGATACTTACCCAATTCATGACGCAAGGCCCGGCCTTCGGTGCTGAAGCCGAGGCAGGCCTGCGTCGTCGCCGAGGTTCATCGCGGTCCGTCGCTCGTGGTCCACGAGCTGGCGGCTGCGCTGGCTCGGTTCGAGGAGCCCCCAATGAGTGATCACGACATGCAAGACCCTGACAAGCAAGCCGGCGACGCCCACGAAGAGACGGCGCCGAATTTCGATCAGATCCAGCGATTCCTGTTCGACGCCACCAATGTGCGCGGCGAGATCGTCACCCTGGACAAGGCCTATGCCGAAGTCCTTGATCGTCATGCCTATCCCCAGGCCATCTCGCGCCAGCTGGGCGAGATGCTGGCAGCGGTGGCGCTGCTGACCGAGACCATCAAGCTGGATGGCACAATGACACTGGAAGTGCGTGGCACGGGGATCGTGCGTCAGCTGATGGCCGAGTCCAATCCCGGCGGTGAGCTACGTGCCATTGCCCGTCTCAGTGACGAGGACGTGCTGCCGACCGATGAAGCCACGCTGCAGGCCCTGGTGGGGCAGGGGCAGATCGTCATCACGCTGGACCCGCGTGACGGCAAGCGTTACCAGGGGATCGTGGCGATCGATCAGGACAGCCTCGCCGGTTGCCTGGAAAGCTACTTCAGTCAGTCCGAGCAGCTGCCGACGCGTCTGTGGTTGATGGCCGATGCACAGCGTGCCGGTGGCGTGATGCTCCAGCAGCTGCCTGACGACGATGCCAACAAGGACCCCGATGCCTGGGAGCGAGTCGTCCATCTCGCCGACACCCTCAAGGCCGAAGAACTGCTGGCGCTTGATCAGCAGGACGTGCTGCACCGTCTCTATCACGAAGAGACCGTGCGCATCTTCGAACCCAAGGCGCTGCGTTTCGGTTGTACCTGTTCTCGTGAGCGTCTCGGCGCGGCACTGCACAGCATCGCCGCGGACGAGTTGCGCCAGATCGTCGCCGAACATGGTGAGCTGGCCACGCAATGCCACTTCTGCCATACCCGGTATTCCTTCAATGCCGCGGAAGTTGAAGCCATCATCGAAGACCCGGCCGCAGGCAGCCCGATCGTCCACTGAGTCCAGCAATCGCGCTGGCGTCAGCTCGGCCTGTTGGCCTGCCTTGCGTCAGCTCGGGCAGTGTTGGCCGGAGTCTCGGGCGGAGACTGTCGATGCGCAGCAGCTGTCGATGGGCAGGTGCTGTCGACGAGGGGCAGGAGTGCAGGAGGGACGCCCATCATGAGGCCAGCGGCAGGGGGGCAGCCGAGCGATGTGAAATTGTCGGACATTTCGCGTCTCGAGTGTCAGTCAATGCGCTGTCGGGCGTTGCAGCAATCAGCGTTTCCGCCCGAGTCCCTTTTTGCCATAATGCCTTGCCAGTACGGGGCTGGACGCTCCGTTGCGGCAACATGGCCTGTAGGCCATGGTCGATTCCGGCAGCATCGTTCGATACCCCAAAATAAGCCTGCGGCATGTACCGCCGGCATCTGGCAAGAGCCATCAAGAGAGAGGGCGGCCCTGAGCCGCGGAGACGCGAATGAGCAAGCATCAAGACAGTGCGGTGACCACTCACACCAATCTCAGCAGCGCAGAGCTGATCGAGCTGGCAGTGGCTCGCGGCGAAGGACGTCTGGCCGACAACGGCGCGCTGGTCGTGGAGACGGGGGCTCGCAGTGGTCGCTCCCCGAACGACCGCTTCATCGTCGATGAGCCGTCCACCTCGGACGCCATTGACTGGGGAAGCGTCAACCGCCCGTTCAGCCCTGAGCGTTTCGACGCGCTGTGGGACCGGGTCGAGGACTACCTCGGTGCGCAGACAAGCTTCGTGTCCGAACTGCACGTCGGCGCCGATCTCGAGCATTACCTGCCGATTCGTGTCACCACGGAAACGGCGTGGCACAACCTGTTCGCGCGTACCATGTTCGTGCGTCCGGACAGCTTCAATGCCAAGGACAAGAGCGAGTGGACCATCCTCAACGCGCCGCACTTCGTGTGTGAGCCCGAGCGCGATGGCACCAACTCCGATGGCGTGGTGCTGATCAACTTCGCACGTCGTCGCGTTCTGCTGGCTGGCATGCGCTATGCCGGCGAGATGAAGAAGGCCATGTTCTCGGTGCAGAACTTCCTGCTGCCGGAAAAGGACGTGCTGCCGATGCATTGCTCCGCCAATGTCGGTGATGACGGCGAGACTACGCTGTTCTTCGGTCTTTCCGGCACCGGCAAGACCACTCTGTCCGCCGATCCGGCGCGCCATCTGATCGGCGATGACGAGCACGGCTGGGGCGAAGGCACCGTCTTCAACATCGAAGGGGGCTGCTACGCCAAGTGCATCGACCTCTCCGAGAAGAACGAGCCGGTCATCTGGAATGCCATCAAGTTCGGCGCCGTGCTGGAAAACGTGGTGCTGGACGACCGTCGCGGTGCGGATTACGGCGACGACACTCTCAGCCAGAACTCGCGTGCGGCCTACCCGCTGGAGCACATCGAGAAGCGCGTGCCGGAAAATCGTGCCGGTGAGCCGAATGCCATCGTCTTCCTGACCTGCGACATGTCCGGTGTGCTGCCTCCGGTGTCCGTGCTCAGCAAGCAGGCGGCCGCCTATCACTTCCTGTCCGGCTACACCGCCAAGGTCGGCTCCACCGAGATGGGCTCCACCGCCGGTCTCGAGGCGACCTTCTCCACCTGCTTCGGCGCGCCGTTCTTCCCGCGCCCGGCGCGTGAGTACGCGGATCTGCTGATCAAGCGCATCGAGGCGTTCGGCTCGCGCGTCTATCTGGTCAACACCGGCTGGACCGGTGGTGCCTACGGAGAGGGCGGCTCACGCTTCTCCATCCCGACCACCCGCAGCATCATCAGCGCGATCCAGAACGGCGCACTCGCCGATATCGAGACGCGTCACATCGACGTGCTCAACCTGGATGTGCCGGTGCGTGTGCCGGGCGTCGATTCCAGCCTGCTCGACCCGCGCGAGACCTGGGAAGACCGCGCTGCCTATGACAGCAAGGCGCGTGACCTGTCCGCCAAGTTCGTCGAGAACTTCAAGAAGTTCGCCGGTGTGGATGAGGCGATCATCGCGGCGGGCCCGGCGCTGGTCTGATCGACCGCCGTTCTCGCGATACGCCAGATGAAAACGCCTCGCTCGGGTGACCGAGCGAGGCGTTTTCATGTCCGGACAGCGATGACACCGCTTTCGGATCACGGCTGCGACATGGCGTGGCTCAGGGGCTGCCACCGGCGGCCAGAGAGCGACTGGCAGGCGCATCCAGCGCCTCTTCGTCTGACAGCGGGTTGCCGGTGGTATTGGCGCTCAGGATGGCCACCGTCGCCAAGGCGTCCTGTGGTGCCACCCTGCGCTCGTCGTGGGCCGTATCAGGAAGCTCGGGCGTGTTCTCTCCGGGCATTTCATTGTCCGGCAGGCGCTCGGCGACGAAGGGAGCGGGGGCCTGATACCACCAGCGGGTGGTCCAGGCGCGCATCACCCGTTCCGGGTACCAGGTCTTGCCGAGGCTGCCATTGTAGCGGGCCAGTGCATCGGTGATGTCGCCCTTCTCACGCTTGAGGTAGTGGGCGAGGATGGTGGCGCCGTAGCGCAGGCTGGTGTCCTGGTCGAGCAGGTTGTCGCCCGGCTCGCCGATCTCGCGCTTCCAGAATGGCATCACCTGCATCAGCCCTCGTGCGCCGGCATGGGATACCGCCGTCGGCTTGAAGGCGCTTTCCACCTGGATCACGGCCAGAATCAGCTCCGGTGCCAGCCCCGTGCGGGTGGCTTCGCGGCGGATCTTGCGCAGCAGGTCGATCCGGGCGGCGCGATCGGGCATGTAGCGCTCCAGACGCTGCTGCATGCTCAGTACCCAGTGCAGGGCATCGATGGGGTCGTCGAAGGCTTCAGGCTCTGCCAGCGCTTCTCTCAGGCTTTCACGCAGTGCCGGAGAGAGGCCGTGCTCGGGGATGGCGGCCGCAGCATGGAGGGGCGCGCTCTGCAGCATGGCTACCATGCTGCCCACCACGAGACAGGCTGCTCCCGCCAGGTGGCGGAGCAGGCGTTGGTGGTGTGGAGTACGAGCGCCTTCGGGGCGTGGTGTGGTCATGCGCAGTCCCTGCGTATCGGTCATGCCGGCATTATGCCGTGTTCGCGGCGTTGACGTTAATGACCCGGTCAATCAGTCGACTGAAACGACGACAGCCCGCCCCCCGAGAGGGAGGCGGGCTGTCGTGCTTCGCGTCAAGGAAGCACCCTGGGCGGCGCCTGAGGCTTACTTGCCGCTGCGCTCGGCCAGGAAGTCCATCAGGTTGTCGACGGGGACCATGGTCGCGTCCGCGTCCGTGCGGCCCTTGTACTCATACTCGCCGTTGTCGAGACCGCGATCACCGATCACCAGACGATGCGGAATGCCCAGCAGTTCGCCATCGGCGAACTTGTTGCCCGGACGCAGGTCACGATCATCCAGCAGGACATCGTAGCCTGCGGCGGTCAGCGCCTGATAGACGCGCTCGGAGGTCTCGCTGACGCGCACGGACTTGTGGGCATTCATCGGCACGATGGCGATCTGGAAGGGCGCGATGGCTTCCGGCAGCACGATGCCGCCCTTGTCGTTGCCCTGTTCGATGGCCGCGGCCACCACGCGGGTCACGCCGATGCCGTAGCAGCCCATCCACAGCGGCTTGGCCTTGCCGTTCTCGTCGAGCACGGTGGCGTTCATGGCATCGGAGTACTTGGTGCCCAGCTGGAAGATATGACCCACCTCGATACCGCGCGCGATGTCGATCACGCCGTGACCGTCCGGTGACGGGTCACCCGCGACGACATTGCGGATATCGGCGACTTCCGGCAGCGGCAGGTCGCGCTCCCAGTTGAGGCCGAAGTGGTGCTTGCCTTCGATGTTGGCACCGGCACCGAAGTCGCTCATCAGAGCGACGCTGCGATCGATGATGATCGGCATCTCGAGTCCCACCGGACCCAGCGAGCCGAAGCCGGCGCCGACGGCGGCACGCACTTCCTCGTCGCTGGCCATGGTCAGCGGCTCGGCGACCTGTGGCAGGTGTTCGGCCTTGATCTCGTTGAGCTCGTGATCACCGCGTACCATCAGCGCGACCAGCCCTCCCTCGACACCTTCGGCCGCCTTGACGATCAGCGTCTTGACGGTCTTCTCGATGGCCAGGCCATGCTGCTCGACGAGGGCGGCGATGGTCTTGGCATTCGGCGTATCGACCAGCTGCATGTCCTGAGTCGGTGCGGCGCGTTGCGGTGTCTCGCCCAGCGGTGCGGGCAGAGCCTCGCACTTCTCGATGTTGGCAGCGAAGTCGGAACCGGTAGAGAAGGCGATGGCGTCTTCTCCGGAATCGGCCAGCACGTGGAATTCGTGGGAGCCGGTACCACCGATGGAGCCGTTGTCGGCGATGACGGGGCGGAAGTCGAGACCCAGGCGCGTGAAGATGCGCACATAGGTGTCGTACATCACCTGATAGGTGTCCTTGAGCGAGTCTTCGCTCAGGTGGAAGGAATAGGCATCCTTCATGATGAACTCACGGGAGCGCATCACACCGAAGCGCGGACGAATCTCGTCACGGAACTTGGTCTGGATCTGATAGAAGTTGGCCGGCAGCTGCTTGTAGCTGTTCAGCTCGCGACGCGCGAGGTCGGTGATGACTTCCTCGTGGGTCGGGCCGACGCAGTAGTCGCGCTGATGACGATCAACGACACGCAGCAGCTCCGGGCCGTACTGTTCCCAGCGACCGGATTCCTGCCAGAGCTCGGCAGGTTGCACGGCGGGCATCAGCACTTCCTGGCCGCCGGCGCGGTCCATCTCTTCACGGACGATGCGCTCGACCTTGCGCATGGTGCGCAGACCCAGCGGCATCCAGGTGTAGAGCCCGGAGGTCAGGCGACGAATGAAGCCGGCACGCAGCATCAGCTGGTGGCTTATGACTTCAGCATCGGACGGGGTTTCCTTGAGAGTGGAAATCAGCAGTTGACTGGCACGCATGGGCTCAGCGATCCCTCGACTTGTCGCTTTGATCGGTACGCTTCGCAATCGCGAAGCAAGAACAGGCAGGACTTCGGCACGCCAACGGCGGGCGTATCAGCGAAGCAGACTGGGGGCATTGTACTGCCGCGAGGCTTTGTGGGGCAAAGTGCTGCGACAGACTGGAAAAAAGTGCGCCGGCCTGCCGATACTGGTGCAGGGCGCAGGGCGTCCTGTGTCAGAGGCGTGAGGGCACTGCAGGACGAAGACTGCCTCGTCAGGTGACGGGGAGGTTGCACAAGGAGAAGTGGACATGGCGTCACAGGCTCATCACGCAGGATGCGCGCCCGTCAGACGACACCCGCGGTGGCGGACCGCTCTGGTGCTGATGGTGCTGATGTCATGTCTGGGGCTTTCCCTGTGGCTGGTGAGCCGCCATCTGCCGATTCCCTTCGTCGATGAGGGAGTCCATTTCGCGCAGATCCGCCAGTTTCTGGAGGGCGACTGGCATCAGCATCCCAAGCTGACCACGCTGACGCTCTATCACGCCAGCATGGCGCTGGTACTGATGACGCTCCAGACGCTCGGGGACTGGCTGAATCTGCCGCTGGCGACAGCCACCATGACGGGACGCTGGCCACAGATGCCGTCGGTGGACTGGGTGCGCGGTCTTTCGCTGGTGGGCTTCAGCGTCATGGCGTTCCTCCTCTGGCGGGCATTGCCGCAGGGCTACCGACGTCTCGCTCCTTCGCTGGAGGCGCACGACGCTCGTCACCAGGCCAGCCGTCAGTGCTGGCAGTGGCTGTGGCTGCCGATCATCTTTCCCTATCTGGCGCTGGTGTATACCGACCCCTGGATCATCGCGCTGGTCGCGTTGCAGCTCGTCGCACTGGTGCGAGAACAGCGTCTGCTGCTGCTGGTATTGATCATGGCGGGATTGGGGTTGCGTCAGGACAGCATCGTGCTGCTGGGGTTGTGGGGCGGCCTGCTGCTGTGTCTGACCCATCACAAGGCCGTGAGCGAGGCGCGGATGGCAGGACTGGCGACTCCCTTGCGCGCGCCGCTCTCTCGGCTCTCCACTTGGTGGGCACTGTTCATCAACTGGTGGTGGGTGCTCGGGCTACCGGTGGTCGCCTTTCTCGGCTTCCTTCTCTGGAATGGCGGCATCGCCATGGGAGACACCACGCGCCATCAGGCCGGTTGGCACACCGGCAATCTCGGCTATTACCTGGCGGTGATCGGCATGGTGTTCCTGCCGCTGTGGCTTTCGGACCTGCCGCGTCAATGGCAGGGGGTGAAGCGTGCATGTTCGCGGAAGGGATGGCGGCGAGGAATGCCGTTGCTGCTGCTGGCGGTCGGCCTGTGGCTGGTGCTGGCAATGAGCTTCGAGCTGACCCATGACTACAACTTCCAGCGCTGGACGATTCGCAATGTCTGGCTGATGTGGTGGAACGAGCACCCGGTCGCGCGCTGGATCACCCTGCTGATGTCCACCAGCGTGGCCTTCTGGTGGCTGAGAGCACCGTTGAGACTGGGGCATGGTGGGCTGCTGCTGGTGATGCTCGCGCTGATGATCTGCACGCGGGAATTGATCGAGACGCGCTACATGCTGCCGTTGATCACCGTGTACCAGCTGCTGCGTGTGCCTGAGCGTCCCGCCGTGGAGCGCGCGATGACGCTGTGGGCCATGGCGATGGGAGTGATGCTGCTGGCGGGACTGGTGCTGACCCGCACCTTGCCCTGAAAGCCGTAGGGCGAGGGAGCAAGGTGCGGACTGAAGGCTGTCAGGCCTCGTCGTGCTGATGGCGGGCTTCTGCCGAGGCGTGCGGATCGGTGCTCGGAGTGCTGCCACGGGGTGACTCGGCCACCCAGGCATAGGCGGCTTCTCGCTCGGCAGGCGAGAAGTGGCGGACTTCGATGGAGCGCACCAGATGCTTGCTGAATTCGGTGACGTGACGCAACCACTCGGCCTTGCTGATGATGGCCTCGCGTTCGAAGTCGCCAAGATGACGCAGGGCGTAGCCGATATCGTTGAGCAGCGCTGCCGGCGTGATCAGCCCGAAGCGCTCGATTTCCACCAGCAACGAGATGCGCTCATGGCGCGCGAGGCGCTCATGGCGCGCGAGGCGCTCATCACATTCGCGGATCACGGGAGCGAGCGACGCCTGATCGATGCTGCCTTCCAGCCGCAGGGCGACGACGTGATCAGCGGGACTCTTGAGCAATGTCAGCATGTTGGGCTCCTGCACGTGAGCGTGGTGGGGGAGTGGGTCACACAGCCACTCTGACAGCGATGTGACACATTTCAGTGTAGTCGCATGTAGCCATCGCAGCAGGCGCATCTGCGCGCCAGCATCACGGGGAGAGCGCCATGACGGCGTACCCCGGCCTGTCACTCACACCGTTTCGGACGCAGTCCGTACCACAATGGCAGCGCGACCAGCAGGCTGCCGCCCAGCAGGTTGCCGATGCCTGCCACGAACAGACTGACGGCCAGCACGATGGGCACGAACTTGTCGATGATGGTCCTGCCCATCACGGCGAGAAATGCCGCCATCCCGACCATCCAGTTGCCCAGCATTCCCGACAGCACCAGCGAGAACCAGCCTTCGGCACCTCCTGTCTGCTGATAGTGCATCTTCTTCGCCACCAGTTCGGCCAGCAGCTGATAGTGCTGGGGGGAGTAGACCTGTGCCACCGAGATCACCCAGCCTGTCAGCATCGTGCCGAGCAGATTGCCTATCCAGGCCAGTACCCAGAACTTCAGGCCGCGTCGCAGCATGTCACTGCGGGAGCAGTTGAGCGCACTGACCGGCAGGATGACATTGGCCTCGGTAAAGAGGGCGGCACCGGTCAGGATGACGAGGAAGAAGCCAATCGAGAACCCGACCCCCTGAAGCAGCAGCTGCAAGCCATGTGTCTCGACCCCGGTCGACAGCAGGATGGAAAACAGCGCCCCCATGGTGATGAAGGCGCCGCCCAGAATGGCCAGTACCAGAATGCGGGGGGCTGACAGGGTATGGATGTGTTCGCAGGCTTCTCGACAGATTTCCTGTGCCACATCACGGGAAGCGATGAACTGGGCGGCAGGGCGGTGGGACGAATCGTCGGACATGGGGAGTTCCTTCGGCCATTTCATGAGGCGCCAATGAGGTGGGGCGGCAATGAGATGATGCACACTCACGTGGGCTCAGAGGAAATAGACCTTGGGGAGCAGAGAAGCCAATTCAATCGCACAGGGCACCTGGCGGTGAGTATCGAGCAGGTAATGGCAGCTCAGCAGGGGGTGGCATCTGGCAAGGTTTCTGGACGACAGGCATGAAAAAGCGCCGCCCGGACATGATGAACATGACATGGCGACGCTCTTGAATGCTGCTTGAGTCTGTCCTGCTTGGCGTGGTGCTGCCTGAAGCGATGGTACGGCCAGCCGGACTCGAACCGGCACGCCCGAAGGCAGGAGATTTTAAGTCTCCGGTGTCTACCGATTCCACCATGGCCGCGCAGACTGGCGCATAACTTAGCATATTTCAGAACAAGGTCAACTTTAATGCGTGACATACGAGGGTTAACTGTTTGTTCTGCAATCCCTTTGCCTCATCACTGAGGGCAGTGGTGCACATGAGGCGCGTTCGGGCATCAGAACGGACAGGCGCAATGAATCCTCTGCGCAAGACGTGTGCGACAGGGGGCTCAGGCAAGGATGAGGGATGAAAAGACCAGCGGGAAATGATGCAGGTACTGAAGGCGAAAATCAGAGAAGACCGACAGGGAGTGTCAGTGATTCAACAGATGAAACGAGATGGATAAAGTAGAAAAGCAAGACGACCAGGAGGGAAGGTGTCTTGTCCACTTCAGTGCAGGACAGGGGATGTCAGGCGTTCTGAAATGGAGGCTGGAGTCGGAATCGAACCGGCGTACACGGAGTTGCAGTCCGCTGCATGACCACTCTGCCATCCAGCCTCAATGATCGAGATGTCAGTCGAAACTGATGTCTGATCCGAGGTTTCTCTGCGCGTTGCGCAAGAGAATTGAGTCAATGTCGAAGTGCCATCAAGGCCACCTGTTTCATTGGAGCGGGAAACGAGATTCGAACTCGCGACCCCAACCTTGGCAAGGTTGTGCTCTACCACTGAGCTATTCCCGCTGAACTCGAGGTCGAATTATACGGATAATTCCCATGCTGTCAAACAGTTAATGAAAAAATGTCTCGCAGACCTGGTGGCCGGAAACGACGACGCCCACCTGCCGAAAGGGCGGGTGGGCGTCTCGAGAACTGACCTCTGCCAGTCGGGCAACTTGCTGGGCCCGTGTCGTACTGAACATCCGTCATGCTGAACATTTGTCGTGCTGAGCATTCGTCATGCTGAACATGCGCCGCGTGTCAGACGGAGCGTATCAGTTCCGGCCATGCCGCACGCAGGTAACTGATCATCGACCACAACGTCAACGCAGCGGAGATATACAGCAGGCCGAGGCCGGCATCGCCCCCGAGACTGCCTGGGGAGAAGTACAGCAGCATGAACAGGGCGAGCATCTGGGCAGCGGTCTTCAGCTTGCCGACCCACGAGACTGCCACGCTGCCGCGCTTGCCGATCTCGGCCATCCATTCGCGCAGTGCGGAGATGACGATCTCGCGACCGATGATGATCAAGCTGGGAATCGTCATCCACAGGCTGTCGTAGCGTTCGATCAACAGTCCCAATGCCACGGCGACCATCAGCTTGTCAGCCACCGGGTCCAAGAAGGCGCCGAAGGGCGTCGTCTGATTCCAGCGTCGCGCGAGATAGCCATCGAACCAGTCGGTCACTGCCGCCAGGGCGAACAGCAGGGCGGTGACGGGCAGGCTCCAGTCATATGGCAGATAGAAGCACACCACCAGCAGCGGAATGAACAGGATGCGGATCAGAGTCAGGATATTGGGAATGCTCATCGTGACGGCACGAGTCCTTGCATGAAGCGTCGGGTGGCTGGGCGAAATCAAGGGCGACGCCCCGAAAGGGCAGATCGCTCCGCTAGCGCCGCACAAGTCGTCTATTCTAGCCTGCCGGTGAGGTATTCAGCCATGCCAAACCGCAGGATATTCAAGCCGACTTCCGTTACCCCTGCCTGTGCGGCAGGCTGAGGGTGACAGAGGTCGGCGTGGGGTGTCGATGTATCCCCTGCTGCATGATCGGTCAGCCGTGCAGTGCCTGATGGATCACCTCGGCAAGGGATTCGCTGATGCCGGGCACCCGCGCCAGTTCCGGCTTGGAGGCCTGCTTGACCCCCTGGAGTCCCCCGAAGAACTTGAGCAGTTCCCGGCGGCGCTTGGGCCCGACCCCCGCGATGCCCTCGAGGCTCGAGGTGCGGCGCGCCTTGTCACGCTTGGCGCGGTGGCCGGCAATCGCGAAGCGGTGCGATTCATCACGGATATGCTGGATCAAGTGCAGCGCCGGTGAATGGCTGTCGAGATCCAGGGTGTCATGCACCGTCTCGATGAACAGCGTCTCCAGGCCGGCCTTGCGCGTGGTGCCCTTGGCGACCCCGAGCAGGATGATGTCGGTCACGCCGAGCGACACGAAGACCTCACGCGCCATGTTGAGCTGACCCTTGCCGCCATCGACCAGCAGGATGTCTGGGCGCTTGCCTTCTCCCTCCTGCAGACGCTTGAAACGTCGCGTCAGCGCCTGCTGCATGGCGGCGTAGTCATCACCGGCCGTCACCCCCTCGATGTTGAAGCGTCGATAATCCGACTTGATGGGCCCCTCGTGATCGAACACCACGCAGCTGGCCACGGTCGCCTCACCGTGGCTGTGGGAGATGTCGAAGCACTCCAGGCGCTTGGGCACTTCCGCGAGTCCCAGAGCATCGCGCAATGACAGAAAGCGATTGGAGAGCTGCTGGCGGCTGGCCAGCTGAGTGGCCAGATACTGCTCGGCGTTGGTCTGTGCCAGCGTGAGCCACTGGGCGCGATGGCCACGTACCTGGTGTGCCACGCGAACGCGGCGACCGGCTTTCTCGCTCAGTGCACCTTCCACCAGCGGCGCATCCTCGAGTGCCAGTGAGGTGAGCACCTCATCGGGCATCTCGCGATCCTGACCCAGGTAGTACTGACTGACGAAGCCGGTCAACAGCTCGCTGCTGGTGAGGTCCAGTCCGTTGCCCGGCGAGAAATGACGCGCTCCGAGCATGCGCCCCTGGCGGACTGACAGCACGCTGATGCACAGTCCACCCGGGCGCTCGGCGAGTGCCAGAATGTCGGCATTGCCGGTGCCGGTATCGACATATTGCTTCTCCTGCATCCGACGCAGCTGGGCGACCTGATCGCGCAGGCGTGCCGCCTCCTCGAATTCCAGGCGCATGGCGGCATCTTCCATCGCCCGACTCAGCTCATCGGTGACCTGATCGCTCTGGCCGTTCAGGCACATCACCGCGTGTTCCATGTCGCGACGATAATCCTGCTTGCTGATGTAATCGACGCACGGCGCAGTGCAGCGGTTGATCTGATATTGCAGGCACGGACGCTCACGATGCGCGAATACCGAATCCTCGCAATTGCGCAGCCGGAAGATCTTCTGCATCAACGTCAGCGATTCCCGCACTGCCACGCTGCTGGGATAGGGGCCGAAATACCGGCCATCGTTGCGCTTGTGGCGCACGCGCTTGAACTCCAGCGCCGGATAGTCGTGATGCTGACTGATGAAGACGTAAGGGTAGGACTTGTCGTCGCGCAGCAGGATGTTGTACGGCGGGCGCAGCTCCTTGATCAGGGTCTGCTCAAGCAGCAGCGCTTCCGTTTCGCTGCGGGTGATGGTGACCTGGACATCCGCGATGCGCCCGACCAGTGCCTGGGTCTTGGCATTCAGGCCGGTATTGCGGAAATAGCTGGAGAGGCGTGCCTTCAAGCGCTTTGCCTTGCCGACATAGAGCACCTCGCCGGCGGTATCCAGCATGCGATAGATGCCGGGCGCATCACTGACATGCTTGAGGAAGTGGCGCGGATCGAAATCATTCGCCTCGGCCGCCGGGGCGGAGGCATCGCTGGTGATCAGACGACTGGACACCCGAGCGGCGTCACTGCGCTCGCGGTTCGCGTTGGACTCGTTGGCGGATTCCGGTGGCGTGGAATCGGGATGCTGCTTGGCCATGGGGTTCCTCGTTCGGAGATGTCGCCAGTCTATCAAACAAGCCGAAGGCCCGATCAAGGGAGCTACATGTCCATCTTCAGGTGCCGTGGCTGTCTTCAGGGGCAATGCGCATCGGCAGGCAAACAGATCAGATTGGGGCGGGTGTCCCGCGCAGCAAGGGGGCAGGAGACGCGGCGGGGTGGGATGCCCGGTGATGTCGGGCGCCGCCATGCCCATCGAGAGATGCCAGGCGAGCGATGCCAGTGGAGAGATGCCAGTGGAGAGATGCCAGTGGAGAGATGCCAGTGGAGAGATGCCAGTGGAGAGATGCCAGTGGAGAGATGCCAGTGGAGAGAAGGAAAGGCCAGCAAGACGATAAGAAAAAAGCCCACGGCCCGACGATGCCTCCCCTGGGGGATGGTGTCATCGGGCCGTGGGCTTTCCCGTCAGCGAATCACTTCGCTGTCGCCTGCGTGGCTCAATCCGACAGCGGCCGAGCCTCGAGAGCATAGTCGTCGAGCAATTGATGGCGCATGGCCAGATGCGTCATCTCGACGTCACTGGTCACGCCCAGCTTCTCGAAGATGCGATAGCGATAGGTATTGACGGTCTTGGGGCTCAGGTGAAGGCGGTCGGAGATCTCGTTGACGCGATGACAGTTGACGATCATCAGCGCCACCTGCATCTCGCGGGTCGAGAGTTGCTCGAAGGGATTGCTGCATCCGGTGTCCATGCCCGAGAACACCAGGCGTTGCGCGATCTCCGGGGTCAGGTAGCGTTCGCCACCGGCGACTCGGCGAATGGCGCGAATCATTTCATCGAAGGGCGTGCCCTTGGAGATGAAACCGAAGGCCCCTGCTTCCAGCAGGCGTTTGGCGAAGGATTCCTCGAGATAGGCGGTCAGGACGATCACGCGAACTTCCGGCAGGCTGCGAACGATCTTGCGCGTGGCTTCAAGTCCATCGACGCCGGGCATGCGAATGTCCATCAGCACGATATCCGGACTGTGCTCACGGCAGAGTTTGATCGCGGTTTCGCCATCCGAGGCTTCTGCAATCACCTTGAGCCCATCCTCTAGCTCAATGGTACGGACGATGCTGGTACGCACCAGGTGGTGGTCATCAGCGACAAGAACCTTGATCAAGGCGGCTCCAGTAAAGATGTCATCAGGCGTGTTAGTTAGTATGGCTTTCAATGTACCCATTGGCCATGGGCTTGTCGATGCCACTGTCATCCCGTGCGTCGCATGCAAGATGACTACCCTTCATCAGCGTGCTTCGTGACGGTGAACGCGGGAAATCGCTGCAAAAATAAGGGGTTGACGGCTTGTCATGTGGTCTGTAGTATTCGCTGCATCGTGAGCACGGGGCCTTAGCTCAGCTGGGAGAGCGCAACACTGGCAGTGTTGAGGTCAGCGGTTCGATCCCGCTAGGCTCCACCATGTCACGAGATGCCAGCATACCGGCATGCAGGGTCAACTCTGCGAAGTATGGCGCGCGATTTGAGCGCGCAGTGGGGCCTTAGCTCAGCTGGGAGAGCGCAACACTGGCAGTGTTGAGGTCAGCGGTTCGATCCCGCTAGGCTCCACCAGAATATTGAAAAAGCGGCCATCCTTCGGGGTGGCCGCTTTTTTTTGGTTCATTGCCTCTTGCCCTTCACAGGGCCACCCCCGCCGTCGGCCGCCTTCGGTGACGCAGGCATCAGCAGCGCATTGCTGGCCGTCGCCCGAGCCATTCGCCGTGTCAGTGCCACGGCGAATGGCGGTCAAGCGTTCACATTCCCGCGTCGCTGTCTTCCAGTCGTTCGAACAGGATCAGGTGATCGGCCTGAATGCGCAGACTGACGTCTTCCCCCGGGTGATAGTCGTGATGGCTGTTGAAGGCCGCCTCGACCTCACGACCTGACGGCAAGGCCAGGCGATACAGGGTGCTGGTGCCGGCAAAGGTCGCGCTGAGCACGCGCGCCTTGAGATCACTGGTTTCCGCCTCTCCTTCAGCCAGCACCAGATCATCCGGACGCAGCAGCACGTCTACCGGTGTCCCGGCGTCATACGGATAGGCACGGTTGCCGCGGATCACCCCGAGTTCGGTGGAGACGCTTTCGTTGTCCGCCAGCGTGCCGGGGATGAAGTAGCCCTGACCGATGAAGTTGGCGACGAAGCGCGTGGCCGGCTCGTGATACAGATTGAACGGTGTATCCCATTGCTGCAGATGCCCGGCATGGATGACGCCGATCTGGTCCGCCATCGCGAAGGCTTCGTTCTGATCATGGGTGACCAGTACCGCGCTGATGCCGAGGTGCTTGAGAATCCGGCGCACCTCCTGGCTCAGCTGCCGGCGCAGCTCCACGTCCAGATTCGAGAACGGCTCGTCGAGCAGCAGGATGCGTGGCTCCGGCGCCAGCGCGCGTGCCAAGGCCACGCGCTGCTGCTGTCCGCCCGAGAGTTCATGCGGAAAACGCTCGCCCAGATGCCCCAGACCGACCAGCGTCAGCAGTTCCGCCACCTTGGCATTGCGCTCGGCCTTCGGCATGCGGCGTACGCCGAACGCCACGTTGTCCGCCACGCTCAGGTGCGGAAACAGGGCGTAATCCTGAAAGACCATGCCGACATGGCGCTCTTCCGGCGCCGTCAGCTGGGTGGCGCTGGAGAGCACTTCTCCCTCGAGGCGAATCTCGCCGACCGCCACCGGTTCGAAGCCGGCGATCGCGCGCAGCAGGGTCGTCTTGCCACAGCCGGACGGGCCGAGCAGGCAGGCGATATCCCCCTTGTTGAGAGAGAAATTGATGTCACGGGTCACCACGGTGGTGTCGTAGCGACATTCCAGAGAATCAATCTGCAGGAGCGGTTGCATGATGGCGGGTCGGTCCAGAAAACGAGAAGGGCAGCGAGTGGAACAGCCGGCGAGGGCATCAGGGGCGGGCGCTGAGCTCACGCGCCCGCCTGTCTGTGCATACGATGTCGCCGCCGGCATGGATGCAGGCGGCGACAGGCAGGGCTGATTCAGTCCTGACGACCCAGCATCAGGAATTCGAGCAATGCCTTCTGGGCGTGCAGACGGTTGCCGGCTTCCTGCCAGACGACGGCGCGCGGGTCATCCAGCAGTCCCATGCTGATCTCTTCGCCGCGGTGTGCCGGCAGGCAGTGCAGGAAGATGACGTCATCGGCGGCCTTGTCGAGCATGGCTTCATCGACCTGGTAGCCGGCGAAGTCGGATTCGCGCTTGAGCTGCTCCTCTTCCTGGCCCATGGAGGCCCAGACATCGGTGGTCACTAGATCCGCGCC
This sequence comes from Cobetia sp. BL01, assembly GCF_056493605.1. Taxonomy (NCBI): domain Bacteria; kingdom Pseudomonadati; phylum Pseudomonadota; class Gammaproteobacteria; order Oceanospirillales; family Halomonadaceae; genus Cobetia; species Cobetia sp. BL01. The sequence continues at coordinate 488,640 of NZ_JBVBEE010000001.1, read as the reverse complement.
CTGGACGGCTTCCTGCGGGTCGCGGTGGATGCTGACGCGCTGACCGGCTGCCGCGACGATCTCGCTGTCCGGCTCGTAGCCTTCCGGGCAGCAGATGCGCAGGATGAAGTCGAACTGGCGTGCGGCGTTGATCCAGGAATGGCACATGTTGTTGCCATCGCCGATCCAGACTGCTGTCTTGCCCTTCACGGAGCCACGGCACTCGGTCCAGGTCATCACGTCAGCCAGCAGCTGGCACGGATGGTAGTCATCGGTGAGTGCATTGATGACCGGCACGCTGGAGGCATCGGCGAAGGCTTCGATATCGGAGTGCGCGAAGGTGCGGATCATCACGCCATCCACCATCTCGGAGAGTACGCGCGCGGTGTCACCGATCGGCTCGCCACGGCCCAGCTGGGTATCGCGCGGCGACAGGAACAGGGCATGGCCGCCGAACTGGGCCATCGCCGTCTCGAAGGACACACGGGTGCGCGTGGAGGACTTCTCGAAGATCATCGCCAGGGTACGGTTGGCGAACGGCGTGTAGACCGGACCTTCCTTCTTCAAGCCATCCTTGATGGTGATGGCGCGCTGAATCAGGTAATCGAGTTCTTCCGGAGAAAGGTCAAGCAGAGTCAGAAAGTGCCGGGTGGCCATCGAGCGGGCTCCTGTCAGGGTCTCGGGCAGCACCATCGAAAAGGGCGCCATGCGTCGGAGGGAAGGAAGTCGCCGACGATCACGGCGCCCGATTGGCGCTGCCTGTCAAAAGAGCCATCCTAGCCAGCTGAGCGGGCGGGCGCAACGCCGAGGCGTCTCGCGAGGCATCGAGAGCCCTTGCCTCGCCCCGCGCGTGCGCCGGTCAGCCTGCCGACAGCGACATCGCCGGCCTGCCCTGCAGACACCAATCTCGCCCTGGGGCAATATCGGGGGCTGAATTCGTGGCTCACCCTCAGTAGAATGAGGGAATGACACTCACGGGCCTTGCGCCCACCGTCCGAGGATTGCACATGAGCACCACCATCGAATCGATCGAGAAGCAGATTGGCGAGAACCCCATCCTGCTGTACATGAAGGGCACGCCGCAGCTGCCGCAGTGCGGTTTCTCCGCCCAGACCGTCCAGGCCGTGATGGCGTGCGGCGAGCGTTTCGCCTTCGTCAACATCCTGGACAACCCGGACATCCGTGCGGAGCTGCCGAAGTACGCCAACTGGCCGACCTTCCCGCAGCTGTGGATCAACGGCGAGCTGGTCGGCGGCTGCGACATCGTGGTCGAGATGTACCAGAACGGCGAGCTGGAGCCGATGATCAAGCAGGCCGCTCAGGAAGCGGCTGCCGAGTGATCGGTCTCCCCGGGTCAGACATGTTCTGATCTGAGCGGAGCCTGTCAGACAAAACGCCCCCGCAGCCAGGCTGCGGGGGCGTTTTCGTGTGGCGATTTCACAGGAGTGTCTTGCGCGGCCGGGCCGGGCAAGCCCCTGGCTGTCAGGTGGCAGGCGTCTCGAGCGAGGCAGGCACCTCGTCGTTCATGCCCTGTTCCTTCATCGCCAGATCCCAGCCGCCCAGGTCCTTGAAGCGATTGACCATCGCGCAGAACAGCTCCGCGGTGCGCTCGGTGTCATAGCGCGCCGAGTGGGCGGAGGCGTTGTCGAACTCGATGCCGGCGGCGCGGCAGGCGCGGGCCAGTACCGTCTGGCCGTAGACCAGACCCGCAAGCGAGGCGGTATCGAAGCACGAGAACGGGTGGAACGGGTTGCGCTTGATACCGCAACGCTCCACCGCCGCGTTCAGGAAGCCCTGATCGAAGGCCGCGTTGTGACCGACCAGCACCGCACGCGTGCAGCCGTGTGCCTTGATGGCCTTGCGTATCGGGCTGAAGATTTCGCCCAGTGCCTGATTCTCGGCCACGGCCACCTGCTTGCGTACCGGGTTGTCCAGATCGATCCCGGTGAAGTCCAGTGCCGACTGCTCGATATTGGCCCCTTCAAAGGGCGCCACGTGAAAGGCGTAGGTGGCATCCGGCACCATGTTGCCGTCGTCATCCATGGTCAGCGTGACGGCAGCGATCTCGAGCAGTGCATCTCCGGCGGCATTGAATCCACCTGTCTCGAGGTCCACCACCACTGGCAGGAAGCCACGGAAGCGTTGTGCCATCAGCGTGCGCTCGCTCGCCTGGGTCATCAAGATCTCCAATCCCGTCATTGCGTCTCGTGCTGCGCCGTGCGTCTCGCCGGCGCTCAAGGAGAGCAATTGTAGCAGGGCGATACGGACACGTCGCGGCGCAGGCGTCAGGGCGGCCCCGGCAGGGGGGCGCCAGGTCCCGTTCTGCCCATGACAGCGCCTGTCAGCAGTATCGGTGAGGTGCCAGCCTCGCTATAATCGGCCCCACATCGTGATTCGAGTGGCAACGGGCGGCCACCTGCTGGGCAGGCCTTCCTCGCGACCGTACGATCCATCCCCACCTGCGTCCCCGTCCTCGGGCGGTGGCATCGCGGGAACTACAAGCATCAACTCAGGAGTCAAGCATGTCCGACGTGCAAAAGGTCGTTCTCGCCTACTCCGGCGGCCTGGACACTTCAGTCATCGTCAAGTGGCTGCAGGAAACCTACAACTGTGAAGTCGTGACCTTCACCGCTGACCTCGGTCAGGGCGAGGAAGTCGAGCCGGCGCGTGCCAAGGCGGAAGCCCTCGGCGTGAAGGAGATCTACATCGAGGATCTGCGCGAGACCTTCGTCCGCGATTACGTCTTCCCGATGTTCCGTGCCAACGCCATCTACGAAGGCGAGTACCTGCTGGGCACCTCCATCGCACGTCCGCTGATCGCGCGTCGCCTGGTCGAGATCGCCAACGAGACCGGCGCTGACGCCATCTCCCACGGTGCGACCGGCAAGGGCAACGACCAGGTGCGTTTCGAGCTGGGCGCCTACGCGCTGAAGCCGGGCATCCAGGTCATCGCGCCGTGGCGTGAGTGGGACCTGAACTCCCGCGAGAAGTTGATGGAATACTGTGAGCAGCACGGTATCGAAGTCGACTACGCCAAGAACAAGAAGAAGTCGCCGTACTCCATGGACGCGAACCTTCTGCACATCTCCTATGAAGGTGGCGTGCTGGAAGACCCGTGGACCGAGTGCGAAGAAGAGATGTGGCGCTGGAGCGTCAGCCCGGAGCAGGCGCCGAACGAGGCGACCTACATCGACCTGACCTACACCAAGGGCGACATCACTGCCATCGATGGCAAGGAAATGGCCGCTCACGAAGTGCTCGAGTACCTGAACAAGGTCGGCGGCGCCAACGGCATCGGCCGTCTCGACATCGTCGAGAACCGTTATGTCGGCATGAAGTCCCGTGGCTGCTACGAAACACCGGGCGGCACCATCATGATGCGTGCTCACCGTGCCATCGAATCCATCACCCTGGACCGCGAAGCGGCTCACCTGAAGGACGAGATGATGCCCAAGTACGCTGAGCTTGTGTACAACGGCTACTGGTGGAGCCCGGAGCGTCGCATGCTGCAGGCGGCCATCGATGAGTCCCAGAAGGTCGTCAACGGCGTCGTGCGTCTCAAGCTCTACAAGGGCAACGTCATCGTCGTGGGTCGTCAGTCCGAGGATTCACTGTTCGACGCCTCCATCGCGACCTTCGAGGACGATGCAGGCGCCTACGACCAGAAGGACGCTGCCGGCTTCATCAAGCTGAACTCCCTGCGCCTGCGTATCGCGGCCAGCAAGGGACGTGGCATCGAGTAAGGCATTACCGGATGCGCATGCTGAGAGATCGCCTGCCCATCTGACCCGATGACGATGTCTGTCGGGTCATCAAGACGCCGGCCCTGGTGGCAGTCCCCGGACTGCTGACGGGGCCGGCGTTCTGCCATCTGTGCCATGCAAGTCGTGCCATGCAAGCGGCCAGCGCGACGCCCGTACGCGTGCCCCGGATGGCATGCGGCTTAGTGTCTGGTGGGAAGGTCGCATTTCCCCCGGCACGGGGGCGTGGCATGCTGAGGGTCTCATCATAAACTCTCATTTCTTTCACTTTTTCCAGGTGAATGCCGGTGACACTAGAGGCCGGCCACCGAAGGATCCTTCAACATGCTGGGAATGCTCAAGAAACTGTTTTCCGCAGGCGAGCCTGCGCCGGTCAAGGAACCGGAGGCCGTCGAATACAATGGTTACCTCATCGTCGCCATGCCGCAGAAGCACGAAGGGCAGTACCGGGTCTCCGGCGTGATTCGCAAGCCACTGGAAGGGGGCGAGACGCTGGAGCATCGCTTCGAGCGCTCCGACACCGTGCCGGGAGAAGACGGCGCCGTGGAGCTGACCGTGCTCAAGGCGAAACGCACCATCGATGATCTGGGCGACACGATCTTCGAACGCTGAGCCGACGTGATGGGTACCCAGCGGGTATCCTCGTCGAACTCGGCATCGAAGCCTGCGTTCAGGAAGCACGATTCAGGGAGACGACATGATCACGGTGCACCATCTGGAAAACTCACGCTCGCAGCGCATTCTGTGGCTGTTGGAAGAGCTGAATCTGGAATACCGCCTGGAAATCCATGCCCGTGACGCCGGGAGCATGCGTGCGCCCCGGGCACTCAAGGACATCCACCCGCTGGGCAAGGCGCCGGTGATCACCGACACCACGCTGTCCGGTGACACGGGAGCGCCTGTCGTGGTCGCGGAGTCCGGTGCCATCATCGAATACCTCATCGATGTCTATGGCTCACAGGGCAGTGGGGAGAGTGCCCACCTCAGGCCAGCCCCCGGAACTCAGGCCGAGCGCGATTACCGTTTCTGGCTGCACTTCGCCGAAGGCTCCGCCATGTTGCCGCTGATGCTCAGGCTGGTGTTCTCGCGTCTCGACAAGCCACCGGTGCCGTGGTTGATCCGTCCGATCGCCCGCCTACTGGCCAAGGGAGTCAATGACAAGTTCATCAGCCCGGAAATCAAGGCGCACCTCACCTACATGGATACCTGTCTCGAACGTCGCCCCTGGCTTGCCGGTGACGCCCTGACCGGTGCCGATATCCAGATGAGCTTCCCGATCCAGGCGCTCGATACGCGTCAGGGGCTCAAGAATCATCCGAACATTCAGGACTGGCTGGCGCGCATCCGGGCGCGCGCCGCCTTCCAGCGCGCCGTGGACAAGGGTGGCGAACTGGCCCTCTGATCCCCGAGCGACCGGGGCGACACGTCGCCCCTGCACTCCCTGCGCAGACAGGGCATGTGAACAGGGCGTGTGGGCCGGGCGTGTGAACAGGGCATGCAGACCGGCATGCAGGCAGCAAAGGCCGAGGTGGTGCGACATCGGGATGTCGCCTGGGCCATCACGCGGGGGATCGGGAATGTGATTCCCCCGCGAGGCTATCCGGGTGGGTGACGGGTAGCGGGACAGGGAGTCAACCGGGGACGAGGGAATGACACGCAAGAGTCTACGTGAGCAGTCGCTTGAGGCCACGATCCAGCAGATGGAGCGCGACAAGGCACGTCTGGAGCGCCGTGTCGCGAGTCTGGAGGAGAAGTTGTCGTCGACCCTCGACGGCACGGGTCTGCGTCTCTGGCAGCTGGAAGTTCCCACCGGCAAGCTCACCATCTTCAACTATCGCTGGGGGCGCATGCTGGGTTATCAGCCCGGCGAGTTGAACGCTCATTTCGATGTCTGGCGAGATCACCTCCACCCGGAAGACCGCGACGAGGTGCTCGCCAATCTCGAGGACCATCTCGCCGGGCGCACCGAAGTCTATCAGGTGGTGCATCGCATGCTGGCCCGAGACGGCAGCATCACCTGGGTCGCGGACAGGGGGCGAGTCGTCGAACGTGACGCGAATGGCAAGGCGCTGCGCCTGCTGGGCACCCATACCGACATCAGCCACGAGAAGGATTACGAGACTCGCCTCAATGCCCTGGCCAGCACCGATGCACTGACGGGACTTTCCAATCGCCAGGCCATCAATGGCTGGTTCAAGCGCCAGCTGGCGGACGACAGTGCGCTGCTGTTCATCGACGTGGATGGCTTCAAGCAGGTCAATGATGCGCTGGGACATCGTGCTGGCGATGAAGTGCTGGTATTGCTCGCCCACGGTCTCAATGAAGAGCTGCATCATCTGGGCGTCCATCACCACCTGGCCGCGCGCTTCGGCGGGGATGAGTTCCTGTTCCAGCTGCCGCGCATGACACCGGCGCGTATCGAGATGATCGTGCGGCGCTGGCTGGCACGCTTCGGCCAGCCCCTCGAGATCAGCACGGGACAGGCCAGCATCGGTCTGAGCATCGGGGTCTGCTTCGGCCGAGACGCCAACGGCAACTTCGCGACCGCACTGGAATATGCCGATCAGGCGATGTATCGCGTCAAGCGCAGCGGCAAGCACGGCTACCATCTGCATGCCCCCTTGCGGCACGGCGAGGCGCCCCACGTCAGCGCTTTGCAGGACTCTTCCTCCAGAGCGCGGCACACCGCCGGCACCTCCCCGCGTCTGCCTCCCGAGATCCCCGTCGCCTCGCCGCTGGACACTCTGGCCCAGGCCTCCGCCGCGACACGCGCAGACAGCGCCACCCCCCTCACGCCTGCGCGTGACCCCGCCCCCCGCCCGGTCATCGACGAGTGACAGCGCGGATGGCAGGCTGACGCCGCATTGCCATGTGCTTGTGCTATCACTGCCTCTCAGAACTTCTGTCATCTCGGAGCTTCTATCAGCTCGGAGCTTCTGTCAGCTCGGTATCGTCCTGTCATCTCTGTCTGCCTCGGGACTGATCGTCATGTCGGATGGCAATCCCGCATGGGCAATGGTTGACTGACACTGGCAGAGAGATGACAGGCGTCATGTCACCAGCAGGGCGAGGGTCCTCAAGGAGTGAAGGATGAGTCACAACGAGACAGGCCGACAGTGCGTCAATCAGTTCTTCCATCAGTCGGGCGATATCATCGGCGCGGCGCTTTCCGGCAGTGCCCAGTTGCAGCATCCCGATGGCAGTGGCCTGCGTCTGTCCGCGCCGGACAGCGGCATGCGCCTGGTGGTGCGCGATGACTGGCAGCGCGATCAGGTCGCGCTGATTTCCGGCGGGGGTTCCGGGCATGAGCCCGCGCATGCCGGTTTCGTCGGGGCCGGCATGCTCACCGCGGCGGTATGTGGCGAGCTGTTCGCCTCACCGACGGTGGAGGCGGTGCTCGCGGCGCTCAGAGAGGTGACCGGTGACGCGGGCACCCTGTTGATCGTCAAGAACTACACCGGAGACCGCCTCAATTTCGGTCTGGCGGCCGAACGGGCACGTCAGGAAGGACTCAAGGTCGAGATGGTCATCGTCGCCGATGATGTAGCGCTGCCTGACAACCCGCAGCCGCGCGGGCTGGCTGGCACCTTGCTGGTCCACAAGATTGCCGGGGCACTGGCGGCAGGCGGCGCGGATCTCGAGGAGGTCACCGCCGTGGCGCGCCGGGTGGCGGACAGCTGCTCGACCCTGGGCATGGCACTCGATGTCGGGCGTCATCCCGGCAAGCCGCGTGAGCCACGCGCGCCGGAGCTGGGGCTCGGCATTCATGGCGAGCCGGGCGCCACCACGCTTGAGTTCGGCAGCCATGCCGGAGACTGCGAAGTGCATGCCCTGATGGATCAGGTAGTGGCGGCGCTGATACAGGGGCACTCGCGCAAGGAGGCCGGGGGTAACCTGCCCGCCACCGGCCATCTGCTGCTGATCAATGATCTGGGTGGCTGCTCGGCATTGGAGCGCGCGGTCCTGCTCGACGAGGCGCTGGCGCATCCGTCGCTCAAGGCGCTGGGCATTCACGCCGTGGTGGGGCCGCAGCCGCTGATGACCTCACTGGACATGCACGGCTTCTCGCTGACGCTGTTGCCGCTGGACGGCTTGCTGGAAGAGGCACTGGACGCCCGCTGCGCGCCGCGTGCCTGGCCCGGTGTTCAGCGGGTGGTGCCGCTGGCGCATTTCACGCCTCGTCAGGAGGGGGGGTGCGCTGTTCAAGACGCCTCCACGCTTGCCGAGCGCGCCCGAGCCAAGGCCGATTGCCAGGCGCGTGCTGCCCGGGAAGGCCGGGCGAGGGTAGCGCTGCCGGGCGACCCTCAGGTCGAGCAGCGGCTGCGTGCTGTGCTGGAAGTCCTGCTGGCCAGTGAGGTGGATCTCGATCGTCTCGATGCCATCAGCGGGGACGGGGATACCGGCACCACCTTTGCCGGCGGTGCCCGTGCCGTGCTGGAAGCGCTGGAGGACTGTGAGCTGGCCTGTGGTGACAGTGGCGAGCTGATGACCTCCATCGGCAAGCAGCTGGCCTACGGCATGGGCGGTTCCAGTGGCGTGCTGCTCTCGACCCTGTTCACCGCGGCGGCGACGCGGTGGAAGACGCAAGCCAGCGAGGCAGACGCCCGTGCACCTGCCTCGCTGGGGCAGCGCTGGCATGAGGCGTTCGAGCACGGTGTGGGGCGGATGCAGCATTACGGCGGCGCCGTGCGCGGGGACCGCAGCCTGCTGGATGCGCTGTTGCCGGCGTTGGACGCACTGCAGGCGTCGGTGCAGGGCGAGCGCATCGACTGGGCCGCGATGGCACGCGCCGCCCGCCAAGGGGCGGATGCCACCGCGGAGATGGCCAAGGCACGGGCCGGACGCTCCGCCTATGTGCCCGCCGCCCATCTGGTCGGCCACAACGACCCGGGCGCGGAAGCCGTGGCGCGTGTCTTCGAAGCGCTGGCGGACGCCGCCGAGGAAGCGGCGGGCTGATTCGATTGACCGGCTGAGCCGGTTGACCCGAATGACTAGTGTCTGAGCTCTCCAGCCCCAAAAAGCTCTAAAACCAAAGCCCCATAAACCAAAAGGCCCGCCCCATGAACCTCACGTTCAGGGGCGGGCCTTATGGCATCACGCGGCAGCCGTCAGGCGACTTTCTGGCGAGTCGGCAGGCGAATCAGACGCGTGGCGATGGCGGTGCCCAGCAGGGTGATGCCCATGCCGGTGAGGATGCGCGCATCGATCACCTCATCGAGCAGCATGTTGCCCCACAGCAAGGCGCTGACCGGTACCAGGAAGGTGACGGAAGTGGTCGCGGTGGCGCCGGCGCTGGCCAGCAGGCGGAAGAAGATCAGGAAGGCGAGGCTGGTGCTGAGTACCGCCAGCGCGATGGCGCTGCCCCAGGCCTCCAGGCTGACGCTGGTTGTCGGCCACATCCACAGGCCCGGAATCAGCAACAGCAGGGACGACATCAGCGAGCTGCCCGCGGCCAGCACCGGTGAGGGCAGGTGACTCAGGCGCTGGCGCGAGAAATTGGAGGCGAAGCCGTAGCAGAAGGTCGCCCCCAGGGCGGCGAGGATGAACCAGCCATCGCCGCCGAGCTGGAAATCGAGGCGGTCACTCGACAGCACATAGACCCCGCTGAAGGCCACGGCCAGCCCCAGATACTGTTGCTTCTGGATCGGCGTGGCGAACAGCGCCATGCCCAGCAGCGCGGTGAACAGCGGCGTGGTGGCGTTGATCAGCGAGGTGAAGCCGGCCTCCAGCTGGGTGGTGGCCAGCGCCAGCAGGCAGAAGGGCAGTGCCTGACTGGTCAGCCCCAGCACCGCAAGCGAGCCCTTGTGTTCCCACAGCATCTTCAGGCGGCCCGCGCCCAGCAGCAGCGGGGCCAGCACCAGCGCGCCGATGCCCATGCGCAGCAGAATCAATGTGGTCGGGCCGAATTCCGGCGCGGCCACGCGCATGAAGATGAAAGACATGCCCCACAGGGTGGACAGCAGGACAAGACGCAAGGCATCGCTGGCGGACATGGTGTTCTCGACGTGGCGTGTGGAAGGCAGTCCGCTAGGCTAGCCCCTCACGCGCATCACGGGAAGCACGACCTTGTGTCTGTCGCTGTCCAGCTTCAGCCTAGCCCCAGCCAGCATCAGCCCAACCCCAGTCCGCTGGCCTCAGGAGGACGGAATCGCCCCACGCTGGATGGCGGCGATGTCCCGGGCGGCGCGTTCCAGTGCCGGCAGATGCTTGAGCATGTCCTCGCGCGACTGACGCATCACCGGCGCCTGGATCGCCACGCCGATGTTGGAGGGCCCGTCCGGGTTGGGTGCCAGCACCGCGATGCACACCAGCCCGGGCAGGAATTCCTCATCATCCAGTGCATAGCCTTGCCGGCGGACCTGCTCGATCTCGGCCTCGACGGAGTCGATGTCGGTCAGGGTATTGCGCGTCATCGCGTTCAGCGGTGTGCCCTTGAGCAGGCGGCGACGCTGGGCGGGCGGCATCTGGGCCAGAAACAGCTTGCCGCTGGCGGAGCAATGCACCGGCACCCGGGAACCGGGATGCAGATAGAAGCGCAGCGGCGCCTGGGTCTCGACGCGATCCAGATACAGCACCTCGCTGCCCGACAGCGCGGTGATGTTGCAGCTTTCCCCCACCTCTTCCATCAGCCGGCTGAGCACGCCGTGGCGCGCGCCCTGCACGGTATCGTTGAGCAGCAGGTTCTCCGCCAGACGGCGCAGCCGACTGCCCTTGCTGTAATGGCGGTTGTCCGCCTCGCGCTGCAGCATGCCGCTGCCTTCCAGCTGCTGGAGCATGCGATGCAGCGTCGGCTTGGGCAGGCCGGTCTCTTCCACCAGTCCCTGCAACGTGAAGAACTGATCCTTGGCGGCGATCACTTCCAGCAGCGCCAGCAGGCGCTGGGCAGGAGTATCACCCTCTATCCTGCTGCCTTCCTTGCCGGTGTCCTTTTCAGCGTCCTTGCTGGCACGCGGCAGGCTTGCCTGGGGCTGGGTGGCACTGTTCATGAGCTGTTCCCTCCTTCAATCCGTGCGCTGGGCAGTGTGGCGCCGAAACGCTCGGCCCGTCAGTGCCTTGCGTTGCTGTGCCTACTTTAACAGTACTCCATAGGACGGAAGAAGTTTCTAAAAAAGACACGTTTTCTATCATTTTATGAAATCTAGCTTGACGAGCGCCATGGTGAGGGCTAATTTTGGTCACATGTTTCGGTAATCGGAACTAAATGTACCAATAAACATAAAATTGATAGTTGGAGACGCCATGAGCACTCAAGACAGCGCAGACAACCGCAAGGTCGTGCAGGGCAAGCAGAAGATGACGCCCTCCGAGGCTTTCGTGGAAACCATGGTCGCCAATGGCGTCACCGACATGTTCGGCATCATGGGTTCCGCCTTCATGGATGCGATGGACATCTTCGCGCCGGCCGGCATCCGCCTGATCCCGGTGGTGCATGAGCAGGGCGCCGCTCACATGGCCGACGGCTATGCGCGTGTCTCCGGCCGTCATGGCATGGTCATCGGCCAGAACGGCCCGGGCATCTCCAACTGCGTCACCGGCATCGCGGCCGCTTACTGGGCGCACAGCCCGGTAGTCATCGTCACCCCGGAAGCCGGCACCACCGGCATCGGCCTGGGCGGCTTCCAGGAATGCAAGCAGCTGCCGATGTTCCAGGAATTCACCAAGTACCAGGGCCACGTGACCCACCCGTCGCGCATGGCGGAATACACCGGTCGCTGCTTCGATCGCGCCATGTCCGAGATGGGCCCGACCCAGCTCAACATTCCGCGTGACTACTTCTACGGCGAGATCGAGTGCGAGATTCCCAAGCCGGCACGCGTGGACCGTGGCCCGGGTGGCAGCAAGAGCCTGGATGAGGCAGCCGAGCTGCTGGCCAGCGCCAGGTTCCCGGTCATCGTCTCCGGTGGCGGTGTGGTGATGGCGGATGGCGTCGAGGAGTGCAAGGCACTGGCAGAGCGTCTCGGCGCGCCGGTGGTCAACAGCTACCAGCACAACGATTCCTTCCCGGCCAGCCACCCGCTGTGGTGTGGTCCGCTCGGGTATCAGGGCTCCAAGGCGGGCATGAAGCTAATCGCGCAGGCCGATGTCGTCATCGCGCTGGGCACGCGTCTCGGGCCGTTCGGTACCCTGCCGCAGCACGGCATGGACTACTGGCCGAAGGACGCGAAGATCATCCAGATCGACGCCGACCACAAGATGCTGGGCCTGGTGAAGAAGATCTCCGTCGGCATCTGCGGTGACGCGCGTGAAGCGGCCATCGCCCTGACCGAGCGCCTGTCCGGTCGCAATCTCGAGTGCGATGCCACCAAGGATTCGCGCCTCAGCACCATCCGCGAAGAGAAGGCCGCCTGGGAAGCCGAGCTTGACGAGTGGACCCACGAGAAGGACGCCTTCAGCCTCGACGCCATCGACGAGGCCAAGGACGAGAAGCCGTTCTCCGGTGGAGAATACCTGCACCCGCGTCAGGTCCTGCGCGAGCTGGAAAAGGCCATGCCGAAAGATGTCATGGTCTCCACCGACATCGGCAACATCAATTCCGTGGCCCACAGCTACCTGCGCTTCGACAAGCCGCGCAGCTTCTTCGCCCCGATGAGCTTCGGCAACTGCGGCTACGCCCTGCCGACCATCATGGGTGCCAAGACCGCCGCGCCGGAACGTCCGGCCATCGCCTACGCCGGTGACGGCGCCTGGGGCATGAGCCTGATGGAAATCATGACCGCCGTGCGTCACGACATTCCGGTCACCGCCGTCGTCTTCCACAATCGTCAGTGGGGCGCCGAGAAGAAGAATCAGGTCGAGTTCTACAACCGTCGCTTCGTCGCCGGTGAGCTGGACAACCAGAGCTTCGCCGAGATCGCGCGCTCCATGGGGGCCGAGGGCATCACCGTCGACCGTCTCGAAGACGTGGGCCCGGCGCTCAAGAAGGCCATCGACATGCAGATGAACGACGGCAAGACCTGCGTCATCGAGGTGATGTGTACCCGCGAACTGGGCGACCCGTTCCGCCGCGACGCCCTCAAGAAGCCGGTGCGTCTGCTCGAGAAGTATCAGGATTACGTGTAACGCCCGGCCCTTGCACGCCTGAGTGGACAGGCGCGCAAGCGAACATGGCGCAACACGCAAGCTAGACGGAACCTCTCCCTTGCCCCGGCCATTTCTGATGTCCGGGGCTTTTTGGATGTGTCGGCTGCCTGCAAGGGCAGCGAGGAGACAGACATGAAGGCACTCAACAACATTCTGGCGCGGGCCAAGGCTGACCCGCGCCGTATCGTGCTCTGCGAAGGGCAGGACATGCGGGTGGTGCAGGCGGCGGTGAGCGCGGCGGAGCAGGGCCTGGCGCAGGTGATGCTGGTGGGCGACCCGACCGTCATCGCCGCCACTGCCAGAGAAGCCGGGCTCGAGGATGGCTCGCTGGGAAGCTGTGAGCTGATCGACCCCGCCACCTCCGAGCACACCGCCAGGCTTGCCGAGGCGCTGCACGCGCATCGCGCGGCCAAGGGCATGACGGCGGAGCAGGCCGCCGAGAAGATTCGTGATCCGCTGACGTTCGCCAACATGCTGGTGCGCGAAGGGCTGGCGGATGGCTCGGTGGCGGGGGCGGTGAATACCACCGCCGATGTGGTGCGCAGCGCCATTCAATTGCTGGGGCTGGCGCCGGGCAGCAAGCTGGTCTCCAGCTTCTTTCTGATGATGCTGTGCAAGCCGTTCCACAACCTGAAGGGCGGGATGATCTTTTCGGACTGCGGGCTGGTGATCGACCCCGACGCGGAAGAGCTGTCGCAGATCGCGCTGGCCGCCGCCGACAGCGCCCAGGCTCTGCTCGGGGAAGACCCACGGGTGGCGATGCTGTCGTTCTCCACCAATGGCAGCGCGCATCACGCCTCGGTGGACAAGGTAGTGCAGGCCGCGCATCGCGTGCGGGCGCAACGCCCGGAGATCGCCATCGATGAAGATGTGCAGCTCGACGCCGCCATCGTGGCGGAAATCGCCGAGCGCAAGCTGCCCACCTCCCGCGTCAAGGGCACCTCCAACGTGCTGGTGTTCCCCAATCTGGAAGCTGGCAATATCGGCTACAAGCTCGCCGAACGCATCGGCGGCGCAGAAGCCATCGGCCCGCTGCTACAGGGCCTCGCCAAACCCGCCAACGACCTCTCGCGCGGCTGCTCCACCGCCGACATCCTCAATGTCATTGCGGTGACTGTCGTTCAGGCGCAGCAGCGCACCCCGCAAGACTGAATTTCTCTTTCTTTTCCTTCTGTTAGCCGCTCACGGCGGATAGGGCAGGCGAAAGCCTGCCCAGTTCATATTTAAGGTCATTATTAGTTGGCGTATTGCTAGTGTGTGTATATTGTCAAATTTTATATTGCTCAAGGATAGAGCTATGAGAATCGAAGGAATTAAAAGAATAGTCGAGTCGCGTAGTATAAAAGCATTGCTTCACTTTACTCGCTTGGAAAATATACCGAGTATTTTGGAGAATGGTTTAGTCAGTAGAAGTAGTATTTCTGCTGAGGCTATATTCAATGATCATCAAAGGCTGGATGAAAGAAGAGATACAATATCGCTTTCAATTAGCTTTCCTAATTACTTGATGTTTTATAAGTATCGTCAGGATATGCAAGGTAAATGGTGTGTCATAGGAATCAATCCTGCTGTTTTGTGGGATCTGGAATGTTTGTTCTGTAAGCACAATGCGGCTGATTCGCGTATTTCATCGTTGCCTGATGAGCAATTAACTTTGCCGGAATCATTGGCTGATATGTTTGTAGATTCTGATATTAGCCCTACACGTGCGGACCTAAAGCTCCAAGATTGTGATCCTACGGATCCACAAGCTGAAGTATTAGTCAAAAATATAATACCAAAGGAATATATCCTGGGTATTGTTTTTCCAGATACGCCATCTAAAGAGCAGTATTTGCATTTATCTGATCGTATGAAGATTATGGAACATAATCGTAATAAAGGTTATTTTGCTTCAAGAACCTATGTGAGGCGATAGTTATGGCGCAAAGGCCGTTATTCATACCGGACAGTAATACTGTTGGTGTCTTAGAAAAGTCTATAGACTTCACTTGGGCGCCAGGTATGGCTGCTTCTCAAAAGAGAAAATCCATCGCTTCGTTACATGCTTCAGCTTCTAAGCTTGGGTATGAGAAAATACTAGAGGTATCGAGTAAATCTGAACTTGAACTCGGTGTTAGTTTAAGTGCTTTTAATTTAATTATAACCACTCAAAAGCATTCTTATAAATTTAGCGTCGAATCTGCCTTTCAAGGAAGTAAGGTTTTCGAGAAAGGAGGTCCGTTCAAAGATCTTTTTTTCAAATCTTCGTTAGATGCTAAAAGAGATGTAAGACTGAAAGAATCTGGTAATTTAATAGGATTTAAGTTCTTCGGAAAAGATTATCCTGCTATCCCGAGAACATTTTTCTATGATTGGGTTTATGTAAATGCTCTTAAGCAAAATGTAGATTTAAATAAATGTTTGTTGGGTTACGATGCCTTTTCTGATATAGAGTTTAATCCAAAAAAGTCTATAAATTGTCAGGCTCATTCTGTGGCTTTATTTGTTAGTTTAAGGAAAAATGATCTACTGTCCCGTGCTTTAGAATCACCGGAAAGTTTTTTAAATATATGTAGTAAGGTATACGAGTCACAAAAAAGAAATATAGGGGTTCAGGATACTTTCATCTAGTTGTATTTTGTTGTTTAAATAATTTCTTTTGCTCTGATTTGTGTTGATAATTGATTAGGCTTTATATCCCCTGATGCCGACACGCCAGCGCCATGTGATAGACGATTTCATCGGCGAGGGCGTTGTCGAGGGTGCGTTCAAGATCGATGATCAGCTGGTTGGGGTAGTAGGCGCTGAGGTCCAGCCCGACGCCGAGGCCGAGGATGGCTTGGCGGCCGGAGCGGGTCTGTTGCGCGACAACCTGCTTGAGGTGGCTGTCGAGGTACTGTTCGTCATTGGCGGTGTTGGTGGCGCTGTCACAGGGGCTGCCATCGGAGATGACGACCAGCAGACGGCGTGCGCCTTCGTCGGCAGTAGTGTTGTCCGCGAGCCGTGAGCAGGCCCATTGCACGGCTTCGCCATCCACGCCTTCGCGGTAGAGATCGGCCTTGAGCAGGGCGCCGAAGTGGCGGCGCGCACGCCGCCACGCCAGCGAGGCGGGCTTGAAGATCAGATACTGCACTTCATTCAGGCGGCCCGGACGCGCGGGTTTGCCGGCGCGTCGCCAGTCCTTGAGGGCGCGACCACCATTCCAGGCGCCAGTGGTGAAGCCGAGCACCTCGGTGGGCACACCGGCCATGTCCAGCGCACGGGTGAGTATCTCGATCAGCATCGCCACCGCCTCGCCATGCACCTTCATCGAACCGGAGCAGTCGATCAGGAAACTGACCTGCGCACTGGCTTCGGGCACCCAGCGCTCGCGCTGGAAGACCCGCCGCTCGGCCGGTGAGGAAATCACCTGACTCAGCCGCCGCCCATCGATGATTCCTTCCTCCTCACCGAAGTGCCATCCCTCACGCTGCGGCGAGCTGAAATGGCGCGCCAGCTGACGTGCCAGGCGCCGCACGTTGATCTTCTGTTCCGCCAGACGCGTATCCAGCGCCTGACGATACTCATCGAGCAGGGCCGCGCGCATGCGTCTGGCCGGTTCCAGCTCGCGGTCATAGGCCGTGGTGAACACCTGATAGGGCAGCAATTCCTCCGGCGCGCCACGCCGGTGACTCGGCAGCGGCGATGCCGCCTGCTCCTCGAGCAGGCTCGCTTCTTCATCCTCGTTTTCCAGAAACAGCGCGAAGCGTTGTCTGGCATCGGAGTCGTCATCTTCCTCGCCGTCCTGCTCCTCCAGCGATTCGGCCAGTTCCTGCTCCAGCCACAGGCTGATGTTCAGCGCGTGCTGCTGATAGGCCGCCTGATCGAAACGCGTGCGTCTCAGCTCCGCCATGTCAGCGCCCAGTGCCTGATAGAAGGAGGCGCGCGTCGTCTCGATGTAATCCTCCGTCTCGTGGATCACCGCACAGGCCATCAGGCGCGACCAGCATGACTGGATGACGCTGTAGATCAGGATGCCGCTACTCGTCTCGGTCAGGCCCGCGTGATAGAAGGCCAGGCACCAGTCGGTGAAGCGCCGCGCCAGATTCTCCTTCACGCCGGGCATGTCAGGATCGACCAGCGCCTCGACGCGCAGCTGCTCCAGCAGGTCATAGATCAGGCGGGTTTCCGGCAACGCCGGACGCGCCGCCAGATGCAGCGCCTCGTCGGTGTGGAGCAGGCGCAGCGCGATGGCATCGCTGACCGCGCGATAGTTGTCGAGCGTGCAGTCATCCTCCTCAAGGCGCAGGTGCGGCGTGCGCAGTGGCAGCGTCTGAGTATGCCGACTCAGGCGCCGCCCTCGATAGGCCCAGCCGGCCTGACCGCTGAGTGCCCCGAGACTCGCCGCCGCAAGCTCCTCGAGATACTGCTGACGACGGCGTACCTGCTGGGCCGCACTCATGCCCGGGCTCCCTTGTCGCTGTCCAGTTCATTCATCAGATCACTCTCCATCAGTGCCGCGGATTCCTCAAGCTCCCTTGCGAAGCAGCGCTGATAGAACTCGGCGACCAGCGGGCGCTCATGCTCATCGCACTTGTTGAGGTAGGAGAGGCGGAAGGCCAGCGCCGGGTTGCGGAAGATCTCGCAGTTCTCCGCCCAGGTGATCACGGTACGCGGCGACATCAGGCTCGACAGATCGCCATTGGCGAAGCCCTTGCGGGTGAGGTCCGCCACCGCGACCATCGCGCGAATCAGCGCCTGGCCACGCTCGTTGTCCTTGGCCGGCACGCGGGCCAGCACGATCTTCACTTCCTCATCACGCGGCAGGTAATCCAGCTTGGCGACGATGTTCCAGCGGTCGATCTGCGCATGGTTGAGCAGCTGGGTGCCGTGATAGAGCCCATCCTGATTGCCCAGACCCACGGTATTGGCGGTGGCGAACAGCCGGAACTGCGGGTGCGGGCGAATCACGCGGTTCTGATCCAGCAGCGTGAAGTGGCCGTCACGCTCCAGAATGCGCTGGATGACGAACATCACGTCCGGACGGCCGGCATCGTACTCATCGAAGATCAGCGCGATGGGGCGGGTCAGTGACCAGGGCACGATGCCTTCCTGGAACTCGGTGACCTGCACGCCGTCGCGAATCACGATGGCGTCCTTGCCGACCAGATCCAGCCGGCTGACATGGCCATCGAGATTGACGCGCAGGCACGGCCAGTTGAGGCGCGCGGCGATCTGCTCGATATGGGTCGATTTGCCGGTGCCATGCAGGCCCTGAACCATCACGCGACGGTTGTTGGTGAAGCCGGCGAGGATGGCGAGGGTGACATCGGGATTGAAGCGATAAGCCGTATCGATTTCCGGCACGTGAGCGTCGCGCTCCAGAAAGACCGGCACCTTGAGATCACTGTCGATGCCGAACAGCTCGCGCACGCCGCGCAGCTCAGTGGGCTGCAACTGGCCGGCGGGCAGGGGCTGCTCGGCATTGGCCTGGTTATTGCGCGGGTCGGCGCTGGCATGATGCATCGTGGTGGCGTCGCTCACGGGGTGTCTCCCTCGTCATTCTTGTCGGTGGCTGCCCGGCAGACCTGTATCGGGGAGGTCGGCAGACCTGTCACAGGGAGTCAGGAAAACCGGGCAGCGGCAATGGCTTGAATATAGCTTTGTTTCTAAAAATAATGCAAATCGTATCGAAATATGAGATTTGTGATTATTCATTCCCCCGCAGGAGCAAGGCAGATGAGCGATACCCTGATCATTGGTGGCGGCGTGATGGGCATGATGATGGCGTGGCAGCTGGCCGAGGCCGGCCAGACGGTCACGCTGCTGGAGCGCGGCCAGTGCGGGCGCGAGGCGTCGTGGGCCGGGGGCGGCATCGTCTCGCCGTTGTATCCGTGGCGCTACTCGAGTGCCATCTCGTCGCTGTCACGCTGGTCAGAAGGCGAATACCCCAGGCTTGCCGAGGCGCTCAAGGAGGCCACCGGCATCGACCCCGAATACCGCCAGAAGGGCTTGATCTACCTGCGGGTGGAGGATGAGGCACTGGCGCTGGATTGGGCGCACACCCAGCACAAGCCGTTGGAGGTGATCGGGCGGGAGGCGCTTTACGCGCGTGAGCCGCATCTGGCGGCGGGCCATCAGCAGGCGCTGTGGATGCCGACGCTGGGCAGTATCCGTAATCCGCGTCTCGGACAGGCGCTGCGCGCGCGTCTGCTGGCGCATCCGCGTATCCGGGTTCGTGAAGAGTGCGAGGTCACGCAGCTGGTGCTTGCCACGCCGTCGCGCGTCACGGGCGTCCGGCTGGTTGATGAGACCGTCAGCGCAGACAACGTCGTGGTATGTGGCGGCGCCTGGAGCGGCAGGCTGCTGGCCGCGGCCGGTGTATTGCTGCCGGTGCGCCCGGTGAAGGGCCAGATGATGGTGTTCAATCCGGTGGCGGCGGGGCTTTGCAGTGTGGACGAGCCACTATTGTCGCGGGTGGTGCTGTGCGATGGCCGCTACGTGATTCCGCGCGCCGATGGGCGGATTCTGATCGGCTCGACCCTGGAGCATCAGGACTTCGACAAGAGCACCACCGCGCAGGCGCGCGAATCACTGCATGCCAGCGCCGCGAGCATTCTGCCAGCACTCGGCGAGCTTGAACCGGAGCATCACTGGGCCGGCCTGCGCCCGGGCACGCCGGATGGCACGCCCTTCATCGGTGCGGTACCGGGCCTTCACGGCCTCTACGTGAATGCGGGCCACTACCGTAACGGCCTGGTGCTGGCGCCGGCTGCCACGCGTCTGCTCAGTGACATTCTGCTGGGCCGTGAGAGCTTCATGTCGGCTCAGGCCTTCACGCCGCCGGGAGTCGAGATCGCCACCGCTCTGGCGAGTTGACCCCGCTGTCTCGCGCGGGCTTGCGGGGACGATGGGACCAGTTGGCACCAGGCACGCCGCAATGGCGCCAACTGGCCCAATCGCTGGCCGCCAACTGGTGCTAAAGGGCAGTGATGGCAGGGGCGTAGTCTCGGGGCATGGCGCAGCGATCGCTGATGCCCTTGCTCAAACGACACGCTCGAACCACAAGCCCAACAACAAGACTGCGGAGCCCGACCCATGACCCACCAAGCCACCATCGAACTGCTGAGTGCCTTCTGCGATGCCCTCAACCGTCACGACATCGACGACTGCCTGTCGATGATGACCGATGACTGCGAATTCCTCGCCATCGCCGGGCCGGAACTCGAAGGCAAGACCTTCGCCGGTCAGGACGCAGTGCGCGCGGGCCTCTCCGCTGCCTGGCAGAACGCGCCGGATGCCCAGTGGATCGACGCGGAAATCTTCGCCGATGGCGAGCGTGGCTTCGTCATCAGCACCTACACCGGCACCACCGCCGATGGCGCGCGCAGCGAAGCGCGCATGATCGATGCCTTCACGCTGCGTGACGGCAAGATCGCGATCAAGAACGCCTTCCGCAAGAATCGTCCGCCCGTCAATGTCTGAGCGCCAGCGGCGCATCGATCAGGGAAGCGGTTTCTGAAGCTGTCTTTGCCCCTGGGCAGCACGTCATGGCGTGCGCGCCCAGCGGGTGAGAGGAGGTGTTCGAGATGGAAACTATCGTGCAGCACGGCGCCCGGCCAGATGAGGTGGGCAGCGAGTCAGAGCAGCGCCCGGCCACTCAGGCTTCTCAGCCGTATGACCCGGCCTATGACCCGCTGGTGAGCGCCACCCCCGGCGAAGGACGCGACTACGCGCCGACCTACTGGGTCGCCACCGCCGGTGAGCCGCCGCAGGATGATGGTCCGGTGATGGGCGATATCGACGCGGATGTGGTGATCGTCGGCTCCGGCTTCACCGGACTCACCGCCGCCATCGTGCTGGCCGAGAAGTACGGCATCAAGGCCACCGTGCTGGAGGCCAATCGGGTCAGCTGGGGCTGCTCGACCCGCAATGGCGGCCAGGCGCAGTGCGCCACCGGTCGCCTCAAGCGTTCGCAGTGGATCGAGCGTTACGGGCTTGAGGCCGCCCATGGCCTGCATCGCGAGTGCGTCGAGGGCATGGAGAATTTCAAGGAAC
Source organism: Cobetia sp. BL01 (assembly GCF_056493605.1). Classification (NCBI taxonomy): domain Bacteria; kingdom Pseudomonadati; phylum Pseudomonadota; class Gammaproteobacteria; order Oceanospirillales; family Halomonadaceae; genus Cobetia; species Cobetia sp. BL01. The sequence continues at coordinate 467,800 of NZ_JBVBEE010000001.1, read as the reverse complement.
TGATCAAGGACATCGACTGCGATCCGCAGCCGGGCGGCCATCTGTATATCGCCCATCGCGAGCGCATGATGCCGGGGCTGGAGAAGGAAGCGCGCCTGTTGCGCGAGACCTTCCATTACGATGCCCGCATCATCGATGGTGCCACGGTGCGCAACGAGTGGGTCGGGGACGAAGAGGCCTGCGGCGCGATGCACGAGCCGGAAGGCATCGGCGTGCACCCGGGCAAGTTGGCCTTCGGCTATCTGCGCAAGGCGCGACGTCTGGGGGTGAAGGTACACCCGGCAAGTCCTGTGGAGAGCTGGGAGACCCGCGATGGCGTGCACTACCTGAGAACGCCGGGTGGCGTGGTCAAGGCGCGTTCGGTGGGCATGGCTACCGGCGGTTACACCTCCGGCAAGCTGCATCCGGAGCTCGACAAGCGTCTGATGCCGGTGCTCTCCAACTCGCTGGTGACGCGCCCGCTGACGGCGCAGGAAATCGAGGCGACCCGCTTCCATACCCACCAGGTGCTCACCGACACCCGCGTACTGCGTCACTACTATCGCCTGTTGCCGGACAATCGCCTGCAGATCGGCAGTCGCAGTGCCGTGTCAGGTCGTGATGCGCCCAAGGCACAATACGAGCAGCTGCTGATCGCCGACATGCATCGCAAGTTTCCGGCGCTGAGCGGCATTGAGGTCGATTACTCCTGGTGGGGCTGGGTGGATGTCAGTCACGACATGATGCCGCGTATCCATCAGCCGGACCCGAAGCAGAGCGTCTATTACGCCATGGGCTATGGCGGCAACGGCGTGATGTATTCCGCCCAGGCGGGGAAGCGTCTCGCCCAGTGGATCGCCAGGGACGCGGCGGATCTGGTGCTGCCGATCTTCCAGTCACGTCTGCCGTATCCCAATGTGCTCAACAAGGTGGAGTCGCCGCTGTTCGCGCCGTTCCGTCGCACCGGCCAGCGTTGCCTGTATCGCTGGTACGCGATGAAGGATGAGGCGCAGTAAGTCTGCAAGTGCGATTGTCTGCAATTGACATGGTCTGCAAGCGCGATTGCCTGAAGGACAAGAGGCTCCCTGATTGCCACGTCTTGTTGGTCGGTCAGGGAGCCTCTTTTTTAGCTATAGGGTAATCATTCGCCGTTAGTGCCTGTCGAGAATCAGGCGCTCATGTCAGTGACTCTTTCGGGTGCCTGCATCGCCAGTGGTACCAGCTCGGCCAGTTTCATGATGCCGGCTTCGATACGCGATTCCGGAATCGCCGAGAAGCCGAGGCGGAAGTAGTGGCGATGACGGTCGCGATCGCAGAAGAAGTGCAGATCGCCCACCTCGATCAGAATGCTCTGCTGGCGGGCGAGGGCGGCCAGTCGATGGGCATCCAGGCTGGCCGGCCCGTGCATCCAGAAGCAGGAACCGCCATAGGTGGAGGGCGTGCTCATCATCGGCAGGTGACGCAGGATGGCGTCGCGCATCACCAGGAAGCGGCGCTGCATCACCTGATGCATCTGGTTGAGCAGGCTGTCGTGATAGCCCCGCGCGATGAAGAGTCCCACCGCGCGCTGATTGTTGGTCGGCGGATGGCGCAGCATCAGGCGGCGCAGTGCACGCGCCTCACGAATCAGCGTGGGGTGCGCGACCATGTAGCCCAGACGCAGGCCGGGGGCGAGGGTCTTGGAGAGGCTGCCGACATAGATGACCCGCTTGTGGCGATCCAGGCTCTTCAGTGCGGGCGTCGGGTTGTCGGCGTAGTTGCTCTCGCTCTCGTAGTCGTCCTCGATGATCAGGAAATTGCCCGTCTCGGCCATGTCCAGCAGCTGGCGGCGGCGCTCCAGCGGCAAGGTCACGCCGGTGGGTGACTGGTGACTGGGCGAGACGAACACCAGCCGGCAGTCCTTGAGCGATTCCACCGGCTGCAGGCCCTTGCCGTCGATGGGCAGCAGCTGGATGTCGTCCGTGAAGGTACGCGCGATGTTGTACATGTCGACGTAGCCCGGGTTTTCCATCGCGAACCGCTGGCCCTGCTTGAGCAGCAGCATGCAGCTGATCCACAGCGCCTGCTGCGCCCCCACCGTGATCAGGATCTCCTCCGGGCTTGCCCAGACCCCCCGGCGTGGCAACAGCCGCTGGTGAATCTGCTCGACCAGCAACGGGTCATCATGATTGATGTGGTCCACCGACCAGCTGCGAATCGACGGCACGCTCATCGAGTCCCGGCTGCATTCCCGCCAGTGCTGGGTGGGGAAGAATTCCGGGTCCAGCTGGCCATACAGGAAGGGGTAGTCGTACTGGTGCCAGTCGCCGGGTTTCTCGATGGCACGTTGCACGGAGGGCTTGATGGCCAGGCGCTCATCCCAGTCGAGGCTGTCGGCATCGATGTCATTGAGGCGTACCGGCGTGTCGGCGCGGCCCTTGAGAATGTCGGGGTTGATGAAATAGCCGCTGCGCTGGCGCGCGATCAGGAAACCGTCATCCAGCAGCTGGTCATAGGCCAGCATCACGGTATTGCGCGCGACATTCAGCTCGCGGGCCAGCTTGCGGCTGGAGGGCAGTGCCTCATCGCGGGGCAGATGGCCCTCGAGAATGGCTTGCGAGATCTGCTCGCGTATCTGGAACTGCAGACTTTCCTTGCGCGAGGCATCGAGGTGAAACAGCGGGTGGCTCATGCATCTTCTCTGTTGTTGTCGCGGGGATCTTCGTGGAAGTCCCCGTTTTTCATGCATTTTTCATACCTGCCTGTCCCGTCATGTCCAGGGCGAGCGGTGAGCTTGATCGCCTCGTCATGCGTCGGGAATGCCCTCATTGAGGCAGACGGCGCAGGGCAGGGCAAGCGCCTGGCGAGACTGGCCCCATCGATGGGAGTGGACTGGTTCTATGGAGGTCTGGCGCAGGGGAAGAAAGTGAAGTGGCAAGCACAGTGACAGCACGACGCGACTTCCCACTCCCTCTCTTGAGGGCTGCAGATGAGTGTGTGATGGACCTCGTGAATGACAGACCGACGCTGCTGGAGGTGGGAGGCAGAGAGGGCGTCATTGACGAGTGCCGGTGCAGTGCCACGCTCGCGGTCACACGCAGCCGTCAGGAGCCCGCAACAACAATAACGACGGGACAGACAAGATGATCGACTCGACACAGACCCAATCAGCAGACCTCCGCGACTTCTCTGGCGCCAGCGCGCTCAAGGCGTCATTGGCCGTCGCGGTGATGGCCGCGAGTCTGGCCATGGCTGGGGGCGCCAATGCCGCGACCTGGAAGATGGCCCTGGGGGACGCCGCCGGTGGCACCCAGTACGAGCTGGGCAAGACCTTCGCAAGCCTGGTGGAAGAGAAGTCCGGCGGTGACATCAAGGTTGACCTCTTCCCCAACGGCCAGCTGGGCAGCGAGCAGGACACCGTCAACAACGCCAGCATGGGCCTGGTGGATCTGTCAGTGGTGGCGATCAACAACCTGACGCCCTTCTCGCCGACCGTCGGCGTGCTGACCCTGCCGTATGTCATCCACGGCCCTGACGATGCCAAGGCGCTGACCCACGGCAAGATCGGCGATGAGCTGCGTGACAATACCCTGCGCGATTCCGGTATCCGCATTCTGGGCTGGGCCTATTCCGGCTGCCGTCGTCTGACCAATTCCAAGCAGGCCGTCGCCTCACCCGAGGACCTGGCCGGCATGGTCATCCGCGTGCCCAAGAACGAGATCATGATCTCCTCCTACCAGTCCTGGGGCGTCAATCCCAACCCGCTGGCGTGGTCCGAGACCTTCACCGCCCTGCAACAGGGTGTCGTCGATGGCCAGGACAATCCCTACATCACCATCGATGCCATGAAGTTCTATGAAGTGCAGAACCACGTCACCGACAGCTGTTACGTGTTCTCGATGGAACCGCTGATCATGGGCGAAGGCACCTTCCAGAGCTTGAGCGAAGAGCAGCAGGCGCTGGTGCTGGCGGCGGGTGAAGAGGCGACGTCCCACAGCTACGACTACCTGCTGGCCACCGAGGATTCCATCAAGAAATCACTGGTGGAAGAGCACGGCATGACCATCACCCAGCCCGCCAATGACGAAAAGGAATGGATCGCCAAGGCGTCCAGCATCTGGCCGGACTTCTACGACAGCATCGGTGGGCGCGACAAGCTGGTGGAAGTGCTCGAGACACTCGGGCGTGATCCGTCCACCGCTCCCTGATGACGCGCTGAGCTGCTGAGGCTTTCAACGGCTCGTCCGTCATTCCCCTGTCTGTCGTCCTGCGAAGGGCGCCAGGCAGGGGGTGGCGAACGCCATCGATGTCAGGAGACGTACCTGCATGCGGATATTTCTGAAGTGTCTGGACAATCTCGAGAATTATCTCTGCCAGTTCCTGCTGGTGGTGTTCGTTATCATTCTCTTCGCGCAGATCATGCTGCGTAACCTTTTCAGCTACTCGATTCCCTGGGGAGACGAGCTGGCGACCTATGCCTTCGTGTGGTTTGCCTATCTCGGGGCGGTCTATGCCACCCGCATGTCGGCGCACAACCGCGTGACATTCCAGTTCCGTTTTCTGCCGCGCTGGGTGGAAACCGCCTGTGGCGTGCTCACCGATATCATCTGGATCGCCTTCAATGCGGTGTTCATCTATTACAGCTACGACTTCGTGTTCAACAAGATGAACCTGTTCTGGAAGTCGCAGACGATGGGCGTGCCGATGAAGTACTTCTATCTGATTCTGCCGCTGGCCTTTACCGCCATGACGGTGCGCATTCTCCAGACCAACTATCTCAAGTTCGTGCGCAAGGAAGACATCGTGGACCCGGATTCCCAGGCAATGCAGGAGCTGAAGCAGACAGGCCCATCCGTCAATGATGACGACAAGCGCGGGAGCGGGACACCATGATCGATTCCACCATCATCTATATCCTGTTTGGCGTCTTCTTCCTGCTGCTGGTGCTTGGCGCACCGATCACCGTCTCGCTGGGGGTCGCGGCACTGGCGACCTACCTGAGCATCGGCGAGAACCCGATGGCCTTCGTGCAGATCGCCTTTACCTCGGTGGGCGCCTTCCCGCTGATGGCATTGCCGGCCTTCATTCTGGCCGGGGCGCTGATGGAGGCCGCCGGCATCTCGCGGCGTCTTGTCGATATCGCCGAGGCCTTTGCCGGCCCGGTGACCGGGGGACTTGCCGCCGCCACGGTGTTTGCCTGCATGTTCTTCGGCGCGATTTCCGGCTCCGGACCTGCCACCACGGCGGCGGTCGGCATGCTGATGATTCCGGCGATGGCCAAGCGCGGCTATGACCGGGGATATGCCTCGGCGGTCACGGCGTCTTCCGGTGGACTGGGCGTGGTGATTCCGCCCTCGATCCCGATGGTGATCTTCGGGATTTCCGGCATGGGGCTGCAGCCACCTCCCGAAGCGGTCGCGCTGCATGGCGATTTCCAGACACTCTCCATCCCGAAGCTGTTCATCGCGGGTGTCATGCCCGGCGTGGTGATCGCCGGCTTCCTGCTGATGATCAACTACGTGATCTCGAAGAAACGCGGCTATCGCGGGCTGACCAACAGCTGGTCGTGGACACATATCCGCGCCACCTTGAGAAAGGGGATCTGGTCGATGCTAGCGCCCTTCATCATCCTCGGCGGCATCTACAGCGGCCTGTTCACGCCGACCGAATCCGCCATCGTCGCCATCGTCTACACCCTGATCGTCGGCATCTTCCTGCACAAGGAACTCAAATGGAAGCCGACGCTGCGCACTCTGGAAACCACCACCTGGATCACCGGTCGCGTGCTGCTGATCCTGTTCACGGCGACGGTGTTCGGGCGGCTGCTGGTCGAGCAACGCGTGCCGGCCCATATCGCCGAGGGCATGCTGGCGATGACCGACAACCTCTATCTCATCTGGGCGATGATCATCGTCTTCCTGCTGTTCGTCGGCATGTTCATGGAGACGCTGGCCGCGATCATGATTCTCACCCCGGTGCTGCTGCCGATCATGTACATGCTGGGGATGGACCCGGTGCACGTGGGCATTGTGGTGGTCTGTGCGCTGGCCATCGGCTTCCAGACGCCACCGCTGGGGGAGAACCTCTTCGTGGCCTCGGGGATAGGCGGGGCCTCCATCGAGGAGATTTCGCTCAAGGCATTGCCCTTTGCGGCAGGGTCGGTGGCGGCCATCTTCCTGATCGCCTATGTGCCTGAGATCTCGCTGTGGCTACCCAGGGTGATGGGTTACTGAAAGGCCATCGGCACCTGATGCCTCTCATCAACGGCAAGGAGAGTGGATATGCCGGCAGTCAGACGAATCCTGTGTTGTGTGGGCCTGCGCGGAGACTGTGAGCGGGTACTGGCGCGCTCGGTATGGTTGGCGGGCGCGACGGGCGCCGAGCTGCATGTGCTGCATGCGGTGAAGGCGCTGTCGGATGACGTGATGAACACCCTCAAGGTCAACATCCGTCACAAGCCGACGCTGGAGGGCCTGATGCATCAACGGCTCGATCAGGCGAGGGAGAACCTGGAAAAGATGATGGAGGACTTCTGGAGCACCCATGACGACGGCGATCCACGTCCGGTGATCGCCGGGTTGAATGTGGTGGAGGGCTATCCGGCCTCGGAGATCATTCGCTACGCCACGCGCCATGACTGCGACATGATCATCATGGCCACCAACAAGCGCGGCTTCGTGGCCTCCTATGCGGGCAAGGTCACCAAGGGGGTGATCAAGCGCGCCAGCATTCCGGTGGTGGTGGTGCCGACGCCCTGAGCCCAGGGGGAGAGACGCCCCGAAAGAGACGCCTCGAAAGAGACGCCTTGGGAACAGGCGGAGACAGCAAGACGGCATATGAAACAGCTCGCCCCCACAGGACAGTGACTGTCTGCGGGGGCGAGCTGTTTGGGTGTCATGCCAGTCGAGCGATGTCTTTCGAGCGATGCCAGTCGAGTGATCTCTTTCGGGCTATGCCAGTCGGGCGATGTCTTTCGGGCGATGCAGCGGGGAGGTCGTGGGCTAGAGCGTGCCTTCCAGTTCAGTGGCGATCTGGCGCATCAGCGGTGCCCACTCCAGCAAGGACTCGATGGAGTGGCGCAGGCGCGGCGCATGAATCGCCAGGGTGGCCTGGATCTGGCCGACCTCATCGAAGACCGGCACGGCAATCGCCACCATGCCCTGGATGAACTCCTCGTCGTCGGTGCTCAGCTGATTGCGCACCACGGTGTCGAGTGCCTCTTCCAGCGTGGCCCGCGAGGTCAGCGTGCAGGGCGTATGGGCCTCGAGCGCGAGACTCTGCAGCAGCGCGCGGCGACGGTGCAGCGGCATCAGTGCCAGAAACAGCTTGCCGCTCGCGGTGCAGTGCAAGGGCAGGTGCGAGCCGGGGGCCAGCTGGATACGCACCGGCCAGTTGGTTTCCACGCGGTCGTAGTACATCACCTCGTGGCCATCCAGCAGGGTCAGGTTGCAGGTCTCGCCGACCTTCCCGGCCAGTTTCTCCAGCAGCACGCGGCGTGGCGCCTTGAGGCCCTCATTGGCCAGTGCACCCAGCGACATGCGCCGGAAGCGCTGGCCGGGCAACAGGTGACGGCCATCCAGATCCCGGCTGATCAGCTGCTGTTCTTCCAGCTGCTTGAGCAGACGGTGCACGGTGGGCTTGGGAATCTCGAAGCGCTTCTCGAGATCCGCGGCGCTGATGGGGTGCTGAGCGGTGACGACCTCTTCCAGCAGGCCCAGCGCGCGAAAGAGCGTCGAATTCGTGGGAGTGTCCTTGCTCATCTAGTGTCCTCATCCTGCCTGTCGGTGCGTGTCGCGGAAGGTCTCAAGGGACATGTCGGCCGTCAGGTGCAGGTTGGCAGGGCGTCAGTGCATCGATTCATCACGTCAACCGGGAACGGGGGTGTCCGCAGCGGCAATGAGACGAAGACAGCCCCTCGCGGGGCTGTCGATGAGGCTAGTGTTACAGGTTTACCAGGAACAGGGAAAGAGACGGAATCAGACAGATGGCCAGCCAGCAGGCCATCAGGGCGATGAAGTAGGGAATCACGTACTTCACCAGTCTGACGTAGGAGATGCCGGTGATGCTGCTGGCGACATACAGATTGAGCCCGAAGGGGGGCGTGACGAAGCCGATGGCCGCACCGACCAGGAAGATGACCGAGAAGTGGATCGGGTCCACGCCGGCCTGCTGGGCGATGGGGGCGAGAATCGGCGCCAGGATGATGGTCACCGGCAGGCTTTCCAGAATCATGCCGGCCAGCAGGATGATCAGCATGCAGGTGCCAAGCGTCAGATAGTAGTTGTCGATACCGCTGAGCATGTCGCTGAGCGCCTGACCGGCCCCCAGTACCGACAGCAGTTGCTGCATGACCACCGAGATGGCGATCAGCGGTGCCAGCATGCCGGCGATCTGGCCTGAGCGCAGCATGATGGTCGGCAGCTTCTTCAGGCTGATTTCCCGTGTGATCAGCAGTCCCGCGATCATGGTGAAGCCCACGGTGATGGCGGCGGCTTCCGTCGGCGAGAACTTGCCCGAGTAGATGCCGTAGACCACCACGCCGATGGTCGCGAAGCCCAGATAGGCCTTGCGTGCCAGCCTCGCGCTGACGCCCGCCTTGAAGGGTTGCAGCTGGCCCCAGCCATTTCGGCGGGCCACCAGATAGCAGGCGACCATCATCGCGATGACCATCAGGGCGCCCGGCACCATGCCGGCGATGAACAGGTCGCTGATCGACAGATTCATCATGAAGCCGTAGACGATGAAGATGATGCTGGGCGGAATGATGATGCCCACGGTCCCGCCGGAGGCGGCCGTGGCGGCCGCGAAGCGTTCGTCATAGCCATTCTTGACCATCTCGGGCTGCATGATCGAGCCGATGGTGGCGGTGGTGCCGGCGTTGGAGCCGGAAATCGCCGCGAACAGGCCACAGGCGCCGAGGGTCGACATGCCCATGCCGCCGCGCATCCAGCTCAGGGTCGAGTAGGCGAAGTCGGAGAGTCGCTTGGCGATCCCCGCCGCATTGATCAGGTCCCCCGTGAGGATGAACAGCGGCAGTGCCAGCAGGCCGAAGAAGCTCAGGCCCTGGAAGAGGGTGACCCCGACATTGGCCAGCGTGAAGTCGATCACCAGACTGGTGCCGACCACCCACAGGCCGATGACGAGGAAGATGGGCACCCCCAGCAGGAAGAAGGCCGTCACGCCCGCCGTGATCAGGGAGATCCAGATGCTGTCAGTCATGATGACCTCCTCAGTCCATGATGGACGGTTGCAGGTTGAAGGACTCGCCGCGGCGATAGCGCGCCCAGTCGGCGTAGAGATTCTGCAGCACGCGATAGATGATCATCACCCACGCCAGCGGCGTGGCGAGGTAGAACCACCACTGCATGACGTTGTCGGTGCCCGGCACGATGGCGTAGTTGTCATAGGCCAGCGTCACCTGGGTGGTGGTGAAGTAGATCACCATCAGCCCGAAGCCGATCCACAGCGCGGCATCCAGAATCAGGCAGGCGAACTGGCCACCGCGCGGCAGCTTCATGCGGATCTCGTTGAGGCTCAGGTGAGTGCGCTTCTTGACGTTGAGCGAGGCGCCGAACCAGGTCAGCCACAGGAACAGCAGCACCGGAATGCTGGTGCTCCAGGGGGCCTGCAGGCCGAAGAAGAAGCGCCGGATGACTTCGACGAAGATAATGCCGGCCATGCCGGAATAGGCGATCAGGATGACGACCTGTTCCAGATGGGCATCCAGCCACAGGAAGGGACGCGCCCAGGGCGCGGCCTTCTTGATGGCGGGGTGCTTGGTCGGTTGGCTGAAGATGGTGGTATCGCCCATTACCCCCTCCACCAGCGCTGCGGCTTGACGTTGACGGCGGCAGTGTCGCGGGAGATCTCACGCGCGACGGCATGGATTTCCTGATAGATGTCGAGACCGCCGGACCACTTGTTGAGGCGCTCACGCCATTGCTCCCACGGCTCGGGATTGAATTCCGGCGAGCACATCTGTTCGGCACGTGAGCGTTCGGCATCCGACAGCGGTGCCACGCGCACGTTGTTCTCGGCGAAGACGGTGCCGGGGGCGGGGTGCTCGGTGGCCCCGACGATCTCGAAGCGCCCGGCCTCGTTCATGCCCTGGGTGAAGATCTGTGCGCAGTAGGCGGACTCCATCACCTGGTCCTGCAGTTCTGCGCCGAGACTGTCGAACTTGGGCAGGCTCATGCCGGTGTGCTCGGTGCCGGCGAAGAAGCGCAGGTCGACGGCCTGGGAGACCACCGGGGCCATGCCGGCGTAGGCCACGGCGCTCATCCAGGTCTCGGCGCCATCCAGCAGGCCCTGACGCAGGCCATCGAGGGTCTCTTCCCAGGCGACCGGCACCGGATTCAGGCCCAGCTGCTCCATGGCGATCCGGCCCATCTGGGTGCCGGTGACGCGGTTCTTGGTGCCCTTGAGCTGGTCGATGCTGGTGACCAGCGGTTTGTCCTGCCACTTGAGGCCGAGCATGATGCCGCGCAGGTCACAGTGGGTGAACAAAAACTGCAGGTTGTGGCGCTGGCGCAGGGGTTCACGCAGCAGCTGCTCGCTCTTCCTGTGATAGAAGAAGTGGAACATCGAGGCGACGGTGGGGAACAGATAGGCGAAGTCGAGCACGTTCAGGTAGGGCGCGCTGCCCGAGGAATTCTGGGTGGAGGCCGAGTAGATGTCGACGATGCCCTGCTGGGTCTTGGCCACGCAGTCCAGCTGGTTGCAGACCTCGTTGCTGCCCATGAATTCGACGCGGATGGCGCCGTTGGTGCGTTCTTCCAGATCCCTCGCGAAGAACAGCTGGCCGGACTTCTGGATATCGAGATTGCGCTCGTTGAAGCCCGAGGCACCGAAGCGCAGCTGGAACTTGGGCGCTGTCTTGTAGCGTTTCTGCTGCTCCTGATCGGCGGCACGCGCCAGCGTGGACGCGGTAAGACCTGCGCCGAGGCCGGTGGCGGCCAGCAGGGTCGAGGTCAGACCGAAGCGGCCCGAGATGTCGAGAAAGTCACGGCGTGACAACTTGCTGAGTGGCGTTGGCATGGTAGTGCTCCCGGTGTTGTGTTTGCTTTTGTGGTGGGATGCAGTCTGGGCTGAACGCAGTGGAATCTGGTGTTCCCTGGCGTCATGACACCTGTTGGCGTCTTTTTCTTGTGGTGTCTTTTCACACGTGACGAAAGCGAGCGTGTGACTGGATTCCGCTTCGGCTCCGCTTCGGTCCCGGTTCGGCTCCGCTTCGGCTTCGGGGGGCGTTTCACATCCCTTACCGGCGCGAGACAAATCTCAATGTAGGGCAGTTCTTGTGCTTTGGCAAAATAAACGAGACGTTTTGTTTCGTATTTGACGAAACATGCTTTCGATACCATGATTACGAGACAATATGTCTCAATATGGTTGAGAAATAATGAAAACAACACGTTACGCCAATGCAGATGCCAAAGCCTTCTATGACTACATCGTGATCGGGGCGGGTTCCGCCGGTTGCGTACTGGCCAATCGTCTCACCGAAGACCCTTCCATCAAGGTGCTGCTGCTGGAAGCGGGTGGCTCGGACTGGAATCCGTGGATCCATGTGCCGGTCGGGTATTTCAAGACCATGCACAATCCCGCCACCGACTGGTGCTACCTGACCGACCCGGATGCCGGCATCAATGGTCGTCGGCTGCAATGGCCGCGCGGCAAGGTGCTGGGGGGGTCCAGTTCGCTCAATGGCCTGCTGTACATTCGTGGCCAGCGCGAGGACTACGACGACTGGGCCGCCGAGGGCAATCAAGGTTGGGACTATCAGTCGGTCCTGCCATATTTCCGCAAGTCGGAGTGCCAGGCGCGGGGGGCCAACCAGTGGCATGGGGCGGATGGCCCATTGCATGTCTCGGATCTGCGCCTCAAGCGAGAGATCGCCGAGCGCTTCATCCAGGCAGCGGTGGAGGCGGGGATTCCGCTCAACCAGGACGTCAATGGCGAGCGTCAGGAGGGGGTGGGCTATTTCCAGCAGACCACGTATCGGGGCCTGCGCTGCAGCACGGCCAAGGCATTCCTGCGTCCGGCGCTCACGCGCAGCAATCTGACGCTGGTCAAGCATGCTCACTGCCGTCGGGTATTGCTGGAAGGCAAGCGCGCGGTCGGGGTCGAGTACGAGGTGAAGGGCAATGTCTGCTCGGCGCGGGCGGAGCGCGAAGTGGTGCTGTCCAGCGGCGCCATCGGCAGTCCGCAGATCCTGCAGTGCTCCGGCATCGGGGACCCTGAGCATCTGGCCAGTGTCGGGGTGGAATGTCTGCATGCGCTGCCGGGCGTCGGGGAAAACCTGCAGGACCACCTTCAGGTGCGGCTGGTGTTCAAGACCCAGTGCCGCACCCTCAATGATGAAGTGCGCAGCCCGATCAAGAAGCTGGCGGTCGGCACCCAGTACCTCTTCACACGCACCGGCCCGCTGACCCTGGCGGCCAGCCAGGTGTGTGCCTTTACCCAGTCACGCGAGGGGCTGACACGCCCGGATATCCAGTTCCACATGCAGCCACTGAGTGCCGACAAGCCCGCCGATGGCGTGCATCCGTTCTCGGCGTTCACCTCGTCCGTATGCCAGTTGCGTCCGCACAGCCGCGGCCATGTGCGCATCACCAGCGCGGATGCCAGCGTCTATCCCTCCATCCAGCCCAACTACCTCAGTGCCGAGGAAGATCGCCGCGTGGTGGTGGACGCCATCAAGGTGGCGCGGCGTATCGCCCGGGCGGCACCGCTGGCCGCCGTGATCAGCGAAGAGTACGTGCCCGGCGTGCAGTACGAGAGTGACGAGGAGTTGCTGGAGGCCGCGCGCCAGTTCAGCCAGACCATCTATCACCCGGCGGGGACCTGCAAGATGGGCCACGACCCGCTGGCGGTAGTGGATGACGCGCTGCGAGTGCATGGCCTGCACGGATTGCGGGTGGTCGATGCCTCGATCATGCCGGTGATCGTCTCGGGCAACACCAATGCCCCGACCATCATGATCGCCGAGAAGGCCGCTGACATGATCAAGACGGCTCAGCGCGAGATGGCGCAGGCGAGCTAGCAGGTACCGGCATCTGTCATCTTCCAGGGCAGGGCTCAGGCCCTGCCATCCTGCTTGCCTTTTCATGGGATATTCGCGTGGCCAATCACGACAGCTCATCACTTCACGACACATCGACACCGCCTCCCCGTCTGTTGCGGAATCTGGAAGGGCGCGTGCGCATCATCATGCCGGGCCTGCTGATCTGCATCCTCATCGCGCTGGCGACCACCTTCATCGCTGATCATTACGGCGGCCCGACGCTGCTGTATGCCTTGCTGTTCGGCATGTCGCTGCACTTTCTCTCCGAGGACGGACCCTGCAGGGCGGGGATCGAGTTCGCCTCCAAGACGGTACTGCGCCTCGGCGTGGCGCTATTGGGCGTGCGCATCACGCTGGAGCAGGTCGCAAGTCTCGGTGTTGGCCCGGTGATCACGGTGGTGCTCGGGGTGGTGGCCACCATCGTGTTCGGCGCGCTGCTGGCGCGCGTGATGGGGCTGGACCGTGACATGGGGCTGTTGACCGGTGGCTCGGTGGCCATCTGCGGTGCCTCGGCGGCACTGGCGCTGTCGGCGGTGATGCCGCGCAACGCCACCAGTGAGCGTCACACCATCATGACCGTGGTCGGGGTGACGACCCTCTCGACCGTGGCGATGATCACCTATCCGCTGATCGTCAGACTGCTGGGGCTTGAGGATACCGAGGCCGGCATCTTCCTCGGCGGCACCATCCACGACGTGGCCCAGGTGGTGGGGGCGGGCTACATCATTTCCGAGCACACCGGCGATGTCTCCACCTTCGTCAAGCTGCTGCGCGTGGCGATGCTGGTACCGGCGGTGATGGTCTTCATGCTGCTGTTCCGCAGTGCACGCCAGGCCAATGGCGATGAGGGGGGCAAGGTGCCGATGTTCCCCACCTTCCTGATCGCCTTCGTGGCTCTGGTGCTGATCAACAGCCTCGGCTGGGTGCCGAGCGTCGCCGTGGAAGGCTTCACCGACCTCTCACGCTGGTGTCTGGTGGCGGCGATTGCCGCGCTGGGCGTCAAGACGTCGTTTCAGAAGCTGGCGGTGGTGGGCTGGAAGCCGGTGATCCTGATGGTGGTGGAAACCCTCTTCCTGCTGGTGCTGGTGACGCTGTGCATCAAGTTCGGGCTGGCCAGCGTGTGACCTGACGGCATGGGGCGCACGGGGGATGAACGACACGGGCCCTGCCATGACTGGCAGGGCCCGTGTCGCCGATGAGGGAATATCCCGAGGGGCAGATGCCAGCCCGTGAGCGGCTGATACAGCCAGCCAATCAGGGCGATAAGATGCCTCAATTGCTTATCGGCCCACGAGTCGTATGATCTGCGCTATCAGTACGTGTCTGACGCTGAGTCGTCAGCGCAGCGCGCCGCGCATCCCCATTCTTCTGGAGTCCGATCATGTCTGAATCCCTCGTGCTGGCCTGTCCGCAATGTCTTGCCCTCAATCGTGTGGCTACCGCGCGTCTGGATGACAATCCCGTCTGCGGCAAGTGCAGCGCCGCCGTGCTGCCCCAGGAGCCGCTGGAACTGACCAGCGCCAACTTCGAGGCACTGGTCACGCGCAGCGAGATGCCGGTGGTGATCGACTTCTGGGCCAGCTGGTGCGGTCCGTGCAAGATGATGGGGCCGATCTTCAATGAGGTCGCGGCGCAGATGGGTACCCGCGTGCGCTTCGCCAAGATCGACACCGAAGCCCAGCAGGCGCTGGCCGGTCGTTTCGGCATCCGCAGCATCCCGACCCTGCTGGTGATGAAGCAGGGCAAGGAGCTGGCGCGCGAATCCGGCGTGATGCAGGCCGGTCAGCTCAAGCAGTGGCTGGCACCGCACGCGGTGTGACCAGGGCCCGCGTGCGAGAAGTCCGCAGTTGAGCGTTCAGGGAAACCCGGACGCAGCTCAAGAACTGACAACGCCTGACGTGCAATCGCGTCAGGCCTTGTCGTATCGGGCCTTGTCGTATCAGTCGGCATAGATCATCTTGCGGGTCATGCCGCCATCGACGACATGATTCTGACCGGTGATGAAGCCGGCCTTGTCCGAGATCAGGAAGGCCACCAGCGCGGCGATGTCATCGACATGGCCGACGCGTCCAACGGGATGCTGGGCGTGGTCTTCGTCACTCAGCGACTCCGCCTCACCGTCCTTCTGCAGGTGGCTTGCATCGATCCAGCCTGGACTGACCGCATTGACGCGAATCTCCGGCCCCAGGCTCATCGCCATGGCGTGGGTGAGGGCGACGATTCCGCCCTTGCTGGCGGCGTAGGCTTCGGTATCCGGCTCGGATTGCAGGGCGCGGCTGGAGGCCAGATTGACGATGCTGCCGCCGGTCTCGCGCAGATGGTGCGCGGCGTGCTTGGCGGTCAGGAAGCTGCTGGTCAGGCTGGTATCCAGTACCTGATGCCAGCGTTCAAGGGACAGTTCCTCGAGCGTGCCCTGGAAGGGGTCGGCGATCGCGGCGTTGTTGATCACGGCGTCCAGGCGCCCGAAGGCCTGGCAGGTGGCCGCGATGCTGGCGGCGACGGCGTCTTCATTGCGCACATCCACGGCCTCGACGCGCAGGCTGTCCGGCTCGCCGTGGGTCGCGGCGTGGCTCGCCAGATACTGCTCGCCCGCCCGGGCGTCGATATCCACCACCGCGACTCGCCAGCCACGGGCGAGCAGGTAGTCACTGATGCCGCGTCCGATTCCCTGGGCACCGCCGGTGATATAGGCCACTTTGCGTGTCATCATCGTGAAGTCTCTTGCGTTCTGGGTGGGGAATGTCCTTCATGGTCTCTCGTCCTGCCGGGTCTGCCACGTCGTTTCCGACGTGGCGCCGGCCTTCGACATGGTGACCCTGACCTGTGTCCTGATCGAGAGGATGACAAGCGGGGCATGCGAAAGCATGACGTGACGAGACATTGCCATCATGCCAGCTACTGGTCGAGTGCCCCGTGGCAGACGCGACGACCTGATGAGACTGGCTGATTCTGTTGGTCTGTCCGCCTTGGCGACTTATCGCTTCGTCTAACAGCTGTCACACTTGGCACTGAAGTATTCGGAACTTCGCATTTACCCCCTCGCGAGTGGTGATCCGTCGTCTGGCCGTGTCAGGGGACGGGAACCCCTGCGCGACAGGATTGCCTGAAAGACGCCATCCCCGAATTTTCAGGAGCGCTGCCCATCACGGGAAATGGGCAGCGACATGAGGAACGAACATGAAGGATCACAGGCAACGCGGACTGATGGTGGGCGTGGCGATGCTGCTGGCGCTGGCGAGCGGCTGTGACGAGCTGGGTGCGCCGCGCCCTGCCAGTGTCACCACGCTGCTCGAGCACTCGGAGGCCTGGCAGGGCGAGCAGGTGGCCGTGCAGGGCAGGATACGCAGTGAGCAGGTGCCGGAGCGCTATTGGCTGGAAGGCGCCGGGCAGCAGCGTATCGAGCTGCATCCCCCCGAACGCATCGGTGCCTATCTCGGGCGCGAGGTCCAGATCAGCGGTCGTTTCGAATTCAAGGTGGGTGGGCAACGGCTGATCGAGATTTCCAACGTCACGCCCCTGGACAAGCCGACTCCCAAGCAGTGAGTGCTCACGGACCCCCGGCGAGAGCGGGTGTCTTGGAGCATCAGCGCATGAAGCCCCGCCAGAGCAGACTCTGGCGGGGCTTCATGGTTCATGGCTCATGGCTCATGGCCCATGACGCTTCTCTGGTGTCGCCAGAGGCACTCGGACCGCTCAGGCCTTCTTCACGAACATGGACTTGAGCTTCATCGGGCCGACGCCATCCACCTTGCAGTCGATGTCGTGGTCCCCTTCGATCAGGCGGATGTTCTTGACCTTGGTCCCGACCTTGACCACGGAGGAGGTGCCCTTGATCTTCAGGTCCTTGATCACGGTGACGGTGTCGCCATCCACCAGCTCGTTGCCGTTGGCATCACGATAGACCGGCCCGGTGTCCTCGACGACGGCTTCCTTGGACCACTCGTGGGCACACTCCGGGCAGACGAACTGCATGCCGTCGTCGTAGGTGAATTCGGAATTGCAGGCCGGGCAGTTGGGGAGGGCGCTCATCTCGGTGTCCTGAAGTCTGTCCCGCTTGTGTCGTGCGCCTGCGGGGTGCGCGGCGCTCAAGGCAAGGACATGCGATGGAAAGGCGCGCATCGGGCTCAAGCGGTGCGCGGAAGCCGGCAAGCCTACACCGATTGCGGGCAGATGGCCCGCTGCTGCGGCGCTTGGTCGCAATTCCGGCGGCAACCTTCCCCGCTCGCCATCAGCCGTTCGCCATCAGGGCCTGGCCGACGCGTGAGCCATTGGGGCGCCCTAGCTTGCGGCTGATCCAGTCGCCGGTCGCGGCCAGGCGTGCCAGATCCACGCCAGTGTCGATGCCCATTCCCTGCAGCAGATAGAGCACATCCTCGGTGGCGACATTGCCCGAGGCCCCCTTGGCATAGGGACAGCCCCCCAGTCCGGCCACCGAGCTGTCGATCACCGCGATGCCTTCTTCCATCACCGCGTAGAGGTTGGCAAGCGCTTGCCCATAGGTGTCGTGGAAGTGGGCGGCGAGGCGTTCGACCGGCACCTCGCGGCTGACGCGTTCCAGCATCTGCTTGGCCTTGAGCGGGGTGCCGGTGCCGATGGTGTCCCCCAGCGAGACTTCATGACAGCCCATGTCACGCAGCTCACGCGCGACCGCCGCGACCTGCTCAGGGGCAATCTCGCCCTCGTAGGGGCAGCCCAGCACGCAGGACACGTAGCCGCGCACACGCACGCCGGCTGCCGCTGCACGCGCCATCACGGGGGCGAAGCGCTGGAGAGATTCCGCGATCGAGCAGTTGATGTTGCGCTGCGAGAAGGACTCGCTGGCCGCACCGAACACCGCCACCTCACGTACGCCACACTCAAGCGCCGCCTCCAGTCCCTTGAGATTGGGGGTGAGGGCGGAGTAAGTGGTCACTCCACGGGTGTCATGCTCGGCCAGTGCCAGCATGATCTCGCGATGGTCCGCCATCTGGGGTACCCAGCGGGGGGAGACGAAACTGGCGGCTTCGACATGGCGCAGGCCCGAGTCGGCAAGGCGCCAGATCAGTTCCAGCTTGGTCGTCGTATCGACATGGGCGGGCTCGTTCTGCAGGCCATCACGCGCGCCGACCTCGACGATACGTACGCTGTCAGGAAAGTGCATGCTCACTCACTCCTTGGCATCGTCAGCCGTGAATTCCAGCAGCACGTCACCCTGGGTGACGCTGTCGCCGGCACGGAAGTGGAACTGCGCGACTTGACCATCGGCGGGCGCGTTCATGGTGTGCTCCATCTTCATGGCCTCCATCACCATCAAGGGCGTGCCGGCCGTCACCGCGACGCCAGCCTCGACCAGCTGGGCGACCACGGTGCCATTCATCGGGGCGTTGAGGGTCGCCTGGGTCTCATGCTGCGCGTGGTCGACGGCGTCCGCGCGGCGCCACAGCAGGCGTGACTCGGACGGGAGTGCGTCGCTGCTCTGCGCGCAGGTCAGCACCAGCAGCTCGCCGCCACGCGCCGGGGCGTGACTGGCCTGATAGCGACGACGGTGCCCGTCCAGCGTCACGGCGATGGCATTGCCGGCAAGACGCGACAGGTGGCCATCAAGGCGTTTCGTCTGGCGCTTCCCGTGAGAGTGGGTGCTCACTTCCAGCTGCCAGCCCGAGGCAGGCACAGGGGCGTCGTTCACGCTCGCGGGCCCGCCCGAGGCACGTGGGCGGCGGGCGATGACCTGGGCCACCTTGTCGCTGTGTTCCTCGCATTCGGCGTCCCCGGGCAGGCAGAACGCCAACGTCACCTGGTGGGGCGTGCCATTGCGCCAGCCATCACGGCGCTGCCAGGGGCTGGCGGGCTGGGTCGTCGCGGACGAGCCAGACGCGTCATCGCTGTCATTGAGGCGTGCCAGGGCCAGCAGGGCACTCGTCGCCAGCGTGCCGGGGTCCAGCTCAGGCGTCGGAAACAGACTGGCGTGGTGACGCTCGATGAAGCGGGTATCCAGATGGGCGGCGCGGAAATCCGGATGCGCCGCCAGTCGCGTCAGGAAGGCACGGTTGGTGGTGACGCCACGGACCTCGAGCGCCGCCAGGGCACGCAGCAACACATCGAGTGCCTGTTCACGGCTCGGGCCGAAGGTGATCAGCTTGGCCAGCATCGGGTCGTAATGCATCGAGACGTCATCGCCCTCGGCGACGCCGCTGTCCAGACGCACCTTGAGGGCCGTCGAGCCGGAGGCCTGTTGCGCGCTCTCGACCTCGGCACCGGCAAGTCCGGCACCGATGAGATCCAGTCGGAAGCGTTCCAGCAGACCGGTGGCAGGCAGGAAGTCGTTGTCGGGGTCCTCGGCATAGAGCCGCGCCTCGAAGCTGTGACCCTTGAGCTCAAGCTCATCCTGCTGGCGGGGCAGTGGCTCGCCACGCGCGATGCGCAGTTGCCATTCGACCAGGTCCTCGCCGGTGATCATCTCGGTGACGGGATGCTCGACCTGCAGACGAGTATTCATCTCCATGAAGTAGAAGGCGCCATGGCTTTCGCTGCCGGGCTGCGGGGCATCGAGCAGGAATTCGATGGTACCGGCGCCGACGTAGCCGATTTCCCGTGCGGCGCGTACCGCGGCCTCGCCCATCTCGCGGCGCAGTGCCGGTGTCAGGCCGGGCGCCGGGGCTTCTTCCAGCACCTTCTGGTGACGACGCTGGACACTGCAATCGCGCTCGAACAGATAGACGCCACTGCCATGACTGTCACAGAACACCTGAACCTCGACGTGGCGCGGCTGGGTCAGATACTTCTCGATCAGCATGCGCTCGTCGCCGAAGGCCGCGCGGGATTCGCGTCGGCAGCTGTCCAGCGCTGCCTGGAATTCCCGAGCCTGCTCGACCACGCGCATGCCCTTGCCGCCACCGCCGGCGCAGGCCTTGATCAAGACCGGGTAGCCCATGCGGTCGGCTTCGGACTGCAGTAGCGCGTCACTCTGGTCATCGCCATGGTAGCCGGGTACCAGCGGCACGCTGGCGGCCTGCATGCGCGCCTTGGCGGCCGACTTGTCGCCCATGGCCGCGATGGCACTTTCCGGCGGGCCGACGAAGATCAGTCCGGCCTCGGCCAGGGCGCGCACGAAGCCGGCATTCTCGGACAGGAAACCATAGCCCGGGTGCACGGCATCGGCGCCACATTGGCGGGCTGCCGCGATGACCTTGTCGACATCCAGATAGCTCTCCCTGGCGCTGGCAGGGCCGAGGCGCACGGCTTCGTCGGCTTCCCGCACGTGCAGGGCATTGGCATCGGCATCGGAGTAGACCGCAACGGTCTGGATGCCCATGGCGCGAGCGGTGCGCATCACGCGGACCGCTATCTCACCTCGGTTGGCGATCAGCAGCTTGCGGATCTCACCGCAACCGGTGGGCAGTCGCTGTTCAGTATCGCGATTGACGTTCATGGCAAGATCCCGTGGCGAAGTGGAAAAAGGGGGCGGTCGCAAGGCGCGTCTCAGCAGAAGACCGAGGGTGGCTCAGGACGTTGTCCGCGAGTCGATGAAGGGCGCGTCATGATGATGCGCTGTCGTCGTCGGATGGCGCCCAGGGCGGGCGAGTCCCGGCGAAGAATGCCGCCAGTCCAGCCTGCCCCTGTTCACTGACCCTCAGCTGACTGATCACCTCACAGCAGCGTGTCTGACGCCGGGCGTCGTCGTCGGTGACGGCCACCTCGGCGAGCAGGGCCTTGGTGGCGCGGCTGGCCTCGGGCGAGGTCGCCAGCAGCGTGCTCACCATGGCGGCGACGCGCGCCTCCAGCAATTCATCACTGCACACGTCATGCACCAGCCCCAGCTGGTGGGCGGTGTGGGAATCGATGACTTCCGCGGTCAGTGCATAGCGGCGCATCTGGCGCATGCCGATGGCGCGCTGCACGTAGGGGCTGATCACCGCCGGTGCCAGGCCGATGCGCACCTCGGAGAGACAGAAGCGGGCGCGTTCGGCCGCCAGCACGATGTCGCAGCAGGCCGCCAGACCCACGGCGCCGCCGAAGGTGGCCCCCTGCACGCGGCACACGCTGGGACAGGGCAGTTCATCGAGCAGCTGCATCAGGCGGGCAAGCTCCCGGGAATCGGCAAGGTTATCCTCGCGCGAATACTCGACCATGCGCTGCATCCACTTGAGGTCGGCCCCGGCCGAGAAGCTCTTGCCTTCGGAGGTCAGCACCATCACGCGTACCTCGCCCTGACTCGCCAGGGCGTGCAGGTGCGTCAGATGGCCGTTCAGCGCCTTGATCAACCGGTCATCGAAGGCGTTGTGCACCTCGGGGCGCGCCAGGGTCAGAGTGGCGACACCGCGCTTGTCGATCTCGAGTCGGCAGAATTCAGTCATCGTCACCTTGTCCAATCAGTTAGCCAATGGATCATCATTCACCCAAAGAGTCGGCTGTCAGGGCGTTTGTCTGGTTGAGCGAATCACATGCGAAAGACTCCGAAGCGACTCTCCTCTATCTCGGCATTCATCGCGGCGGCCAGGGACAGGCCGAGAATGTCGCGGGTCTGCAGCGGGTCGATCACGCCATCGTCCCAGAGTCTGGCGCTGGCATAGCAGGGGTGGCCCTGATGCTCGTATTGTTCGCGCACCGGTGCCTTGAAGTCCTCCTGTGCCTGTTGCGGCCAGTCGCGGCCCTCCCGCGCATGCTGCTCATACTTGACCTGGGCCAGCACGTTGGCCGCCTGCTCGCCGCCCATCACCGAGATGCGTGCGTTGGGCCACATGAACAGCAGGTTGGGGTCGTAGGCGCGGCCACACATGCCGTAGTTGCCGGCGCCGAAACTGCCGCCGATCAGCACCGTGAACTTGGGGACCCTGGCACAGGCCACCGCCGTCACCAGCTTGGCACCGTGCTTGGCGATGCCCTCGTGCTCGTAACGTGAGCCGACCATGAAGCCGGTGATGTTCTGCAGGAAGACCAGCGGAATCTTGCGCTGGGCGCACAGCTCGATGAAGTGGGCGCCCTTGACGGCACTTTCCGAGAACAGCACGCCATTGTTGGCGATGATGCCCACCGGATGGCCGTGCAGGTGAGCGAAGCCGGTCACCAGTGTCTCGCCGTAGTAGCGCTTGAATTCATCGAAGTCCGAATCATCCACCAGCCGACCGATCACTTCGCGCACGTCATAGGGCTTCTTGAGGTCCGTGCCGACGATGCCGTAGAGCTCGTTGGGGTCCAGGCGTGGCGGGCGGGATTCGCGCAGCGCGAGCTGCCCCTTGCGCTGCCAGTTGAGGCGCGAGACGGCTCGCCGTGCCAGTTGCAGGGCGTGGGCGTCATTGTCGGCGAAGTGATCGGCCACGCCGCTGATCTTGCAGTGCACCTCGGCACCACCGAGTGCCTCGGCGCTGATGTCCTCGCCGGTGGCCGCCTTCACCAGCGGCGGGCCGGCGAGGAAGATGGTGCCTTGCTCGCGCACGATGATGGATTCATCGGCCATCGCCGGAACGTAGGCGCCACCGGCGGTGCACGAGCCCATCACCACGGCGATCTGCGGAATGCCTTCGGCGGAGAGCGTCGCCTGGTTGTAGAAGATGCGGCCGAAGTGATCGCGGTCCGGGAAGACCTCGTCCTGATGGGGCAGATGCGCGCCACCGGAGTCCACCAGGTAGAGGCAGGGCAGGCGATGCTTGCGGGCCACTTCCTGGGCGCGCAGGTGCTTCTTCACCGTCAGCGGAAAATAGGTGCCGCCCTTGACGGTGGCATCGTTGGCGACGATGACGCATTCCACACCGCTGACGCGGCCAATGCCGGTGACCAGCCCCGCGCCGGGCACCGGGCTGTCATAGACGTCATGCGCCGCCAGCGCCGACAGCTCCAGGAAGGGTGATCCCTCATCGATGAGGTGGTCGATACGTTCCCGCACGAACAGCTTGCCGCGCGATTCGTGGCGTTCACGGGCCTTGTCGCCACCACCGGCGGCGACACCGTCCAGCAGCTGGTGCAGGCGCTCGACCTCGGCCTGCATCGCGGCATGATTGGCACGGAACTGGTCGCTACGCGGATTGATCAGGGAGGTCAGAATGGCCATGCGGCAGCTCCATCAGCGAAGGGAAACGGATGGTGTGGGGCGTCATGCGCTTTCATTGAACAGCTCGCGGCCAATCAGCATGCGGCGTATCTCGCTGGTGCCGGCACCGATCTCGTAGAGCTTGGCATCGCGCAGCAGACGGCCGGTGGCGTACTCGTTGATGTAGCCATTGCCGCCCAGCAGCTGGATGGCATCCAGCGCCATCTGGGTGGCCTTCTCGGCGCAATAGAGAATGACGCCGGCGGCGTCCTTGCGCGAGGTCTGGCCGCGATCACAGGCGCCGGCCACGGCGTAGAGATAGGCGCGGCAGGCATTCAGCGTGGTGTACATGTCGGCAATCTTGCCCTGTACCAGCTGGAACTCGCCGATCGCCTGGCCGAACTGACGGCGCTCATGCAGATAGGGCACCACGATGTCCATGCAGGCCTGCATGATGCCGATGGGGCCGGCGGCGAGCACGGTGCGCTCGAAGTCCAGTCCACGCATCAGCACCTTCACGCCGCGATTGACCTCGCCGAGCACGTTCTCGGCCGGCACCTGACAGTCCTGGAAGACCAGTTCGCAGGTGTTGGAGCCGCGCATGCCCAGCTTGTCGAGCTTCTGCGCGGTGGAGAAGCCGGGGAAGTCGCGTTCGATGATGAAGGCGGTGATGCCCTTGGAGCCGGCGTCCGGGTCGGTCTTGGCATAGACGACCAGCGTGTGGGCATCCGGGCCATTGGTGATCCACATCTTGTTGCCGTTGAGCACGTAGTGGTCACCGCGCTTCTCGGCCTTGAGCTTCATCGAGACCACGTCCGAGCCTGCGCCGGGCTCTGACATCGCCAGGGCACCGACATGCTCACCGCTCATCAGCCTGGGCAGGTAGCGCGCCTTCTGCTCCGCGCTGCCGTTGAGCTTGATCTGGTTGACGCACAGGTTGGAGTGGGCCCCATAGGACAGCGCCACCGAGGCACTGGCCCGCGAGATCTCTTCCATGGCGATGCAGTGCGCCAGATAGCCCATGCCACTGCCGCCATCTTCCTCGGGGACGGTGATGCCCAGCAGGCCCATGTCGCCGAACTTCTGCCACAGGTCATCGGGGAAGGCATTGCTGGCGTCGATCTCCGCGGCGCGTGGTGCGATCTCGTCGCGGGCAAAGGCATTGATCTGCTCACGCAGCAGGGTGTGTGTCTCGTCGAGTCCGAAATCCAGCGGCGTATAGAGGCTGTGCATGAGCGGGCATCCTTTGCAGCGATGAGATGAGAAGCGCTTCGAGCGTCTTGACTGTGCGTGCAGCCACGCGACAGGCGAGGCAGTGTTCATGGCCGGTGCAGGCGGTGGGAGATTCGTCAGTGACAGCCCGCCTGAGGTGGCTCTGGAATCACTCTAGAGTAAAGTTGACGTTAACGTAAAGGTTATCATCGTGCGCTTTGACCAAGGTCGCAGGCAGTGTCAGCTGACGTGTGCTGGCCCTTGTGAGTGCGCGGGCACTCACGCCGCCACTCACGCCGGCACTCACGCCGTGACCAGAGTCGCCTGACCTGCGTGTCACTGTTAATCTGAATGGCAGGCAAAAGGCCTGACCGACGGGCAGGCGCCGTCATCGTTGCCCACCTCTCACCTGCAAGAAGGATCTTCTCGATGAGTGATGCTCGCGCCCCGGCGGTTCGCTTTCGCGATCTGCACAAGGGCTTTTCGGGTCAGCGATTGTTCGAAGGCATCGACCTCGAACTGCCGCGTGATCGTATTACCGCGCTGGTCGGTGCCAGTGGCTGCGGGAAGTCCACCTTGCTGCAGCTGATCAACGGGCTGATACGTCCGGACAGCGGCGAGGTACAGGTCTTCGGCAAGGGGGTGGACTATGCCAATCTGCCCGCCATGCGCAGACGCATCGGCTACGCCGTCCAGCAGATCGGCCTGTTTCCGCACCTCAGCGTGCGCGACAACATCGCCATTCTGGCGGACCGCGAAGGTTGGATGGCGGACAGGGTCAAGGCGCGCATCACGCGGCTGTTCCAGATGATGGACCTGGATCTGGCGCTGTTGACGCGTTATCCGCATGAGATTTCCGGCGGGCAGGCGCAGCGGGTCGGCCTGTGTCGCGCGATGATGCTGGAGCCTCCGCTGCTGCTGCTCGATGAGGCCTTCTCTGCGGTGGACCCGATCACGCGCATCGAGGTGCATGCCCAGTTCCAGCGCATGCAGCAGGAAGAGCCGCGCAGCGTGGTGATGGTGACCCATGACATGAATGAGGCACTGAGTCTGTCCGACCACATGGTGGTGATGGCACCCGGCGTGGTGCTGCAGGCTGCCAGTCCCGAGACGATCGCCAGGGCGCCAGCGGATGAGCGCGTGGCCCGACTGCTGGAGGCACGCGCATGAAGACGCTGATGACGACTCCCGTCCTGCAACGTTCGCGCCGCGGGCTGTCCGGCGCGCTGATGATCGCCGGTCTGGCGCTGGCGAGTCTGGGGGCCCTGGTGAGTAGCCCGCTTGCCAGCGCGGAAGAGGAAGCCGCGGCATGGCCCGAGGACAAGCCCATCGTGGTGGGCTCCAAGGCGGATCGCGAAGGCCATCTGCTCGGCGAGATCTTCGCTCAGGTACTCGAGGATGCCGGCTTCACGGTCGAGCGTCGCCTCGGGCTGGGGCAGACCATCATCACCTATCAGGGGCTGGCGGAGGGGGAGCTGGATGTCTATCCCGAGTACACCGGCACCCTGGCGCACGCCATCCTCAATCTGGACAGCGTGCCGCCGCTCGACAAGCTCGATGCTCTGAGTCGTGAACGGGGGCTCAGGGTGCTCAAGCCACTGGGCTTCAACAACACCTATGCCGTGAGCATGCGGCGTGAGCAGGCCGAGTCGCTGGGCATCAGGACGATCGGTGATCTGGCGGATCACCCGGAGCTCTCGATCGCGATGTCGCATGAGTTCATCAAGCGCTCGGATGGCTGGCCGGGGCTGGCGGATGCCTACGCGCTGCCGCAGGTGCCCCGTGGCATCGAACACGGCATCGCCTATCAGGCGCTGCGCGAGAGCAAGATCGACGCCACCGATGCCTACTCCACTGAGGGTGACATCCAGCGCTTCGACTTCGTGCTGCTCGATGACGACCAGGGCTATTTCCCCGAGTATCTGGCGGTGCCCTTCGTGAATGCCGCCTTGCCGGAGAAGGCTGTCGCGGCGCTGGATCAGCTGGCGGGCAGTCTCGATGAGGACAGCATGCAGGCGCTGAATGCCGAGGTCTCCACCGAGGAGCAGAGCTTCGCCCAGGTGGCCAGCCGCTTCATTCAGGAACAGGGCATCACCACCGAGCAACGCGAAGTCAGTGGCGCCAAGTGGGACAAGCTCGGGACCAATCTCATCGAGCATCTGCAGTTGACGCTGTCCGCGCTGCTGCTGGCGTGTCTGGTCGGTCTGCCGTTGTCACTGCTGGTCTACCGCAATCCGAAGGTCTCGCGGGTCGTGCTCTACGTCACCGGCCTGCTGCAGACCATCCCCTCCATCGCGCTGCTGGCGTTGATGATTCCGCTGTTCGGGATCGGGGTGGTGCCGGCGGTGATCGCGCTGTTCGTCTACTCCCTGCTGCCGATCATTCGCGCGGCCATCACCGCACTGCTGACGGTGGACCCGCTGCTGGTCAAGGTGGCGCGCGGGATGGGGCTGACGCGCCGTGAGCAGCTGCGTCACGTCATCCTGCCGCTGGCGACGCCCAATCTGCTGACGGGGATCAAGACCGCCGCCATCATCAACATCGGTACCGCGACCCTGGCGGCCTTCATCGGCGCGGGCGGGCTGGGCGAACCCATCGTCACGGGACTTTCGCTCAACGACTATGATCTGGTGCTGTACGGCGCGATTCCGGCGGCGCTGCTGGCCATCTGCGCGGAGCTGTTGTTCGAGTTGTTCGAGCGCATGGTGATTCCGGCGCATATGCGCGGGCTCAAGGCGCGTTGATCTGGACGGATGCCGGAAAAACCCAGACAGGCCCGTCGCGATTGTTGTACACGGTGTGCAGCAATCAAGGAAAGGCGTTGCGCAGGATTATCGTTGGCCGCCGATGTGAGTAGAGTGAACGCCATAGTGAAGACTCGCTGACGGGAGTCTTGTGTAGCGAACCTTGAATTGGAGACGTCTCATGCGTATCAAGAATCTGTTCCCGATCGCGCTGGTCGCGGCCACCCTGGCACTTGGCGGCTGTGGTCTGTTCGATCATGGTCATGGCGGCCACGGCGGCGGTCATGGTGGCGGCCAGCAGCACGGCATGATCGACACCGGCTCTCAGGCCTCTCACCTGTCCTGAGTCTGCGTGAGGGCTGATGGCCCCGTGAAGAACCGCCCCCGACGCATGCGTCGGGGGCGGTTTTTTTTGTCTTCGCCAGAAGGCAAGAGGCGGCTGGCCAAGAGCGCTTGCGAACGCGACGCGCCTGACAGAACGCAAAGCGCCAGAAGGGACGGGAAGAGTCGGCAGGGCTGGAAGAACGGGAAGAGCTGGCAGGCCTAGAGTGCGCGAAGGGCCACGATGGCGGGCGGGCTGCCATCCTCTGGCCAGTCGACCCGTGCCTCGATGGCGTAGACCTCGCGCAGTCGCTCGACGCTCAGTACCTCGCGCGGCGGGCCGCTGGCCGCCAGACGCCCGCGATCCAGCAGCCAGAGCTGGGCGGCATGCCGCGCGGCCAGGGTCAGGTCATGCAGCGCGACGATCACGATGCGCTGACGGTCGCGGGCATCGCGGCCAAGCCAGTCGAGCACCGCCAGCTGGAAGTGCAGGTCCAGGGCGCTGGTGGGTTCATCCAGCATCAGCAGCGCCGGCTCGCGCACCAGCGCCTGCGCGATGGCGACACGCTGGCGCTGTCCGCCGGAAAGCTGCCCGAGTCGTCGGGAGGCCAGCGGGGCCAGCTCCAGTGCGCTGACCAGCGCCTCGCAGTGGCGCAGATTGGCCTGCTCGTCCAGATGGCCGGCCAGGCGTCTCGCCAGCAGCAGCGACTCGAAGACCTCAAGCATCGCGCCGCCTTCACTGAGCTGCGGCAGGTAGCCGATACGTGCCGCGCGCTGGCGTGGCGTGAGGGATGCCAGTGCCTGCCCGTCGAGACACAGCTGGCCGCTGGCCGGCAGCAGCCCGGCGATCGTCTGCAACAGGGTCGATTTTCCGGCACCGTTCGGGCCGAGCAGGGCGGTCAGCTCGCCACGGTGTGCGCGCAGCGTGCCCGGCATGTCCAGCACCGGATGCCCCCCGCGCAGGACGCTGAGATCCTGAAGCACGAGCCCCTGGCCATCGAGAGCGCCTTCGTCGCGAAACTGCGCGAGGCGGGCTGGCGCGTCGGATTCGGCGGTGGGCGCGTCATGTCGCTGGTTCATCCGTCGTGTCCTCGGCGCTTGAGCGTCAGGCTGACGAAGAAGGGCAGACCGATCAACGCGGTGATCATGCCCAGTGGCAGCAGCACGCCGGGGATGAGCGAACGGCTGAGGATCGAGGTCAGCGACAGCAGCAGGGCGCCGATCAGCGCCGAGAGGGGTAGCAGGCGCTGTTGCTGTTCACCTACCAGCAGGCGGGCGATGTGGGGCGCGACCAGGCCGATGAAGCCGATGCTGCCGACGAACGAGACGGCGGTGGCGGTCAGAAGCGCCGTGCACATCAGGCCGCTCAGACGCAGGCGGCGCACGTCCACGCCCAGCGCACGGGCCTGGGCTTCCCCCAGGCTCAGGGCGGTCAGCTCGCTGCGTCGACGATGAAAGACCACCGCACACAGCGCGATCACCAGGCTCAACACGGCCAGGCGTGACCAGCTGCTGCGCTCGAGGCTGCCCATCGACCAGAAGATCAACTGCTGCAATGCCTCGGGCGAGGCGACGAACTGCAGCACGCCCAGCAGGGCATTGAAGAAGAACATCAGCGCGATGCCCAGCAGTACCAGAGTCTGCACGCCGACGCCGGGCAGGCGCTGTGCGCTCCACAGCACCAGCGAGGCCCCCAGCGCGAAGAGGAAGGCATTCAGCGTGACCCCAAGCCCCGCGCCTGCGAGGCTCTGCCATGAGGGCAGCACCAGCTGCACGAGGTCGAGATGCAGGATCAGGCCAAGCCCGGCACCGACGCTGGCCGCCGCCGAGACTCCCAGCGTGAAGGGGTCGGCCAGCGGGTTGTGCAGCAGGGTCTGCATCTGGGCACCGGCCATGGCCAGGGAGGCGCCGACGGTCACCGCCATCAGCGCGATGGGCAGGCGCAGTTGCCAGAGGATGGCGTGTGCGAGCGGATCGTTCGCTTCGCTCTGCCACAGTGCGGGCAGCAGACGCGCCAGGGGCAGCTCGCCACTGCCCTGGCTGATATCCAGCAGGCAGGCGGCCAGGACCGCGAGGCCACTGGTCCAGAGCCACAAGGCACCATGGCGCTTTCGAAGGCGCCAGTCGGCGATGGGTGAGGTGACGGGAGAAGTCAGGGAGTCGGGCACGGTGAGGTCCGGCGGTGGCGTGTCAGTGTGAAGCACGGGCGGCAGCCTGAAGCGCTTGCGTGTCACAAGCCTAGCGACTTGGCGTGGGAAGGAGAAGCCACGAAAAAGACCTCCCCGAAGGGAGGTCTGGAAGAAGACGACGCCCCGGGAGGGGATCTGTCTGCCGTGACAGTGCGTCGGGGACGTGGAGGGCCGGATCAGCCGTTCATGGCCTGGGGCAGATAGAGCACGATTTCCGGGAAGAGGTGCATCAGCACGATGGAGAAGATCATCAACAGGAAGAACGGCAGCGTCGCCTTGGTGATGGTGATGATGTCCTTGCCGGTCAGGCTCTGGATCACGAACAGGTTGAAGCCCACCGGCGGGGTGATCTGCGACATCTCGACCACGATGATCAGGTAGATACCGAACCAGATCAGGTCGAAACCGGCGGCTTCGATGACCGGCATGATGATGGAGGTCACCAGCAGGATCAGCGAGATGCCATCCAAGAAGCAGCCCAGGATCAGCAGGAACAGTGTCAGTACCACCAGCAGCATGGTCGGCGACAGGCCCAGGGTGGCGATGCCTTCGGCCAGTTGCATCGGAATCTGGGTGAAGCTCATCGCGGAGGACAGGAAGGAGGCACCGGCGATGATGAAGGCGATCATGCATGAGGTGCGCAGCGCCGCGAACAGCGATTCCTTGAAGGTGGCGGCGCTCATGTGGCCATTGAGTCGCGCGATGATCAGCGACAGCACCACGCCGACCGCCGCCGCTTCCGTCGGTGACGCCAGGCCACCGTAGATGCTGCCGAGGATGCCGCCGATGAGTGCCAGCAGCGGAATCAACTGGGCGCTGTTGCGCAGCTTGGCCATGAAACTCATGTGCGGCTCATCATGGCCGGCGCGACCCTGCGGCTCGCCGACGACCTTCGACCAGATCGCCAGATAGCCCATGAACAGGGCCAGCAGCAGCATGCCCGGCAGGACACCGGCGATGAACAGGCGCGAGATGGACTGCTCGGTGACCACGCCGTAGACGATCATCATGATCGACGGCGGAATCAGCAGACCGAGGGTCGAGGCGCTGGCGAGGGTACCGATGGCCAGATTGCTGTCGTAGCCGCGACGCTCAAGCTCCGGCAGGGTCATCTTGCCGACGGTGGCACAGGTGGCGGCGGAGGAGCCGCACACGGCGGCGAACAGACCGCTGCCGATGATGTTGGAGTGCAGCAGGCGGCCCGGCAGGCGATTGAGCCACGGTGCCAGCGCGCGGAACATGTTGTCGGCGAGTCCGGAGCGGAACAGGATCTCGCCCATCCACACGAACATCGGCAGGGCGGTCAGGTCCCAGCCGTAGCTGGCACCCCAGAAGTCCGAGGCCAGGATCGGGCCGGTCTCGAAGCTGGAGAAGAAGGTCAGCACGATCCAGCCGGTGCCGATCAGCGAGAAGGCGACCCACACGCCGCCGCCGAGCAGCAAGGCGAGGGCCAGCAGAGTGACGAGGATGAGTGTCAGCATGTCATTCGGCTCCGTCTTCGGGCTCGGGCGCCACGTAGCGTGAAGGCGCGGTGAAGGCGGTGCGCAGCGTGGCGATCAGTGTCTCGAGAATCGCCAGGCACAGCAGGCCGGTACCGGCGACCAGCACGCTCTGCGGAATCCACAGCGGCAGGGCCAGCAGGCCGGAGGAAATGTCGTGGTACTCGAGGCTCTCGCCGACCAGCAGTACCAGTTCATGGGTGATCAATACGCTCAGGCTCAGTGCGATCAGCAGCGCCAGGCTCTCGACCCACACGCGCACGGCGGGCGGCAGGCGATTGATGACCAGCGTCACGCGGATGTGCGCGTGGTGCGTGAAGGTATAGGCGAGGCTCAGGAAGGTGGCGCCGACCAGCAGGAAGGCGGCCATTTCCGAGACGCCGGAGATCTCGAAACCGAGACGTTCGGCACCGAACATCACCAGGATGGCGTCGATCAGGCGCAGGAAGACCTGCAGGCTGACCAGGGCGCAGATCAGCAGCATGCAAGCTGCCGCACCCCACGCGCCGAGGCGATAGAGTCTGTCGAGGAAGTAGGTCATGACATGCACTCACAGGGAAGGTGAGGGTGGCCACGCGATGCCGTGTCGGGGAGTCCCTGTCGCGTCTGCCAGCGGGCAGAGGCTGACAGGGGAGCGACGTGATCATCGCGTGGCGGGGTGACGATACCGGCCAGGTGCCGAGCGTTCAGTTGATGGGACGAACGCCCGGCACTGGCAGGCGGGGCTCAGGCATCGAGATCGGCGCGATAACGCTCGAGCAGCTGCTGGCCTTCATCGCCGGCGCGTGATTTCCAGTCCTGGAACAGCTTGTCACCCGCGGCCTTGAGGTCTTCGGACAGCTTCTCGTCCGGCTCGGTGATGGTGAAGCCATTCTCGGTCAGCACCTTGGCGCTCTCGTCGGCATCGGCCTTGCTGGCTTCCCAGCCGCGGGTCTCGGCGGCCTTGGCGGCGTCCAGCACGGCCTGCTGGGTGCTCTCATCGAGGCGATCGAAGGCACGCTTGTTGACGAAGACGATGTTCTTCGGCAACCACAGCTTGGCGTCGTTGTAGTGCTTGACGTAATCCCAGGCCGACATGGACTTGCCGGTGGAGCTGGAGGTGATCATCGCGTCGACACGGCCGGTGCTGAAGGCGGTGGGGATGTCGGCTTCTTCGGTCTCGGTGGGCTTGCCGCCGACGTTCTCGACGAAGCGCTGGGTGTTGATGTTGGGCGCGCGGATGCGCAGGCCCTTGAGCTGGGAGACGTCGGTCAGGTCGAAATCGGTGTAGATGCCCTGGGCCGGCCAGGCGACCGCGTAGAGCGGCATCAGGCCTTCCTTGGCGAACAGCGCGGTGATGTCCGGCTTGGAGGCCTGCCAGAGCGCGAAGGCTTCCTCGTAGCTGGAGGCGACGCCCGGCAGGGTGTCCAGCTCGTAGACCGGCGATTCGTTGGACAGGATCGACAGGAAGATCTCGCCGGCCTGGACGGTGCCGCGACGCACGGACGGCTTGATCTCGCCGTGGGAGATCAGCGAACCGCCGCTGTGCACGGTGATGCTCAGCTCGCCATCGGTGGCCGCGGTGACCTCCTCGGCGAACTGCTTGGTGTTCTTGGTGTGGAAGCTGGCATCGCCATACGGAGTGGCGAGGTTCCACTGTGCCGCGAGGGCCGAGCCACTGAAGGCCAGGGCACCGGCGGCTGCCAGTCCGATGAGGGTACTGGAGGTGGCAGATTTGCGGATGAGGGAGTCGCTGGGCTTACGCATGTCTAGTTCCTCATTATTATTGAATGTTGTCGGCAGACGATTTCATTCTTCAAGTGACAGGCCATCCCGTCCAATCGTTAATTCTGATTTACAGTATCGATGAAATCTTTCATCGTGTCGTCGCATGAAAGCCTTTGGCGATATTGTTAGACCTTGGTCTGACGCTGATCTGATGCAGGGCGGGGCGCGATCAACCCTGACTCAGCGCATGGCAGGCGGCCTGATCAGGGATCGGCATGCGCGTGTTGCTGCGAGTAGGTCTCGGCACACTGGCGACCCAGGCGCGCGACACTGGCGCAGAAGTCGGGGTAATTGGCATTGCGCCAGATGGCCTCATAGACCATCGGCGGCAGCGGGGTCTCGAGTGGCAGACGCACCAGTTCGCCGTGATTGATCACGTCCTCGACGGTGGCGACCGGCAGGACACCGATGCCCAGTCCTTCGCTGCTCATGCGCAGAATGGTCATCAGGGTGCTGGTGCAGTGCACCTTGGGCTGGGTGATGCCCTGTTCGGCGAGGTAGCTGACAAGCTCCGTATAGGGACGGGCCTGCTTGCTGAAGGAGATGAAGGGGGTTCTGGCGAAGCATTCGCCGTCCTGGGCCAGCTGCTCGGCGAGGGTCGGCGAGGCGAACATGCCCATCTCGAAGGTGCACAGCGGTGTCTGGGTCGCGTAGGGGCCCATGGCGGCGCTGTCCATCGCGAACAGCATGTCGAGGTCATTGTCGGCCAGGCGCTGATGCAGAAAGGGCGAGATGTCGACGGTCATTTCCAGCGTCAGCTTGGGGTAGCGCTCGGCCAGCTGGCGCATGAAGGCCGGGAACCAGCTGTTGGCGATGGTCTCGATGACGCCCAGACGCAGCGTGCCGGAAAAGGCGCCTTCCTCCTGAAACAGGCGCATGGCTTCTTCGCGCCCGCTCAACAGGCGTTCGGCATGCGCGAAGAATTCCCGACCGCGCAGGGTGGGCTGGATGGGGCGGGTGGCACGCTCGAGCAGCGATTCGCCGACGGCGGCCTCAAGACGGTTGATGCGGTCCGAGATGGAGGGCTGGGTGAGGTGCAGCTTGGTCGCGCCCTTGCGGAACGAGCCGAGCCGCACGACCCAGACAAAGGCCTCGAGTTCCTTGAAATCGAACATGACAGATGCCCCGTGATGAATCGTTGAGGCCGACCATCTTGCCGCATGCCGTGCAGGGCGTCAGCTTTCATCACCGGGCATGCCCCGCACGAGACGGGGCGCGGGACCTTCACTTGCGAAACAGCTGGCTCTCGCGGTCCTTGAAGGCCTTGAACTCCAGCGCGTTGCCGGTGGGGTCGAGGAAGAACATCGTGGCCTGTTCACCGGGCTCGCCCTTGAAGCGCACATGAGGTGCGATCTCGAATGTCACGCCTTCGGCAGTGAGACGATCCGCCAGTGCCTGCCAGGCCTCCATCTCGAGTACCACCCCGAAGTGCGGCACCGGGACGCCATGCCCATCGACCGGATTGCGGTGCTGGGCGAGCGGGTTGTCAGGGTCGGCCAGTGCCGGGTTCAGGTGGCAGACGAACTGGTGGCCGTAGAGGTCGAAATCGACCCAGCTGTCCGAGGAGCGTCCTTCCGGACAGCCGAGGAATTCGCCATAGAAGCGCCGGGCTTCGGCGATGTCACGCACTTGAATCGCGAGGTGGAACGGATCACTGACGGCCATGTGGAAATTCCTGTTGTTGTGGGTGGTTCCGCCAGACAGGTCGCGTCGGTCGCCTGAGTCAGGCCGGCATTCGGAGAGATGACGGCCCTTTCGTGGCTGTCCGGGGTGCCCCAGACAGAAGCATGTGGCGGTCTGACAGGCAAGCGGATGATTGACTGGGCTTTCATACCTTCTGGTAATGAAAGATTTCATCGATATAACGAATCACAAAATACGATTGGATACCGAGGCATGGCCTTACTTAGAGTGGAGGGATAACAACACACAAGATCATCCTGCGAGGTGTCTCAATGTCCCGTTCCGCTCCCTCCCTCCCTCTGCTCAATTGCGACATGGGCGAAAGCTTCGGCAACTGGAAGATCGGCCTCGATGACGAGGTCATGCCCTACGTCGATTGCGCCAACATCGCCTGTGGCTTTCACGCCTCTGACCCCACCATCATGCGCCGCACCGTGCGGCTGGCGGTCAAGCACGACGTGCGCATCGGCGCACATCCCGCCTATCCGGATCTGCAGGGTTTCGGGCGTCGCTCCATGGCCTGTTCGCCTGCGGAAGTCGAGGACATGCTGCTCTATCAGATCGGCGCGCTCGACGGTATCTGTCGCGCCGAAGGCACTCGCGTCCAGTATGTGAAGCCGCATGGTGCGCTCTACAACGACATGGCCGCTGACCCGACGCTACTGCGCGCCGTCATGCAGGCCGTGGTGCGCTATGACGCCAGCCTGCCGCTGATGGTGATGGCGACCGCCAATCCGGCACCGATGCAGGCACTGGCCGACGAGATGGGCATCACGCTGTGGTTCGAGGCCTTCGCCGACCGTGCCTACGACTCGCGCGGTCACCTGGTCTCGCGTCGTGAGCCCGGCGCCGTGCATCACGACAGCGAGGTGATCATCGCCCAGTCGGTGACGCTGGCGCGCGGTGAAGCCCTCACCGACAGCAGCGGCGGTGATCTGGTGCTCAGTGCCGACACCCTGTGCGTGCACGGTGACAACGCCGAGTCCGTGGCCGCGGTGCGTGCCATCCGTGACGCCTTCGATGCGCTGGCGGGTGCCTGATGGCTGGGGGGAATAGCCACGAACGTGGCTCGTCACCGCAACTGCGCCTCGAGACCGTCGGCATGGACTCGCTGATCATCCGGCTGTTCGACCGCATCGAGGAATCCAACATGGCCTGGATTCTGGCCGCTGACGGGGCCTTGCGTGAGGCCTTCGGCACGGCGCTGGTGGATCTGGTGCCGTCCTATACCACCTTGCTGCTGCACTATGACGTGGCGGCACTGGAAGAAGGCGAGGTGCGTGCCCGTATCCAGGCGGCCCTCGAGAACCTCGCTCCGCAGAGCGGTCAGCAGGGCCAGCTGCACGAGGTGCCCGTCTGGTACGACGACAGTGTCGGTCCGGAGCTTGCGCCGATCGCCGCGCGTCTCGGCATCAGTGTCGAGGCGTTGATCGAACGGCATGGCGCGCATGATTACTGCGTGTTCGCGCTTGGCTTCGCCCCCGGTTTCGCCTTCATGGGCGTGCTGGAGGAGGCATTGACCACACCGCGTCTCAAGACGCCGCGCCAGAAGATCGCCCCCGGTAGCGTCGGTATCGCCGACCGTCAGGCCGCGATCTACCCGTCCCGCTCTCCCGGTGGCTGGAACATCCTGGGCCGCACGCCCATCACGCTGTTCGGTCGCAACGAGGCCGGTGAGCCGTCCAGTCGCTTCATGCCCGGTGATCGCGTGCGTTTCGTTTCCGTGAGCCGAGAGGAATTCGTTCGCCTGGGCGGCGATGTCACCCCGTTGGAGGAGCGCGCATGAGTGCCGACAACGACAAGCGCGTGAGACTCGACGTCGAGCGCAGCGGTGCCCTGGCACTGGTACAGGATGCGGGACGCCTGGGTGTCCGCCATCTGGGCGTGACCCAGGGCGGCGCAGCGGACTGGGTGTCACTGGGCTGGGCCAACTGGCTGCTGGGCAATGCCCCGGATGCGCCGGGACTCGAGATCACCATGGGCGGCGGCCTGACCCTCAAGGTCGGGCAGGCGGGCACGCTGGCGCTGTGTGGCGCTGATCTGGCGGCGACACTGGATGGTGAGGCGTTGCTGCCCGGGCAGGTCTTCGCCGTGACGGCGGGGCAGGTGCTCAAGTTCGAGCGTCCGGTCGCCGGGCTGCGCGCCTATCTGGCCTTCCCGGGTGGGCTGGATGTCGCCCCGGTGCTGGGCAGTGCGGCCTGTACCGTGCGTGATGGTCTGGGCGGGCTGGATGGCGAAGGCCATGCACTGGCCAGCGGCGATGTGCTGACGGCGGCCGGCAATGAGCTGTCGCTGCGCGAATTGCCGGCGTCGGCACAGGCATGGCAGCAGTCGCTGACCCCCGAGGAGGGCGAGGCGCTCGAACTGGCGCTGGTGGTAGGCGCCCAGATTGCCGAATTCAGCGGCGACAGCCTCTTTCGCGCCTTCAACCGCGACTGGGCGGTGGATGGTCGCGCGGATCGCATGGGCGTGCGTCTGACCGGCCCGCGTCTGGAGCGTGACGGTGCCGGGATGGTCTCCGAAGGCATTCCGCTGGGCGCGGTACAGGTGCCCGCCGATGGCCAGCCGATCATCCTGCTCAATGATCGCCAGACCATCGGCGGCTATCCGCGCCTTGGCGCACTGACGCCGCTGGCCTGCGCGCAGCTCGCCCAATGCGTGCCGGGCACCAGGGTGCGGCTGGCGGCCGTGACGCCGGGCCAGGCGCGCCAGGATCACCTCGCGGCACTGGCCGCCTGGCAGGCCTGAGGGCTCGCTGATCCAGTGCGCCATGCCGTGCCGATGAGCTGACGGACGGCGTGTCGGATCAATGGCTCGCACCGGCAGGAATCGAGCTGACAGCACGAGCAGACAAAGCGAGCAGACAAAAAAAGGGCCTCCAGATGGAGGCCCTTTCGGTTTTCCCGTGAGGGAATCTTTGATGCAGTCGGCGCGGATTGATCAGATCAGCGCCTTGATGAACAGATTCCCGGAGAAACGGTGCGCGAGCATCGGGAAACTGTGCACTGGCACATGGAAATGAAAGACATGCTCCAGTGCGGTCATCATGGTGAGGAAGACCCTCTTGCATGACGACGGATAACGAACGGCTTATCCCCCGAACGGGACTGTACTGGCAAGAATAACGGTTGATGACAGTGGATGCCAGTCATTTACGAGCGGTGTTTTCTAATTTTTTTCACGCCGGTATCGCACTGGCCTCGCGCGGGAAACCTCCAGGCTCATCACCGTCATGGATGGCGGCGCTTGCGCAGTCGCCACAGGTGCACTTCCAGCCAGCCGGCCTCCAGCGCCTCGGCCAGATTGTGCTGCATCGTCGGGAAATGCGGCCCGAAGATCAGCTCCGGTGTCAGCGCCTGGCTGGCACGCTGGACGGGCGAGAGTGGGGGCTGGCCGGGGGCGCCGGGGGAGGGTGTGCGCAGACGCCGCGCCTGCCAGGCGAGCACCTGAGGCGTCAGTTCGGCGTGCGCCTCGACCTCGAAACCACTGTTGGCCATCGCCTCGTGCAGTTCCTCGCAGCTGGCCAGGTGATCGGCGCGGGGTGTCAGTGCCCAGGGCACCGGCAGCTGCGGACGCTCATGGAAGGCTTGTGCCTGGACGCTGAGCACCGGCTCATGCAGCACCAGATAGCCGTCATCGTTGAGGCAGTCATGCCACTGACGCAACACGTCGGTCTTGTCGCTCAGATGGACCAGCAGGTGCTGGCTCAGGATGCGGTCGACATGTCGCCCCGTCAGGGCGGGATGCAGCTCGGGATAGCAGGCGTCGCCCTCCAGCACTCGGATACGCTCGCGCAGGCCGGTGGCACGGTTGAGCGCGATGGCCAGCTGGCAGAGGCTCTCCGAGAGATCCAGCGTGGTGACGTGATGCCCGACGCTGGCATGTTGACTGACCAGCATGCGTGCCAGTCCGCCGAGCCCGGCACCGGGCTCGAGAATCGCGAGTGGCATGCCCTCGGGGGTCTCGAGAGCCGCCATCGCCAGCAACTCGCGGCTGCCGGCCGCGCCTCCCAGATGCAGCTGATCCAGCCCTGCCAGCACCGAGGGCGGCAGGACGGGCTCAGGATGCGCCTTGATCAATGCCTCGAGTGCCTCCTCCAGTGCCGCGTGATGCCGAGGGGGCGCGTAGTGCGCCACCTGGGCACAGGCCGTGCTCAGGTGGCGAGCGGAGGAGGCGTCATCGCCTCCCGGCGTGTCGTGACTCATGCGCGTGTTCTCCGTGGCCCTCCGAGGTGTCCGTTCATGCCTTGAGACCCAGCTCCGCCGTGGCGGTTTCGCGCATCTTGAATTTCTGGATCTTGCCGGTGACGGTCATCGGGAATTCCTCGACGAACTTGATATGGCGCGGCACCTTGAAGTGGGCGATTCTGCCCTGGCAGAACGCCTTGAGGCCTTCGGCATCCAGCTGCTCGCCTTCCTTGAGCTTGACCCAGGCCATCACTTCCTCGCCATAGCGCTCATCGGGCACGCCGATCACCTGCACGTCCGATACGGCAGGGTGGGTGTAGAGGAAGTCCTCTATCTCGCGGGGATAGATGTTCTCGCCACCGCGGATGATCATGTCCTTGATGCGCCCGACGATGGTCACGTAACCGTCCTCATCGAGGGTGGCGAGATCACCGGTATGCATCCAGCGGCCACTGTCGATGGCCTTGGCGGTGGCGTCCGGGTTGTTCCAGTAGCCGAGCATCACGCTGTAACCGCGTGTGCACAGCTCGCCCTTCTCGCCGCGCGGGACCACCTGGCCTGTCTCGGGGTCGACGATCTTGATCTCCAGATGGGGATGCAGGGTGCCGACGGTGGAGACACGCTTGTCCAGCGGTGCCTCGCGGGTGGTCTGCAGACTCACCGGGCTGGTCTCGGTCATGCCATAGGCGATGGTGACCTCGCGCATGTGCATGCGCTCGATGACCTGGCGCATCACCTCGATGGGGCAGATGGAACCCGCCATGGTGCCGGTGCGCAGGCTGGAGAGATCAAACTCGTCAAAGCGCGGGTGCTCGAGTTCGGCGATGAACATCGTCGGTACGCCGAACATCGCGGTGACGCCTTCCTCGCTGACCGCCTGCAGCGTGGCCAGCGGATCGAAGCCCGCCTCGGGGTAGATGATCGTCGCCCCGTGGGTCAGGCAGCCCAGATTGCCCATCACCATGCCGAAGCAGTGATAGAGCGGCACCGGC
Source organism: Cobetia sp. BL01 (assembly GCF_056493605.1). Classification (NCBI taxonomy): domain Bacteria; kingdom Pseudomonadati; phylum Pseudomonadota; class Gammaproteobacteria; order Oceanospirillales; family Halomonadaceae; genus Cobetia; species Cobetia sp. BL01. Next base: position 428,182 of record NZ_JBVBEE010000001.1, on the reverse strand, counting down.
ATCACCAGCTTGTCGTGCTCCGTGAGATTCATGCGCTCGGCGACGAAGAAGCCGTTGTTGAGAATGTTGTGATGCGAGAGCGTGGCCCCCTTGGGGGCCCCGGTGGTGCCGGAGGTGTACTGGATGTTGATCGGGTCATCGAAGGTCAGGCTGGCCTGCAGCTCGTGGAGTGTCTCGAGACTGACCTCTCCGGCGCCGCCCAGCACATCCTGCCAGTGGAGCATGCCGGGCAGGGCATCCTCGGCCTCGAAGCAGACCAGACGCCTGAGGTCCGGCAGCGCGCCATTGTGAATGCCATCACGGCCGCGGGCCTCCCTGGCCTCAGGGAACAGCTCCTCGAGGATCGCGACGTAGTCCGAGGCCTTGAAGCGTGCCTGGAAGATCAGCGTCGCCGCGCCGGACTGCTTGAGCGCATAGGCCAGCTCATGGCCGCGATAGCTCGGGTTGAGATTGACCAGCACCGCGCCGATCTTGGCGGTGGCGTACTGGATCAAGGTCCACTCGGCGCGATTGGGTGCCCAGATGCCGACCCTGTCGCCGCGCTCGATCCCCATCGCCAGCAGGCCGCGCGCCACGCGCTCGACCTCTGCATGCAGCTCGGCCCAGGTGTAACGCAGCCCCTGATGACGGCTGATCAGAGCATCGCGCTCGGGCCAGCGCGCGGTGATGCGATCGAGACAGTCACCGATGGTTTCCCCCATCAAGGGAGTGTCGGAGGGGGTGCTCAGATAGCTGAGAGACTGGCGTGTGGCAATGGCGTCCTGTGACATGGCGTTGTCCTGTGTCCCTGGTTGTTATTGGTGTGGCAAGGCGTATCAGGGGGAGCCGCCCGGCGGGCGGTCACGCCGCCAGGAGGCGGCGGCGTGAATGTCATGGTGCTTGTTGTCGTTATCGATCTTGCTGTCGTGATGCTCTCAAAGGTGTTGGAAGAGAGTGACGGGGGTCGCGCATCATCCGTGTGTCGTCAGGCGGGCCAGCGCTTCCCGCGCCCGCGTCTCGACATCGTCCAGCTCGCGCTGCATGGCGGTGAGGTCGCGCAGCTGGCGCTCCAGTCCTTCACGTTTCTCGGCCAGGATGTCGAGCAGCCTCGTGAGCTGCTTCTCGCCGCCGCCATCCGCGGCATCGTAGAGATCCACCACCTCGCGAATCTCGGCCAGCGAGAATCCCAGCCGCTTGCCGCGCAGCGTCAGCTTGAGGCGCACGCGGTCCTTGTCGTGATAGATGCGCGTCTGGCCGCGTCGCTGGGGATGCAGCAGGCCTTCCTGCTCATAGAAGCGGATGGTGCGTGTGGTCACGTCGAAATGACGTGCCAGCTCGCCGATGCTCCAGGTGCGTTGGGTCGGGCGAATGGCGTCGCTGGTGCTGGTGGCACTCAGCAGGCCTTCCATGCCGACGCCATCGTCCGGACTCTCGGAGGCTGTCGGGTTCTGGGTGTCAGGCGTTGAGGTAATCATCGTATCCGTCATGGGCACTGCCGCTCCGAATGCTGTGTGCGCCGAGGAGATGGCATGCCCCTCTGCGCAGTGGATGCCAGCGGCGTCTGGCCGTGAATTTTCTACAGACTAGCATTGTTTACGTTAACGTAAAGGGTAATAGTATTTGCAGCCAACCAAGCAGATGCTAGGTTGAGTCAGATCGCAATGTCGGCTTGCCGCTTTCGGCAAGATGGCTCTGGCTGACGTCTCCGGCTCTGCTGACACGCCGTCCTTCACCCAATAACAACAGACACAGGAATGCCACGTCATGTCTTCGACTACCCTCACGTCCGCAAATGGCTCGCTTGAGTTGCTGTCACGACTGCGCGCCGTCGTCGCCGGTGACAGCGCACCACTGGTATTGCCACAGCTGATCAATGGCCAGTTTGTCGCAAGCGCCGCCGATCAGCACCTGAGCGTGACCAACCCGGCTACCAACGCTGAAGTGGCGCGTGTTCCACTGACGCCGCTCAGCGAACTGGACGAGGCGCTGGTGCATGCCGAGCAGGCCTTCCAGCGCTGGCGCAACACCCCGGTGCCGACCCGTGCCCGTCTGATGCTCAGCTATCAGCATCTGCTCAAGCAGCACCATGACGAGCTGGCCGAGATCATCTCCCATGAGCTGGGCAAGACCTTCGAGGACGCCAAGGGCGATGTCTGGCGCGGCATCGAGGTGGTCGAGCATGCCGCCAACATTCCGAGTCTGCTGATGGGCGAGACGGTGGAGAACGTCGCCACCGGCATCGACAGCTACTCCGTGACCCAGTCGCTGGGCGTCTGCCTGGGGATCACGCCGTTCAATTTCCCCGCCATGATACCGCTTTGGATGTTCCCGCTGTCCATCGCCTGCGGCAATGCCTTCGTGCTCAAGCCTTCCGAGCAGGTACCGCTGACCACGCTGCGTCTGGCGGAGCTGTTCATGGAAGCGGGAGCGCCCGAGGGCATCCTGACCGTGGTGCAGGGCGGGCGCGATCAGGTCAATCACCTGCTGGCCCACGAGACACCGCGCACCGTGAGCTTCGTCGGTTCGGTACCGGTGGGGCAGCACATCTATCGTACCGCCACTGACAACCTCAAGCGCGCCCAGTGCTTCGCGGGTGCCAAGAACCACATGGTGATCATGCCGGACGCTCCGGCGGACCAGGTGGTGAATGCGCTGGTCGGGGCCAGTGTCGGTGCGGCGGGTCAGCGCTGCATGGCGATCTCGGTGGCGGTCTTCGTCGGTGATTCGAAGGCCTTGATCGCGCGGGTGCGTGATGCGCTGGCCGAGGTGCGCCCCGGTGCCTGGAATGACAAGGGCGCCAGCTACGGACCGCTGATCTCGCCGCAGGCACTGGAGCGCGTGACGGGCTGGATCGGGCAGGGAGTCGAGGAAGGGGCCGAGCTGCTGCTGGACGGTCGCGGCATCTCGGTGGCGGGCTATCCCGACGGCAACTGGCTGGGGCCGTGCCTGTTTTCCAAGGTGACGCCGGAGATGGTGCTCTATCGCGAGGAAATCTTCGGGCCGGTGCTGTGCTGCATGGAGGCGGCGGATCTGTCCGAGGCCATCGAGCTGATCAACAACAACCCCTACGGCAACGGCACCTCCATCTTCACGCGCTCCGGCGGGGCGGCACGCCGCTTCCAGAACGAGATCGCGGTGGGCCAGGTCGGCATCAACGTGCCGATTCCGGTGCCGCTGCCGTTCTTCTCCTTCACCGGTTGGCGCGGCAGCTTCTTCGGCGATCTGCATGCCTATGGCAAGCAGGCGGTGCGCTTCTATACCGAGACCAAGACGGTGACGGCGCGCTGGTTCGATGATGCGCCGGCCGAGGGCAATCAGCCCAACTTCTCCATTCAGATGCGCTGATGGCTCTCTTCACAAGACCGCTGATGGCTCTCTTCACAAGCCCGCCGAGGACTCGGCGGGCCTGGAGATAAAGAACAAGGACAACAGGAGGCAGCTGCATGAACTTTTCGCTGACCGATGACCAGCGTGCCCTGCAGGAGGGCGCGCGTGCCTTCGCGGATGCCGAGCTTGCCCCGCATGCCGCCGAGTGGGACGCCACGGCCCATTTCCCCATCGAGACGCTGAAGAAGGCGGGTGAGGCGGGCTTCATGGGGCTCTATGTCCCCGAGGAGCACGGCGGCCTTGGCCTGCCGCGTCTGGACAGCTCCATCATTCTCGAGCAGCTGGCCACCGGCTGCATCTCGACCACCGCCTACATCACCATCCACAACATGGTCGGCTGGATGATCGCGAGCTTCGCCAGTGACGAGTGCCGCGAGCAGTGGGTGCCGGCGATGGTGGCGGGCGACAAGCTCGGCTCCTACTGCCTGACCGAGCCGGGCAGCGGCAGTGATGCCGCCAGCCTGCGCACCCGCGCCGAGCGTGACGGCGATGATTACTACCTGAGTGGCTCCAAGATGTTCATCTCCGGTGCCGGGGCGACGGACGTGCTGGTGGTGATGGCGCGCACCGGCGAGCCGGACAGCGGCGCGGCGGGTATCTCGGCCTTCGTGGTGCCAGCGGATGCCGACGGCATCAGCTACGGCAAGAAGGAAGACAAGATGGGCTGGAACAGCCAGCCGACCCGATTGGTGAGCTTCGATCGCGTGCGGGTCCCGGCGGGCAATCGTCTGGGCGAGGAGGGCGAGGGCTTCCGTTTCGCGATGAAGGCGCTGGATGGCGGACGCATCAACATCGCCACCTGCTCGCTGGGCGCGGCCCAGAAGGCGCTGGAGCTGTCGCGGGATTATCTCGGCGAGCGCAAGCAGTTCGGGCGCGAGCTGGCGCAGTTCCAGGCCCTGCAGTTCAAGCTGGCCGACATGGCCACCGAACTGACCGCCGCACGCACCCTGGTGCGACTGGCGGCCTTCAAGCTCGATGAGGGTGACGGCGAGGCCAGCGCCCACTGTGCGATGGCCAAGCGCTTTGCCACCGACATGGGCTTCGAGGTCTGCAATCAGGCACTCCAGCTGCATGGCGGCTACGGTTATATCCGCGAGTACCCGTTGGAGCGGCTGGTGCGGGACACCCGTGTGCACCAGATTCTGGAAGGCACCAACGAGATCATGCGTCTGATCATCGCGCGCCGTCTTCTGACGCCGGGGATGATCGAGTCGCTGGCGTAACGGCGCCTCCACTTCAATTCGTCAGTGGTTACCACCTTTTCAGGGAGTTACGTGATGTCATCCAATCAAGGGCCATGCCTCGTTCTCGAGAAGGATCGTCATATCGCCCGTGTCACCATCAACAATCCGCCGGCCAACACCTGGACGGAGGCGTCCTTGATCGAGCTGGAGCAGTTGCTCGATGAGCTGGAGGGCGATGGCAGCGTCAGTGCGGTGGTGATTACCGGTGAGGGCGACAGGTTCTTCTCCGCCGGCGCCGATCTCAAGACCTTCGCCGACGGTGACAAGGGCGTGGCCGCCACCATGGCGCGCCGCTTCGGGCTGGCCTTCGAGCGGCTGGCCAACTTCCCCGGCGTGACGATTGCCGCCGTCAACGGCTACGCGATGGGCGGTGGGCTTGAATGCGCGCTGGCCTGCGATATCCGTATCGTCGAGCGTCAGGCGAAACTGGCGCTGCCGGAGGCCAAGGTCGGTCTGCTGCCGTGCGCGGGCGGCACCCAGCACCTGCCGTGGCTGGTCGGGGAGGGCTGGGCCAAGCGCATGATCCTGTGTGGTGAGCAGGTGGATGCCGAGACCGCCGGCCGCATCGGGCTGGCCGAAGAGGTGGTCGAGACCGGCCAGAGCTTGGAGCGCGCGCTGGCGATGGCCGAGAGCGTCGCCAACCAGAGCCCGAGTGCGGTGGCGCGCTGCAAGGCGTTGATCATGTCATCTCGCCATCGCGGCATGAGCGATGGCCTGCGCATGGAACGCGAGCTGTTCGTCGAGCTGTTCGATGACCCCAACCAGAAGGAGGGCGTGAGTGCCTTCCTGGAGAAGCGTGCACCGCAGTGGGTCTCGCATCAGAAAGAGGTGAAGGGAGGAGGGCGCTCATGAGCCAGATAGAAGGTGTCACTGCCAAGGCCGCGACCGATGTCGAGGCGCCCGTGGTGTTCGAGACGCGTCGCGCCCGCGACGGCAAGCAGCTGGGTATCATGCGCCTGAATGCGCCGCGCTCGCTGAATGCGCTGTCGCTGGCCATGATCGAGCGCATCGAGGCCCAGCTGGATGCCTGGGAGCTGGACAGCAGCATCGCCATGGTGTGGCTGGAAGGCGCCGGCGAGCGTGCGTTGTGTGCCGGTGGCGATATCGTGGCGCTCTATCAGGCGATGACCACGGCGCCTGCCAGCGAAGGCGCAGACCCTCTTGAAGCGCTGGAGGATTTCTTCGCCACGCGCTACTTCACCGCGGAATACCGGCTCGATCACCGGCTGCATACCTTCCCCAAGCCGCTGCTGGTGTGGGGCGGCGGCATCGTGATGGGCGGCGGCATGGGGCTGTTCGCCGGCGGTTGCGAGCGCGTGGTCACCGAAAGCTCACGGCTGGCGATGCCGGAGGTCAGCATCGGCCTGTACCCGGATGTCGGGGCCAGCTGGCTGCTCAATCGCCTGCCGCGTGGCATCGGCGAGTATCTGGGAGTGACCGGCGCGCAGCTGAATGCCCGCGATGCGCTGGATCTCGGGCTTGCCACACGTCTGATTCCCGACGCGCAGCGCGAGGCGCTCAAGCAGGCGCTGTGCGAGGGGGAATTCGGGCGTCATCCGTCGCGTCATCTGAGCCAGGTGCTGAGCGAGTTCGAGCGCCGTGAGCTGGCGCCGCCGGGACAGGTCATGCCGCTCTTTGATCATCTTCAGCAGCTGGTCGCCGGGCGCGAAGTGCTGAAGGCCTGTCAGCGGATCCTCGATGATCCCCAGGCGCGCAGTGACTGCAATGCATGGCTGAACGCCAATCGCGAGCGTCTGGAAGCCGGCTGCCCCAGTTCCCCGCATCTGGTATTTCGCATGCTGGCACGCCATCGCCACTCCTCGCTGGCGGAAGCCTTCCGCGACGAGCTGACCCTGTCGGTGCGCTGCTGCATGGGCACCGAGCTTGCCGAAGGAGTGCGCGCCCTGCTGATCGACAAGGACAGACAGCCGCAGTGGGCCTATGCCTCGATCGCGCAGGTCTCCGAGGAATACATCGACGGCTTCTTCGCGCCGCTGTGGGAAGAGGACGAGCATCCGCTGATGGATCTGTAAGCGCGCTTTTCAGCACGGGCGGCAGGTGCGGACATGCCGCCGGACGCCAATGACAACAAGAACCTGTTCACGAGGAAGCATTGCCATGACATCCATCGGTTTCATCGGGCTCGGCAACATGGGCGGCCCCATGGCCCTCAATCTGGTCAAGGCCGGCCATGAGGTGAAGGTCTTCGATCTGGTCGAGTCGGCCATGAGCCAGCTGGTCGAGGCGGGTGCCTCACGCGCCGAGTCGCCACGCCAGGCGACAGAGGGCGTTGACGTCGTCATCAGCATGCTGCCGGCGGGGCAGCACGTGCGAAAGCTCTATCTGGGTGACAAGGAAGACGGCGAGGGTGGCCTCTTGGCGACACTCGACGCTTCGGTACTGGTGATCGACGCCTCGACCATCGCGCCGGATGATGCACGTCTGGTCGCTCGCCATGCCGCCGAGCGTGGCATCACCTTCATGGACGCCCCGGTGTCGGGCGGGGTCGGTGGCGCACGTGCCGGCACCCTGAGCTTCATCGTCGGTGGTGAGGCCGACGGCTATGCGCGTGCCGTGCCGCTGCTGGAAGTGATGGGCAAGAATCTGTTCCATGCCGGCCCGGCCGGCAGCGGTCAGGTCGCCAAGATCTGCAACAACATGCTGCTGGGCATCCTGATGAGCGGCACCGCCGAGGCGCTGGCGCTGGGGGTCAAGAACGGACTGGACCCGGCCGTGCTCTCGGAGGTGATGAAGCAGTCCTCCGGCGGCAACTGGGCGCTCAACGTCTACAACCCCTGGCCCGGGGTGATGGAGGCGGCACCTGCGTCCAACGACTATCAGGGCGGCTTCCTGGTGGACCTGATGGCCAAGGATCTCGGCCTTGCCTGGGAAATGGCGCTGGGCTCGAAATCGGCAGTGCCAATGGGCTCCCAGGCGCGTAACCTGTTCGCCCAGCATGCCGCCCAGGGTGCGGGACGTCTCGATTTCTCGAGCATCCAGCGTTTCTATCGTTGCGGCGAGGCGGATGTGTGAGGTGTCACGCAGGCGGTGAGTGGCATGCATCATCAGGACGATATCATCTGCAAGGAGGACCCCATGATTCGACCGGTCAGTGAGCTGGTGGCAGCGGCCGAGAAGGAGATCGACACCCTGTCGCCTGAGGCGCTGCGTCAGGCGCTGGAGGAGTCTCGCGCAGGCGGTACACCCCTGATCCTGGTGGATATCCGCGATGTGCGTGAGCTGGAGCGGGAAGGCCGCATTCCCGGGGCCATCCATGCGCCACGCGGCATGCTGGAGTTCTGGGTCGACCCGGCTTCGCCCTATCACCGTGCCGATTTCGCCCGTGAGGGACGTTATGTGCTGTTCTGCGCCGGCGGACTGCGCTCGGCGCTGGCCACCAAGTCGCTCAAGGACATGGGATTCGGGCCGGCCGCCCATCTCGGGGGTGGCTTCGCGGCCTGGCGTGAGTCGGGAGGCGAAGTCATCTCGCCCTTCATGCAGGGCAACTAGTCCGGTTTGCAGCCCCTGAGCCGCAAGGGAACTGCTCTCGCCGCGCGGATGTCTTACACTGTGCCCGTCCTGCACGACGGATTGCACGACAGATCGTACGATCGATAGCCCCCGATGGCCCCGCAGGCAGCTCGCCTGACGGGGCCGTTTACTGTCCGGAGCCTGCATGCCTGAGCCTGCCAACCCCACGTCCTCTTCCTCTGCCAGAAACCCGTCCCCGCGTGGTCGGCGTGATCTGCTGCGTGATCCGATCGCCTCGACGCTTGCCCGCATGACGGGGCCGGTGATCGGCGGCATCGTCACCATGATGCTGTTCAACCTGGTGGATGCCTGGTTCATCGCCCAGCTGGGCACCGCGGAGCTGGCGGCGGTCACCTTCACCTTTCCGGTGACCTTTGCCGTCATCAGCATCGCCATCGGTCTGTCCATCGGCACCACCGCCGTGGTGGGACGCAGGCTCGGGCGTGGCGAGTTCGAGACGGTCAAGGCGCGGGCCACGGATGCCAGTCTGCTGGGGCTGCTGCTGGGCGTCATGATGATCGTGGCGGGGCTTGTCAGCATCGGGCCGCTGTTCGGGCTGCTGGGGGCCGATGACACCCTGATGCCGCACATCCAGGACTACATGCAGGTGTGGTACTTCGGGGCGCCCTTCGTGTTGCTGCCACGCGTGCTGGGCAGCGTGCTGCGCGCCGAGGGCAATACCTTGGTGCCCTCGCTGGTGATGGCGGCGGCAGGGGGTCTCAATGCGCTGCTCGACCCGCTGCTGATCTTCGGCATCGGAGATTGGCAGGGCATGGGCGTTGCGGGGGCGGCGTTGGCCACGGTGCTGTCGTGGCTGGCGATGACGCTGGGCTTGCTGGCATTGCCATTGCTGCGCGCGCGGCTGGATCTGCATCAGCTGTCGCTGACACGTCTGATCACCTCATGGCGAGAAGTGGGGGCCATCGGCCTGCCTGCGGCCATGACCAGCGTGATGACGCCGATCGCCACGGCGCTGGTCACGCGGATCGTCAGTCAGCATGGTCATGCCGCCGTCGCGGCCTATGGCATCGGTTCACGCATCGAGTCACTGGCGCTGATTCTGGTGCTGGCACTCTCGATGACGCTGTCACCCTTCATCAGCCAGAACGATGGTGCCGGGCAGCACCGGCGGGTATGGCGAGCCATCCACGGCATACTCGGCTTCATTCTCGTCTGGCAGCTGGCGGTCTGGCTGGGGCTGGGGCTTGGCGGTGAGTGGATCGCGGCGCGCTTCGCTGAAAGCCCGGAAGTCGCGCAGCTGGTGGTCACCTACCTGTGGCTGATTCCCGCCGCACTCGGCGCCCAGGGCGTGATCATCCTCGCCAATTCCAGCCTCAATGCGCTGCACGAGCCACGCCGGGCGATGACACTCTCGCTGGTGCGACTGTTCGCTCTGCTGGTGCCATTGGCCTGGCTTGGGGGGGCTCTTCACGGTGTGGTCGGTATCTTTGCCGGGGTGGCGGCAAGCTATCTGCTGATGGGCGGTATCAGTTATCTGGCGCTGCGCTCCGTGCTCAGGCGACGCGTCTGAGCCTGATATCGAGAAGCAGTCGTCGTGACGAAAGAAGCCGCCGTGCTTGAGGGCACGGCGGCTTCTTCATGTCTGGCTTTCAGTGCCTTGGGCGGCTGTTGCCCAGTGCCTCAGGCGGCTTATTCCCAGTGCCTTAGGCGGCTTATTCCCAGTGCCTTAAGCGTCTTCGTACTTGCACAGATAGGCGGACTCGACCGTGGTGCGCACCTCGAAGCTCTGGTTGGCTTCGACGATGAAGCTTTCCCCGGCGGCAAGCTGGTACCACTCTTCCGCACCCGGCAGCAGTACCTGCATGTCGCCGCTGATCAGGGTCATGTATTCGCGTTGGCTGGTGGAAAACACGAATTCGCCGATGGCCATCACGCCGACCGTGGCAGGCAGATCTGCGCTCTGGAAGGCGATGGAGGCCACCTGGCCGTCGAAGTAGTGGTTGGTGTGGAACATGGGGAGACTTCCTGCGTGAGTAGGGGGTTGTTGTGGTCGATGTGTGTTGTTGGGGGCGTAACGTAGCGCCGGGTATCAGCGCGGTGAGAAGCGGCGTGCCAGGCCGGTCTCGGCGATCATGCGCGTCGAGATCTCTTCGATCGAGAAGCGCGTGGTATCGATGTAGGGCACCTTGGAGCGGCGGAACAGCGCCTCGGTCTGCTCGACTTCCTGCAGACACTGGTCGATCGAGCAGTAGCGACTGTTGGGGCGACGCTCGGTACGGATGGCAGCCAGGCGGCGCGGGTCGATGGTCAGTCCGAACAGCTTGTGGCGATATTGCGCCAGTGACGCCGGCATCTTGAGGGTGCCGGATTCGTCGAGATCATCCTCGGTCAGCGGGTAGTTGGCCGCGCGGATGCCGAACTGCAAGGCCAGATACAGCGAGGTCGGGGTCTTGCCGCAGCGTGAGACGCCGATGAGGATGACGTCGGCCTTGTCGTACTGGTGGGTGCGCGCTCCATCATCGTTGTCGAGGGCAAAATGCACCGAATCGATGCGGTTCATGTAGACATCATCCTGACCGATGGAGTGGGTCTTGCCGACGCTGTAGGACGAGTGGGTATCCAGCTCCTCTTCCAGTGGCTTGAGGAAGGTGGAGAAGATGTCGACCTTGAAACCGGAGGATTCCGAGATGATGTCACGGATGTCCTGATCGACGATGGTGTCGATGATGATGGGGCGCTCACCGTCCGTGGCGTGGGCGCTCTCGATGGCCTTGACCAGCGCCGTGGCCTTCTCGGAGGAGTCGATGTAGGGCTTGGTCACCATGCGGATGTCGGTGTTCTCGAACTGGGCCAGCAGACTGCGTCCCAGTGTCTCGGCGGTGATACCGGTTCCATCGGAAATGAAGAAGGCGGTTCGGGTCATGACGGGCACTCGTGAAGAACGAATCGAAGACACAACCCGGCGCAGGGTGTCGTCTCGTGAAGTCCCAAGTGTCGGCGTTCACTGTCGTGCTTGCAATATCCGGCGGATGGCCAGTGGTGCGATATGGGAAATCTCGTGTTCCCGTTCTCCGGCAAAGCGGCCCATGACTACATTCCTGTAGCGGCCGTTTCTGGCTTGTCGACATGTTCGGCGACGATGGCGACAGAACGCCTGAAACAGTCTCAGGGTTGTAGTCCTCCTCCACTGACTAGCCGGTTAGACCAATGGCTAATACTAGAGAGAGCTTGTTAGGGTGGCGTCATTGCTGAGCGGAAGGCGGTTCAACGTCCTCCATCGGTCATTCGTTTCCATCCATTGGTACCAGGGGGTTCCCTTGTCACAGCAAGCCACATCCGAATACGTCGTCGATTTCGATCAGCTCGGCATGAACGATGTTGATCGCGTTGGCGGCAAGAACGCCTCGCTCGGTGAGATGATCTCCAATCTGGCCGATGCCGGTGTCACCGTGCCCGGCGGCTTTGCGACTACCTCCTTTGCCTATCGCGAGTTTCTGGCTCACGAAGGCCTCGACAAGCGTATCAATGCCGCCCTCGATGCTCTCGATGTGGATGACGTGGTCGAACTGGCGCGCGTCGGTGCCGAGATTCGTCAGTGGATCATCGATACGCCGCTGCCGCCGGCCTTCGAGGCCGAGATGGAACGTGCCTATGCCGAGCTGCAGGCCAGGCACCCGAATTTGAAGGTTGCCGTGCGCTCCTCCGCCACCGCGGAAGATCTGCCGGATGCCTCCTTCGCCGGTCAGCAGGAAACCTTCCTCAACATCGAAGGCTTCGACAACATCAAGCGTGCGGTTCACGAGGTGTTCGCGTCACTGTTCAACGACCGCGCCATCTCCTACCGCGTGCACAAGGGCTTCGATCACTCACTGGTCGCGCTGTCTGCCGGCGTACAGAAGATGGTGCGCTCCGAGACGGCCGCTTCCGGCGTGATGTTCACCCTGGACACCGAATCCGGCTACCGCGACGCCGTCTTCGTCACCGGCTCCTGGGGTCTGGGCGAGACCGTGGTGCAGGGCGCGGTCAATCCTGACGAGTTCTACGTCCACAAGACCACGCTGGCCGCCGGCCGCCCGGCGGTACTGCGCCGCAACCTGGGCTCCAAGCTGATCAAGATGGTCTACACCGACGACACCAGCGCCGGGCGTTCCGTGGCGACCGTCGACGTGCCGGTGCCGGAGCGTCATCGTTTCTGCATCAGTGATGCCGATGTCGAGGCACTGGCGCGCCAGGCCATGATCATCGAGAAGCACTACCAGCGTCCGATGGACATCGAATGGGCGCGTGATGGTGACGACGGCAAGCTCTACATCGTCCAGGCGCGTCCGGAAACGGTCGTCAGCCAGGAAGAGGGCGGCAACCTCGAGCGCTTCCAGCTGCGCGAGAAGGGCCGCACTCTGGTCACCGGACGTGCCATCGGCCAGCGTATTGGCCAGGGCGCAGTGCGCGTGATCGACAACCCGGAGCAGATGGACAAGGTGCAGGTCGGCGACGTGCTGGTCACCGACATGACCGATCCGGACTGGGAGCCGGTCATGAAGCGCGCTTCCGCCATCGTCACCAACCGTGGCGGCCGTACCTGCCACGCGGCGATCATCGCGCGTGAGCTGGGCATTCCGGCCGTCGTCGGCTGTGGCGATGCCACCTCGGTGCTCGCCGAAGGCCGCGAAGTGACGGTCTCCTGCGCCGAAGGCGATACCGGGCATGTCTATGACGGCATCCTCAACTTCGACCGCACCGTCACCAGCGTCAACGAGATGCCGGAGATTCCGTTCAAGATCATGATGAACGTCGGCAACCCGGACCGCGCCTTCAGCTTCTCGCGTCTGCCGAATGCCGGTGTGGGCCTGGCGCGTCTCGAGTTCATCATCAACCGCATGATCGGCGTGCACCCCAAGGCGCTGCTTGACTACGCCACCCTGCCCATCGACCTGCAGCAGACCATCGATGCGCGTACCGCCGGCTACGCAAGTCCGGTCGACTTCTATGTCGACAAGCTGGTCGAGGGCATCTCCACCCTGGCGGCCGCCTTCCACCCGCAGAAGGTCATCGTGCGCATGTCGGACTTCAAGTCCAACGAGTACGAGAACCTGATCGGCGGCAAGATGTACGAGCCGGGCGAAGAGAACCCGATGCTGGGCTTCCGTGGCGCCTCGCGCTACGTGTCCGACACCTTCCGCGACTGCTTCGATCTCGAATGCCGTGCCCTCAAGCGTGTGCGTGACGAGATGGGGCTGACCAACGTCGAGATCATGGTGCCCTTCGTGCGTACCACCGGCGAGGCGGAGCAGGTCATCAAGCTGCTGGGCGAGAATGGCCTGGTGCGTGGCGAGAACGGTCTGCGCGTCATCATGATGTGCGAGCTGCCGACCAACGCGCTGCTGGCGGATCAGTTCCTCGAGCACTTCGATGGCTTCTCCATCGGGTCCAACGACCTGACCCAGCTGACCCTGGGGCTGGATCGCGACTCCGGCATCGTCGCTCACCTCTTCGATGAGCGTAACCCGGCGGTCAAGCAGCTGATGTCGATGGCGATCCGCGCCTGCAAGGCGCAGGGCAAGTACGTCGGCATCTGCGGCCAGGGGCCGTCGGATCATCCGGAGCTGGCCAAGTGGCTGATGGAAGAGGGCATCGACAGCGTCTCCCTCAACCCGGATTCCGTGCTGGAAACCTGGTTCATGCTGGCGGACAAGGAACTGGCCTGATCCCGCTCGCGAGCGGATGTGATGCTCAGCCTCGGTATCTGACCCAGTGAGAGGCCCTAAGCTGGCGTACTACCAGATGCTGGCGCCAGTCGCCGGCTGATCTAGCGCCCACTGCACATCATGTGCGGTGGGCGCTTTTCATTTTCTCGCCCGAAAACTGAATGGATGGTCAGCTCGCGACACTAGACCAATGGTGTAGAAACCGGCAGAAGCATGTCAGTTCGTAACAAATAGCAACAAAATGATCTCGAATCCGCGACTAAATGATGATCATCCTGCCTCGTGTGGAAAAGGCAGTCATTTATAATCCCAGCCACCCCGCTGACCACAATATCCATGGTGGCTATGAATCCATGGTGACCATGCATCCATGGTGACCATGACGGCAGGCCTCACCGGTAGCCAGCAATGCGGTGGCACGCAACAACCGACCTTTCAGACACAATCCAAGGTAGTCGTAACGTGAAACAGTCTTTATGGAAGAACATCGGCGTCCAGGTAGTCATCGCCATGATACTGGGCGCTGGTGTAGGCGCTTACATGGGCGAGAGCGCCGCGATGTTCGCGCCACTCGGTGAGCTCTTCATTCACCTGATCAAGATGCTGGTGGTACCGCTGATCGCGGTCTCCATCGTGTCGGGAGCCGCCAATCTGGGCGATAGCCCTTCTGCCGGCAAGATCGGTCTCTCCACCTTCGCCTTCTTCATGCTCACCTCAGCCGTGGCGGTGATGCTGGCGCTGGTGATGGGGCATGTGTTCCAGCCGGGCAGTGGGGTGGATCTGGAAAGCGCCAAGGGCATGTTCTCCAACGCCTACGCCGACAAGGGCAGCGTGCCGGGCGTGATGGATACCATTCTGGGCATGGTGCCGACCAATATCTTCGGCGCACTCACCGATGCCAACATCCTGCAGATTCTGGTGTTCTGCCTGTTTCTCGGCATTGGCCTGTCCAAGACCGGCGAGCGTGGCAAGCCGCTGATCGAAGGCCTGAATACCGTCATCGAGGCCTTCGTGTGGATGATCAATGTGGTGATGCTGATCGCGCCGATCGGCGTCTTCGGTCTGATGGCGGATGCCGTCGGCACCTTCGGCTTCGATGTGCTGACCCTGGTGATGAAGCTGTTCCTCGTCTACATGGGCGCCATCCTCATCTATGGCTTCGTGTTCTACCCGCTGGTGGTCAAGTTCGGCTCTGACGTGCCGCTGGGTCGCTTCCTGTCGGTGATGAAGAAGCCGCAGGCCGTCGCGCTGTCCACTGCGTCCTCCATGGCGACCCTGCCGGTCAACATGGAAGTCTGCGAGAAGGAGCTGGGCCTGAAGAATGCCACGACGGCCTTCGTGCTGCCGCTGGGCGCGACCATCAACATGAGCGGCAACGCCATCTATTACGGGCTGGTGGCGATGTTCTTCGCCCAGGTCTTCAACGTCGATCTCGGCTTCTCCGCCTACGCCGCCATCGTGTTCACCGCAACCCTGGGTGCCATCGGTCAGGCTGGCGTGCCGGGGCCGTCGTTCCTGGTGGTTGCCGTGCTGCTGGCGGCCGGCATTCCCATCGAGGGCCTGCCGCTGCTGTTCGCGCTGGATCGTATCTTCGACATGACGCGTACCGCGCTCAACATCACCGGTGACGCGGCCTGCGCCGCCGTGGTGGATCGCTTCGCGCGTGCCGATGATGCGGTCGCCGAGCGCCAGGACACTGCAGCAGGTGAGCCGGTCAGCGTGCGCTGAGACAGACACGACTGACAGGAAAACGCCCCCGCAGCCAGAACGGTTGCGGGGGCGTTTTAATTGGGGGCTTGAACGGTTCGACCGGTGGTCGGGAACCGGTCAGGGCGTCGGCTGGGTGCGAATCAGCGCTTCCTTCGAGGTGACGATGCCGTTGTTGTCGGCATAGAGGAAGTCGCCCGGCACGATGGTGACACCGGCAAAGGTGACCGGGATATCGCGCTGGCCTTCGCCACGCTTGATGCTGGGACGCGGATAGCAGCCGAGTGCCTGCACGCCGAGCTGGGTGGCGTGGATCTCGTCGACATCACGGATGCAGCCATACATGATCACGCCGGCCCAGCCGCTCTTGGCGGCCTGCTCGGCGAGCATGTCGCCCAGCATGGCGCAGCGCATCGAGCCACCGGCATCGACGACCAGCACGCGCCCTGCACCGGGTTCCGCGACCGCCGCCTTGACCAGCGAGTTGTCCTCGAAGCACTTGATGGTCACGACTTCGCCGCCAAAGGACTCGACGCCGCCGTAGTTGATGAACAGGGGCTCGAGGACTTGCACATCAGGGAACTCATCGCAGAGATCGGGGGTGGAGAGGGAGTGCGTCATGTCGGATTCCTTGTGCTGGGCGGCCCGGTGAGGGTCGCTTGGGGACGGAGCGCTGGCGATTGCTGCAATGCCACAACGTCGAGAATGCCCGATACGCCAAGGCTTTGCACCTGTGCGAAGGGCTAAGCGGGCCTCGGGCGCGTGCAAGCGAGGGACGGGAGGGTCACGAGGGCATGTTGCTGACTGGCGACGTGGGAAGTAGTGAAAACGCCACTCTTGAAACACCGTTCGATATCTACCACGATGCTCCTGCACCCATGGCAGGCGACGTTGAACCAGACTGCCTCTGGCAGGTATCCGCCTGTGCCGCCCATTGGATCAAGGAGCAACACATGAGCAAGTCACGTCTTCTGGCCGCCCCGTTGGCCACCGTTTCCTTCGCCGCTCTCGCTCTGGCGCTCAGTGGACACGCCCAGGCGGCAGGCAATGCCACCGAAGGGCTCTATATCGGTGCCGGTACCGGTTTTTCCAGCCTGAAGAACGATGATTCCGATGAGGCCGGCGATTTCATCGACTCCGGCAGCGATGACTTCGACGTGGATGATGACGACAACGTCTACAAGGCCTTCGTGGGCTATCAGTACAACCCGTACTTCGCCACCGAAGCCTTCTATACGGACCTCGGGACCGTTCAGCTCAAGGGCAATGACTTCGGCAATACCGATCTCAAGTCCAAGGCCTACGGCGTCAACGTGGTGGGTATCCTGCCGATCGGCCAGTACTTCTCGCTGTTCGCCAAGGCGGGCATGGCCAAGTGGGAAACCGATGTCGACGGCAATCTGGGCGATTCCAGTGTCGACCTGAAGGACAATGACGGCTTCGACCCGGTCTATGGTGCCGGTGCCCAGGTCAATCTCGATCCGTTCCTGATCCGTGCCGAATACGAGCGTTATGACTTCGACAGCGACTATCAGGTAGATGCCTTCACGGCCTCTGTCGGTTACAAGTTCTAGGCCGAGCAGGTCGTCAGGCCGTCTCGGGCGGCGGGCGAGAACGCCAGGCATGAAAAAACGGGCCGTCCCTGATGGGGCGGCCCGTTTCGTTGTCTCGCTGGCAGCTCTGGCGTGACCAGTGACGGCTGCGGTCCAGAGAGGCGCCGGACATTGGAGCCCGGCGCCTCGCCTGATCAGGCTTCCTGAGTGACCGGAATCACGTTGGAGGCGGCATTCTGGAACTCTTCGATCTCATGGAAGTTCAGGTAACGATAGATCTCGCCGGCCATGGCATCGAATTCGCCCATGTAGCCCTGATACTCCTCGACGCTCGGCAGACGACCGATGACCGCGGCGATGGCGGCCAGTTCGGCAGACGCCAGGAAGACGTTGGCGCCGTCGCCCAGACGGTTCGGGAAGTTGCGCGTGGAGGTGGACACCACGGTGGACTTGGCAGCCACACGTGCCTGGTTACCCATGCACAGTGAGCAGCCCGGCATTTCCATGCGCGCGCCGGCACGGCCGTAGATGCCGTAATAGCCTTCGGCGGTCAGCTGGTGCTGGTCCATCTTGGTCGGCGGTGCCAACCACAGCTTGGTCTTCAGGCTACCGGCCGGCTGCTTCTCGAGCAGCTTGCCGGCGGCACGGAAGTGACCGATGTTGGTCATGCACGAGCCGATGAAGACCTCGTCGATCTTCTGGCCGGCCACGTCGGACAGCAGACGCGCATCGTCCGGGTCGTTCGGGGCACACAGCACCGGCTGATCGATCTCGTCGAGGTCGATCTCGATGATCTCGGCGTATTCCGCGTCCTTGTCGGCACGCATCTGGCTCGGGTTGGCCAGCCACTCTTCCATGCCGGCGATACGACGCTCGATGGTACGGGCATCGCCGTAACCGTTGGCGATCATCCACTTGAGCAGGGTGATGTTGGACGTCAGGTACTCGGTCACGCTTTCGTCGGACAGCGTGATGGTGCAGCCTGCGGCGGAGCGCTCGGCAGAGGCGTCAGACAGCTCGAAGGCCTGCTCTGCGGTGAGATCTTCCAGACCTTCGATTTCCAGAATGCGGCCGGAGAAGGCGTTCTTCTTGTTGGACTTGTCGACGGTCAGCAGGCCCTGCTTGATGGCGTACAGCGGGATGGCGTGGACCAGGTCACGCAGGGTGATGCCCGGGCGACGCTTGCCCTTGAAGCGCACCAGCACGGATTCCGGCATGTCCAGCGGCATCACGCCAGTCGCGGCGGCGAAGGCCACCAGGCCAGAGCCTGCCGGGAAGGAGATGCCCATCGGGAAGCGGGTGTGGGAGTCACCACCGGTACCGACGGTGTCCGGCAGCAGCATGCGGTTCAGCCACGAGTGGATGATGCCGTCACCCGGGCGCAGCGACACGCCGCCGCGGTTCATGATGAAGTCCGGCAGGGTGTGGTGAGTCTCGACATCGACCGGCTTCGGGTAGGCGGCGGTGTGGCAGAAGGACTGCATCACCAGGTCGGCCTGGAAGCCCAGACATGCCAGATCCTTCAACTCGTCGCGAGTCATCGGGCCGGTGGTGTCCTGGGAGCCGACGGTGGTCATCTTCGGCTCGCAGTACATGCCCGGACGCACGCCTTCCATGTTGCAGGCCTTGCCGACCATCTTCTGCGCGAGGGTGAAGCCCTTGCCGGTGTCCTTCGGCTGCTCCGGCAGGCGGAAGACGTCAGACGCTTCCAGTCCCAGCTCGGTACGTGCCTTGTCGGTCAGACCGCGACCGATGATCAGCGGGATACGGCCGCCAGCACGCACTTCGTCCAGCAGGACCTGAGTCTTGAGGGAGAAGGTGGAGATGACTTCGTCGGTGTCGTGACGGCAGACCTTGCCTTCGTACGGGTAGATGTCGATGACATCGCCCATGGCCATCTTCTCGACGTCCATTTCCACCGGCAGGGCACCGGCATCTTCCATGGTGTTGAAGAAGATCGGCGCGATCTTGTTGCCGAACACGAAGCCGCCAGCGCGCTTGTTGGGCACGTTCGGGATGTCGTCACCGAAGAACCACAGCACGGAGTTGGTGGCGGACTTGCGTGAGGAGCCGGTACCGACCACGTCGCCGACGTAGGCGACCGGGAAGCCCTTGGCCTTCACTTCCTCGATCTGGGCCAGCGGGCCGATGACGCCTTCTTCCTGCGGGATGATGCCATCACGCGGGTTCTTGAGCATCGCGTTGGCGTGCAGCGGGATGTCCGGACGTGACCAGGCGTCAGGCGCCGGGGACAGGTCGTCGGTGTTGGTCTCGCCCGGCACCTTGAAGACGGTCAGGGTGATCTTGTCCGCCAGGGCGGGCTTTGACAGGAACCATTCGGCGTCCGCCCAGGACTGCAGCACGGATTGCGCTACGGTGTTGCCGGCCTTGGCGCGCTCGGCGACATCGTGGAAGGCATCGAACATCAGCAGGGTGTGCTTGAGCTGTTCGCCGGCTTCCTTGGCCATGGACTCGTCGTCCAGCAGCTCGACCAGCGTGGCGATGTTGTAGCCGCCCTGCATGGTGCCGAGCAGCTTGGTGGCGTGGGTCTTGTCGATCAGCGGTGAAGAAGCTTCGCCACGCACGATGGCGGTCAGGAAGCCAGCCTTGACGTAAGCGGCTTCATCGACGCCCGGCGGGATGCGATTGGTGAACAGGTCGAGGATGAACTCTTCTTCACCGGCCTGCGGATTCTTGAGCAGTTCGACCAGATCAGCGGTCTGCTCTGCATTCAGCGGCTTCGCCGGGATGCCCTGCTGGGCGCGTTCTTCAACCTGTTGACGGTAGGCTTCAAGCACGTGGGAGACCCTCATCTGTAATCGTGTCGAGATGCGTGTGCCAGTCGTCACGCGAACCGGCAGAGACATCCCGAGGCTTCTTGCGGGTAATTCAAGCGTCTTATTGCGAGCGAATCAGGCGCTACGGGGCGAACGCGAGTCTACTCAACTTTGTCGACAATGTTAAGGAGCACCCCCGTGCGGGGGCTGAGACTTTGGTCGTCATCCAGGGCGCCATTTCGACCTTAACAGCTTGATATTGCATTTCTTTGTCGCGCTTCAGGCATGGCGCGGCACGCATCGCCCGATGTCGCGTCGAGGTGACTCGAGCCTTGCGGTCTCCGTGCACCGCTGTCGAGCTCAGCAGGCGCACGGTATGATGCTGTTATCCTTTTTCCTGAAATTTCGCCGCAAGCCGAGGGCAGCATGAGCCGTATTCTTTCTCCCTGCGTCGGGGTGTGTTCCACCACGGTGGGTGACAACGTCTGTCGTGGATGCCAGCGCCATGACCAGGAGATCCTCGACTGGTTCGGGTATGACAGTGAGCAGCGCACGCAGCGCATGCGCGAGCTGGATGCGCTGCGCAGTGACGTCGCCGGGCGCTGGCTGTACGTGCATGACGAGGCGGCGCTGGCGGAACAGTTGACGCGCCACCGGATTCGTTTTCGTGAGGATCAGTCGGCGCTGTCACGTGCGGTGGAGCTCCTGCGGGTGGGACGCACCAGAATCCGTGACCTCTCTGCCTATGGCATCACGCCGTGCAGTGGCGGCGAAGAACTTGAGCCGGAACAGCTTTTTTCGCGAATAAACGATGAAATCATGGTGGAAGCGGCAAAGCGGGCCAATAATGAAGTGAGTCCGGCAGGTCATCCTCCTGATGCAACGCAGGATGACGCTGGCAAGAGAAAAGACTGACATGATGGACGATGGCATGACCCTGATGACTGACCGCGAGCGTTTCGCGACGGATGAGCATGACGCTCGGATGGCCCATGAGCTTTCACGCGTCATCAAGGCGCCGCAGGGGCCGAGCAACGAGGATACCGATGCACTGCTGCCGGACTCCCTGCTGGCCTTTCTCGGTTGCCGCACACCGCACGCCTGGGTAGAGGCGGCGCTCGACAATCCTGAGCTGTTGCTGATCGACCACGCGCAGTGCGAGAAGAAGGCGGCCTCCACCGCGATGAGTCTGATGTACCGCTATGTGGACCACCCCTTGCTGCTGAGCAAGATGTCACAGCTGGCTCGAGAGGAGCTTCTGCACTTCGAGCAGGTGGTAGGACTGATGGAAAGGCGTGGAATCGTCTATCGTCATATCAAGGCTTCCCGATATGCAGAAGGACTGCGTCAGCAGGTGCGCAAGGAAGACCCTCAGCGGCTGGTGGATATCCTGCTGATCGGGGCATTGATCGAAGCGCGGTCCTGCGAGCGATTCGCGCGTCTGATCCCGTATCTTGAGCCCGAGCTTGCAAAGTTCTATCGCACTTTGGTTAAGTCTGAGGGACGCCATTATGAGGATTACCTCATGTTGGCCGAGCGTTACAGCAAGGAACCATTGGAATCCCGTCTTGCGGTACTGCGTGCGGTGGAGAAGGAGCTGATCGAGCGTCCTGATGTCAGCTTCCGTTTCCACAGCGGCATCCCCGTCACGAATCGGGTGGAAAACGCCTCAAGCCAGGTGAGTTGAGGCAGTACAGACACAAGGCAAGGCTCAAGAACAGGGGACCTCCGGCGCCATGGCTGGGCTGGCGTTTCGTTCGCGACTTTGAAATGGATGACACATGACGCAGGAAACATCTGGTCAAGCTCAATTGGCGCTGCTGGGACATTTCCAGCTGACCCTGGGCGATGACACGCTGACGCAGTTCAGCTACGACAAGGTCAAGGCACTGTTGCTGCATCTTCTGCTGCATGATCAGGCCGTCTCGCGGGCGGGGCTGGCAGAGCTGCTATGGCCGGATCAGGGGCTGTCCTCGGGCCGCACCAACCTGCGCCATGCCCTGCATTGTCTGCGTCAGAGCCTGGGGGAGGAGGCCGACAATCTTCTGACGGTCTCACGTCAGACGATCGCGCTGTCGATACCGGATTACTGGGAACTGGATCTCGACGAGCTCAACGGCCTGTTGCTGGCGCCGCCCTCGGTGGCGACGCTCAACGAGGTGCTGGGACTCTACCGGGGCGATCTCGTCGAAGAGCTTGCCCTGACCCAGTGCCCGGAATTCCAGCGCTGGATGATCAAGGTACGCGGCGAATGGCGTCAGCGCGTCATCCAGTATGCCGAGCGAGTACTGGCGACCGATGAGCCGGTCCCGGACGACGTGCTGCGGACCCTGGTGAGCCGCTTCTCCGGATATGGCCCCTTCCATGAACGCCTGGTACGTCAGCTCGCGGAAGATGGTCAGTCGGCTGCGGCGCATGAGCAGTTCAATGCCTTCCTGCAACAGCTGGCACTCTCCGGTCAGCAGCCTGATCCGGGATTCCTGCAGCTGGCGCGTTACTGGTCCGATGGCAAGAGCGAGCAGATGGGCGCGCTCACGCCGCAGGGCGCCATTTCTCGCACGCTGTCGCTGGACAGCGCGCCGCTGCGTGAAGATGAGATCGACCACCGTCAGCTGTCGGTCATGGCGATTCGCCTCAGCGTCAAGGACAGTCATCGCGATCGCGTCTGGGCCCGCGCCAGTCTGACCCTGCAGATCGAGCTGCTGCGCTGGCTGGAGCAGCAATGCCACCACCTGGGCGGTTTCTGGCTGCCGGGTGCCACGGGTGGCGTCGGCCTGGCGTGCTTCGGCACGCATGGCCCGGCCCATCAGCTGGCAGAGCTCGTGGCGCTTTATGAGCACTGCAGCAAGGCGATGCCGGATGAGATCGAGCGGATCTGGGATGGCGAAGGCAAGCCGCCGGTCTTCTCGCTGTCGGCGGGTCTCCACTCCGGGCAGGTCATCTATCTGCCGGAGCGTCAGCTGGCCGACCCGCTTGGCCAGGTGACCCAGTATTCCCTGGAATTGATGACGGCGGCCGAAGGCAGTGAGCTGGTGATTTCCCAGGAGGCCAGTCAGCACATGCCTCCCGCACTGGATCTGCAACCACGTCTCACGTCACGCCTGTTGGCAGCGGACGGACGGGTGCGTCTGCGCGCGTTGGTCCTGAGCAGCGGCGTGGGGCATCGTGAGGCGTCACTGCCGACATTGATCGGACGTGAAGGCGAGCTGCGCCGTCTGCGCGATGCGCTGGCGCGTGCCAGTATCGGGCTGCGTCAGAGCGTGCTGGTCAGCGGCAACTCCGGCATGGGCAAGTCGGCCCTGATGGTCAACTTCCGGCAGCTCGAACAGAGTCAGGACGTGGGCCTGTGCTGGATGCCGACGACTCGCCTCTCGCAGCTGGAACCCTACAGCGTGGTGCGTACCCTGATGCGCTGGCGCCTCGATGGTCATGTGGATCGTGATGGCGTCGAACAGGTATTTGAATCCTCCGAGGCCTTGCAGGCTCTCGACGAGGACGTGCGTCGCTCCTTCCATGCGGTGCTGGGGACCGCAGAGGAGGCCTCGGAAGATGAATCCCTGATCCAGAGCAGCGAGACGGTCGAGCGTGTGCTGCATCTGGTGATCGAGAAGTCGGCAAGCCTGCGCCCGCTGGTGATGATGATCGACGACCTGCAGTGGCTCGATGAACCGTCGCTCAAGGTGCTGGCGGGACTGCAGGCGCGCCTGCCCATCAACATCGGCTTCATGCTGGCGGCCAGTCACAACGGCCGCGACAGCCTTGCCGTCAAGCTCAACTGGGACCAGCATATCTCGCTGGGTCGCCTGGACCCGATGCAGGTCTCGCGTCTGCTGTCGCATCTGTCGCGTCGCTATCGTCTGCATCTCAGCCCGCGCATGCGCAGCCAGCTCATCGAGCGCTGCGATGGTGTGCCGCTCTACCTGCAGGAGATCTGTCGTCGTCTCGACATGGATCGCCGTGAGGGGCGTCCGGTGCAGCTCGACGAGCTGCCCAAGGGCTTGATCGGCCTGCTGTCCAGCCGTATCGACCAGCTGGAAGAAGGCCGCGATGTGGCCCACGCCGCCGCCGTGCTGGGACGTGTCTTCAAGCTGAGCTTCCTGCGCCAGAGCTGCGAATTCGAGGAAGGGCGCCTCAAGCGTTCCATCGAGAGCATGCAGCGCCTGGAGATCATCGAGGCCTGTGGCAACGATAGTGAATTCGACTATCAGTTCACCCACCAGCTGATCCAGGAAGCGGCCTATCTGTCCTGCCCGCGTGATGTGCGTCGCCGCATTCACCTGCAGGTCGTGGCCCTCATCGAGGACAAGCATCCTGCCTGGATCAGCCGTCACCCCGGCTATTTCGCCGTCCATCTGCGCAAGTCACAGAACTTCAGTCGTGCTGCGCGCTATTTCGAGCTGTCGGCACGTGAAGCGCTCAAGATCAGCGCCAACCGTACCGCGCTCAAGATGGCCGACAGTGGTCTGGCGTGTCTCAAGCATGTCGAAGGGCAGGAGGAGCGCGAGGTGAGCCTGCTGACCGTGCGCGGCCAGTCCGGCTTCGCGCTGGAAGGGCATGGTTCCCGCATCGCGCACGAGAGCTTCGTGCAGGCGCGCAATCTGCTCAACAGTCCGGCGCTGCTGGAAGATGATGAGCCGGATCTCGAGCAGGCCTTCATCGTGAAGTGGGGACTGTGGGTCGGTTGCAGTGAGCGCCATGCGCATGCGGATGCCTTCGCGCTGGCCTCGGGCCTGAGTGATCTGGCGGAAGAGCTGTCGGATGGGCGTTATCGTCGTCTGGCCGACTATGCGCGGGCACACTGCGAATTCTGGGCCGGTCGCGTACGCGTGGCAGGTGAGCATCTCGATGAGATCGATCCGGTCCACAATCCCATGGTGCTCGAATGGTTGCCGTTCAGTGATCACCCTCAGGTGGCAGCGGCATGTCTGCAGAGCTGGACGTCCTGCCTGCGCTTTGACTACGTGCAGGCCGAGCAGCAGGCCGAGGCGGCCATCCGCATGGCGGAGGCCATCGGTCAGCCGGGCTCGTTGGCCATGGCGTTGATGTTCTCCACCTCGCTCTATCGTCAGCTGGGGCATACCCATCTGGCCACCCAGCGTGCCGAGCGGGCGCTGGAGCTGACCCGCTCCGCGGATCTGCACCTCTGGCACATGGCGGCGCATGGCGTGCTTGGCTGGGCGCGGGCGATGAACGGCGACCGCGACGGGCTCGCGATGCTGCAGTCCAGCATCAACGAGTTCGCCGAGCTGACCGGGCGTGAGCGGCATCAGCGGCCCAATCTCTGGTACATGGATGCCGTGATGGCGCTGGGTGAGCATTCGGCGGCCGAAGAGTACATGGAGAAGGTGCTGCTGGTGGCTCAGGAGCGCAACTCCTTCTATCTGGCAGAGGTCAGCTACCTGGTGGCCGCGTTGCGTGCCGCTCAAGGTCTGCCGAGCGAGAAGGTGCGTTCCTTGATCGAGCAGGGCCTGGCCTACTCCATCGAGCAGGAAAATCCGCATCATGAAGCAATGGGGCTCGCTGCCTGGTTGAGGCTGGTCGATGCGCAGGATACCGAGCGCTGCGAGCGCCTCAAGGCACTGCTGGATGAGCTGCCGGCAACGGATGCACCCGCGGTACTGGGGTGGCATCAGCTGGTGGAGGCGGTGGAAGGGCGTGCGCGTCGCAAGGCGTCATCGCCGGCCTGATGCGCACGCCCGGCGCTCCGGGCTGAGCAGGCTCTGAACGGCGCCAGTCGCTTCGAAAGCCGAGGCTGGACAAGGAAAAGCCCCCGTTGCCACTCAAGGCAACGGGGGCTTTTCATGGGCGTTGCAGGCGATCAGCCGTGGGTGATCGCATCACACAATGGCAATGCGAATTCCCGCAGGGTCGGTCCCTGGCCGCAGGCAATGATGTCGAAGGCAGTATCGGGGCGCCAGTCGCCCAGCACGATGCGGCGCGCCGCTTCGCCATCGATCTCGAGTTCATGTACCGCCGGGCGATGGGTGTGGCCGTGGATCAGGGTGCGCACGCCGTGCTCGCGCATCTCGCGAACCACTTCCTCGGGCGTGACGTCCATGATCGCCTCATCCTTCTCGCTATTGGTCTCGCCGGACTGCATGCGCAGTGACTGGGCCAGCGCCAGTCGTTGCTCCAGCGGCATGGCCAGAATCTGTGCCTGCCACTGAGGGTCGCGCGTCATGGCACGAAACTTCATGTAAGCCTCATCGCGGGTACACATGCTGTCGCCATGCATCAGGAGCACGCGCTCGCCGTCGAGCTCGATCACGCTCGGGTCGGGCAGCAGGGTCACGCCGGCCTCGGCCGCGAAGGTCTCGCCGATAAGGAAGTCGCGATTGCCGTGCATGAAGTAGAGCCTGGTGCCGCGGGCCGAGACGCGCTGCATGGCCTCGCTCATGCGCTGGGTGAAGTCGTCGCGATAATCATCGCCGACCCATACCTCGAAGATATCCCCCAGCAGGTAGAGGCGATCCACCGCAGGTTCGCAGGTCGCCAGGCGCGCCATGTAGTCAAGAAAGCCCTGGGCGATCTCGGGAGTCTCGGGCTGCAGGTGCAGGTCGGAGATGAACAGAGTGGTGGCAGTCATGGTCAGGTCCACGGGTCGGGGCGGGTGTCGTCATGCGCAGCAGGCGACGGAAGAGGCCGAGTGAGAGAGCAACGCAAACCGCCCGGCCTGACGCTCGATATCACGAGGCAAGGCCGGGCGGCAGGTACGCGGTGAGGCGCGATCAGCGGAAATCGCTTATTCGGTGATTTCGGCGCTGGTGATGATCACGTCTTCTGCCGGCACGTCGGCGTGGCCGTCGCGACGCGTGGTCTTGACCGCCTCGATCTTCTCGACCACGTCCATGCCTTCGACGACCTTGCCGAACACGCAGTAACCCCAGCCCTGGCTGGTCTTGCTGGTGAAGTTCAGGAAGTCGTTGTCATTGACGTTGATGAAGAACTGGGCGCTGGCGGAGTGAGGATCCATGGTACGTGCCATGGCCACGGTGCCGCGGTCGTTCTTGAGGCCATTGTCGGCTTCGTTCTCGATCACGCCGTTGGTCGGCTTCTGGTTGAAGTCGGTGTCAAAGCCACCGCCCTGAACCATGAAACCCGGGATGACGCGGTGGAAAAGGACGTTGCTGTAGTGGCCTTCACGCACGTATTGCTCGAAGTTGGCCGCAGTCTTCGGGGCCTTCTCGTGGTTGAGTTCGAGGGTGATGTCGCCGTAGTTGGTGTGAAGAACGATCATGCGAATTTCCCGGTCATCTGTCTTGCTCAAGTGTCAGGCAGGCGGGGCCTCATGGCATCGCCTGCGGGCGTCGCGCTATAATAGCGGCTTTGTATCCTGAGACGAAAGCCTGAGGGGGCGGCAGGCCCCGGAGACGCACGCCAGCGCGCGTCACGATCGCCTGCTACCCAGTGCCAGTCCCCGTGACGTCCCGGAACACGACGCCCAAGAACCACACAGAGGTGCAGCGAAACTTCATGAGTACCGAGACCCAGAGCGCCCCGAACTTCGTGTTGAACCAGATCCGCGAAGAACTCGACGCCGGCCGCGCCGAAAAGGTTGTCACGCGTTTCCCGCCGGAGCCCAACGGCTTCCTGCACATCGGGCACGCCAAGTCGATCTGTCTGAACTTCGGTCTGGCGCAACAGCTCGGTGGCGACTGTCACCTGCGCTTCGATGACACCAACCCGGCCAAGGAAGAGCAGGCCTATATCGACGCCATCAAGGAAGACGTCGAGTGGTTGGGCTTCGAGTGGGCCGGCAAGGTGCGCTTCGCCTCCGATTATTTTGATCAGCTCTATGCCTGGGCCCAGCACCTGGTGCGCGAAGGCAAGGCCTATGTCGATGACCTCTCACCGGACGAGATCCGTGAATACCGTGGCACGCTCAAGGAGCCGGGACGTCCCAGCCCCTACCGTGAGCGTAGCCCCGAGGAGAATCTCGATCTCCTCGAGCGCATGAAGAAGGGCGAGTTCGGCGAGAGCGAGAAGGTGCTGCGTGCGCGCATCGACATGGCCGCGCCCAACATCAATCTGCGCGACCCGATCCTCTACCGCATCCGTCATGCCAGCCACCATCAGACCGGCGACAAGTGGAAGATCTATCCGTCCTATGATTTCACCCACGGTCAATCCGATGCACTGGAAGGCGTGACGCACTCCATCTGTACGCTGGAGTTTGAAGACCACCGCCCGCTGTACGAGTGGTTCCTCGCCAATCTGCCGGTGCCGAGCACGCCCCGTCAGATCGAGTTCGCGCGTCTGAACCTGGATTACACCGTCACTTCCAAGCGCAAGCTGAAGCTGCTGGTGGATGAAGGCGTGGTCGATGGCTGGGATGATCCGCGCATGCCGACCATCTCCGGCATGCGTCGTCGTGGCTATACCGCGGCTTCCATCCGCAAGTTCTGCGACATGATCGGCGTGAGCCGTGCTGACGGCGGCATGGTCGAGATCGGCATGCTGCACCACGCCATTCGCTCTGACCTGGAAGACAACGCGCTGCGTGCCATGTGCGTGCTCAACCCGCTCAAGGTGGTGCTGACCAACCTGCCGGAAGGCCATGAGGAAGTGTTCGAGGTCCCCGGCCATCCGGCGCGTGATGACATGGGCACGCGTCAGATTCCGCTGACCCGTGAGCTGTGGATCGACGCGGATGACTTCATGGAAGACGCGCCGAAGAAGTTCTTCCGTCTCGCGCCCGAGAAGGAAGTGCGTCTGCGCAACGGTTACGTCATCCGCTGTGATGAAGTGATCAAGGATGACGCCGGCGAGATCGTCGAGCTGCGGTGCAGTGTCGACCTCGATACCCTCGGCAAGAACCCGGAAGGCCGCAAGGTCAAGGGTGTCATCCATTGGGTCAGCGCCGAGCATGCAGTGCCGGTCGAGGTGCGTCAGTACGAGAATCTGTTCCTGGAAGCCGAGCCGGACCGTGACAAGGATGTCGATTTCCTTGAGCACCTCAATCCGCAGTCGCTGAGCATCGTCAAGGGCTTCGGTGAGCCGAGTCTGCGCGATGCCGCGCCGGAAACGCGCTACCAGTTCGAGCGTATCGGCTACTTCGTGGCGGATCGTCATGACTGCGTCGATGGCGCGCTGGTCTTCAACCGCACCGTCAGCCTGAAGGACGGTTGGGCCAAGGCACAGAAGAAGGGGTGATGGTCGGCGGGCTCCCGCGGGAGCCCTGTCGTCACGCTTTCGTGACCTGCTTCACGGCCCGCAGTCTGATCCTGTACCTTCTGTGACGAAGTTGCATGACCGGCCTGCGGGCCGTTCCATTTTGAAAGGCTGACAGCTTTCTGTCAGCAAAGTAGCCAAGGGCGATGACTGAATGATTCCACTCGAAGATGCCGCGAGCACACTGTCCATCTACAGTACCCTGAGCCGGACCAAGGCACCTTTCGTGCCACTGGAAGGCAACAAGGTGCGCATGTACGTCTGTGGCGTGACGGTCTATGACCTCTGTCACATCGGGCATGCGCGTGTGATGGTGGCCTTCGATGTCATCACGCGCTATCTGCGTGCGCGCGGGTATGACGTCACCTACGTGCGCAACATCACCGACATCGACGACAAGATCCTCAAGCGCGCCGACGAGAATGGCGAGGCCTTCGATGCGCTCACCGAGCGCATGATCCAGGCGATGCATGAAGATGAAGGGCGCCTGGGGATTCTGCGTCCTGACCTCGAGCCGCGTGCCACCGCGCACATCGCTGACATCATCGCGATGACCGAGACGCTGATCGACAAGGGCTATGCCTATGCGGCCAGCAACGGTGATGTCTACTACCGTGTGCGTCGTTTCGAGGGCTACGGCAAGCTCAACAACCGTCAGCTGGACGACATGCAGTCCGGTGCGCGGGTGGAGGTCGAGGAAGCCAAGGAAGATCCGCTCGACTTCGTGCTGTGGAAGGCTGCCAAGCCGGGCGAGGCCAGCTGGCCGTCGCCCTGGGGGGAGGGGCGTCCTGGCTGGCATATCGAGTGCTCCGCGATGTCGACCTGCTGCCTGGGCAACACCTTCGATATCCACGGCGGCGGGCCGGACCTGACCTTCCCCCATCACGAGAACGAGATCGCCCAGTCCGAGGCCGCCACGGGCCAGCAGTACGCCAACGTGTGGATGCATGCCGGCGCGGTGCGTGTCGGTCAGGACAAGATGTCCAAGTCGCTGGGCAACTTCTTCACCATTCGTGACGTGCTGGAGCAGCACAACCCGGAAGTGGTGCGTTACCTGCTGGTGGCCAGCCACTATCGCAGCGCGATCAGCTATGAAGCCAACTCGCTGGATGAGGCGCGTCGCTCGCTGGAGCGCTTCTACAATGCGCTCGAGACTGTCACGCCCGAGCAAGGCGAGGTGTCAGGCGATTGGCGGGCACGCTTCGTGGCCGCCATGGATGACGACTTCAATACGGCGGGTGCGCTGTCGGTGCTGTTCGAGCTGGCACGCGAGCTGAACCGTGCCAAGAAGGAAGCACCGCAGCAGGCGCCGGCGCTGGCCTTCGAGCTGATCTCGCTGGGCGGTCTGCTGGGTCTGTTCGGGCAGGACCCGGCAGTCTTCCTCAAGGGCGATACTGCGGCACTGGCGTTGTCTGAAGACGAGATCCAGGCGCAGATCGAGGCGCGTGCCGCCGCCAAGAAGGCCAAGGATTTCGCGGGGGCGGATCGCATCCGTGACGAGCTGGCCGCACAGGGCATCATCCTCAAGGACTCCCGTGAGGGGACGACCTGGGTGCTGGAAGGCTGATGTCACTGGCGTGACGCGATGTCAGCATGAAAAAAACCGCCGTCCCGTGAGGGGCGGCGGTTTTTTGTGCGCTGTCGACCAGCACCGCTTTCGAGCCGTCTGCGATCAGCTGGCGAGTCGCTTGACCATGGCATCGACCATGCGCGAGGACTGGCGTGCGGCCACGTGCAGGAATTCCTCGAAGGACTGGCTGTTGTTGTCCTTGCCGGCGATGTCGGACAGCGCGCGGATGACCACGAACGGCATGTCGTAGAGGTAGCAGGTCTGGGCGATGGCGGCAGCTTCCATCTCGGCGGCCAGCATGCTCGGGAAGCGTGAGCGGGTCAGCGCGACCAGTTCCGGGTCGGACATGAAGATGTCGCCGGTGCAGATCAGGCCTTCACGCGCCTTGATCTCTCCCTGGGCCTCGACGCACTCGCGCGCGACCTTGACCAGCTCAGGGGCTGACGGGTAGGCCGCCGGCATCTGCGGCACCTGTCCGTGCTCATAGCCGAAGACCACGGCATCGACATCGTGATGGCGCACTTCGCTGGAGATGACCACATCGCCGATCTCGAGATCAGACGCGAAACCACCGGCCGAGCCGGTATTGATGATGGCATCGGGCTGGTAGCGCTCGATCATCTGGCAGGCACCGACGGCGGCATTGACCTTGCCGATACCGGATTGCAGCAGCACGATCTTCATTCCGTGCAGCTGGCCGACATGGAAGGTGGAGCCGGCGTGGGTGCTGGTGGTGCTGTCTTCCAGGCGCTCGGCGAGAATGGCCACTTCCTCGGCCATGGCGCCGATGATGCCAAGAGTCTTGAGGGTCATGATGCGATCCTGAGTCAGACGCGATGAAGGCCCGTTCATGTCGGGCCTCCATCACGAGCTAGAGAGAAGGGCGAGGGGGTTACTCGGCGGTGAGGCGCGCGTCGTGCAGCTCGGCGGCGAACAGGGTGTTCTCAAGCAGCGAGGCCACGGTCATCGGGCCTACCCCGCCGGGGACCGGCGTGATCCAGCCGGCGCGCTCCGCGGCTGGCGCGAATTCCACATCGCCGACCAGCGAACCGTCCTCGAGACGATTGATACCCACATCGATGACGATGGCGCCGTCCTTGATCCACTCCCCCTTGACCAGGCCCGGCTTGCCCACGCCGACCACGACCAGATCCGCCTGGCGGACCTTGCTCTCAAGGTCCTTGGTGAAGCGGTGGCAGACGGTGGTGGTGCAGCCAGCCAGCATCAGCTCCAGCGCCATCGGACGGCCGACGATGTTGGACGCGCCGACGATGGTGGCGTCCATGCCGCGCACCTGCAGGCCGCTCTCGGACAGCAGCGTCATGATGCCCTTGGGCGTGCAGGGACGCATCACCGGCAGGCGCTGTGCCAGACGACCGAGGTTGTAGGGATGGAAGCCGTCCACATCCTTGTCGGTGCGGATCCGTTCGAGGATCGGGCGTGAGTCGAGGTGCTCCGGCAGCGGCAGCTGGACCAGGATGCCATCAATGCTGGCATCGTCATTCAGCGAGTCGACCAGTGCCTCAAGTTCCTGTTGGGTCGTGTCAGCAGGCAGACGGTGCTGGGTGGAGAGGATGCCTGCCTTCTCGCAAGCGCGGTGCTTGTTGCGGACATAGACCTCGGATGCCGCGTCTTCGCCGACCAGCACGACGGCAAGCCCCGGGATTCGTTCACCGGCATCGCGGCGCGCTTCGACCTGGCGGCCGACCTGTTGGCGTACGCGTTCGGCAATGGCCTTGCCATCAATCAGTTGTGCTGCCATCAGCGATCATTCCTTCTCATAGGCAAAAATGCAGGAGGGGAGAAACCGGGGACAATTTTCGCATGCCCTGTCTGGCAGTCAACGCCGAATGACGACCTTGGTCGAAAGCAGATGCAAGTATCGCCTCTTTTGGAGGCGTCTCGTGGGCAGGCAGCGGTGCTGATTGCCCACGAGTCTGGAACTCGACGTCGTGAGACCACAGCTGTCGGTTCTCTCAGCCAGTTCTCTCTGTCAGACCTTTCTGTCAGTTTTCCAGAGATCCGTCAGACGAGGCGTTCGTGAGATGCCTGATCGGGGAAGAGAAATAGAAAGAGGTAGAGGTAGAAAGGACGATCGACGTGATCAGCTTCGAGAAGAAGGAGAAGGAGAAGGAGAAGGAGAAGAAGCTCAGACCCGATGGTCGGGCCACGGATGCCGCTCAGTGGAAGTGAGTCGTCACTGATTCGCCCGGTGCCAGGGTAGGGGCGAGAGTGAGGTGCCCGTATGGAGGTGGGAGCGCACCCCGCGTGTATCACTGGATGCTGACATGACAGTGGCGTGACAGCAGGAAGGGAAACGATTCTTTTGGAAAGAATTCACGTAAGGGCTTGACCGCAGACGAAAGTTCGGTAGAATACGCCTCGCATCGACGGGGTTCGACGGTCGGTTGAAGGCGGTTTCGGGATATAGCGCAGTCTGGTAGCGCGCCTGCTTTGGGAGCAGGATGTCGGGGGTTCGAATCCCTCTATCCCGACCATTTGAATGCAGCACCTCGCAAGACTTCGGTCTTTCGAGACACGCATTCAAGGCTTTGTCCGGAGGTTGACTCACAGCATCAGTTTCTGCGCCTATAGCTCAACCGGATAGAGCAACGGCCTTCTAAGCCGTAGGTTGCAGGTTCGAGTCCTGCTGGGCGTGCCATCACGATAACGATTGTTGTCATGATGGGAATCGGATTGCTCTTCATTGAGCCTGATGATGGCGACCAGACGATGTGAAGGTGTTCATGCAGTGGTGGGTGTAGCTCAGTGGTAGAGCCCCGGATTGTGACTCCGGTGGTCGTGGGTTCGAACCCCATCATCCACCCCATTGCATGTCAGCTTGAGCAGTATCAACGAGATGGAGACGGCAGGCTTTCTGTCCAACCTCCAGAAGTGGTGGGTGTAGCTCAGTGGTAGAGCCCCGGATTGTGACTCCGGTGGTCGTGGGTTCGAACCCCATCATCCACCCCACGTCTCGATGAATATCAGGATGCTGCCTGTCCCGCTTGGGCGGGCGGCATGCCGCAAAAGGGGGAGAAGGCCAATGGCTTTCTCCCCCTTTTTTCGTGTTTTTTCGCACTGCTTCGTCTGCGATCTGACCGGGTTGACGGGCGCTCCATGCGCCTGTCAGGCGGGAGGACGGAGCAGAAAAAGGCCTGGCTCCTTGAATATCTTGGACCAAGGCACCATATGGCAGGTCATATCCGCGCTTGCCAGCGCGTGGCGGGGTTTCTACAATCTTCGCCTTTATGATTCGAACGCCACCAGTGGGTAGAGGAACTTTCATGCAAGCTTCTGTCGCAACGACTTCTCCGATCGAGCGCAAGGTCACCATCACGGTGCCGGCTTCTGAAGTCGACCAGGCCGTCAACGCCCGTCTTCTGGAAACCGCCAAGACCGTTCGTCTGAACGGCTTCCGCAAGGGCCACGTGCCGATGGCAGTGGTGCAACAGCGTTACGGCAAGGACGTGCGCAACGAGATCGTTGGCGAGATCATGCGCCAGCATTACGTGACCGCCGTCACCGAAAACGAACTGAACCCGGCTGGCTGGCCGAAGATCGATGCCACCGTCGATGAAGCCGGCAAGGATCTGGAGTTCGTCGCGACTCTGGAAATCTACCCGGAAATCGAACTGAAGCCGATCGAAGGCGCTGAAATCGAGCGTCCGCAGGCCGAAGTGACCGACGCCGACGTCGAAGAGATGATCGAGACCCTGCGCAAGCAGAATGCCTCCTGGACCGACGTCGAGCGCGCTGCCGCTGACGGCGACCAGGTCAAGATCGATTTCGAAGGCTTCCTCGGTGAAGAAGCCTTCGAAGGCGGCAGCGCTGAAGGCCACGAGCTGGTGCTGGGTTCCAACAGCTTCATCCCGGGCTTCGAAGAGCAGCTGGTCGGTGCTTCTACTGGCGACGACAAGGAAGTCAAGGTTTCCTTCCCGGCTGACTACCAGGCCGAGCACCTCGCCGGTCAGGAAGCGACCTTCAAGGTCAAGGTCCACGCCGTCAAGGCTCAGGAACTGCCGGAAGTGAACGAAGAGTTCATCGCCCAGTTCGGCCTGGAAGCTGCCGATGTCGAAAGCTTCAAGGTGGAAGTGAAGAAGAACATGCAGCGCGAGCTGAAGAACGCGATCGAGAATCGCGTCAAGCAGCAGGTGCTGGCTGAGCTGACCAAGGCCAATGACATCCTCGTTCCGCAGGCACTGGCGGATCAGGAAATCGACGGCCTGAAGCGTCAGGCAGCACAGCAGTTCGGTCTGGGCGAAGACTTCGACGTCTCCCAGCTGCCGGGTGAGCTGTTCCAGGACCAGGCCGTACAGCGCGTCAAGACTGGCCTGCTGCTCAGCGAAGTCGTCAGCAGCAACGAGATGGACGTCAGCGACGAAGAGCTCAACGCTCGCGTTGAAGAAATGGCCCAGCAGTATCAGGATCCGGCTCAGGTCACCGAGTACTATGGTTCCAACGAACAGGCTCGCAACCAGCTCAAGTCCGTCCTGCTCGAAGAGAAGGCCGTTGACAAGCTGC
The DNA here is from genome assembly GCF_056493605.1 of Cobetia sp. BL01. NCBI lineage: Bacteria > Pseudomonadati > Pseudomonadota > Gammaproteobacteria > Oceanospirillales > Halomonadaceae > Cobetia > Cobetia sp. BL01. The sequence continues at coordinate 393,073 of NZ_JBVBEE010000001.1, read as the reverse complement.
TGACACAGGCTCAGGTTAAGGACGTTACCATGTCCTACCAGGAAGCCCTGCAGGCAGCACAGCAGCAGGAAGAAGCCGAAGAAGAAGCGGCAGAAGCAGAAGAGCAGGCCTGATACCTGTCTGCTGACCTAGCGTGCTGACTTTCTGCATGTGATTCCAGGACCCGGCTACGGCCGGGTCTCTGGTCAGTGGGCAGGGTAAAGTGGCATGCTCAATGGATATCAATGTCATCGGATGAAGGAAGCCCCCATGAACGACTTCGACATCAAGAATGCAGGCGGTCTGGTTCCGATGGTTGTCGAGCAGAATGCTCGCGGCGAACGGGCCTATGACATCTATTCCCGCCTGCTGAAGGAACGGGTGATCTTCCTTGTGGGCCCGGTTGAGGATTACATGGCCAATCTGGTCGTGGCTCAGCTGTTGTTCCTCGAGTCTGAAAACCCGGACAAGGACATCCATCTGTACATCAACTCGCCGGGTGGCTCCGTGACTGCAGGGATGGCGATCTACGACACCATGCAGTTCATCAAGCCCGACGTGTCCACCGTATGCATCGGCCAGGCGGCCAGCATGGGGGCACTGTTGCTGGCAGGCGGTGCCGCTGACAAGCGTTACGCGCTGCCCAATTCTCGTGTGATGATTCACCAGCCGCTGGGTGGCTACCAGGGCCAGGCAACGGACATCGAGATCCACACCAAGGAAATCCTGACCATTCGCGAGAAGCTGAACCGCATTCTCGCGCACCATACGGGTCAGGACTTCGACACCATCGCCAACGATACGGACCGTGATAACTTCATGGCCGCCAATCAGGCGATGGAGTACGGCCTGATCGACGCCGTGCTGGAACGCCGTCCGGACGTGGAATGATCCACGCACACGGCTGACCTGACGTCGGTAAACATGCATTTCCGGTGACTCCCCGGGGAGTTACCGCCATTGAGAGGTACGCGAATGGCTGACGGCAAAGGCAAGGACGAGAACGGCAAACTGCTGTACTGCTCCTTCTGTGGCAAGAATCAGAATGAAGTGCGCAAGCTGATCGCGGGACCTTCCGTCTACATCTGCGACGAATGTGTCGATCTGTGCAATGACATCATTCGCGAAGAGGTCCTCGAAGCCGACGCCGAAGGTGATGATGATCGCCTGCCGGCGCCGCGTGAGATTCGCTCGACTCTCGACGACTACGTGATCGGTCAGGACCGCGCCAAGCGCGTGTTGTCCGTCGCGGTGTACAACCACTACAAGCGTCTGCGTGCCGGTCAGAAGGCAGCGGACGAAGTGGAACTGGGCAAGTCCAACATTCTGCTCATCGGCCCGACCGGTAGCGGCAAGACGCTGCTGGCCGAGACGCTGGCACGCCTGTTGAACGTTCCCTTCACCATCGCGGATGCGACCACCCTGACCGAAGCGGGTTACGTCGGTGAGGATGTCGAGAACATCATCCAGAAGCTGTTGCAGAAGTGCGATTACGATGTCGAGAAGGCCGAACGCGGCATTGTCTACATCGATGAGATCGACAAGATCTCCCGCAAGTCTGACAACCCTTCCATCACCCGTGATGTCTCGGGTGAAGGTGTGCAGCAGGCACTGCTGAAGCTGATCGAGGGCACCACTGCCTCGGTGCCGCCGCAGGGCGGGCGCAAGCATCCTCAGCAGGAGTTCCTGCAGGTCAACACGGCCAACATCCTGTTCATCGTCGGCGGTGCATTCGCCGGTCTGGACAAGGTGATCCGTGAGCGCGCCGAGAAGGGGGGCATCGGCTTCAATGCCGAGGTCAAGAGCAAGCAGGACGAGAAGACCGTGGGTCGCGTACTGGCGGATGTCGAGCCGAGCGATCTGGTCAAGTTCGGTCTCATCCCCGAGTTCGTCGGGCGTCTGCCGGTCATCGCGACATTGACCGAGCTGGACGAGGACGCGCTGGTACAGATCCTGACCGAGCCGAAGAACTCGCTGGTCAAGCAGTACTCGCGCCTGTTCGAGATGGAAGATGTCGAGCTGGACCTGCGTGAAGACGCACTGCGTGCCGTGGCTCGCAAGGCCATCGAGCGTCGTACTGGCGCACGTGGTCTGCGCTCGATTCTCGAGGGCGTGCTGCTCGATACCATGTATGACATTCCCTCGGAAGAGAATGTCAGCAAGGTGGTAGTGGATGAGTCAGTGATTGCCGGCGACAGCAAGCCGCTGCTGATCTACTCCCAGAGCGAAGAGAAGAGTCAGGGCAAGGTGGCCGGCAAGGACGGCTGAAGCGTCCAGGCCTGAGTCGCACCAACGGGGGGCCGCAAGGCCCCCCGTTGCGTTTGCCTTCGTCACTCGCCTCTCTGGCAATGTTCCTCATGACTCGCGTGCGGCTTCATTCAGCGTTGAGTTACCGCCCATGCGTCTCAGGATCATTGCAAAATCATGACCTTGCCCCCATGGTCTCTGTATCAGAGAGCCGTGTGAGGCGGCCCACCCACAGAATACCGAGGAACGTCTGCCATGGAGCAGAACGATGATCAGACCCTGACACTTCCGCTGCTGCCGCTGCGGGATGTGGTGGTCTATCCCCAGATGGTGATTCCGCTGTTCGTCGGCCGGGAAAAGTCGATCCAGGCCCTCGAAGTGGCCATGGAAGGCGACAAGAAGATCCTGCTTGCGGCACAGCGTGAAGCCAGCCAGGACGACCCGACTGCCGAGGATCTCTTCGCGATCGGGACCGTCGCCGACATCATGCAGTTGCTCAAGCTTCCCGATGGCACCGTCAAGGTGCTCATCGAGGGCAGCTCACGCGCCGATATCCAGGCGATTCGTCTGCATGACGACGGTCACAGCATCGCCGATGTCGTGCTGCGTGACAGCCAGCCGCTGTCCGAGCGCGAGCAGGAGACCCTGGTACGCGTTCTGCTCAACCAGTTCGAGCAGTACGTCAAGCTGTCCAAGAAGGTGCCCAATGAAGTGCTGGGCAGCCTGCAGGGCATCGAGGACCCGAGTCGCCTGGTGGATACCATCAGTGCCCACCTGTCACTGGGCATCGATGACAAGCAGGCGCTGCTCGAGATGGACAAGGTGCGCGACCGCATCGAGCACCTGATGACGCTGATCGAAGCCGAGATCGACCTGCTGCAGGTCGAGAAGCGCATTCGTACCCGCGTCAAGGAGCAGATGGAGAAGTCGCAGCGCGAGTACTATCTCAATGAGCAGATGAAGGCCATCCAGAAGGAAATGGGTGAGCTGGATGACGTGCCCAATGAGGTCGAGCAGTATGAGCGTCGCATCAAGGACGCCGGCATGCCCAAGGACGCCGAGGAAAAGGCCAATCAGGAGCTCAACAAGCTCAAGATGATGGGCCCGACGTCCGCCGAGGCGACCGTGGTGCGCACCTACCTGGACTGGCTGTGCGACGTGCCGTGGAAGAAGCGCACCCGCGTGCGTCACGACATTGATCACGCCGCCAGGGTGCTCGATGAGGACCACTACGGTCTCGACGAGGTCAAGGAACGCATCCTCGAGTATCTCGCCGTGCAGAAGCGCGTCAAGAAGCTCAAGGGGCCGGTGCTGTGTCTGGTAGGGCCGCCGGGTGTCGGCAAGACGTCGCTGGGCAAGTCCATCGCTCGCGCCACCAATCGCCAGTACACTCGCATGGCGCTGGGTGGCGTGCGGGATGAATCCGAGATCCGTGGCCACCGTCGCACCTACATCGGCGCCTTGCCGGGCAAGATCATCCAGCGCATGACCAAGACCGGCGTCAAGAATCCGCTGGTGCTGCTCGACGAGATCGACAAGCTGGGCATGGATCACCGTGGTGATCCGGCCTCGGCGCTGCTTGAGGTGCTGGACCCGGAGCAGAACGACAAGTTCGCCGATCACTACCTCGAGCTTGATTACGATCTGTCCGAGACCCTGTTCATCTGTACCTCGAACTCGATGAACATTCCGGGGCCGCTGCGTGATCGCATGGAGATCATCCGTCTGCCGGGGTACACCGAAGACGAGAAGCTGGCCATCGCGATGCGCTACCTGGCCCCCAAGCAGCTCAAGGCCAATGGCCTGAAGCCGGGCGAGCTGACCTTCAGTGAAGCCTCCGTGCTCGAGCTGATTCGTTACTATTCGCGTGAAGCCGGTGTGCGTGAGCTGGAACGCCAGATCGCCAAGGTCTGCCGCAAGATCGTGCGCGAGCGCGTGGTCGCCGAGGCCAAGGAAGGTGCGCTGTCTTCCATGCACCTCGAGGCCGAGCAGGTCGAGCATTATGCGGGTGTCCGCAAGTACAGCTTCGGTCTCGCGGATGCCGAGGACCAGATCGGGCGCGTGACGGGTCTGGCCTGGACGTCCGTCGGCGGTGAGCTGCTGACCATCGAGTCGGTGGTCACGCCCGGCAAGGGCCGTGTCAGCAAGACGGGCTCGCTGGGCGACGTGATGAAGGAGTCGGTCAGTGCAGCGCATACCGTCGTGCGCGCACGCGCCGAGTCCTTCGGTATCGAGGCTGAACGCTTCGAGAAGGAAGACCTGCACATTCACGTGCCGGAAGGTGCCACGCCGAAGGACGGCCCCAGTGCGGGGGCTGCCATGGTCACCGCGATGGTGTCCGCTTACTGTGGGCGCCCCGTGCGCTGTGATGTGGCGATGACCGGTGAGGTCAACCTGCGCGGCGAAGTCATGCCGATCGGCGGCCTCAAGGAGAAATTGCTGGCAGCGCGACGCGGTGGTATAAAGCTCGTATTGATTCCCGAAGAGAATCGCCGTGATCTCAAGGAGGTCCCGGACACCATCAAGGATGCATTGGACATTCGCCCCGTGCGTTGGATCGATGAAGTTCTTGAGGTGGCTCTGGCGGAAAAGTCTTCAAGTGAGCCGGATGAATCTCGACAGGACGATGCCAGTGGTCGTCAGTCAGTCATCAGTACACATTGATGGATATTTCTGGCCATGCCGTTGTCGAAACGGCGGCGTGGTGCGGTTTTGCGCGTGAGGTTGCTTGACAGTCGTTTGAGGGCGTTGCTATAAACTCCGCTTCGTCGCGATCGCGTTTAGCACCCGTAATTTTCGCGCTGATTTCTGGTAATTTTTTTGCAAATTCAAGGGGTGAAGAGTGAATAAATCCGAGCTGATCGAAGCCATTGCTGCATCTGCCGATATTCCGAAAGCAGCAGCTAGCCGTGCACTCGATGCGATGGTCGACACCGTCACTGATAGCCTGAAGAAAGGTGAGACCGTGGCACTGGTCGGGTTCGGCACCTTTACTGTCAAGGAGCGCGCTGCTCGTACTGGCCGTAACCCGCAGACTGGCGATCCGATCGAAATCAGTGCTGCCAAGGTGCCGAGCTTCAAGGCTGGCAAGGCACTGAAAGACGCCGTCAACTGAGGTCTGCCTGCTCTTGCAGGTACCCGGTGACGTGGTGCCGCCCTGTCATGACGTCGTTGTCTGTCAGGTCGGCACCAGGAAATCGAAGCGCATCGCCTGGCGATGCGCTTTTTTTGTGACTGATATCATGGGCAATCTGCGGTGACCCTGCTTCTGCCGCTACCAAAGGCACCTGCATCTGTCGGCGTCATGCGTATAATCAACAGTCACTGATTCGCGGCCCTAGAGGCCATTTCCTTCCCTGTAGCTCGAGGCCCGCATGCTGCAACGAATTCGAGACCGGTCGCATGGCTGGGTGGCCAAGACGATCGTTGGCTTTATCGTCGTCACCTTTGCCTTCTTCGGCGTTGAGTCGATCATTGGTGCCTTCACTGGCAGCAGTGACGAGATCGCCAGCGTCAATGGCGACAAGATCAGCCGTCAGTCAGTTGAGACCGAAGTGCAACGTGCCATCCGTTCCGGACAGGTCGCTCCCGAACAGGAGCGTGAGGCACGCAATCAGATCATCACCCAGATGATCGATTCCCGTCTGCTGGACCAGTACGCCGAAGAGGGTGGATTGCACCTCTCAGAACAACAGCTCGATCAACTGATCGTCAGCTTCCCGGAATTCCAGGATGACCAGGGCCGCTTTGACGCCGACGTCTTCCGCAATCGTCTGGCCAGCGCCGGCTATTCGCCGACGTCCTTCCGCGAGCAGTTGCGCAGCGACACCCTGCGTCAGCAGCTGACCGATGGCTTCGCTGCCAGTGCCTTCGTGCTGCCGGGCGAAGAAGAGAAGCTCAGCCAGCTTCAGCGTCAGACGCGCAGTTTCCGTTACGCCACCCTGAGTCAGGCCGACCTCGAGTCGCCGGTCACCTTGAGCGAGGATGAGCTGACCGCCTGGTATGACAGCCATCAGGACAACTATCGGCGTCCGGCTCAGGTCAAGCTGGCCTATGTGCTGCTGGATCAGAATGAGCTGGCCGACGGCGGCGAGATCAGTGAGGACACGCTCAAGGCCGAATATGCCGCCAAGCGTGCCGATGCACCGCGCGAGATCGCGCACATCATGGTCGAGAAGGGCGATGATGTGGCGGCTGCACGTGCCAAGCTCGAAGGCGCACGTGACGCACTCGCCAACGGCGAAGACTTCGCCAAGGTGGCGGCCGAGGTCTCCGAAGACAGCTCCACGGCCGAGGATGGCGGTGAGCTGGGAGTGATCACCCGCGGTATCTTCGGCGAAGACTTCGATGACGCCGCCTTCGCGCTGGATGAAGGGCAGGTCTCGGACATCGTCGATACCGGCGACAGCCTGCACCTGATCAAGGTGACCGGGCTCGATATCGCGCCGTTCGACGAAATGCGTGATGAACTGCTCACCCAGGCGCGTAAGTCAGCCTCGCGTGACACCTTCAATGAGAAGGCGCAGCAGCTCAAGGATGAAAGCTTCGCGGCGGATGATCTGGCCAGCGTTGCCGAGGATCTGGATCTTCCGCTGGAGAAGACCGACTGGGTGGCACAGGAGAATGACGACGAACTGCTGTCCGAGCCGGGCGTGATGGCGGCTGCCTTCGATGACGAAGTGCTCAAGGAAGGCTACAACAGCGATGTGATCGAACTCGACGACAGTCGCCGTCTGGTGCTGCGCGTGCTCGAGCAGCGTCCGGCCACCACGCTGGCCCTCGACGAGGTCAAGCAGCAGGTGCAGCGTGAAGCCAAGGCGGACAAGACCGCCAAGGCGCTTGAGGCATTGGCACAGACGCGCATCGAGGCGCTGCGTGAAGGCAAGTCGCTGGAAGGGATCGACTGGCGCGACGCAGACGACGTCAGCCGTCAGGGAGATTCCCAGCTGCCTGAGAATCTGGTCAAGCAGGCCTTCGCGCTGCCGCATCCCGAGGCAGACCAGCCGGTGTATGGCAAGGCAGCCCTCAAGGGCGGCATCGCCCTGATCGCGTTGACCGATATAGGAGAGGCCGAGCCGGGTGACATGGACCAGTTCCTGTCGCGTCTGGCGATGCGCCTGCAGGCCCAGTCAGCCGTCGAGGGGCTGCAGGAATCCTTGCGCGAGAGTGCCGATATCGAGCGCAAGTGAGCACGGAGCAACGGACGTGAGTACCGTCACGTCTCACTCGAGGCATTGCCTCCCTTGAGAATCACGTCCTGACCTCTGCCACCAGAGACCGCCACCCCATGGGGTGGCGGTCTTTTTTTGGTTCAGTGTCGGGGCAATTTCTGGTGCAGTGTCGAGTCAATCCTGCGCACATTCCCGCAGTCACGACAGTGTCACGGCGTGAGGCGTTGACGCAGCCGATGGGAGAGTTCGCGGTGGCGGGCTTGAATGCCTGTCGAGAGAGATTGACGCAGCCAGCGATGCCCGGCGTCATGATGCAGGCGTTCGTGCCACACCAGCCAGTAGGAGAAGCGGTTGATGGCGATGGGCAGCGGGCGCAGCACCAGTGGTAGCTGGTCCAGCATGCTGATGGCCAGGCAGCCCGGAACGCATAGCAGCAGATCGCTATGGCAGGTGACACTGAAGGCGGCCAGGAAGTGGGGCTGGCGCATGACGACCTGCCGACTCAAGCCCAGCTCCGCCAGCTTGAGATCCACCGCACCACGCTCATCACCGCCCATGCTGATCAATTGATGGCTGGCGGCGACGAAGTCCTCCAGACTCAATGTCTCCTTCGCTGCCAGCGGGTGGTCCTTGCGCATCACGCAGACGAACTGGTCATCTCCGATCTCGCGCCCATGCACGCCGGCCGGCACCTTGGCGGTGGGCACGCACATCGCAAGCTCCGGCCCCCCTTCCTCCAGCTGTTGTTCGACATTGCCACCATAGGCCTGGATGTCCAGACGGATGCCGGGTGCCTGGTCATGCAGCGGCGCTATCTGCGGTGCCACGAAGGCGTGCATGCCATAGTCGGTGGTGGCCAACTGGAAGCGGCGTTGGCTGTCGGCTGGCGAGAATTCGGGGGGTGCCAGCAGTGCGCCCAGCTCCTGGAGCAGGCGCGCGAGAGGCTGTCTGAGCGCCTCGGCACGTGCCGTGGGGCGCAGGCCGCGTTGCGCACGAACGAACAGGGGATCGTCAAAGGCCTCGCGCAGCCGAGCCAGGGTACGTGAAACGGCAGGTTGACTCAGGTTGAGGCGCTCCGCGGCCCGAGACACGCTGCGCGTTTCCAGCAGCGCATGCAGCGCGACCAGCGTGTTGAGGTCATGGCGAGCGAGTTCAGCCAGATGCATGGCGGGAAGTTTCCGGTGGTGAAGAGGCCCCGGACGGGGATGAAGGTGCGTATTTTCAACCACGCATGATATCAGTCTCATGCATACCGGAATTCAGTTTCTGTCATTGGTGTGATATCGGGAGCGCGAGTAATCTGGTGGAACTTCGTCGCCGGGGAACGATTGCGGCGACCTGCCGTCACACGGTCAAGGCCTCGGGCCACCTGCCTGATGACGATTCTGATCACGTGACGTTTGACCAGATCATTCGCAAGGAGCATTTCATGCAGACACGCTATTACACGATCACCGACTATCCGAAAGGCACTCCGGAACGCGACCTGTTCACCTTGCGTGAAGAGGCGCTGAGCGAGCTTGGCGAAGGGGAAGTGCGCATTCGCAACCGCTGGTTGTCCGTCGATCCCTACATGCGTGGCCGCATGAGTGGCGCCAAGACCTATATTGACCCCTTCGAGCTCAATGAGCCGCTGCAGGGTGCGGCAGTCGGTGAGGTGATCGAGTCACGCGACTCTCGCTTCAAGACCGGCGACAAGGTGCGTCACATGGGCGGCTGGCGTGATATCGCGCAGCTGTCTGGCGATCAGGTCGAGCCGCTGCCGAGCATCGACGTGCCGGAGCAGGCTTATCTGGGCGTGCTGGGCATGCCGGGCATGACTGCCTGGACCGGTCTGAACATCATCGCCGAGATGAAAGAGGGCGACAACGTGCTGGTCAGCGCGGCCTCCGGTGCGGTCGGCTCGCTCGCCGTGCAGCTGGCCAAGGCCAAGGGCGGGACTGTCGTCGGCATCGCCGGCAGCCAGGAGAAACTGGATTGGCTGGAGGCGCGCGGCGTCAAGGCGGTCAGCTACAAGGGCAAGGATGCTGAGCAGCTGACGAAAGCGCTCAAGGAGGCCTGCCCGGACGGTTTCGATGTCTACTACGAGAACGTCGGTGGTGACTGCCTGGTGGCGGCGCTCAACAACCTGAACGTCGGTGCACGCATCGCCGTCTGCGGCATGATCTCCAGCTACAACGATACCGAGGTGGCGGCGGGCCCCTCCAATATCTCGATGATCCTGATTCGCCGGGCGCGCATGCAGGGCTTCATCGTCTTTGACCACTGGGACAACTACAGCCGCTTCCTCGAGGAAGTGGGGCCGCAGGTCGCCAAGGGCGATATCGACTACGAAGAGACGGTGGAAGAGGGACTGGAACAGGCGCCGGACGCCTTCCTCAAGCTGTTCACAGGCGCCAACAAGGGCAAGATGCTGGTACGTCTGTAACCTGAGACGGCAGCACTGAAGCCCCGAACACCTGACGCCTCGCGTACGCGCGGTGCTCAGGTATTCACGAAAGGCTCGCCACGGCGAGCCTTTCGCGTTTGTGAGAAGCTGTCACGTCGCGACGCGATTGGTGATTCACACGAACCAAAGACGTGCGCACTGTGCTCTACTTTCGTCGTAGATGCTGCTCTAGAATGTGCGCAACATTCGTGGGGTGGTGACGTCTTCATTTCGTTTTCGTGTCACCAGGCCCTCACGCGACACCCTGTGTCAGGTGGCGCCTGATCATGGCGGCGTTCTGCATTGCCGCCGTGCCGCCCCTGACTCTGCGAGGAGAGCATCATGCAGGACTTTACCTATCAGAACCCGACCCGCGTGCACTTCGGTGCCGGCCAGATCGCCAAGGTGCGTGACGAGATTCCCGCAAATGCCCGCGTGCTGGTCACCTATGGGGGTGGATCCATCAAGAAGAACGGCGTGATGGATCAGGTGGAAGCGGCACTGGAGGGCCATCAGTGGTGGAGCTTCGGCGGCATCGAGCCGAATCCGAGCTATCACACCCTGCTGGAAGCGCTGGAGGTCATCAAGCGCGAGAAGGTCGATTATCTGCTGGCAGTCGGGGGAGGCAGCGTCGCCGATGGCAGCAAGTTCCTCGCGCTGGCCGCCTGTCACGCCGGTGATCCGTGGGAGATTCTCGCCGAAGGCAAGCATCCCGAGACGGCATTGCCGCTGGGCGTGGTGCTGACCCTGCCGGCCACTGGCTCCGAGTCCAACGGCAATGCCGTGGTCACCAATTACGAGACCCACGACAAGCTGCCGATGTTCAGCGAACTGGCCTACCCGCGCTTCGCGGTGCTGGATCCGGCCACCACCCTGACCCTGCCGGAGCGCCAGAGCGTCAACGGTGTCGTCGATGCCTTCGTGCACGTCAGCGAGCAGTATTTGACCTACCCGGTCAACGCGCCGGTCCAGGATCGCTTCTCCGAGGGTCTGTTGCTGACCTTGATCGAGGAAGGCCCCAAGGTACTGAGCCAGCCGGATGACCTGGCCGTGCGCGCCAACATCATGTGGGCCGCCAACCTGGGCCTCAACGGTCTGATCGGGCGTGGTGTGCCGCAGGACTGGGCCACGCACATGATCGGTCACGAGATCACCGCACTGCACGGTGTCGATCATGGCCGCACCCTGACCATCGTGATGCCGGCACTGTGGGAAGAAATGTTCGAGGCCAAGCGTGCCAAGCTGGCGCAGTATGGTCGTCGTGTCTGGGGGCTGGACGGTGATGACGAAAGCGTCGCCCGCGCTGCCATCGACAAGACGCGTGAATTCTTCACCCGCATGGGCGCGCCGGTATCGTTGAGCGAAGCCGGCATCGGTGCCGACAGCATCGACCAGCTGGTCGATAACCTGGCACGGCATGGCTTCACTGCCATCGGCGAGCACGGTGACATCACGCCGGACGTGGCGCGTCGTATCCTGACCCGCGCTGCCTGATCACGCACGTCAGTCAGGGCGAAAGGCAAGCCTGAAACCCCTCGTCACCTCTGGTGGCGAGGGGTTTTGCGTATGTCCCCTTGGCGGCGGCTTGCCGATTGCCGGATTGCGTCATGTGCGGGCTTATTTTGTTACTCTATAACCTTTTGCACGCCCTTCATCCTGCGGAGAATTCAGCATGTCTCTGGCTTCACGCGGCGCCGATACCGGCGACGCCTCGACGGATTTAGCACGTCACACGCGGATACCGGTGCATCTGATCACCGGCTTTCTGGGAACCGGCAAGAGCAGCTTCATCCAGGCACTGGTCGCGGCCAAGCCGGCGGATGAGCACTGGGCGATCCTGGTCAATGAATTCGGGCAGGTAGGCATCGATCAGGCACTGTTTGCCGGACGCGAGGATGTCAGCGTCAAGGGGCTGCCCGGCGGGTGCCTGTGCTGTCAGCTGGCCTTCGTGCTGCAGGCGGGACTGGTCAGCCTGATCCATCAGACCCGTCCTGATCGTCTGATCATCGAGCCCTCGGGGCTGGGACATCCCGCAGGGTTGATCGATGTGCTGCGCAGTGAAGGGCTGGCCTCCGCGCTTGAGCTCGAGGAAGTCATCACCCTGCTGGACCCGCGTGCACTGGACGATACCCGCACGCGTGAACACGGCACCTTCCAGGATCAGCTGACGCTGGCGGGGGGCGTGGTGCTCAGCAAGCGGGATCTGGCGACTGATGAGCAGCTGGCGGCCGCGCATGAGTTTCTGGAAGGGATGTGGCCGCGCAAGCGCTGGGTGGGTGAGCTGGGCAGAGCCGACGGCGAAAGTCAGCCGGCCCAGGCACGCATGGACGGTCAGGAGGTCGCGCTGATCGATTGGCTGCTGCCAGCAGGGCGTGAATCCCATCGCCAGGGCGGCTTGCACGCCAGCGACGCCCATCACGTCAGCGAAGATCGTGAGAACCAGCCCGAGATCAGCATGCCGGCTGCCCATCGCGCTGCGCGGGATAGGGCGCGTCTGGCGCAGGAGACTTCCACCAGTGAAAAGTTGTCAGCTTCAGGCGTGATGCCATTGCCCGGCGCACCGGTGATCGAGCAGGCCGAAGGGCTTGAGCATGCCAGTCTGGGATGGCGAATCGTGGCGGGCGAGGTGTTCGATCTTGATCAGCTGACCCGGTGGCTGGATGGACTGCCGCGCGACTGGCGGGTGAAGGGCATCTTTCACACGACGGAAGGCTGGCGCAGCTATAACCGTGCCAAGGGACGTGCCGAGCTTGCGCCTTCCAGCTGGCGCGAGGACTCACGACTCGAGTTGATCGCGCCGCTGGAGCAGCAGGGGAGGGCGACTGCGTTGCCGCTGGCGGATTCCCGTCAGCTGAATGCCGCCTTGCTGGCCTGTCGCAGCGAGGGTGCCGCCAGGCCCTTCAATTTCTTCGGCGAGTGAGCTGAGATCTATCCCTCAGGGGGCGTCTCTCACGTCAGGCGCTCCCACTCGCCGATCAGGCGTAGGGCCTCTTCGCTTGAATTGCCACACAGCTCGATATCGAAGTCGAAGTTGCCACACACGGCCGGTCGTTGTGGCGTACCGAACAGCTTGCACAGATTCTCGTCATCCAACTGCACGCAGCGCACGCCTGCCGGCTTGCCATTGGACATGCCGGGAATCGGGCTCGAGATGGAAGGCGCGATGCAGCACCCCCCGCAGCCGGCGCGGCAGCCGGATGCGGGAGTGGCCGCGAGGTGGTGGGCGGTCTGCGTCATGATGTGGCGGGCATTTCCTCATGCTCAGGCAGCACCAGCGGCTGGCGGGCGGTCTCTGGCGTGTGCCGCGCGATGGCGCCCTTGTTGATCCCTTCATAGGCTTCGACGCGAATGCTGTCGCCGCTGTCGAGAGCGATCTGGCGCGCCAGCCAGTCGGCGATCCACTCGATGGTGGTCGGTGTCGGCAGCAACCAGACCTGCTTGCGCGGCAGGCGAATGCGGAATCTGCCCTGCGGTGCCTCATAGCTGAACACCAGCTCACGGCCGGGACGGTCGATCAGATCGCCTTCTTCGGCCAGGTAGCGGTCATTGAGCTTCTCGGCCCACTCGGCTTCCAGCGCCGTGTCCCGCAGCCCATTGCGCTCGATGACCAGCGGGGAGCGGTGACCATGCGCGATACGCTGACAGTTGCCGCTGTGATGACGCAGCCCATGGCTGTAGGTGTAGGCGGCACCCTCGATGCACTCATCGCGCAGACGTACGCGCAGCGCCTCGACGCGCGGCGGTAGGCGGCGCGTCAGCAGCTTCTCGAAGTGGTTGGCCAGCACCACGGTGGTGACCTCGGCCACCGGCAGCAGGCAGAAGGCCTGACGCGGACCGCGCACTTCCATGGCATAGGGCTGGGTGAAGCGCAGACACAGTCCTTCCGGGCAGTCCGTGACGCTCACGCCGTCGGCCTGACTGGGCACGATCAAGGTGTGATCGGCGTCCTGGTCGATCATGCGCTTGGCCCACGGCTTGACGTCGCCGAAGTCGAACAGCATGCCGTCATGGCCGACGGCGCCGTCCAGCTCCAGGTCCAGATGCTGACTGATGCCATGCAGGCCGCGGGTATTGCTCCACACCGAGGCATCCACCGCGGTGAGGGCCCTGACGAACAGGGTCTTGGAAGTCATTGCCGTCATCAATCGATACCACTGATCTTGTGAGTCTGCAGCGATAGCTGCCACTGGGGATTGGCCATGCAGTAACTGACGCACTGGTTCATCGGCGTATCCGTCGCCAGTACCTCGCGATAATGCTCGCGAGCGGCGGCTGGCGCGGGCAGGGCATCCAGGGCGGCGGTATCCAGTGGCTGCAGATAGAAGTGCGCGAAGTCCAGACTGACGAAGCGCTCCGGCAGCGCCTCCGGCTGCGGGTAGACGAGCTTGAGCTCATCGCCGCCGGTGAGGACCAGCTCGCTGGCACCCTTGGGGCTGACGCATAGCCAGTCGATGCCGGCGGGCGGCGTGACGGTGCCGTTGGTCTCCACCGCGATCTCGAAGCCGCGGGCGTGCATCGCGTCCACCAGTTCGCGGTCGAGCTGCAACAGCGGCTCACCGCCGGTGAAGACCACATAGGGCGTGGCGATGCCGGAGTGTTCCGGCCACAGGCTGGCCAGGAAGTCCGCCAGCTCGCTTGCCGTGCGGAACTTGCCGCCATTCTGGCCATTGGTGCCGACGAAATCGGTGTCGCAGAAGCGACAGACCGAGGTGTCGCGGTCCTGCTCACGACCACTCCACAGATTGCAGCCCGCAAAGCGGCAGAACACGCTGGCGCGCCCTGCGCGAGCACCTTCGCCCTGCAGGGTGTAGAACGCTTCCTTTACCGTATACATCAGAGAGTGCCTGCGCCCTTGGCCGAATCGGTCGAGTCATACCCGAGCGGATCGCTCAGCCCATGGGCGGCGAAGGCAGCGAGGCGCTCACGGCAGCTGCCGCATTCCCCACAGGCCAGTTCACGGCCTTCATAGCAGGTCCAGGTCTGGGCGTAATCGAGCTGCATGGCGATGCCGGCGGCCAGAATCTCGTCCTTGCTGGCGTGCAGGAAGGGCGCGCGAATCTCCACCGGCGAGAAGTTGGCGATCGCGGCGACGGCATTCATCTTCTCGACGAATTCCGGACGGCAATCCGGGTAGAGCACGTGATCTCCGCCGTGGGCACCATAGAAGCACACGCCAGCCTCGATATTGACGGCCTTGGCGATCGCCAGGGACAGCAGGATCATGTTGCGATTGGGCACCACGGTCGAGGTCATGGAGTCCTCGTCGTAGTCGGCCTTGGGCATCGCCTGGTCACTGTTGGTCAGCGCGGAGTTGTCGATCAGGCCATGGATGGCGCGAATGTCGACGACTTCGTGGGCGACGCCCAGTGACTCGCAGACCTGGCGTGCGACGTCGAGCTCACGCGAGTGGCGCTGGCCGTAATGGAAGGAGAGGGCGTGTACCTCGAAGCCTTCCTTCAGCGCCTGGTGCAGGACGGTGTAGGAGTCCATGCCACCGGAGTAGATGACGACGGCGCGGGGGCGCTCTGCAGAGGAGGCAGGAGCGGATACAGCGGAATTCGGGACGTTGAGAGTCATGACGGAGAATTTCTTTGACCGATGGATTCGGCGCCCGGGATCCGGTCCGGGCGAAACGGGCGCCTATCCTACTCTTCCCGCGGTGTTGATGCCACCAGGACGCTTTGATGCCACCAGGACACTTTGATGCCCACCAGGACACTTTGAGGCCAGCAGGACATTCTGGATGGCCGGGAGGCGCGTACCGCATTGGCTCAGGAAAAGCGTCGAGACATCGCAAGCGTTGATGGGGCGAGAAAATAGCCTTAGTACCTGCCCCATGCCCTGACATAGACTCAGTGTATTAGCGAAAGATTGCAGTAATGGTGAAAGTGCAGGACATGCCGTTGAAGTGAGACATGGCATGTGAAGGACCGGAGGTGAGCTCGATGGCGGTAACGGTTGCACCGTCAGCGGGCGGGATAGCAAGACCCTTATTCATTGTGACTGCAGTGGGGTGAGCGTGCCTCTCGATATTCTGATCAAGTTGTTGTCCTCCATCGAAGAGCCGCTGTGGATCTTCGACCGCTTCGGCCAGCTCGCCTGGAGCTCACCCCGTGCCCGTCAGGCAGAACACCAGCCTGAACTGCCGAGAACCCTGTCGCATCTGCCGGAGCCCTGTGGGCTCAGCGGCCAGCCGGGGATGTGGATGATGGGGATCGACGGGGAGCTGGGCCACTGGCTGCTGGTGCAGCAGGCCAATCTTCCCTGGCGAATGGCGGTGTTCGATGAAGAACGACTCGTCGCCTATACCTGTGGCTGGAAGGAGCTGTTCGGTGAGGCGCGTCCGCGGCTTGAACCGGTCAGTGAGCGCCGCGTGCGCCTCAAGGCGCCGTTCTCGGGTCTGGCCGAAGCGCGCGCTGCCGGACTGGACGACAAGGTGCTGATCGCGCTGCGTCGACTGCAGCCGATCAACCTGCTGTCGCGTGATCGCTTCAATGCCCAGGTGGACGAGCTGCTGTCCGGTGAGGCGGTCGATGGCGGCATCATCTATCTCTCGCTGACCCATCTGGAGATCATCAACTCGGCGCATGGCGCGGAGCGTATCGACCCGCTGCTGGAGCGCGTGGCGGAAGCGATGTCGTTGCAATACCGCGATGCACTGGTCTGTCGTCCGCTGGGCAATGCCTTCGCGCTGTTCTTCACCGGCGATGAAGTCGCCCTGATCGCGCGGGCCAGCGAGCTGTGCGAGCAGCTGGTCACGCTGATGCGCCTGGATGGCAAGTCCTTGCCCGTCACCGCGCGGGTAGGCATCAGCCTGGCGCCTCAGCACGCGCGTCGCGCGCATCGGCTGCTGCACCTGGCTGAACTGGCCATGCTGCATGGCGAGCAGGACGATATCGATGTCTGCGGGGCCTGGCATGTCTTCTCGCCCGGTGCCCACATGCGTCACCTCAACGATTACCGGCTGACCAGTGACCTGCGCGAGCATCTCGAAGAGCTCGATCTTGCCTTCCAGCCTCAGTTCGATCTGGTCAGTGGTCAGGCGGTCGGCGTGGAGGTGCTGGTGCGCTGGGACCATCCGGAGCTCGGGACCATCGGGCCTGGGCGCTTCATTCCGCTGGCGGAGCAGTACGGCTTGATCGGTACCGTCGGGGCTCGTGTGATGGATGCTGCTCTCAAGGCGACGCGGGATCTGGTGACCCCGGACGGCAAGCCGCTGTCGGTGGCGATCAACGTCTCGGCCCAGGAATTTCGTGACCCCGGCTTTCCCGAGCGAGTCTCACAGGCGCTCGCCTTGCACGACTTCGCCCCCGAGCGGTTGGAGCTGGAAATCACCGAGTCCTCACGGGTGCCGGATCTGGATCGCGTCGTCGAGCGCTTGACCGGTCTGATCGACCGAGGTGTCAGGCTTGCCATCGATGACTTCGGGACCGGCTTTGCCTCGCTGCTCTATGTCCGGGATCTACGCGCCTGTCGTCTCAAGGTGGACCAGCAGTTCGTCCGCAGCCTGGATCATGATGCGCGTGACCGCGCCATCGTCTCGCATGCCATCTCGTTGGCCGATAGCCTCGGCATGGAAGTACTGGCCGAGGGCGTCGAGACGGTGGAGCAGGAACGCCTGCTGGTGGAGATGGGTTGCCATCTGGTGCAGGGCTTCCGTTACGCGCGGCCCAAGCGCCTGCCGGAGCTCAAGCAGTGGCTTGGCAACAAGCCCTGCATTCACCCCTGTCCCGGGGCCGCCTGAGCTGACGGGTGCAAGCCCTGTCTGGCACAGGAAACGAAAACGCCCGTCATGCAGTCGCATGACGGGCGTTTTCGTTTTACCTTCGGTGCTTCATGCAGCAGAAGCGGGCGCCAGACAGGCAAGTGACGCGCTCAGCTGCAGGTCTTGCCGTAGCCGTACATGTTCTCGAAGCCCGGAATGCGCTGCTCCCACACCGGCGGAGTCCCGACGACTTCCTGCAGGCAATCACTGAAGCGACGCGTCTTCTGGGGAAGATACTGGCGATGCGGGTAGACCAGATGGATGGATGGCAGCGGCTTCATCGGCACGTCGGTAAGCAGCGGGACCAGCTCGCCATTCAGTACCTCATCCTTGATGTTGATGGCGGAGATCATGCCATAGCAGGCACCGGACTTGATGGCTCCGATCAGCACGTCGGCATCATTGACCTTGAGGCGAGAATCCAGCGCCACCTTTTCCTCGACGCCACTTTCACTGCACACCCGCAGGCGGTCGAGAATGAAGCCATCGCGTGAATAGACGGCCGCCGGCAGCCCCGAGAGGTCCGCGGGGGTCTTCGGCATGCCGTGGCGTTCGATGAAGGCAGGCGATGCGCAGATCAGATGGCGATGCGCGGCCAGGGGACGCGCGATCAGGTTGGAGTCTTCCAGTTCCGACATGCGGATGGCGAGATCATAGCCGCCACCGATCAGGTCGGTCAGGTGGTCTTCCAGACGGACTTCCACCTGGGTGTCCGGATAGCGCTCCATGTAGAGGCGCACCGCCTGAGCCACGTAGGTGCGACCGAAGTGGCTGGGGCTGGTGATCTTGAGCACCCCTCGTGGCCCGTCCTGGTAGGCGCCCGCGACATCATCGGTGTCTTCCAGCACTTCGCGCAGCCGCAAGGCATGCTGATGGATCTCGCGGCCGGCATCGGTCAGGGCCAGCGAGCGGGTCGAGCGGTTGAAGAGACGAATCTGCAACTCTTCTTCCAGACGACTGATCTGCTTGGAAACCACCGAGCGGTTGACCTGACGATGATCGGCTGCCTTGGAGAAGCTCTGTGCTTCCACGACATCCAGAAACAGCAACAAGCGGGATGCTTTATCCACGGTATGACCTCTCGTGATGCAACAGGAAAAGGCTCACGCAGCCGTCCTGCTCTTCAGGGTTGCGGCGCGCTTCAGCAGACAGGGACGCCGCCCGCAGATGGCAGGACAATCGGTAGGGACAGACCGGTCGCCCAGCGGGTCAGCATCGTCAACAGGCGAAGCTTAGCACGCCCAATGTTTCCGCTAATACTACGCATCAACGGATTTTCTCGCCTTCGTGTTGCCGTTACTGCATCAAAGACATGTCTGGCTGGCGGTATCTGCCTGACGGAGGAATCCCTAGAATCAACGTTCAAGCGCTGTCGTCGCGTAGCTCAAGCGCCCTCGTTCTCTTCTTCAGACCAGCGATGCCTGGCATCCTGGGAGTGATTGCATGTCTTCAACTCGTACTTCTTCGACATCCTCGCCTTCATCCTGTCCGAGTACCGGCGAGCTGATGTCCCGTCTCTGGCGTTCCACACTGCCGATGACCATCGGCATCATGGGATTGCTGGGCTTCAATCTGGTGGATGCCGCCTTCGTGTCGCGCCTGGGAACGGCGCCACTGGCGGCTCAGTCCTTCACCTTCCCGCTGACCTTCCTGATCATCGGGGTCCAGGTCGGCATGGGCATCGCCATTGCCGCCATCGTGTCACGCACGCTGGGGGCAGGGGAGGATGCTCGTGCCCGGCGGCTCGGCAGTGTGGTGGTGCTGGTCTCCGGCGGATTGCTGGCACTGTTGATGGTAGGACTATGGCTGATACGTGCGCCGGCCTTCCATCTGCTGGGCGCCAATGACCAGGAGCTCTCGCTGATCGAGCCGTACTGGGGCCCCTGGCTGGTGGCCAGCTGGGTGGGCGCCATGGCCTATGTGCTCTACAGCCTGTTTCGTGCCCACGGCAACACGCGGCTGCCCGGCGTGATGATGCTGGTGACCAGTCTGCTCAATCTGGCGCTGGACCCTCTGCTGATCTTCGGTCTCGGCCCCGTGCCGGGGTTCGGGTTGGCGGGGGCAGCCTGGGCGACGCTGATCGCCTTCGTGATCGGCCTGATGGTGACGACCTTCAAGCTGTTGCAGGAAGAGTGGATCGCGGTGCAGGGGTTGGTTCAGGAATGGCGGGACTCCTGGCGTCAGCTGACGGGGATCGCGGCACCGGCCATCCTTTCGCAGATGATGCCGGCCGTGTCCGCCATGCTGGTCACGGCCATCGTGGCGACGCTGGGACAGACCCAGGTGGCCGCCTGGGGGATCGCCTGCCGGCTCGAGACCTTTTCCTTGATCGTGGTGCTGGCGCTCACCATGTCATTGCCCCCCTGGTTGGGGCGGTGCTACGGCGCAGGTCGCTGGCAGGAAGTGCGCCGACTGATGAATCTGGTCGCCAGGATCGTGATCATCTGGCAGCTGGTGCTGGGCGTGGTGGTAGCGCTCCTCGCCGTCCCCTTGTCCCGGTTGCTGGTCGGCAATGAGGAGGTCGGCGCGGCGCTGGTCCTGCTGATCCCCTGGATGCTGCCAAGCTATGCCTTCCTGGGAATCTGCATGCTGGTGGTTTCGGCCGCCAATGCGCTGGGTTGGCCGCTACGGGCCACGCTCCTGTCCTTCCTGCGTCTCTTCGTGTGCTTCCTGCCAGCCGTCTGGCTGGGCGCTGAGCTCGATGGTCTGCGCGGCGTCGCGATCGGGGCGGCCATCGGCAATCTGCTGGCCGGTATCGTGGCCTGGCGTCTCTATCGTCAGGCGATCGGCGGGCTGGGCAAGCTCTCCCGAGGGCCTGTCGAGAGCGCCACCGCGTGATGCCGATGAGGGTGTGTTCGAGAGGGTGAGACTGCCAGGACGAGTCCTTGACGTAGCGCAAAAGCAGCCATTCTAAAAATGGCCGCTTTTTTGTGCGTAATTGCTGGCAGGTTGGCAAAATTAGCTATCAATCATCTGTATTGGAGGCCAATAACAGAATATTCGTGACGGATTTCACTCTTATACTGGGGTAATTGAGGTCAAGTCACTGAAGGCAGCGCTGCTGCTCGGGGCTGGATCAAGCGATACGTTTCGTGCGCGGCGCACGGAACCCCCCTTTCTTCCACCGCCGAGCGCGGTTGCAGTCACGGAGTAGAACAACATGAAGATTCTTGTGCTCGGAAGCGGTGTCGTCGGCGTGACCAGTGCCTACTATCTGGCGCGTCAGGGCCATGAAGTCACGGTCGTGGATCGTCAGGCCAGCCCGGCGATGGAAACCAGCTACGGCAATGCCGGCCAGGTGTCCTTCGGTTTTTCCTCTCCCTGGGCGGCACCGGGCATTCCGCAGAAAGCCGTCAAGTGGATGTTCCAGGAGCACGCGCCTCTCAAGATCCAGCCGCGCATGGATCCCCAGATGGCCAAGTTCATGGTCAAGATGTTCGCCAACTGCAATGCGGACCGTTATGCCGTGAACAAGGAGCGCATGGTTCGCGTCGCGGAATACAGTCGTCTGTGCATCAATTCGCTGCGTGAAGAGACAGGGCTGCGCTACGAGGACCGTCAGAAGGGCCTGCTGCAGCTGTTCCGCAACGAGGCCCAGGTCGAGGCCGTGCAGAAGGACATGAAGGTACTGGCCGGATGTGGCGTGCGTCACCAGCTGCTGGATGCAGAGGCCTGCGCCGCCGTCGAGCCGGCCCTGGCGCGCGTACCGGGCAAGTTCATCGCCGGGTTGCACCTGCCGGACGATCAGACCGGTGATTGCCATCTGTTCACCAACCGGCTGGCGGATTACTGCCGTGACACCCTGGGCGTCACGTTCGTCTTCAATACCACGATCCAGCGCATCCAGCGTACTGGTAGCCGGATCGAGAAGGTGATCACCGACCGCGGCGAGATGAGCGCCGACAGTTATGTGATGTGCCTGGGCAGCTACTCGCCCTTCCTGGCACGTGATCTGGATCTGGATCTGCCGATCTACCCGGTCAAGGGCTACAGCCTGACCGTGCCGATCATCAATGCCGATGCCGCGCCGCAGTCCACGGTGATGGACGAGACCTTCAAGGTCGCGCTGACGCGCTTCGATGATCGCATCCGCGTGGGCGGTACGGCGGAGCTTGCGTCCTTCGACCTGTCCCTGCTCGAGAAGCGCCGTGCGACCATCAACATGGTGGTGCGTGATGTCTTCCCGGAAGCGGGCGACTACGCCAAGGCGGAATTCTGGGCCGGCCTGCGCCCGATGACCCCGGATTCCACGCCGATCATCGGCGGCACCAAGTATGACAACCTGTGGCTGAACACCGGGCACGGCACGCTCGGCTGGACCATGAGCTGTGGCAGCGCCAGCCTGCTGGCGGACCTGGTCGGCGGGCGAACGCCCGGCATCGACCCGAACGGGCTGAACCTCGGTCGTTACGCTGCCTGAATGTCATGTGCCGTCGTCAGGGCCTGCCGGTGTCGGCGGGCCCGGATCGCTCCCGTTTCTCGTCTCGTGTCATCAGGGAGTCGCTGAGCACGCCGTCAGGTGACGCGTCTCCCCACACGCTTCAAGACCTCTCTTTCATCACTCGATACAAGGAAGCCCGCATGACCAAGCAGATCATCTCCACTGACGCCGCACCTGCCGCTATCGGTCCCTATTCCCAGGCGGTGCGTACCGGCAACCTGGTGTTCCTGTCCGGCCAGATCCCGCTGGACCCGGCCACCATGGACGTGGTGGAGGGCGGATTAGAGGCTCAGGCCGATCAGGTGTTCCGCAATCTCAAGGCGGTGTGTGAAGCGGCAGGCGGTAGCCTGGATCAGCTGGTAAAGGTCAACCTGTTCCTGACCGATCTCAGCAATTTCGGCGTGGTCAACACCTTGATGGAGCAGTACTTCAGCCAGCCGTATCCGGCGCGTGCTGCCGTCGGCGTCAAGGAGCTACCCAAGGGCGTGCTGTTTGAAGCAGAAGGCGTTCTGGCACTCTCGTGATGGCTCGTCCATTGCCGGTCTGAAGGAATGACTGGCCTGAACGAGTGGCCGGTCTGAACGAATGACTGGCGCATCGATGCCTTGTCCCTCACTCCCCTCGCTGACTCATCAGCGGGGGGAGTGTCGTTTCAGGGGCATGACGTCTTGAAGGCAGGTGAAGCGTGACATTTGACGCCAGCATGATTAGCGTAAGGCTAAATGAGCCGGCGCACACTGCTGACTCTCGGAGCATCGCGGACGAACCCCTTCAAGGAGCAACACCATGGCGCAGTCAGACACAGGCACACGAGAACCCGGCATACGGCTGCGTCAGCTGGAAATGCTGTGGGCGGTGATCGAATGCGGATCGATGAAGGGTGGCGCGGCGCAGCTGGGCATCAGCGTGCCGGTGGTCTCGCGGGGCTTGGCGCAGCTTGAGCAGACGCTGGGCTATTCGTTGTTCCTGCGTGAAGGTGGCCGCCTGGTGCCCACGCCGGAAGCCGAACGCCTGACCCCGTCACTGGCCCGGATGTTCACCGCGCAGTCCGAGCTCAGGCGACTGGCCTTCGGGCCGGGCAGTGGCAAGCGCCCGCGCCTGGTACTGGCAGTGACGCCGTCTCTGGAAGCCTTCAGCACCGGATGGCTTGAGCGCATCGCGGCCAGCGAGTCGTTGAGTGATTGGCTGCCGAGCCTTGAGGTGATGGAAGCCTCGACACATGCCGCGGCGCTGGCCGAGGGGCGGATACACATGGCCGTCACGCTGGAAGCGCCGGAGGAGCCTCAGGGCGGCAAGCGTGCCAGGACAGCGGCCGCACGCGCGCGCGAACTCAAGCAGAGTCTGCGCGCACGGGCCCGTGAGGAGACCGTGCTGGTGGAGGGCGCCGAGGAGGGCGCCGGCATCCCTGCGGCGCAGGGCATCTCCTCAGGCATGCCGGAGCTGGGAGACGATGCCGCATTGTCGGAGGTCGGTATCACTCGCCAGAATGATCTGCTGTCCTCTCTGGACGACACGACAGCGGCGGCACAGCCTCCCGTCGAGGCTGCCGACGAGCAGCGCGACGCTGCAGGCCAGACTACTGCGCTCAAGCTGCCACTGATATTGCTGTGGCCTTCGCGCTGGCCACTGCTCGACAAGCCGCTGACGGTGGAACGCCTCAATGAGCGGCCGTTCGTGGAGCTGCCGGAAAGCAGCAGTCAGGGGCGGCTGGTCCGTGGACTGCTCAAGCGAGAGCGTGTGACGCCGGCGAGTCTGGTGGAGGTGGCCACGCCTGCCAGCGCCGGGCGTCTGGCGCGCTCAGGCAGTGCTGCCACCATCATCGATGCCCTGTCGGCGCATCAGGTACTCGAAGATGCCGGAGGCGACCTGATCGGCATGCCGCTCTCGATGCGCAGCGAGCGCTATCTGGCGCTCAAGTGGCAGTGGCAGGCAACGCAGGACGATGAATCGCTGCATGAGGTGCAGGCCTTGCTGGTCAGCCTGCTGGAAGAGGCGGTGGCAGCGAGTCTTGCAACGCTGCCTGTCGAGCGCGAGGAATGACGTTCGCGGTGACAGCGAAGGCTGCCGACTGAGGGCGCCTGACAATGTCTCGCCCCAGCAATGAAAAACCCGCCAATCGGCGGGTTTTTCATCTTTCACGAAGCGTTCGGTCAGGCTCAGCCCTTGACGACGGTCGCGATGGCTTTGGCGACGTAGGGCAGATTCTCGCTGGAGAAGCCGGCCACGTTGGCGCGTCCGGAGCGCACCATGTAGATGCCGAACTCGTCACGCAGGCGATCGACCTGCTCCGGTGTCAGGCCGGTGTAGGAGAACATGCCGCGCTGCTCGGCGATGAAGGCGAACTGCTCATCCAGGCCATACGGCTTGAGCGCCTCGACGAACTCACGACGCAGGCCATTGATGCGCTCGCGCATCTCGGTCAGCTCGCTCTTCCACTCCGCGCGCAGCGTCTCGTCCTCGAGAATGTCGATGACTACCGCACCGCCATGTGCCGGCGGATTGGAGTAGTTCTCACGCGCGGTGATCGCGGCCTGGGAGCGCACGTCCAGCATGCTGTCCTCGTCCTTGGCGATCAGGATCAGGCAGCCGGTACGTTCGCAGTAGATGCCGAAGTTCTTGGAGCAGGAGCTGGTGATGATGGCCTCATCGACATTCTCGGCCAGCAGGCGCACGCCGTAAGCATCTTCTTCCAGGCCATCACCGAAGCCCTGATAGGCGAAGTCGATCAGCGGCAGCAGCTTGCGTGACTGGACGACTTCCAGCACCTGGTCCCACTGCTCGCGGCTCAGGTCGAACCCGGTCGGGTTGTGGCAGCAGGCGTGCAGCACCACCACGTCGCCTTCCGGAATCGTCTTGAGGGTCGCCAGCATGCCGTCGAAGTCGAGGCGATTGTTCTCGTCGACATACGGGTAGCTGTGACGCGTCACGCCTGCGGCATCGAAGATGCCCAGGTGATTCGGCCAGGTCGGAGTGGACAGCCAGATATCACGGCCCTTGAGGTTGCTGGCGATGAAGTCTGCCGCCAGACGCAGGGCACCGGTACCGCCGGGCGCCTGAGTGGCGCTGGCACGGTTGGCAGCCAGCACCGGCGACTCGGCGCCCAGCACCATCGGCAGCACGACCTTGCCGAAGCGCGGGTCACCGTGGGAGCCGATGTAGGTCTTGGTGACTTCGTTCTCGACCAGGCGGTCCTCGGCCTGCTTGACCGCACGCATGACCGGCGTATTGCCGTTGGCATCGCGATAGACGCCCACGCCGAGGTCGACCTTCTGCGGGTTGGTGTCCTTGTTGAAGGCTTCGATCAGGCCGAGGATGGCATCCCCGGGTACACGCGCAATCTGCTCGAACATCTTATTTCGCTACCTCGTCGGTTCTGGCGGCCATGATGAAATCGTTCTTGTGCAGACCCTTCATCTCGTGGGACCACCAGGTCACGGTGACCTTGCCCCACTCGGTGAGAAGTGCCGGGTGATGCCCGACGTCCTCGGCAATCTCGCCTACGCGATTGGTGAATGCCAGTGCCTGCTTGAAGTTGCGGAACGTGAAGCATCGCTCCAATTGCATGATGCCATCGCGATTGAGCAACTGCCACTCGGGAATGGCGGTCTTGAGCGTCTCGATGTCGCTGTCACTGACCTTGGGGGCATCGAAACTGCAGGCTTCACAGGACTGTCTGGCGAGTTCGGTCATGTCACTATCTCCGGCTTGGGGAAAGAGGGTGGGGCGGGTGAAAAGGAGCGCAAGGCGCCGGTGCGATCAGCGTGGTGCGAAGCGCGGCGTCTTGAGACCGAGCGCCATGGCCTCGTGCACCAGCGCCATGATGTCGCGACTGGCGAGTTCATGCAGATCGTCCAGCGATTCCAGGACATAGTAGAGCGGCTGCAGGATGTCGATGCGATACGGAGTGCGCAGTGCCTCGACGGCATCGAAAGGCAGGTGCTCGGGGCACTCGAGACTGTCTTCGAGCTCGCCCAGTGCATAGCAGGTCTCGCGTGGCGAGGAAATGATGCCGCCGCCGTAGAGGCGCAGCGCACGACTGCCATCGGGTTGAACCTCGCGCAGCATGCCGAATTCCACCGTCATCCAGTAGAGGCGGGCCAGGTAGACGCGCTCTTCCTTGCTGGCGGCGAGACCGAGTCGACCGTAGGTGGCGGTGAATTCCGCGAAGGCGGGGTGGGTAAGCATCGGGCAGTGACCGAAGATCTCGTGGAAGATGTCCGGTTCCTGCAGGTAATCGAGTTCTTCGGGACGGCGAATGAAGGTGGCAACCGGGAAACGCCGCTCGGCGAGCAGTTCGAAGAAGCGGGTGAAGGGGATCAAGGCCGGTACTCGCGCGGTTCGCCAGCCGGTGGCGGCCTCGAGCACCCGGTCGATCTCGTCCAGCTGGGGGATGCGATCCCTGGGCAGGTCAAGATGTTCAAGCCCTTGCAGGTACTCGCGGCAGACACGTCCCTCGACCAGCGCCAGCTGGCGCGTCATCAGCGTCTGCCAGGTGGCATGCTCCTGATCGCTATAACGGATCCTGCCCCGGCTATCCGGTTCATGCGCCACGTAGCGGGTGCCCTTGGCCTGAGCCTGCGAGCCGGGCGCAGATACCTGGGATGCCTGTGGCCAGTCACGACCCTGCGGTGCGTTCATGCAACCTCCCGAACGGTATGGCGGCGCTGCGTGGGCAGGCTGCCGTATTGTCATCATGGCGGACATGTCAGTCCCTGCATGTCGATGACTACGCTAGGCCTTGTCGGACAGCCTTGACCAGTGCCACGGCCTGCTTTTGCACGGCAGATAACGGTGCGATGTCCCATCTCTTGTCACATAATCCTGACACCTGTGCGGCTGATGGCCTCGATCAGTGCCATTAGGGCAGTTTTGCGTGCCGGCAATACCGTCTATTGTAAGGAATGCTTTACGAGGTTTTCGATAACGCTTACGTTAACGTCATCCAATGTGCCGCATCGCCCTGCGGTAGCCCGAATGATGTCCTCGGGTCATCAGCGTTTCCCCTCCACGCTTGTGATCCTCAAGCGCCTGACCCTCAGAGCCGTGCCGTCAGAGCCACCCTGACAGCGGCGATATGCCAACGACAATGCCGAGAATGCCATGCGCCTCAAACTGACCTGTCAGAACCGGATCGGGATTCTGCGCGACATCCTGGCCCCCTTTGCCGATTACGGCCTCAACGTGTTGCGTGGTGAGGTCGGTGGGGAGGCCAACAACTCCATCTATCTGCATGTTCCCAACATGCTGCGCATGCAGCTCTCCACCCTGAAGCCAGCACTGGAGGAAATTCCCGGGGTCTTCAAGGTCACCCGGGTCAGCCTGATGCCCACCGAACGGCGTCATCTGGAGCTCAATGCACTGCTGTCATCGCTGTCTGATCCGGTGATGTCCATCGACATGGAGGGACGCGTGGTGGCGGCCAATCGTGCGGCCGGCAAGCTCTTGGGCGTCCGCATCGATGAGGTGCCGGGGCTGGCACTGACGCGTCACATCCAGGATGTCGACCTGCCGGAGCTGATCCGGCGCAACAATGCGCGCGTCAACGGCCTGCGTCTGCGTGTCGGAGAGGAAACCTTCCTGGCCGACATCGCGCCGCTGCATACCGAGAACGAGGACGTGGCCTCGCTGGCGGGGGCCGTGGTCACCCTGCATCGTGCGGACCGTCTGGGCTCGCGTATCTATCAGATTCAGCGTACCGAGGTGCGGGGGTTCGAGGCCATTTTCCAGGCAAGCCGCCAGCTGTCCGCCGTGGTCAAGGAGGCCAGGCGCATGGCGCCGCTGGATGCCCCGCTGTTGATCGAGGGCGAGACCGGCACCGGCAAGGAATTGCTGGCGCGCGCCTGCCATCTGGCCAGTCCACGCGGGCAGGCACCGTTCATGGCGCTCAACTGTGCGGGCCTGCCGGAGTCAATGGCCGAGACGGAGCTGTTCGGTTACGCCCCGGGCGCCTTCGAGGGGGCACGGCCGGAAGGCAAGCTGGGTCTGCTGGAGCTGACCAGTGGTGGCACCATCTTCCTCGATGAGGTCGGCGAGATGAGCCCGCGCATGCAGGTCAAGCTGCTGCGCTTTCTGCAGGATGGTGGCTTCAGGCGTGTCGGCAGCGATGAAGAGACCTTTCTGGATGTGCGCGTCATCTGCGCGACCCAGCAGGACCTGCCGGCGCTGAGCAGCGAAGGGCGCTTCCGCCACGACCTCTTCCATCGTCTCAATGTGCTGTGCGTGCAGATTCCGCCACTCAGGGAATGCCTGGATGGACTGGAGGAGCTGGCACATCACTTTCTCGAACGTGCCGTGCGCCAGATCGGAGCGCGTGTTCGCACTCTCTCACCGGAGGCGATGGCACGCCTGCGCGGCTATCACTGGCCCGGCAACGTGCGCCAGCTGGAAAACGTGCTGTTCCAGGCGGTCTCGCTGTGCGAGGGCGAGGTGATCGAGGCGCAGCATCTGCGCCTGATTGGCGAGGTGCGCGATGAAGGTCTGGACAGCATCGATCTGGCAGGCAGCCTCGGCGATATCCACGACGAGGTGGAGCGGCGCGTGCTGGCGCGTCTTTATCCGGAGTTCCCCTCCAGCCGACTGCTGGCCAAGCGTCTTGGTGTCTCGCACACCACCATTGCCAACAAGCTCAAGCGCCACGGGATCGGCTCGGAGGCGGACTAGCCGCGCGAGAATCACGCGGGCGCTCAGGCACGCAAACAGGCCAGCGCGCCATCGGAAAGGGGAGTGGCAGGATGCTGCCGAGCGCTTCCCGTCACGCGTGTTTTGATTTGCCCGCTAATAAAGCGTATGATTCCGCCATTCATTAGCAAGCTAAATTGACGTTGGCATCGCGGGGCTCATCCAGGGGGTGAGCCCCGTGGCGTGGAGACGGAGAATCATCATGCAACAAGGCACTGACGACGAAGTGGCGCTGCAGGCGATGAAAGCCTGTGATGATGCTCAACCCCTTCACGAGACCATCAAGCCCTCCCTGGGAGGCCTGCTCGGGCGTGTCCACCGCCTTTGGCGTACCTCGATCACGACCGCGGTCGAGCCATTGGGGATGACGGAAGCCCGCTGGACGGTGATGGTGCATCTGGAGAAGCTTGGCGAGGGCTGTACCCAGCAGATGCTGGCCAGCGAGCTGGGAATCGAGATGCCGTCGTTGACGCGCACGCTCAATCAGCTCGAGTGTCAGCAGCTGATTCGTCGCGAACCCCACGCCACGGATCGTCGTGCTCGCTGCCTGTGGTTCACCGAGGCGGGGCATGAATGCCTTGTGCAATTGGGTGAGCGCATCGCGCGAGTTCGCGAGGAGCTATATGTCGGCTTCGAGGATGAATCGCTGGATCAGCTGGCCGGCATGCTTCAGGCGCTGGAGCGCAATGCCAGGCACAGCATCTCCCGCTCGCAGGCCGAGTCGGCAGGCAATGCCCCGGCATCACGGACAGGTGCCAGAGGGACGCGCTCCCGGTCACCGGCGACGCATCGTGAGTCATGGGGCACCAAGGGGCAAGTCGTCCCCTGGTGAGTCGCCTTGCCGGACGCCTGGCACGGCTGGAGAGTGCCAGGCGCACGGAGGGCGCAAGCGGATCAGCGTGGTGCGTCGTAACGCCCCGGATTGCCGTGGGTGAAGACCACCTGCCAGAGCTGAAGCTGGCGGGCGCGGAAGGCCCCGGCACAGGCACCCAGATAATACTCGAACATGCGCTTGTCCCGCGTCGTGTAGGTGTCGGCCAGTTCATGCCATCTGGCATCGAGGTTGGCACGCCATGCCATCAGCGTCGGGTCGTAGTCGGCACCGAAATTCTGCCAGTCCTCCATGATCAGGTGATGCTCGCTGGCCTGGATCAGTTGACTGGCACTGGGCAGCACGCCGTTGGGGAAGATGTAGCGATTGACCCAGGGGTCCGCGGAGATGTCGCTCAGGTTGGAGCCGATGGTGTGCAGCACGAAGCGTCCGCCGGGGCGCAGCAGCTGCGCGACACGGGTGAAGTAGGTCGCGTAGTTCTTGTGGCCGACGTGCTCGAACATGCCGATGGACACGATGGCATCGAAGGTGCCGACCTCGTGACGGAATTGCTCGTCACGGTAATCCTTGAGCAGGATCTCCACTGGCAGGCCATGGCAATGTTCCCGCGCCAGCGCCGCCTGCTCGGCGGAAATGGTGATGCCGACGACTTCCACGCCATAGTGGCGCGCGGCGTAGGCGGCGAAGCTTCCCCAGCCACAGCCGATGTCCAGCACGCGCATGCCGGGTGTCAGCCCGAGCTTGCGACAGGCGAGATCCAGCTTGGCCTGCTGGGCCTGCTCCAGGTTCTCCGGCGCGATCGGCAATCCTTTCCAGTATCCGCAGCTGTAGCACAGGGTCGGGTCCAGCATGCGGGTGAAGAGGTCATTGCCGAAGTCGTAATGCACCTTGCCCACCACCTCGGCACGACGACGGCTCTGCAGATTGATGACTCCCGCCTGGAGGCGGTAGGCGATGCGCTCACCAAAGGTGTGGGCTCGCTCCCCCAGCCCATGCTTGAGCAGGCGATGGATCATCTCGTCGATCCGTTCGCAATCCCACCAGCCTTCCATGTAAGCCTCACCCAGCCCCAGACTGCCCTGATTCAGCACCCGCCGGAACAGATCCGGATGGCGGACGCAGATATCCCAGGGGTCAGGGCCATTCAGACTGACCCCGGAGCCAGAGAGCAGGCGCTCGACGATCTGTCGTTGACGGTTTTCGGGTAGTGCAACGGGGGCCAGGCGTTGTTCGATACTCATGGAAAAGCCTCCTTGACGGCGCTGGGCGCGTAGAGTCCTGATGGATTCGTCATGGCAAATGGCAGTGATCGACCGCCCCGGGCGTTGGGTAGTCGAGCGTCTCGCATGGCAATGCTCGGGTGTCACGGCTGTCTGGTACGCAAAAGCTTCGCCTCCGCTCCCGCGTGCTGCGCTGTCCTGGGGGGATGGCAGGCGCCGAACTGGCGAGCGCTTTCGTCTCAGCATAGTCAAGAGTCGTCTAATGCGGCGCTGCAATATCCCGTCGTGGGCGGCAACCCGAGGTTGCGCGTTCCGAACGGCCGTCCGTCTCCGGGGTTTCGTGATGCATGAACGCAAGAAAGCCGCCCTCAGGGGCGGCTTTCTTGCGTTCATGCGCTCTTGTGCTCATGCGCTTTTGCATTCATGCACATGGCCTTGCTGTCAGCTCGGGCTGGCTGACGGGAAGGCGCCTCAGCGGCAGCGGATGGTCCAGGCGACCTTGTAGCCTTCACCTTCGTGGGTGGCGGCGGCCATCTCGGTATCTTCATTGATGGTGCCGCCTTCCAGCTGATCGTTGCCTTCGGCTGCCTTGGACATGCTGTCCTGCGGGCCGAAGACACGGGAATCAAGCACGTCGTACTTGTCGCGATCCTGCTCCTCGCAGACTTCCAGAGCGCGTTCCTTGACCTGAGCGATGGCATCGTCACGGTCCTCATCGACGGCGCTGACCTCGTAACGCGTGTCCTGCTTCTCGATCACGCTGGTGTTGCCACAGCCCGCAATGAAGGCGGTTCCGGCGATGGCGACGGTCATGCAGGCGGTGCGCAGGGCGTTGGATGTCATGGTCATGGTCTCTCCTTGGAATGAATCAGGCCAATGGCTCGCAGCGAGACGCCGCTCACGGAGCGAGGGCTGGCGCGAGCGATTGCCATGGCGAAATGGGTTACCCATCGTGCTCTGCTGATTGACGTGGGGGCAGTGTCACTGGCTTCAAGTGTGGCGATGCATCGACGCATCCTGTCGGCCAGGCGCGACGACCTCGGTCATGCGCACTGCCACTTTGGTCGTGGCATGTCTCGCATGGGCATGTCGATGCCTCATCTGGACAGCTCACCCGTGGCAAGTGGCCTAGTCTGCAGGGGCCCTTCAGGTCGGACGCCACCGACAGGGGGCAGGTGGTCGGCGTATCGGCAAGTGACGGGAGATGTCGTCAGCGTGCCTGTCTGACGCCGTCCATGCACCAAATCCCATGCCAGCAGGAGCACGTCATGTCAGCCAATGCCAATCGCGGAGTCGTCTACCAGGGAGCGGGGAAGGTGAGTGTCGAATCACTGGACTATCCGACCCTGGCGCTGGGAAATCGCAAGTGTGAACACGGCGTCATTCTCAAGGTCGTCTCGACCAATATCTGTGGTAGCGATCAGCACATGGTGCGTGGCCGGACCACGGCACCCCAGGGCCTGGTGCTGGGCCACGAGATCACCGGACTGGTCGTCGAGGCTGGCCGCGACGTGGAATTCATCAAGGTCGGCGACATCGTCTCGGTCCCGTTCAACATCGCCTGCGGGCGCTGCCGCAACTGCAAGGAAGGCAAGACGGGGATCTGTCTGAACGTCAATCCGGCGCGTCCCGGCGCCGCCTATGGCTATGTCGACATGGGCGGCTGGACTGGCGGTCAGACGGATTACGTCATGGTGCCCTATGCCGACTTCAACCTGCTCAAGTTCCCGGATGCCGATCAGGCGATGGAGAAGATCCGTGACCTGACGCTGCTCTCCGACATCTTCCCGACAGGCTTCCATGGCTGCGTGACTGCAGGGGTCGGGCCGGGCGCCACGGTCTACATCGCGGGGGCCGGGCCGGTCGGGCTGGCGGCGGCGGTGTCTGCCCAGCTGCTGGGGGCGGCCTGCGTCATCGTGGGCGACATGATTCCCGAGCGTTTGCAGCAGGCCGAGAGCTTCGGCTGCGAGACCATCGACCTGCGTCAGGAAGGCTCGATGGAGGACAAGGTCGAGGCGATTCTCGGCGAGCGCGAAGTGGATTGCTTCGTCGATTGCGTCGGCTTCGAGGCGCATGGCTGTGGGTGTGATCATGGACGTGAGCAGCCGGCGACGGTGCTCAACTCGGCAATGGCGTTGACGCGTGCCGGCGGCCAGATCGGCATTCCCGGCCTCTATGTCACCGAAGACCCGGGCGCCGAGGATGAGGCCGCCAAGGTCGGTGCGCTCTCCATGCGCTTCGGACTGGGCTGGGCCAAGTCTCACTCGTTGCACACGGGGCAGTGCCCGGTGATGAAGTATCACCGCCCGCTGATGCAGGCGATCCTGTTCGGGCGCGTCAATATCGCGGATGCGGTCAACGTGCAGGTCATCAGTCTGGAAGAAGCGCCGCAGGGCTACGCGGACTTCGACGGTGGGGCTGCCAAGAAATTCGTCATCGACCCCCATGCCATGGTGCGCAACGGGCGCGCTGCCTGATATCGGGCATGAGAGACCCTTCGTGACAGGAGGCTTTCGCTACAGACGACGCTGCCACGACCTGTTGACCGGGGCGTGGCAGCGTCGTCTGCATTGTCTGACAGGCGCATGTGAGCACGACAACCTTCAGCGTTTGCAGTGATTCGCGATCAACGTCATCAGGCGGGCGAGTTCCTGCTCGATCCGCTCATCCGGTGCAAGGCCGATATTGAGACGCAGACAATTGCGATAGCGCGCAGATTCGGTAAACCAGGGGCCGATCCGGATATCAAGCTGTGCCTGCTCGGCGGCCTTGCCGAGGGCCCTGGCATCGAGGCCGGGCACCTCGATCCACAGCACCAGGCCACCTTGTGGTTGCGTCACACGACTGCCCTCGGGCAGATGCTGACTCAGATAGTTGAGGTAGTGGGCCTTGTGCTGGCTGAGCTGGTGACGGACACGTTTGAGGTGACTGGCATAGGCGCCGGAATCGATGAAGTCCGCGACGGCGCACTGTACCAGCGTCGGCACACCCAGCGCGCGCTTGAGATATGGCGGAAGGAATCGACCGGGCCGACACCAGCCCAGTCGGTAGCTCGGTGACAGGGTCTTGGAGACCGAACCACACCAGATGACGAAGCCACCTTCGTCGTGGCAGGCCGTTGGCAGTGGCGGCGCTTCGCGATGGGTGAGCTCGAGATAGACATCATCCTCGATCACCGGCACGCGGTAGTGATTGGCAAGCCTGGCCAGGCGCTGTTTCTGCGCGGGAGTGAGGGTGATGCCCTGGGGATTCATGTGAGTGGTGCAGAACAGCCCGGCCTGCAGCTGACCGTTGGCGAGATGCTGTTCGAACTGATCGAGATCGATGCCTTGTGCACTCGAGGGAATCTCGATGACGTCGAGGGACAGCTGCGAGAGCAGATCCAGCAGGCCGTTGTAGCACGGTGAGCTGACTGCCACCGTGTCGCCGGGTTGCGTGCAGACCTCAAGCGCCGTCCTGACCGCATCCATGCAGCCGTGAGTGATGACCAGCTCCTCACTGCCCAGCGCAAAGCCGGCCTGGGTGAAATGGCTCGCCAGGGCGCTCAACAGTGCGGGTTCGCCTTGCGCGGCGGGATACTGGGTGAGGGTATGCACGGCCCGCTTCATGGCGCGGCGCAGGCTGCGATCCAGTGCCTGCCGGGTCGCCTTGTCCAGCGCCAGATGCGCAGTGCCCAGCGGCCCGCACCACCTCTGCGTGCGATGGCGATGCGTGGCGGGCGTGATGACTCGGCTCTCGAAGGACTGCCAGGTGGGCGCGGGCATGACACCTGAGGGCTCGGCGATGAAGAACCCCGATTGTGGGCGAGCCATCAGCCAGCCCTGCGATTCCAGCTCCGCATAACAGCTGACCGCCGTCGACACGCTGATGCCGTGCTGGCGGGCAAACTGGCGCAGCGACAGCATGCGATCCCCGGTACTGAGTCTGCCGGCCTGAATATCCTGAATGCACTTCTCTGCCAGCTGTCGATAGCGTGCCATGAGCGAACTGTACTGGTGGAATGTCCAGAAACTGTATCTGTACGGCCTTGGTGCGGCAAGCGAGACTGGCCCTCGTATGCCGCACGTCATCACCGTGATGTTCCACGGTCACGGACAGCGGCGGTCATTGCCCGTCGTCAAGGGAACCTCGATCAGGAGACACGCCATGCAGGGACGCGATCTATTGCTCATCACCAGCGTGATGGCAATCTGGGGCTTCAACTTCTCGATGATCAAGCTGGGGGTCAGTGACATGGATCCCTTGCTGATCGCCGCGGCGCGCTTCGCGTGTGCCACCTTTCCGCTCATCTTCTTCATCCGCAAGCCGCAGGTGCCGTGGCGCTACCTGATGGCCTACGGGCTGGTGTTCGGTACCGGTATCTGGGGCATGGCCTCATGCTCGATCACCTTCGGGCTGTCCTCTGGCATGGCGGCGGTCCTGTTGCAGACCGATGTGCTGACCACGGTGCTGGTCGGCGTGCTGCTCTACCGGGAGATCATCTCGTCGCGCATGGCGGCAGGCATTTTGGTCTCGCTGGTGGGGCTGGTGGTCTCCGTCTTCACCACCAACGGCAACGTGACCCTGGCGGGACTTGCCTTCATCCTGCTGGCGGCGATCTGCTGGCCCCTGGCTGGCGTGATTCTGCGCAGCTCCGGCACGCGCGCACCTTTCCCCTTCAACCTCTGGGGCATGCTGTTTGCACCGCTACCGCTGATGGCGCTGAGCGTCGCGATGAATGGCTGGGGGGGGCTGAGTGCCACCTATCAACAGTGGGGGATGGATGCCTGGGTCTCGGTGCTGTTCCAGGCCTATCCGACGACCCTCTTTGGTTACTGGGTCTGGAACCGGATGCTGCTCAAGTATCCGATGAGTCAACTGGCCCCCATGACCTTGCTGGTCTCGGTGTTCGCGTTGCTCAGTGGTTACGCCATCTTTGATGAGCAGTTGTCGCTGGCACAGTGGCTCTCGTGCAGCATCTTCCTGTTCGGGATCGCGCTGGTGCTCTATCCCCCGCGTCGCAAGGCGCTTGCGGCCTGTGGCTGATCGCGGCACTCCTGGCCCGGTGCCTGGCGTGGCCTGGCGCTTGTTGTCAAAGGTGCGCTGCGCTATACCGGTGAGCACATGAGGCCAGCGCGTTGCGCATGGTGCTCTCCGCTCAGATGTCCCCGAACAGGAATGCCCCCATGCACGCTTCCGCCACCAGCGCCGTCGATACCGCCAGCCTGATGCCTCAGCACGCCGACTTCTCCGATTGGCCGAACAGCCGTGAATGGCTGGCGCATCTGATCCATTTCGCGACCGTGTCACGTGACTCGAATCTGGCGTTGATCCATTGCCTGCGTGATGCTCTGGAAGTGGCCGGTGTCAGCGCCGAGATCATTCATGATGATGGCGGTGACAAGGCCAATCTGCTCGCGGTGATCGGCCCTGACGTGGAGGGCGGTGTGGTGCTGTCCGGGCATACCGATGTGGTGCCGGTGGAGGGGCAGGCCTGGGACAGTGATCCCTTCACGCTGCGCGAGGCCGATGGCCGCCTGTATGGGCGGGGCTCATCCGACATGAAGGGCTTCATCGCCTGCTGCATGGCGGCGGTGCCGGCGCTGGTGAGTGCAGCGCGTGATGGCAAGCTTGAAAGGCCTGTGATTTTCGCCTTCTCGTATGATGAAGAAATCGGCTGTCTCGGCGCGCCGCGCATGATCGCGCGTCTGCGTGATCGCCTGCCGCGCCCGGCGGCGGTGCTGGTGGGGGAGCCGACCCTGATGAGCGTCGTCGATGCCCACAAGGGCATCACGGTCATCCGCACCACGGTGACCGGCAAGCCGTCGCATTCCAGTCAGGTCAATCTGGGGGTCAGCGCGATTCATCTGGCGGCACGCATGGTCACCTTCATCGAGGACCGCATGCAGGCGCGCATCGATTGTGGGCATCTCGACGAGCGTTTCGAGGTGCCGCATGCCAGCCTGCATGTCGGGCGCATCGAAGGCGGCACGGCCGTCAACATCACCGCAGGGCAGTGCATCTTCGATTGGGAGTTGCGCCATCTGCCGGGCGAGGATGTCGAGGCGATGCTGGCGGAGATCGATGCCTACGCGGAGCGTCTGCTCGTGCCCTATCGCGAGCGGGCGCCCGAGGTGGCGATCCACAGTGAGCGCACGGTGGAGACGGTGCCGGCGCTGGGGCAGGGCGAACGTGATCCGGCGATCCATCTCTGTCAGCGTCTGCTGGGGGAGGCGCGTGCCAGTCAGGCGGTGACCTATGCCACCGAAGCGGGCCAGTTCCAGCGCGAAGGCTGGCCGACGGTGGTCTGCGGGCCCGGCTCCATCAGCGTGGCCCATCAGGCCAACGAGTACATCGACATCCGCCAGCTGGCGGCCTGTGATCGCTTTCTCGCTCAGCTGGTGCGTGAGCAGCAGACGAGCTGAGTGCGAGGGGCTGGCGTGATGCGGACAGGGTCATGAGCTCACAGGATCACAGGGTCCCCGGGCGTGGCGGTTGCTGCTCCGGTATGGGCAGCAGCATGGCGCTGCAGTGACGCAGCAGGTGATCAGTGAGCTGTTCGAGGGTGCTGCCGCCATGGCGCCAGTGATGCCAGTAGAGCGGGATGTCCAGCGCGTGGTCCGGCGCGATATCGACCAGTTCACCGCTGTCCAGCAGGTGGCGCGCCTGCTGCTCGGGAATCATCCCATAGCCCATGCCACTCAAGGCCAGGTGAACGAAGCCTTCTGAGGAGGGACAGAGGTGATGCGGGAAAGGCTCGTCGAAGCCCATCTCGGCCAGCAGCCGATGCTGCAGACGGTCATCCCGGCCATAGACGATGGCGGGCATGCTGCGCAGTTTCTCGGCAGGCAGACGTGACGGGATGACGCCATCCTCTCCGGCGATGTGGCGGCGCACGAAATCCGGGCTGGCCAATGCGCGATACCGCATGCTGCCCAGCGGATGTGAGCGTGCCCCCTGGACCGGGCGTGGGGTCGAGCAGATGCAGCCCGCCACCTCGCCATCGCGCATGCGCTTGAGGGCGACCTCCTGATCTTCCACCAGCATGTCCAGCAGCAGCTCGTGCGTCTGACAGAAGGCACCGGTGACCTGTGGCCACCAGGTGGCCAGCGAGTCGGCATTGATGGCGATGCGCAGGCGCTGCTCGCTGTCACCGAGAGCGGGGATCTGATCCAGCAGGTCATGCTCCAGCAGGCGCACCTGCTGCACATGATTGAGCAGACGCCGCCCCAGCGGAGTCGGTCCCAGGCGTGGCGTGCGCACCAGTACCGGCTGACCCAGACGGGCCTCCAGCAGCTTGATGCGCTGCGAGACCGCTGATTGTGTCAGGCCCAGCGCGCGTGCCCCGCGCTCGAAACCTGCCTGGTCGATGACGGCGGCCAGCGCCTCCAGCAGTTTGTAGTCCAGCATCAGAAATCCTTATGAGCCATTCCCTGAATCAATTTCCATGATGTATTCATCCTAGCGTACTCTGCCTGCGGCTGCAGCGCCGGGAAGTCCGGAAGCGCGCCGAAGACAGACAGGGGCGCAATGCGCTGAATCCGAGAATCATGCAAGGGAAGGGCAGTGTCATGTGGTGGTCAGTGTTCAATGGAGCAGGTGTCGGGGCCGGGCTGATCATCGCCATCGGTGCCCAGAATGCCTTCGTGCTGGGTCAGGGGCTCAAGCGCGAACATCAATGGTGGGTCGCGGGGCTCTGTGCGCTGTGTGATTGGCTGCTGATCGTGGCGGGGGTCTTGGGGCTGGGGGCCTTGATGCAGCAATCCCCCATGTTGATGAGCATCGCGCGTTGGGGAGGTGTCGCCTTCCTGCTCTGGCAAGCCGTCAAGGCGCTGGGGCGCATGCGCAGTGGTGGGCAGCTCACGGCGAGTACGGCGCTCAAGGCGAGCCTTGGCAAGGTGCTGATGGCGACGCTGGCGGTGACCTTGCTCAATCCGCAGGTCTATCTGGATACCCTGGTGATGCTGGGCGCCATCGGGGCACAACAGAGCTCGCCGGCGGGCTTCATCGCCGGAGCCAGCCTGGCCTCGATGGTCTGGTTCTTCGGGCTGGTGGCCTGTGCTGGCTGGCTGGCACCCCGCCTGACCAGTCCGCGTGCCTGGCAGGTCATCGAAGCCTTCATCGCGGCCATTCTGCTGGCCGTCGCCTGGCAGCTGGGCAGTGGCGCCTGGCTCTAGTGGCCAACGCAAGACGGGCATGTGGCAGTCGCAGGCGCGACGCGCCGATAGGTGTAAAGAAAGCATGACGCAGTGTCAGGCGCTCGCGGCAGTTAGAGCGCCCCGGGTGAGCAGTGTCGAGATGGCCGTCAGCACTATGGCAGAGTTTCGTTACATGTCTGGCGTGGGGGGAGGCAGGATACGGCACTAATGAGGGCGCAAGGTGCATGGGCAGGGCGGCAGGCAAGGCATAGATTCCCGATAACGGAATCGGGACATCACAGGTGATGTGCGGCGCGTTCGCCTGTCATGAAGGATGTCGCCCGCCTTTCTCTACCTTGCCTGCCTTGTCGGCAGCCTGACTCAGGAGTACTTCATGAACGCACCGGCGCGTATCGAACAGCACAATCCCATCGGCACGGACGGCTTCGAGTTCGTCGAGTTCACGGCACCGGATGCCGCCGGGATCGATGCCCTGCGTGGGCTGTTCTGCCAGCTTGGCTTTACCGAGACGCGGCGTCATCGCTCCAAGCAGGTGTTCCTGTTCCAGCAGCATGGCATCAATGTGGTGCTCAACGCCGAGCCGAACAGCCCCGCGGCACGCTTCGCGGCGATTCATGGCCCGAGTGCCTGTGCGATGGCCTGGCGCGTGGCAGATGCCGAGCAGGCGCATCGCTACGCGCTGGCGCACGGCGCACGCAGTGTCGAGCACCCTGTCGGCCCGGGCGAGGTCGGTATCCCGGCGGTGGAGGGGATTGGCGGCTCGGTGCTGTATTTCGTGGACCATCACCGGGAACGCTCGATCTACGACACCGACTTCGTTGCCATCGAGGGGGCGGTGGAGAATGCCAACAGCGTCGGCCTGCATACGCTGGATCATCTGACGCACAATGTCGGACGCGGCCAGATGGATGTGTGGGCGGACTTCTATGCCCGTATCGCCAACTTCCGCGAGATCCGTTATTTCGATATCGAGGGCAAGATGACCGGGCTCTTCTCGCGAGCCATGACAGCGCCCTGCGGCAAGATGCACATCCCCATCAACGAGTCCGCCGACGACAACTCCCAGATCGCGGAATTCATCCGGGATTACAACGGGGAAGGCATCCAGCATCTGGCGATGGCGACGGATGACATCTATGCCACCGTCAAGGCGCTCAAGGCCAATGGCGTCAAGTTCCTGACCACACCCGAACCCTATTATGAAAAGGTCGATGCACGGGTGCCCAACCATGAAGAGAACGTCGAGGATCTCAAGGCCTTGAGCCTGCTGGTGGATGGCGCACCGGGTGAAGGAATCCTGTTGCAGATCTTCACCGAGACGGTGATCGGGCCGATCTTCTTCGAGATCATCCAACGCAAGGGCAATGACGGTTTCGGTGAAGGCAATTTCAAGGCGCTGTTCGAATCCATCGAGGAAGACCAGATCCGTCGCGGGGTGCTGGAGGGCGAGCAGTGAGCTTCATCGCGAGCAGCGGGCGCTCACCAGAGCTGGCCCGCCGGAGTGACCGGCTAGCGTGGCCGTCAGCCTGAACCTTCCGCCTGATGAACCTTCCGCCTGATGAACCTTCCGCCTTGAAACGACGACGCCCCGCCGAGATTCGGCGGGGCGTCGTCGTTTGGTCAACTGGCCTTCATGGCGTCATTACATCGTCGGCACGCGCTGATGGTCGATCACCTGACGCAGCACGAAGCTTGAATGCACGCCGGTGACGCCCTCGATACGGGTGATCTGCTTGAGCAGCAGGTCGTGATAGTCATCCATGTCATTGACGACCACCTTGAGCTGGTAGTCGGCTTCCTGACCGGTGATCAGCAGGCACTCCATCACCTGGGGCAGCGCCGCGATGGTTTCCTCGAAGTTGGCGAAGCGCTCCGGGGTATGGCGGTCCATCGAGATATGCAGCAGCGCCATCAGGCTCAGGCCCAGCTTGCGGGCATCGACCTGTGCCCGATACCCCGTGATCATGCCGCTTTCTTCCAGGGCACGTACCCGGCGCAGGCAAGGTGACGGTGACAGGCCAATGCGTTCGGCGAGCTCCTGATTGCTGATGCGTCCCGACTGCTGGAGTTCGTCAAGAATCCGTCGATCGAAGCGGTCCAGTGTCGGGAGAGAAATGTTCTGGCTCATTTTTCGCAATCCATTGGCGGTGAAGGTGTGAATTATGAAATAAAATGCTTTCAAGATGGCGGTTTAGTGGGTTTTTCGCAATCATGCGCCCCGATATGAAGCATATACTGTAATCACTGTTCAGCGATTCAGATGTTCGACCATCAGGGTCGTGCGAGCAGGTGGACTGGCCACCCTGTCCAGCCCGCTTCCTGCGGAACCCGGCTCGCTTCTGATCGATGCGAGGCCGCTGAGAGGCATTCGACGGTGATCCCGCGATCTCTCCTTCCGCGCTGGCAACCGTGATCCGGAGCCACGTCCTGTCGCAGGTAGCGGCCATGTTCTCTACCTCCGACTTGCTTGCCTGTCGCGCTGGCGGCAAGCTTTCGGATGCGAGGGCCTTGATGCCCTCGTCATCTCACATTTACTCAGGCGCCCCGATTGGGACACTGTTGAGCGGGAAAGGTGCCATCGAATCCGCATCCGGATGTCGAACGTTGCTTTCCACGCCCACCACGCCAAGGACACGACCATGACTGCTGCATCCACGCCAAGTGCTGCCTTCGACCACACCAAATATCGCCCCGTCACGCCTGTCGCGCTGACCGACCGCCAATGGCCGTCGCGTACCGTGACCCAGGCGCCGCTATGGGCCAGTGTCGACCTGCGCGATGGCAACCAGGCGCTGCTTGAGCCGATGACGGTCGAGCAGAAGAAGCTGATGTGGAAGCTGCTGGTCAAGATCGGCCTCAAGGAGATCGAAGTCGGTTTCCCGTCCGCCAGTCAGCTCGATTTCGACTTCGTGCGCTGGTTGATCGAGGAAGACCAGGTGCCGGAGGGTGTCAGCATCCAGGTGCTGGTGCAGGCGCGTGAGCACTTGATCGCCCGTACCTTCGAGTCACTGGTCGGGGCGCGCGATGCCGTGGTGCACGTCTACAACTCCACCTCCACCGTTCAGCGCGAGCGGGTGTTCGAGATGGATCGTGAGGGCATCAAGGCCATCGCCGTCGAAGGTGCGCAGCTGGTCAAGGACTACGCTGCGCGTTACCCGGACACCCACTGGGTGTTCCAGTACTCGCCGGAGAGCTTCACTTCCACCGAGATGGATTACGCCGTCGAGGTCTGTGAAGCGGTGATGGATGTCTGGCAGCCGACACCGGACAATCGCTGCATCCTCAACCTGCCGGCCACGGTGGAAGTGGGCCCGCCCAATCACTTCGCGGATCAGGTCGAGTACTTCATCAAGCACCTCAGTCGTCGTGACTGCGCGATCATCTCGCTGCATACCCACAACGACCGGGGCGGTGCCGCTGCCGCTGCCGAGCTCGGCCTGCTGGCCGGGGCGGACCGCATCGAGGGAACCTTGCTGGGCAATGGTGAGCGTACCGGCAACATGGACCTGATCACCATGGCGATGAACCTCTACAGCCAGGGGATCGACCCGGAGCTGGATCTCTCCAATCCGGACGAGATCATCCAGGTCTACACCGAGTGCACCAATCTGCCGGTGCATCCGCGCCACCCGTGGGTCGGGGAGCTGGTCTACACCGCCTTCTCCGGCAGCCATCAGGACGCGATTCGCAAGTGCCTCAAGAAGCAGCAGGCGGACGAGCCGTGGCAGGTCGCCTATCTGCCCATCGACCCGCAGGATCTGGGCCGCGACTTCCAGGCGGTGATTCGCGTCAACAGCCAGTCCGGCAAGGGCGGCATGGCCTTCCTGCTCGAACGCGATCACGGCATCAGTCTGCCGCGCTGGATGAGCCTCGAGCTCGCCCCGCACGTGCAGAAGGCCAGCGAGCAGGTCAGTGGTGAGCTGTCCAGCAACCAGATCCGCGCGATTCTCGATGCCAGCTTCAAGCGCGAGGCACCGCTGAGTCTCAAGGGCTATCGACTGGATCGTGAGGGGGCCGAGCAGCTCACCGCGACACTGATTGACGAGAAGGGTGAGCAGATTGCCCTGGCCGGTGAAGGCAACGGTGCCATCTCCGCCTTCATGGATGCCTGGCAGCGCCACACCGGTGCCACCGTCAGCGTGGTGGACTACGGCGAGCATGCGCTCGGGGAAGGCAGTGACGCCGTGGCGGTGGCCTTCGTGATGCTCAATCTCGATGGCAAGCGCGTCTGCGGCATGGCCGAGGATGGTGACACCGTGAGCGCGTCACTCAAGGCGGTGCTGTCGGCGGTCAATCGCGGCCTGGAAAGCAGTGCACGCAGTGAAGCGGAACGTGCCGAAGAGGCGGGTCCCGTCGCCGTCTGACGGCAATGAGCGACACGAGCGTCCACGAAAGGCGGAAATCCTGCTTGCAGTGACGGTCCACGAAGCCCTCGCCCCTTGCGGCGAGGGCTTCGTCGTTTCTCAAGGCCGATCACTCCCCAGCCCAGTCATGGCAAGGGATGAGCGCAATGTCAGTAGCTGATAACCCCGGCCTTGGCATGGCGAGCGGATATAGACTTTTGTCGGAAGTTGTCTGACGAGTCAATATCCGGACTTGCACCGGTGCCATCCCTGCGTATCATCGCTGCATCCGCGTAAATGATAACGATCTGGTGGTACAACGGATTCGAGAGCACAACAATTCCAAGCGGTGCAAGGGCAACCCCCCTGAGTGACGAGACAATGGATGTGTCCCCATCCCCTCGTCGGTCGGGATTCGCCGGTGCACCTCTCGTTCAGGAGGTCCGCTAGAACAACCCACAACTACTCATCGGTATCGCATGATTCAACTTGATGCTATCACTACCCTGCTGCTGGCGGCGCTTGTCCTCGTCGTCGGTCATCTGATTGTCGAGCGCGTACGCGTGCTGCGCGAGTTCAACATCCCCGAACCTGTGGTCGGCGGTCTCATCGCCACCCTCATCGTCACCGGCCTGCGTGGCCTGGGCTACGAGTTCCAGTTCTTCGCCGGTCTCCAGACCCCCTTCATGTTGCTGTTCTTCGGCTCGGTCGGCCTGTCGGCGGACGTCCGCATGATTCGTGCCGGCGGCAGCAAGCTGATCCTGTTCCTCGTGCTGGTCATCGGCCTGCTCATCCTGCAGAACCTGCTGGGTGTCGGTGTTGCCAGCCTGTTTGACCTCGACCCGGTACTGGGGCTGCTCGGCGGTTCCATCACCATGTCCGGTGGTCACGGTACAGGGGCTGCCTGGGCCAACGTCTTCGCCGACGAATATGGCATCAATGGCGCGATGGAAGTCGCGATGGCCTGTGCCACCTTCGGGCTGGTGTTCGGGTCGCTGATCGGTGGGCCGACGGCACGTTTCCTGATCAATCGCATGAAGCGTGAAGGACAGGACATCAATGCCCAGGTCAGCGATTCCGAGTATGACGAGACGGAAGTCCAGCACCCGCTGAATACCGCCAATGCTCTGAAAACGCTCTTCATGTTGCTGCTCGGGGTCGTCAGCGGTCAGCAGCTGCAGGCACTCACGGCGGATACGGCCTTCTCGCTGCCGACCTTCGTGTGGGTGCTGTTCAGCTGTATCGTCATCGGCAACGTGGTGCGCGCCTTCGGCGACAAGC
The DNA here is from genome assembly GCF_056493605.1 of Cobetia sp. BL01. NCBI lineage: Bacteria > Pseudomonadati > Pseudomonadota > Gammaproteobacteria > Oceanospirillales > Halomonadaceae > Cobetia > Cobetia sp. BL01. The sequence goes on along the minus strand of NZ_JBVBEE010000001.1, from coordinate 348,550 downwards.
ACCTCAATACCCATGCCGTGGATGTGCTGGGCAACATCAGTCTGTCCATCTTCCTGGCACTGGCACTGATGACGCTCAAGCTCTGGGATCTGGCCAATCTGGCACTGCCGATTCTGGCCATCCTGCTGGCACAGGTCGCGCTGGTGTTCCTCTACACCACCCAGGTCACCTTCCGCCTGATGGGCAAGAACTACGACGCTGCGGTGCTGGTCGCGGGTAACTGTGGTTTCGGCATGGGCGCCACGCCGACGGCGATCGCCAACATGCAGGCGGTCACGCAGCACCACGGGCCGTCGCGTCTGGCCTTCATCATCGTGCCGGTGGTGGGTGGCTTCCTGATCGATATCGCCAACTCGCTGATCATCAAGGGCTTCCTCGGCTTCTTCTGAACATGACAGCAGGTGTCATGATGAGATGTTGCAGAATCATGCCTGGCATGAACGACAACGCCGGACTCCATGGGAGTCCGGCGTTGTCGTTTCGGGGGATCCCCCTTGCGGCGCGAGTGATGGGTCACGTCACGCTGTCAGGGAATCAGCTCCACAGTGCCACGATCAGACCATAGGCCAGCAGCGTGACCACCACGGTGCCTGCCAGGTTCAGGAAGAAGCCGGCGCGTATCATGGTCTGGATCTTGAGGTGCCCGGTGGCGAACACGATGGCATTGGGTGGCGTGGCCACCGGCATCATGAAGGCGCAGCTGGCCGCGATGGCCGCCGGCACGGTGATCAGCAGCGGGTCGATGTCCAGCGACAGCGCAAGCGCGCCCAGCAGGGGCAGGAAGGCGGCGGCCGTCGCGGTATTGGACGTGACCTCTGTCAGGAAGATGATCACCAGTACCACGATGCCCACGAGCCCGATGAGCGGCAGCACGCTGAACATCGACAGCTGTCCGGCGATCCACTCCGCCAGACCCGAGCTCTTGATGACGCCCGCCAGTGCCAGTCCACCCCCGAACAGCAGCAATACGCCCCAGGGCAGGTCACGCGCGTCTTCCCACACCAGCAGGCGACGACCGCGTGAGGTGCCGGAGGGAATCGCGAACAGCCCGACGCCGATGGCCATGGCGATGCCGGTATCCGACAGCCACTCAAGGCCTCTCTGATTGATCAGCGGGCGGAACATCCACAGCAGGGCGGCTACCAGGAAGGCAATGCCGACACGTTTCTCGGCGCTGCTCATGACACCCAGTGCCTTGAGCTCACGCTTTATCATCTCGCCACTGTCCGAAGTCTCGGATGCGAAGGAGAAGGGCGTGCGCGTCAACCACCACCAGGTGATGGTGCACATCGCGATGGCCACCGGCAGGCCGACGACCATCCACTGGGCAAAGCCGATCTCGATGCCCTGGTCACTGGACAGGTAACCCGCCAGCAGGGCATTCGGCGGCGTACCGATCAGTGTCGCGATACCGCCAAGGCTGGCGGAGTAGGCGATGGCCAGCAGCAGGGCGGCGGCATAGCGCTTCAGCTCCGGGTCGTCGCTGTCGCGCTCATCCCGGCCACTGGACATCAGGCTGACCACTGACATGCCGATGGGCAGCATCATGATGCTGGTCGCGGTATTGGATACCCACATGCTGATGAAGCCGGTGGCGATCATGAAACCGGCGATCTGACGGCGGGGTGAATGGCCGGCAAGCTTCAGCGTATGCAGGGCCACGCGGCGATGCAGGTCCCAGCGCTGCATGGCGATCCCGAGCAGGAAGCCACCGAGGAACAGGTAGATAGTCGGATTGGCATAGGCTGCCGTGGTGCTCTTGATGTCGTCGATGCCAAGTGCGGGCACCAGCACGATGGGCAACAGCGATGTCACCGGTATCGGCAATGCTTCGGTGGCCCACCAGGTCGCCATCAACAGCGCCAGGCCCACGCAGAGCCAGGCGGTGTCCGGCATGTCGCCCGGGGCAGGGGTCAGCCAGGTCAGCAGCAGCAGGAGCGGACCGAGTATCAGACCGATACGCGCCGCAAGTGGCGCTTGTGGCGGCGTGGAGGATTGATCAACGACGTGATCGGTAGGTTGCTCAGGCATGTCGACTCCAGAGAAGCCCGCTGGCGACAGGCTTCCTCATCATGTTGGTCATCGTGTTGTTGGTATGGGTCATGGTAGGTGATGGCACGTTGTCGTGTTAGCGTTGTTCACTGCACGGCATGCATTCGTTCCTGAACGGGAGGTCATGCACGTCGTGTCATGCTGCCTGCGTCGGTCGATCGCCGCCGAGAGTCGGTCAGGTGGGGCTTTCGGGCCGGCAGGCGGCGCCATTGTCTCAGCATTGCGCCACGGCTCAATAGCCTTCATTGCCTGTTTCGAAACTCCCGTGGGTGAAACCTTGACGCCGCGCAAGCGCGACGCTCGATCTGAGGCGCTCAGGTCGCGTGCGAGGCCTTGCGTGACGCCATCCTGCACGGGTCAGGTTGCTGTCTGGCGACAGACGCTGTCGTTGGCTGTGGACTTGTGAGCGCAAGGGCTGGAAGGTAGGGTTAGCAGCCATGAACGGGGCCAGCGCAGGTCAACTGCGCGGCCCACTGTCGCGTTACTTTCACAAGGAAGATGATGGATGATTCTGGTCACGGGTGGTGCAGGCTACATCGGGTCTCATACGGTATTGGCGCTCATGGAGGCCGGCCATCAGGTGCTGGTGCTGGACAACCTGTCCAATGCCAGCGAAGCCTCCCTCGCGCGCGTGGCGACGCTTGCCGGACGCGAAGTGCCGTTCGTCGAAGGGGATATCCGCAACGGCGCGCTGCTCGACAGCCTGTTCGAGCGTCATGATATCGAGGCCGTGGTCCACTTCGCCGGGCTCAAGGCGGTGGGCGAGAGCGTCGCCAAGCCGCTGGCCTACTACGACAACAACGTCAATGGCACCCTGGTGCTGTGTGACGCCATGGCGCGGGCCGGCGTCAAGCGTATCGTGTTCTCTTCCTCCGCCACCGTGTATGGCGATCCGGCGTCCACGCCGATCCGTGAAGACTTCCCGACGTCCGCGACCAACCCCTACGGCCGCTCCAAGCTGATGGTCGAGGAAGTGCTGCGTGACCTGTCCGTGGCGGATGACAGCTGGCGCATCGCGCTGCTGCGCTATTTCAATCCGGTGGGTGCCCACGAGTCCGGTACCATCGGTGAGGACCCCAACGGCATCCCCAACAACCTGGTGCCCTATATCAGCCAGGTGGCGGTGGGTCGCCTTGAAGAGCTGGCCGTGTTCGGTGATGACTATCCGACGCCGGATGGCACCGGGGTGCGTGACTACATCCACGTCGTCGACCTGGCCGATGGCCACCTCAAGGCGCTGGACTATCTGGCCGGTGATGCGCGTGATGGTGTCCACACCTACAACCTGGGTACCGGCACTGGCTATAGCGTGCTGGACATGGTCAAGGCCTTCGAGAAGGCCAGCGGTCGCCCGGTGCCTTATCGCATCGCGCCGCGGCGTTCCGGTGATATCGCCGAATGCTGGGCGGAGCCGGACAAGGCCTTCAAGGAATTGAAGTGGAAGGCGGAGCTGGGGCTGGATCGCATGATGGCTGACAGCTGGCGTTGGCAGTCACGCAACCCCAATGGCTATCGCAGCAACTGAAGCAGGCATAGCAGCACCGATTGAGATGGGCGTGCGAGTGAGCTCGCACCCCGTCATCAATGGCTTCCTGGAAGCGGCCGTGGGCAGAATCCGCGGCCGCTTTTGCGTATGATGGCCCCGAGCTGAAAGCCGCGTGCTGACTCCCTTGAATTATCTGCGAGACTTCCATGAATCAGTCTGATGTCACCCCTGATCTTGAACTTCTGACGGCCATCGAGACGCTCTGCCGTGAAGCGGGGCAGGCGATACTCGCCGTTGCGCAGGGCGGCGATCTCGAGACACGCGCCAAGGCCGATGACAGTCCGGTGACGGCCGCGGATCTTGCGGCACACCGTGTGCTGGTGGAGGGGCTGGCCCGCCTGACGCCGCAGATTCCGGTGCTCTCCGAGGAAAGCGACAAGGCGGATATCGTGGCGCGCCGTGACTGGCAGACCTTCTGGCTGGTGGACCCGCTGGATGGCACCCGCGAGTTCGTCAACGGCAGTGGCGAATACACCGTCAATGTCGCCTTGATCCAGGGGACGCGCAGCGTGCTGGGCGTGGTGGATGCGCCGGTGCTCAGGGCGACCTGGAGCGGGCTTGATGGCGTGGGCGCGTTTCGCGAGGACCCCAATGGACGAACGGCCATTCGCGTCAGCCCGGAGCCCGAGGTGTTGAGAGTCGTGGCCAGCAAGTCGCATCTCGATGCGCAGACGGCGGCGCTGATCGAGCGTCTGACGCCGGTCGAGACCGTCAGCTGCGGCAGTTCGCTGAAATTCTGTCGTATCGCGGAAGGCGACGCGGATCTCTACCCGCGCTATGCCCCGACCTGCGAGTGGGACACCGCCGCGGCGCAGGCCGTGCTGGAAGCGGCGGGCGGGTGTGTCTTCGATGCGCAGAGCCTGACCGATGGTCAGCCGGATGTCCTGCGTTACAACGCGCGTGACACCCTCAGAAATCCTTTCTTCATTGCCTGTGGCCAGTCTGACGGCCGCTGGCGCCAGGTGCTGGAGTGCTGACGCTTGCGCCTGAGCGAGATGACTCATGATGCGTGAAACCCATGACAATGAGCGGCCCGGGGCCGGTGGTGGCAAAGGCATGCTGCGCCGCGCGGGGCGTGCTCTCTTTGCCAGACGCGCCGATGGCGGTGTCGCCGGTGGGCTGATCAGCGCCGTGCTGCTGTCATCGCTGGCCAGTCTGGTGCCATTGATCTACCACGGGCTGCTCGAGGGTGGTCTGATCCTGGTCGGCAACCTGCTGCTGTGGCCGTGTCTGCTGGCGGCAGCCCATCGCCCACGCTGGCGCTGGCCGGCACTTGGCCTGATGGCCGCACTGGGCGTCAATCTCTCGGCCAGTGTGGTCAGCGCCGTCTATTACGATTCGCGCTATGGCCTGGCCTTCGCGCTGAGTTCGCTGGATACCAGTCGCAGCGAGTCGATGGCGATGCTGTTCAAGTTCCCGCTGGCACTCATCGTGCCGCTGGGGTTCTTCCTGCTGGCCCTGTCACTGGCCAATCGCCATGGGGCCGGGTTGGCTCGCGCCCGGCTGGGGGGGCGCAGCGGAATCGCCTTCGTGCTCTGGATGCTGATGCTGCTGGCAGGTAGCTGGCAGTGGGGGCGTGCCAGCGTGCCGCTGGCCATCACCACGCTGTCGGTATCGCCGGGCTGGAACCTGGCCACCACCTCACATGCCTGGTGGGAAAAGGAGCGTTTCAAGGCACTGATGGCGGATGACTACGATTTCGGCAAGGTCACGCTCAGCCCTGAAGTGCCGGATGATGCGGTCTTCGTGCTGGTGATCGGTGAGTCCCAGCGGCGTGATCAGCTGTCGCTCTACGGGTATTCGCGTCCGACCACGCCCAATCTCGACGCCCGTCGTGATCAGCTGGTGGTCTTTGATCAGGCTATCGCGCCGGCGCCGCAGACGGTGCTGGCGGTGCCGATGCTTTCCAGTCTGATGGACCCGCGCACCTTCTCGCCGCGCTATCTGGATGCCAACCTGATTTCATTGGCCAATCAGGCCGGCATGCATACGGAGTGGCTGTCGCGTCAGGGGCTCGATATCACCTCCGAGCGCACCTGGATCACCGCCATCGCCCAGCGTGCCGACGTCGCCAGAACCATCATGACGGAGTACGACGACGGACTGCTGGATGCACTCGATGAGGCACTGGCGCGCAAGGTCAAGGGGCCGCGACTGATCGTGCTGCATCTGTACGGCAGCCATCCGCCGGCCAGCCTGCAGTACCCCGACTCGCTGCGTTACTTCCTGACACCAGACAGTACCTCGCCGCTGACCGATGCCTATGATGACAGCATCCGCTTCACGGACCAGGTGCTGGAGGGCGTCTTCCAACGTCTCGAGGGTCGCCACGCCGGCGTGCTCTACCTTTCCGATCATGGTCTTGAGCATGATCCGCTCAGCGATGCCTACGTGCATGGCGGTGATCGCCCCAGCCAGGCGCCTTATCGCATTCCCCTGTGGCTGTGGCAGGCGGGGCGTGGTCCCAATCCCGAGCGTGAGATGGTGCATCTGCGCGAGCATGCCCGTCAGCCGTTCGCCAGTTTTGATCTTCCCTATCTGGCCAGTGACTGGATGGGAATCCACTTCTCGGGGGACAAGCCATGTCTGTCACCCTGGTCGGCCTGCTATCAGCCGCGCGAGCGCCATCCGGTGCTGGATCAACTGGGGCGTCTGAACTTCTTCGAGGATCTGCCGTCGGACTTTCTTGCCCGGCCGCTGGCCCCCGGTGCCGAAGAACTGGAAGAGGCCGTGGAGGCCACGACGCGTCTGCTGGAAAGTCCGGATGGCTTGCTCGACAGCGCTTCGGATGGTGCGTCATCCGCTCGTGCACAATCTTCTGGCGTGACGGCGATGGAAACCTCCGCGCCGATCACCCTGTCACCCCCTTCACTACCCTCAGAGACACCCAAGGACTGACATGAAAATCACTGTCTTCGGAACAGGTTACGTAGGTCTGGTCACCGGCACCTGTCTGGCGGATGTTGGCCATGACGTGATCTGCATGGACGTGGACGCCGCCAAGATCGATCGCCTCAAGCAGGGTGAGATCCCCATCTTCGAGCCGGGGCTCGAGAGCATGGTGACGCGCAACGTGGAGGCAGGGCGTCTCAACTTCACCACCGACGCCCGCGAGGCCGTCGCGCACGGCGTGCTGCAGTTCATCGCCGTGGGCACGCCGCCGGATGAAGACGGCAGTGCCGATCTCAAGTACGTGCTGGCCGTGGCGGGCACCATCGGTGAGCACATGGATGACTACAAGGTCATCATCGACAAGTCCACCGTGCCGGTGGGCACCGCGGATCGCGTGCATGCCCGGGTGGCAGAGGTGCTCAAGCACCGCGGCGTGAGCGTTGCGTTCGATGTCTGCTCCAACCCGGAATTCCTCAAGGAGGGCGCGGCGCTGGAGGACTTCACGCGCGGTGCCCGCATCGTGGTCGGCACCGATTCCGAGGCGGTGCGCGAGCGCATGCGCGAATGCTACGCCCCCTACAACCGCAACCATGAAAAGCTGATGTTCATGGATGTGCGCGCCGCCGAGCTGACCAAGTACGCCGCCAACGCGATGCTGGCCACCAAGATCAGCTTCATGAACGAGATCTCCAACCTGGCCGAGCGCCTGGGCGCGGATATCGAGGAAGTGCGCCGCGGGATCGGCAGTGACCCGCGCATCGGCTACCACTTCATCTACCCGGGCTGTGGCTACGGTGGCTCCTGCTTCCCGAAGGATGTCCAGGCACTGGCACGTACCGCCAGTCAGGTAGGCTATGAGGCCGAGCTGCTCACCGCGGTGGAATCCGTCAACAAGCGTCAGAAGGTCACGCTGTTCGAGAAGCTGTCACGCGCCTTCGATGGCGATCTCGCCGGCAAGACCATCGCCGTCTGGGGGCTGGCCTTCAAGCCGAACACCGATGACATGCGCGATGCGCCGAGCCGCACGCTGATGGAAGCGCTGTGGGCGGCGGGTGCCAAGGTGCAGGCCTATGACCCGGAAGCGATGAAGGAATGCCGTCGTATCTACGGTGAGCGCGATGACCTGGTGCTGGTCGCGGATCGCATCCAGGCGGTCAAGGGTGCGGATGCGCTGGTGGTGTGCACCGAGTGGAAGGAATTCCGCACGCTGGATGGCGAGTGGTTGAAGCAGCAGCTGGCCTTCCCGGTGGTGGTGGATGGCCGCAACCTCTTCGAGCCGTCCGCCATGAAGTCTGCCGGCCTGATGTATTACGCGGTCGGCCGTGGTGATTCCATGCATCAAGCTCCGGAGGCCTCGTGAGCGCGGGTCTCGCGAGGTCAGAAAAGCTGGCCGCGATTGCCATTCGTCAGGTCGAGAAGAGCACCGGTGCCAGTCGCAACGCCTTCGAGCAGGCGGACGCCCTGACCGCGCTGGGGTATCGCGTGGTGATTCTCGCCGAACGTGGCAAGCCTGAGCTGGCGCGGGAGCATGGCGCGGAGCTGGTGCGTCTGTGGCGCTGGCCGTTCAAGGGGGCCTATCGGCGCTTCTGGTTCAATCGTCGGGTTCAGGCATGGGCCCGTCGCCACACGCCGGACCTGCTGGTCAGCCATGGGGATTGCGAGAGCCCGGATACCGTCTATCTGCACAACTGCGTGCATCTGGCGTCACAGTGCATCCATGGCCGTGATCTGCCTGAGAATCATGAAGTGGCCGCGATCCATGATCACGTGCTCAATGGTGGCAAGTTCCGTCAGGTGGCGGTCAATTCGCGCATGATGGGCGATGATCTCGTCGAGCGCTACGCGATCTCGCCGGACAAGATCGAGATCAGCTACCCGGGCTATGACCCGGTGCAGTTCACGCCCGAGCGTGCACGTGCCGGCCGTGAAGCCCAGCGTGAGGCGCTTGGCGTCAGTGGGGAAGAGCAGTTGATCGGGCTGGTGACCTCAGGGAACTTCACCAAGCGCAATGTGGCCGGATTCGTCGCCATGGCCGCGCTGATGGAGCAGGCCAGCCCCGGACGCTATCGTTTTCTGGTGGTGGGCAAGGATGATGCCGCGCCCTACCAGCAGCAGGCGCAGGTGGCCGGCGTGGCTGAGCGCATGATCTGGCGTTCGACCATCGCCGAGGTCGAAACGCTCTATGGTGCGCTGGACCTGTTCGTTCTGCCGGCACATATCGAGGAATTCGGACGTGTCGCGCTGGAAGCCATGGCCTGTGGTACGCCGGTACTGCTCAATGCGCGTGTCGGCTCGGCCGAGTTGCTCGACGATCACCCCTCGCTGGTGATGGCCGCGCAATCCAGCCCGACGCAGTGGGCCGAGCGCTGTACCCATCTGCTGGAAAGCGACTCCGATGCGCTGAGCAGAACCCTGGCCGCACTTGCCACGGGCTACTCCCATCAGGCCCAGAACCTCAAGCTCAAGGCCAGTTTCGAGGCATTGATGGCGGGGCGCTGAGCGAATCACCTGCTGATCAGAAAGCCCTGTATTCCGCTGGATACGGGGCTTTTTTTCTGTCAGGCATCGCGCGGGGGTCCCTGGGGCATCGCGCCGCCTTGGGTGTCCCGTCCGCAGTCCCTATACTCGTCACTTGATTTCGGCAGGAGAATCGCATGTCCCTGAGTACCAGCATCATTCTGATCGTCATTGCACTCATCATCATCGCCGGTCTGACGGCGTATGCGCTCAAGTTGCGCCGTGAGGTGAGGAAGCGCGAGGCGTTGCGTGCAGAGGAGTTGACGCGTGCACGCGCCAATTGCCTGGAGAGTCTTGAAGCGATTGCCCGTGCCATGCAGGCCGGCCAGGTGGACCTCGTGGAAGGGGGGCTGCGCTGCAAGGTGTTGATCGAGATACTGGATACCTCGCTGGCAGAGGATGACGTCCTGGGGGCCTTTGGCACCCTGCACGGGCGAGTGTCCCACCTGCATACCCACTCGGCACGCAAGGCACTGAGCCCGCGTGAGCGGCTGGCAGAGGACAAGGAGCGCATCGCCGTCGAGGAAGAGATGGCCAAGCCTCTTCAGCAGGCAGCGCAATGCGTGCTGGAAAGCATGCCGGTGTGGTATCGCGAGTACCTGGGACGTGAACGGCCCGTGGCACCGACGGATCTGGGTCAGGCGCTATAGCGGCATCGGGTGCTGCGCACGGGCGGGGAGAGCATTTGCTTCGGACCCGCGGGTCACGAGCCGCAGGGCATCGTGTGAATTCGGGTGGTATCAGGCCATTGAGAGGCTGGCATGAACAATACGCTCCCGCTGCTGGGAACTGAACTGATCGAGCTGCGCCATGCGCTGCATCGGGCACCGGAGCTGTCCGGGCAGGAGGAAGCTACCTCGGCCCTGATCGCCGGCTGGATGGAAGAGGCAGGCGCCGAGGTGGTCACGGGATTGGGGGGGCATGGTCTGGCGGCCATCTTCCGCGGTGCCGCGCCCGGCCCGCGGGTCATGTTGCGCTGTGAGCTCGATGCGTTGCCCATCGATGAGGTGCCACGGGGAGACTGGTCATCCTGTCACCAGCATGTCGGCCATCTCTGTGGTCACGATGGGCACATGACGTGGCTGCTGGGAGTGGCGCAGCGCCTGGCCAGGCGCCCGGTAGCCAGGGGCGAGGTGGTATTGCTGTTCCAGCCCGCCGAGGAGACGGGAGAGGGTGCGCGTGCGGTGGTACGCACCAAGGCCTTCGAGACCATCAAGCCGGATTTCCTCTATGCCTGCCACAATCTGCCGGGGCGGCCGCTGGGAGAGGTCAGCGTCCGTGATGACGCCTTCACCTGTGCCTCGCGGGGCATGATCGTGCGGCTTTCCGGACTGTGCGCCCACGCAGCCCATCCCGAGAATGGGCGCAGTCCCGCCATGGCCATGTGTCGCATCATGCAGGGACTCTCTCGTCTGCCGCTGCAGTTCGCGGACGAGACGGGGCTTGCCATGGTCACTCTGGTGCACGCGCGGCTTGGGGAGGTCGCCTTCGGCACCGCGCCGGGGGATGCCGAGGTGATGGCGACCCTGCGCACGGAAAGCAACGACATGATGAAGGCCCTCGCCGAGGCGGCGGTCTCATTGGCCCGCAGTGAGTCGGAAGAGGACCATCTCGGCATCGAGGTGGACTGGTGCGATGCCTTTGAGGCGACCTGGAATTCGGCTGAGGCGAACGCGGTGATTCGTCGCGTGGCGGCGCAGGTGGGGCAGCCCTGTCATGAGCTGGATCAGGCACATCGTTGGTCGGAAGATTTCGGAGTGCTGGGGCGAGAATGCCATGCCGCCATGTTCACGCTGGGGGCCGGTGAAGCGCTCCCGGGACTCCATCATCCCCGCTATGATTTCCCGGATGACCTGATCTTGCCGGGTGTCGCGCTCTTCGAGGGACTGGTGCGTCACCACCTGAACGGTGCATGAATCGTGACTTTTACAGCGTCTCTTAAATGATACAGGTAGTGTCAAAGTTTTTCGACGTTGCAAAAAACACTGTTTTCCTTCAACGTATGCATGAGGATCGGTACCGTTTTCAAGGGAAACAGACCCGATCAGAGCTGGAAGGACGCACTCAGATGTGCTTTCTTCTAAAGGGATGAGGTATATAAAATTCCTTTCACCGTAACGAGTTCGGCTCTTATACTCGGAGCCGCTGCGTAACACCCCGTTACAAATAGCGCTGTGTAAAGAAGGAGTCTTACATGAAAAGATCTACGACTGGCCTGGTTCTGGGGTCTGCATTGGTTGTTGGCCTGTCTGGCTGTGCAAGCTCTGCTTCCCAGTCCTCATCCGCTGAGAAGCCGTGGTACAGCCAGCCGTTCGTCTGCGGTCTGGCCGGTGGCCTGATCGGTGGGGGGATTGGTTACGGCGTCTCTGGCGACAGCGACGAAGACACCGGCGCTTCTCTGGGTGCCGTGGGCGGCGCGACTGCCGGTGCACTGCTGTGTGCTGACGACGCTCCGAAGTCCATGGACGACGACGGCGATGGCGTGCCGAACGATCGTGACGAATGCCCGGGTACTCCGGCAGGCGTCGCAGTCGATGCGAAAGGCTGCCCGCTGGACACCGACGGTGACGGCGTTGCTGACTACAAGGACCAGTGCCCGGGTACCCCGGCCGGCGTCACTGTTGACGCGAAAGGCTGCCCGCTGGATTCCGATGGTGACGGCGTGCCGGACTACCAGGACCAGTGCCCGAACACTCCGGCAGGTGCCAAGGTCAACGCCCTGGGCTGTGTCGCTGACCTCGTGCTGCGCGACGTGAACTTCGAGTTCGACTCCGCCAAGCTGACCTCCGGCGCTGAGCAAGTGCTGAACGGTGTGGCTGCCAAGCTGGTGTCCAACGAGAACGTTCGTGTCCGTATCGAAGGTCACACTGATTCCGTGGGTTCTGACTCCTACAACAAGCAGCTCTCCCAGAAGCGTGCTGACTCCGTCAAGGCGTACCTGGCCTCTGAAGGTGTCGGTTCCAACCGCATGGAAACCATGGGTTACGGTGAAGAGCAGCCGGTTGCCAGCAACGACACCGCTGCAGGTCGTGCTGAAAACCGTCGCGTCGAGCTTGCTGAAGTCAAGTAAGCCCATCGCGGTAAGCTGAATCAGACGGGGCGCCTTCGGGCGCCCCGTCTGCGTTTCTCCCTTCAGGATCATGTACCTGCTCATGGGTGTGTCTTTACGCTATTTGAGTGGGCTGCTAAGGTCTTGTCTCGATCATGGGCCATCGGTCCGTGCGTCCGTGATGTGTGGCCGGCGCGTCAGCGCTCTGCGCCATCACGGCAGCTTCCCCTGGCATCGTAGGCCGGGGACGGCAACCGTTCCGTCCATGATCCGCACCACCCCATCGAGCCGACGCCCCAGGCGCTCGGCTAAATTCGCTTCACGTGACCCTTGGTAAGGGCCACCACTGAATGCAAGGATTCCTTCATGCCTATCGTTACCCTGCCTGACGGCAGCCAGCGTACCTTCGATACTCCGATTTCCGTGATGCAGCTGGCCGAATCCATCGGTCCCGGCCTTGCCAAGGCGTGTGTCGCCGGCAAGATCAATGGCGTCGAAGTCGATGCCGCCGACATGATCACCGAAGATGCTGACGTCGCCATTCTCACGGCCCGTGATGCCGAAGGTTTGGACGTGATCCGTCACTCCTGCGCCCACTTGATCGGTCATGCCGTCAAGCAGCTCTATCCGGATGCCAAGATGGCCATCGGTCCGGTCATCGATGACGGTTTCTATTACGACATCGATTTCGGTCGCTCCGTGACGCCGGAAGACCTCGAGTCCATCGAGAAGCGCATGAAGCAGCTGATCGACAGCGAGTACGACGTGGTCCGCGAGTACGTCTCGCGTGACGAGGCCATGGCCGCTTTCGAGAAGCGTGAAGAGCCGTACAAGCAGGAAATCATCGAAGGCATCGGTGAGGGCGATACCATCCGCCTGTATCACCATGAAGAATACACCGACATGTGTCGTGGCCCGCACGTGCCGAACACGCGTCACCTGAAGCACTTCCAGCTGCTCAAACTGGCAGGTGCCTACTGGCGTGGTGATTCCACCAAGCCGATGCTGACGCGTATCTATGGCACCGCCTGGCCGGACAAGAAGCAGCTCAAGGCCTACCTCAAGCGTCTCGAGGAAGCCGAGAAGCGCGACCACCGCAAGCTGGCCAAGAAGCTGGATCTCTTCCACATGCAGGAAGAGGCACCGGGCATGGTGTTCTGGCACCCGAATGGCTGGACCATGTATCAGGTGCTCGAGCAGTACATGCGCCGGATCCAGCGAGCCAACGGCTACCAGGAGATCAAGACGCCTCAGGTCGTCGATCTTTCGCTCTGGAAGAAGTCCGGGCACTGGGGGCATTACAACGAGCTGATGTTCACCACCGAGTCCGAGAAGCGTGAGTACGCCGTCAAGCCGATGAACTGCCCGTGCCACGTCCAGGTCTTCAATCAGGGGCTCAAGAGCTACCGCGACCTGCCGCTGCGTCTGGCCGAGTTCGGCTCCTGTCATCGCAACGAGCCTTCAGGCTCTCTGCACGGTCTGATGCGTGTGCGTGGTTTCACTCAGGATGATGCTCACATCTTCTGTACCGATGATCAGGTGCAGTCCGAGGCGGAAGACTTCATCCGACTGACGCTGGAAGTCTATCGTCAGTTCGGCTTCGAGGATGTCGAGCTCAAGCTCTCGACACGCCCCGAGTCGTTCATCGGTGAGCCGGAAGCCTGGGACAAGGCCGAGGCTGGTCTGCAGGCGGCACTGGATGCGACCGGCCTGCCGTGGGAGCTTCAGCCGGGCGAAGGCGCCTTCTATGGACCAAAGATTGAATTCTCCCTGCGAGATTGCCTGAATCGTGTCTGGCAATGTGGTACGCTACAGCTCGACTTCAATCTGCCTGAGCGTCTCAGTGCCCAGTTCGTCGATGAAAGCGGTGAGCGTCGCACTCCGGTCATGTTGCACCGTGCGATTCTCGGCTCCTTCGAGCGCTTCCTCGGCATACTGATCGAGCACCACGCTGGCGCGATGCCTTTCTGGCTCGCCCCGGAGCAGATTGTCGTGATGAACATCACGGATTCCCAGGCAGAATATGCCAAGGATCTGGTCTCTCGCCTCGAGAAACATGACATCCGTGTCAAAGCAGACTTGAGGAACGAGAAGATCGGCTTTAAAATCCGTGAGCATACTCTGCAGAAGGTTCCTTACCTCATCGTCGTCGGCGACAAGGAAGTGGAAGCTGATGCAGTAGCTGTCAGAACCCGTTCCGGTGAAGACCTCGGCACCATGAAAGTTTCAGAATTCATGGAACGCCTGAAGGAAGAACAGGTCTGACAGTAACGAATTTCAGCCAAACGGAGACGCAACGATCAAGCGGAATAATCAGCGCGGACGCCCCCAGGAAAAGCGGGCTCCCATCAATGACCGTATTCGTGCGGACGAAGTCCGCCTCATCGACGCAGATGGAGAGCAGGTCGGCGTAGTGCCGACGAAAGAAGCGCTCACCAAGGCCGAAGAGGCAGGGCTCGACCTCGTCCAGATTTCCAATGCCGATCCCATCGTCTGCAAGATCATGGATTACGGCAAGTTTCTTTTCGATGAGAAGAAACAGAAGAATCTTCAGAAGAAGAAGCAGAAGCAAATCCAGGTCAAGGAAGTCAAATTCCGTCCTGGTACCGATGAAGGCGATTATCAGGTCAAGCTGCGTAACCTGACTCGCTTCATCGAAGGCGGAGACAAGGGCAAGGTTACCTTGCGCTTCCGTGGTCGTGAAATGGCGCATCAGGACATCGGCCGCAAGCTGATGGAACGTATCGCCGGCGACCTCGGTGAACTCGTGACCGTCGAGTCCTTCCCGAAGATGGAAGGCCGTCAGATGATCATGATTCTCGCGCCGAAAAAGAAGTGATCCACAGGCAGTAGAACGGACACATCAGGGTCACGCTTGCGGGCGTGGCTCTTTTTGTCGGCCTTGGATTTTCTCAAGAAACCGAGCGGAGTTAATACTCATGCCGAAGATCAAGACTAACCGCGGCGCTGCCAAGCGCTTCAAGAAGACTGCCAACGGCTTCAAGCACAAGCAGTCCTTCCGTAGCCACATCCTGACCAAGAAGTCGACCAAGCGTAAGCGTCAGCTGCGTGGCATGAAGCAGGTTCACGCTGCAGACAAGGCGCTGATCCAGCGCATGCTGCCGAACCTGTAAGCCGTCCTTACCTCGGTCCAACTTTCTTAATATCAGGAGTACGCTATGTCCCGCGTCAAGCGTGGCGTCGTCGCACGTCGCCGTCACAAGAAGATCATGAAGCAGGCCAAGGGTTACTACGGAGCGCGTTCACGCGTCTTCCGCGTAGCCAAGCAGGCTGTCATCAAGGCCGGCCAGTACGCTTACCGTGACCGTCGTGTCCGCAAGCGTCAGTTCCGTGCCCTGTGGATCGCGCGTATCAACGCTGCGGCCCGCATCAATGGCATGTCTTACAGCCGCTTCATCGCTGGCCTGAAGAAGGCCAATATCGAGATCGACCGCAAGGTCCTCGCCGATATCGCGGTTCACGAAAAAGCTGCCTTTGCTGCCATCGTCGAGAAGGCCAAGGCTGCTCAGTAAGTGACCGGATCAGATGTCGCCCGGCACCGGCCAGCCACGCGAGTGGTGAGTCGAGGCGCGACTGTCGAATGCTTGCATTGGACAGCTCAGGTGGCATCGAGATGACGTGTTACGTCACAGGGGAAGAGCAGCCGCTCTTCCCCTGTTTTTGTTTGGTGTCTCCCTCGGATTTCGGGAGAGGTGCCAGCGCGAACATGAATGAGACTGGCCGCGGATCGGGCCGGACTCTGGCAAGGGCGCGACCGTCTGTGTGACTCACCGCGGACGGAGCGTTCTCCCTGCCGATCTTCGGGTCGGCGCGACTTCCATTGACGTGGGCTCTACCACGTCGATGACTCAAGCGATCGGAGCTGAACGGATGGAACATCTTTCCACCCTGGTGGACGAAGCACG
Organism: Cobetia sp. BL01; assembly: GCF_056493605.1. Lineage (NCBI taxonomy): Bacteria > Pseudomonadati > Pseudomonadota > Gammaproteobacteria > Oceanospirillales > Halomonadaceae > Cobetia > Cobetia sp. BL01. The sequence continues at coordinate 332,568 of NZ_JBVBEE010000001.1, read as the reverse complement.
CACCGCGATCCAGGCGGCCGGAGACGTCCAGACCCTCGATGAGGTGCGGGTACGCTTTCTGGGCAAGAAGGGCGAGATCACCGCGCTGCTCAAGGGGTTGGGCAAACTGTCCCCCGAAGAGCGTCCCAAGGCCGGTGAGACCATCAACGAAGCCAAGCAGCTGCTGAACGGCGAGCTGGAAGCGCGTCGTACCGCGCTGGAAACGGCAGCGCTCAATGCACGACTGGCTGCTGAACGCGTCGACGTCACCTTGCCGGGACGCGGCGAACCAGTGGGTGGCCTGCACCCGGTGACGCGCACGCTTGAGCGCATCGAGAGCTTCTTCGCGCACATCGGCTACGGGGTTGCCGAAGGCCCGGAGATCGAAGATGACCACCACAACTTCGAAGCGCTGAACATCCCGTCGCATCACCCGGCACGTGCGATGCACGATACGTTCTACTTCGACGCCACGCGTCTGCTGCGTACGCATACCTCGCCGGTGCAGGTGCGCAGCATGAAGGCCAGTGAACCGCCGCTGCGCATCGTCTGCCCGGGGCGTGTCTATCGCTGCGACTCTGACCTGACCCATACCCCGATGTTCCATCAGGTCGAGGGGCTGCTGGTAGATGAGAACGTCAGCTTCGCTGACCTCAAGGGCACCGTCGAAGAGTTCCTGCATGCCTTCTTCGAGCGCGATGATCTGGAAGTCCGTTTCCGTCCGTCCTACTTCCCGTTCACCGAGCCGTCTGCCGAAGTCGACATCCAGTGCGTGATGTGTGCCGGTGACGGCTGTCGTGTCTGCTCCCACACCGGCTGGCTCGAGGTGATGGGCTGCGGCATGGTGCATCCGGAAGTCTTCCGTCACTCCGGTATCGATAGCGAACGCTTCCGCGGCTTCGCCTTCGGCATGGGCGTGGAGCGTCTGGCGATGCTGCGTTATGGCGTCAATGACCTGCGGTTGTTCTTCGAGAATGACCTGCGTTTCCTTCGCCAGTTCAGCTAGGCACTCATTCACGTATCGCGCCGTGAGGGCGTGAACTTACGGAACAGGACAGCAAGATGAAATTTTCCGAACAGTGGCTGCGTGAGTGGGTGTCGCCGGAACTGCACACCCAGCAGCTGGCCGATCAGGTCACCATGGCCGGCCTGGAAGTCGATGGTATCGAGCCCGTCGCCGGTGAGTTCACCGGTGTTGTCGTGGCCGAGGTCAAGGACAAGCAACCGCATCCTGAGGCTGATCGCCTCAACGTCTGTCAGGTGGATGATGGCAGTGGTGAGCTGGTGCAGGTCGTGTGTGGCGCGCCGAATGTCGCCGCCGGTCAGAAGGTGCTCTTCGCCCAGGTCGGCGCGAAGCTTCCGGGTGACTTCAAGATTCGCAAGGCCAAGCTGCGCGGTGTCGAATCCCGCGGCATGATCTGCGGTGCCTCCGAGCTGGGTCTGGAGGCGGAAGCCTCTGACGGCATCATGGTGCTGGCCGCGGATGCGCCGGTGGGCCGTGATGCCCGTGACTTCCTGCACCTCGACGACAGCGCCATCGAGGTCGATCTGACTCCGAACCGCGGTGACTGCCTGAGCGTCAAGGGCCTGGCACGCGAAGTCGGTGTGCTCAATCGTCTTGCCGTCACGGCACCGAGCATCGAGCCGGTCGCGGCCCAGATCGACGACACCTTCCCGGTCACCGTCAGTGCGCCGCAGGCCTGCCCGCGCTATCTGGGGCGTGTGGTGCGCGACGTCAATGTCACCGCGACCACCCCGCTATGGCTCGAGGAGCGTCTGCGCCGCAGTGGTATCCGCAGCATCGACCCCGTCGTCGACGTCACCAACTACGTGCTGCTGGAGCTCGGTCAGCCGATGCACGCCTTCGATCTGGCGCGCCTGAACGGTGGCATCGAGGTGCGCATGGCGGCCGCTGAAGAGCCGCTGACGCTGCTCGACGGTCAGGAAGTCGCGCTACGTGACGACACCCTGGTCATCGCCGACGAGAAGGGCCCGCTGGCCATCGCTGGCGTGATGGGCGGCGAAGGCAGTGGCGTGAACGGCGAGACGCGCGACATCTTCTTCGAGTCGGCCTTCTTCGCGCCGTTGAACGTGGCTGGCAAGGCGCGCAGCTATGGCCTGCACACCGACAGCTCGCATCGTTTCGAGCGGGGTGTGGACGCGCAGCTGCAGCGTGATGCCATCGAGCGGGCGACGGCTCTGCTGCTCGAGATCACCGGGGGCAAGCCGGGCCCGATCATCGAGGTCGCAAGCGACGCAGCGCTGCCCAAGGCCGCCGTCGTCAGCCTGAGCGGCGCCAGTGTCGAGCGCACGCTGGGCATGGCATTGCCGGATGCCGAGATCGTCGAGATCCTCGAGCGTCTGGGCATGCAGGTCGTGGCCGATGGCGAGAGCCAGTGGCAGGTGACGGTGCCGAGCTGGCGTTTCGATGTCAGCATCGAGGCTGACCTGATCGAGGAGCTGGCGCGCATCCACGGCTACAACAATCTGCCGGTCAGCCGCCCGAACGCGCGCCTGGCACCGGCCGTGGCCAATGAGACCACCCAGCCGCTGACCAGTCTGCGTCGTCAGCTGGTGGCGCGGGGCTATCAGGAAGCGATCAGCTACAGCTTCGTCGCCCCTGAGCTGCAGAAGACGCTGGACCCGCAAGGGGTGGCGCCGGCACTGGCCAACCCGATTTCCAGCGACATGGCCGTGATGCGCAGCTCGCTGCTGCCGGGGCTGGTCAAGGCACTGAGTCACAACCTCAATCGTCAGCAGTCGCGCGTGCGCCTGTTCGAGACCGGGCTTGTGTTCCGTGGTGAGCTGGACTCCCTCGAGCAGACACCGATGATCGGTGGCCTGATCACCGGCGCACGTCTGCCGGAAGGCTGGAATGGCGGTCGTGACAAGGTCGACTTCTTCGATCTCAAGGGCGATGTCGAGGCACTGCTGGCACTGGGCGGCAACCTGGATGCCTGGCGTTTCGAGGCTGCCGAGCATCCGGCGCTTCATCCGGGTCAGTCCGCTCAGCTGTTCTACAACGGCGAGCCGGCAGGCTGGATGGGGGCTTTGCACCCGGCGGCGCGTGCCGAACTCGGCCTGAAGGTCGAGGTGTTCGTGTTCGAGATCACGCTGGCCGCTGCTTGTGCGGGCCGTCTGCCGCGCTTTGCACCGCTCTCCAAGTATCCGGAAGTGCGTCGTGACCTGGCCTTCGTGGTCGAAGAGGGCGTGCACGTGCAGTCGCTGCTCGACGCCATCCGCTCGCAAGCCGGGGAATGGCTGACGGATCTGCGCCTGTTTGACGTCTATCAGGGCCAGGGGGTAGCCGATGGTCATAAGTCGCTCGCTCTGGGCTTGACCTGGCAGCATCCTTCGCGCACGCTGAATGATGAGGAAATCAATCAGTTAGTCGATGCGATCGTCGCCGATGGCCACACACGTTTCGGGGTGGCGCTGAGAGCATGAGTCGCCACTTGAACGAGGGAGCGGACATGGGAGCGTTGACCAAGGCGGAACTCGCCGAGCATCTCCATGCAGAGCTTGGCATGTCCAAGCGCGAAGCCAAGTCGATGGTCGAAGTCTTCTTCGATGAGATTCGTGGCTGCCTGCGTGAGAACGAACAGGTGAAGCTGTCCGGTTTCGGCAACTTCGATCTGCGTGACAAACGCGAGCGTCCGGGGCGCAATCCCAAGACAGGCGAGGAGATTCCGATCTCCGCGCGTCGCGTGGTGACCTTCCGTCCTGGCCAGAAACTCAAGGCTCGGGTGGATGAGTACGATGGCGAAGGCCATACCCATCAGCGCCTTGAGGAGCATGACGACCACGATGATCATCATGATGACGATGATCACTGAGGTCGCTGGTCGAAGCCGTTGCCGTTGAGCCATTGACAGCTTCGCCGCTCCTGTCGTTCGAGTGAAAAGCCCCGATGCCCTGCATCGGGGCTTTCGTCGTTCAGGGGGAGAGAAAGTGCGTCAGACAAGTCGTGCTGCCTAGCCGATGGAGAGTTCGGTGCGTGCATAGCTGACGCCGGGACGGCTGCGGGTCGCCAGCAGGTAACCCAGTGCCAGCGGGCCGGTGCGTCCCAGCAGCATGGTGATGATGATCAACCACTGTCCGGGAGCGGAAAGCTCCGGCGTCACCCCCAGGCTCAGTCCCACGGTGCCGAACGCCGAGACCGTCTCGAAGGCCAATGATCGAAAGTCGTGGTCGGGGTCGGTGATGGTCAGCCCGAACAGCATGCTGAAGATCAACAGCATGCCGGCCAAGGCCACGGCGATGGCCTTGAAGACAGTCTCGTCTCCGATACGGCGGCCATGCAGGGTCGGTGAGTGTCTCTGGCGCAGGAAGGCGCGAGTGGTCAGCAGCAGCACCACGAAGGTGGTGATCTTGATGCCACTGGCCGTCGAGCCACTCCCGCCACCGATGAACATCATCGCCATGGTCCAGAGGGTCGAGGCCTGTGTCATCGCGGAGGTATCGAACATGCTGAAGCCGGCGGTACGGGGCGTCACTGCCATGAAGGCTGCCGAGATGAAGCGTTCGCCATGATCACGCATGCCTGCCAGGGTATCGGGGTTGCCCCATTCAAGCGCCAGTATCACCACCAGGCTCAACAGGTTGAGTGCGATGGTGGCTTCCAGCACCAGGCGTGTCTGTACGGAGAAGCGTGAGGGGTGCAGCAGCACGCGCCACCCATGCTCACGCCTGCGCTCGCGCAGTTCGCCGATCACGGCAAAGCCGATGCCACCCGTCATGAAGAGCAGGCTGATGACGCTTGCGACCAGCGGGTTGCGGGATTCGCGCAACAGGCTGTCCGGCCACAGGGTGAAGCCGGCATTGTTGAAGGCCGAGACCGAGTGGAAGAGGCTCAGCCACATGCCGCGTCCCCAGCCATGGCGTGGCACCCATTCGAGCGCCAGCAGCAGAGCGCCGCCCAGTTCAAGTGTCACCGCAAAGGCGGTGATGACCCTGAGCAGCCGGCCGATCTCGCGTGAGCTGCTGCGGTTGAGCGCTTCACGCAGCAGGCTGGTCTGATGCATCGGCAGTCGTTGCCCCAGCATCACCAGTGACAGGGCGGCGATGGTCATGAAACCGAGGCCGCCCAGCTGGATCAATACCAGCACGACGGCCTGCCCGGCGAAGGTGAACTCGCTGAGCGGGGTGACGGAAAGCCCGGTGACGGTCACCGCCGAGGTGGCGGTAAACAGTGCCGACAGCCAGCTGAGGCCCTCCTGATGCATGCCTGGCAGTTTCAGCAGGCAGGCCCCCAGCATGCTGAGTCCCAGAAAGCCGCCCAGCAGGATCTCCGGAGGCGACAGGTGGATGATGGGGCCACGTGGGCCACGGGTCAGGGGGCGAAGATAGCGTCGGTAGCGCTGCCTCACAGATGCGCCCCCAGCTTGCGCAGCGCGCTCAGTTCGCCGATCAGTACCAGATGATCGCCAGCGGACAGCTGCGTACTGCCGGAAGGCTTGCGATCGAGTGTCGCGCCCTTGCGCAAGGCGATCACGCTGATGTCCTCATCGATGGGGAGCTGATCGAGCTGTTGGCAGTCATCGCACAGACGCTCGCTGACCTCCAGCTCGACCACGAACTGGTGATCGCCCAGGTGGATGAAGTCGACCATGGCGTGATAGGCGAGGCTTTCCGCCACCCGCACGCCCAGGTCGTACTCCGGGTGCACGATGTGGTCCACGCCCAGACGGCTGAGCAGCTTGTGATGCGCATCCGAGGTCGCCTTGACCCACAGTTCCCTGGCACCGAGTTCCTTGGCCAGCAGCGCGCAGATCAGGCTCTGCTCCATCGAGTCGGCCAGATCGATCAACACGGCATCGAACTGTTCGAGGCCAAGCTCACGCAGGGCATGCTCATCGGTCGGGTCGGCAATGACGGCTTGATTGAGCAGGTCCGCCATAGCATTGAGACGTTTCTCATCGAGATCCACGCCGAGCACTTCATGGTCGTGGCGCCTGAGCTCCCGCGCGACGGTACTGCCGAAATACCCCAGTCCGATCACCGCGAATTGACGATGCATGACGACTCCTTGTCTGCGCTGCTTGAGAGGGCGAGAGACCTATCAGCTCAGCGAATTCCGAGGCTCTGCCGCTAGCGCTTGCAGGTGCGCTCATGGATGAGCTTACTCCAGTGACTCGTCGATGTCGGCTTCCGCACTGATCCTCGTCCGACAGGGATTTCCCTTGCCAAGCGCCTGCTCTGATGGTCGTTTCAAATGTTACCAATTAGCAGTGGCTGATGTAGAGTGAATGGCGTCGCTTGGTAATGGCGCTATCGCAGACGTTTTGCGAGGTGCGTGTGGGGATTTTCCACAGGAATCGCGGACGAACATCCTTCTTATCAGTAAAATGGTCTGCGTGAGCACCCGAGACGGCAAGGCGTTGCGTCGATCACCACTGGCTCACAACAATAACTCGTAAGGTATTCCATGACGGCAAGACAGCAACCCAAGAATCTCTGGATCAGTCGCTGGGGTTTCATCCTTGCAGCTACCGGTTCCGCGGTAGGGCTGGGCAATATCTGGAAGTTTCCCTATATCACCGGTGAATATGGCGGAGGCGCCTTCGTGCTGGTGTATCTGGCCTGCATTCTCGCCGTTGGCGTACCCGTGATGATGGCGGAGATCGCCTTCGGGCGCCGTGGTCGCGGCAGCCCCATCGAGGCGATCGCCAACCTGGCCCGGGAAGCGGGGGCCAGCCCGCTGTGGAAGGTCTTCGGTTGGATGGCGATGCTGGCCGGCTTCATGATCCTGTCGTTCTATGTCGTGGTCGCGGGGTGGTCCTTCAGCTACCTGTGGAAGATGGCCAGCGGGTCGCTGTCCGGACATGGCGTCGCTGAGCTGGGCGGTATCTTCGAGGCTGGCAACGCCAATCCCTGGGCACTGGGTGGCTGGGCGACGCTGGTGACGGTAGTGACCATGCTGATCGTCGGGCGTGGCGTGCAGGAGGGGGTCGAGAAGAGCGTGCGCTGGATGATGCCGGGCATGGTGATCATGCTGTTGATCATGATCGGTTACGCCCTGACCTCCGGCAACTTCTCGGCAGGCTTCCACTTCCTGTTCGACTTCGATGTCTCCCGTTTGAGCAGTGAGGGCGTGCTGGCCGCGCTGGGGCATGCCTTCTTCACCCTGTCGCTGGCCTCCGGCGCCATCCTGACCTACGGCTCCTATCTGCCGTCAGGCACCTCCATCGCTCGCACCACCTTCACGGTCGCGATCGCCGATACGCTGGTGGCGCTAATGGCGGGACTCGCGATCTTCCCGATCATCTTCGCCAATGGCATGGACCCGTCCTCCGGTCCGGGGCTGATCTTCATGAGCCTGCCGGTGGCCTTCAACCAGATGCCCTTCGGTCAGCTGTTCGGGGTACTGTTCTTCGCCATGCTCTCCATTGCCGCCTTGACGTCCGCGATCTCGATGATCGAGGCCACCGTCGCCTGGCTGAGCGAGAACCGCAACATGAGTCGCACCAAGGCATCGTGGCTTGCCGGAAGCGTGTTGTGGCTGGTCGCGATGTTCGCGATGCTGTCCTTCAATCTGGGCGCGGACTGGACCCTGGCCGGCAAGCACTTCTTCGACTGGCTGGATTACCTGACCTCGCGCTGGATGATGCCGATCGGTGGCATCGCCATGGCGCTGCTGGCCGGCTTCGTCTTCAAGAGCAGCATGTTGCGCGATGAGCTGGATCTGAGTGAGGGAGGCTACCGTATCTGGCTGTTCATGATTCGCTATGTCAGCCCGATCTGCATCGTGGCGATCTTCATTGATGCGCTTGGCGTGGCGGCCCTGAGTCTAGAGGACTGGCCGTATTTCCTGGGGGCCATCGTGCTGGCCTGCGGGGCAGGAGAGACGCTGTCACCGCGTCTGCGTGGGCCTCGCGTCGCCTGACATGCCAGAGAGTCGAGGGCTTTCAGGCCCTGAAATGACGAGACGCCCCCGTCGCGAAAGCGGCGGGGGCGTCTCGCCTTCTGCTCGGGCGTGCTTGGTCTGACGTGCTTGGTCTGACGGGCTGAGCTGACGGGCTGGTTCAGATGAGCGAGTCACGGAACGCGGGGGCTCATTCGCCTTCCAGTCCGGTGATCGGCTTGACGGTACCCCAGTGGCGACATTTCGGGCATTGCCACAGCAGCATCGAGGCCTCGAATCCGCAGCGGTGGCAGCGATGGCGAGGGCGTGCCTCGATCAGCTGCTGGGTATGGCGCTTGAGCAGGCTGAAGCGCTGGGTCTCGCGCTCATCGGCATCCAGCAGGTACAGGTCGAGCAGATAGTCGACCCCCCGCAGGCTGGGGTGGCGATGCAATTGCTCGCTGGCGAAGCTGACAGCGGCCTCGACCCCTTCCCGGCGCTCGATCAACTGGGCGAGACTGACCACCGTGGTGGTATAGGGGCCGCGCTCGACTTCCTGCTGCAGATAGCGCACCAGTCCGCTTTCGTCGTCCAGCATGTGGAATGCCTTGCCGAGCGGTTCGAGAATGATGGGAGTGAAACCGGTGTCCTGACGCGGAATGCGCTGCAGCAGGCGAATGCTCTGCTTGTAGTTGGCATGCTCGTATTCGATCTCGGCCAGCATCCAGTTGGCGCGCACACACTTCTCATCCGTGGAGAGTGCCTGCTTGAGGCGCTTGCGCGCCACCGCCTGACTGCCTTCGAGGATATCGAGGGCCGCCAGTTCGCAGTGCCAGTGGGCGGCGGCGCGTCGGATGCCACCTTCCTGACGCAGGATGGGGTGCGCGACCTCGAGGGCAGCCTCCCATTCTCGCTCACGCTCGAGCAGGTCGATCAGGAGGCGTCGGCCAGCGCGACGATGGTCATCGTGCTGGGCCTGCTTGAGAAGGGTTTCCAGCAGCTTCTCGGCGCGGTCGTAGACACCGCTGCGCATGAAGTCGCGGGCCAGTTCCAGCTGAACGCGTTCGCCCTGCTCGCTGTCGAGGGCCGGGCGTGCCAGCAGATTCTGGTGGATCTTGACGGCGCGGTCGACCTCCCCGCGACTGCGGTACAGGTTACCCAGCGCGATGTGGGTATCGACCGTGTCGCTGTTGACTTCCAAGGCCTGTACGAAGGTTTCGATGGCGCGATCAGGCTGCTCGTTGAGCAGATGATTGAGGCCAACGAAATAGTCGCGGGACAAGGTGGCAGGGGCGGGAGTTTGCGTAGTGGGGCGACGATCACGTCGCCCCAGCCAGAACCCGATGGCAATGGCGGCCATCAGCAGTCCCAGCAGTATCAGGTCAGGCATTTATGCCACTTCCTTGATCTCCTGGATGCGCAGCTGGTCCAGTTCCTTGCGTTGCTGCTGGTTGCGGCGCTGCGCGCGGGTCAACAGCGTGCGCAGGCGCAGATACATGCCGGTCATGGCGATCATGCCGAGCACGACGCCGATGGCCAGTGAAAACAGCAGCCACATGGAAAGTGAGGCAGCCGGCAGCTCGAGCCAGATGAGGTCGAGAGGCACGGTTTGCTGGTTGTGAACGGCAAACAGGATGCCGACCAGCAGAACGATCAGCAGGATCACGGCCAGAACGAGACCTTTTAGCCAGCGCATAACGGTTTCCTTGTCATGAAATGCAGTCGTGAATCATCGCCTGGCGAGTGTATCACCGGGCAAGCCGTGAGTCTCGACGTCAGCCGTGCGGCCTGAGGCCAGGCCGATGCCTTGTGGGCTCAGTAGCCGAGCGCGCGGCTGGCATCGACCTGTTCGCGCAGTTCCTTGCCCGGTTTGAAGTGCGGGACGAACTTGCCGTCCAGCTGGACGGGCTCTCCGGTCTTCGGGTTGCGTCCCAGACGCGGCTCACGGTAGTGCAGCGAGAAGCTACCGAACCCGCGAATCTCCACGCGCCCCCCGTGGGCCAGCGCATCAGTGACATCATCGAGGATGATGCGAACGGCGGCTTCTACATCCTTGAGCGACAACTCAGGCTGTCGCATGGCTATCTGTTCGATCAGCTCGGACTTGGTCATCGGATCTCTCCATGCCTGCACCCTTGCGGGAAGGGTGATCGTGATGCGGCTGTCAGATGACCTCTTGTCGTCTGACGGACCCCCGCATCCTTGTGATTGTTATCTCCTCAGCATAATGGGCAAATCCTGAGAAAACAACGCACTACGAACATCATTGCCCATCACGACATGGATTGCCAATTCCTGTCGTGGCAAAGGGTCAACGGATGCTGCCAGACTCCCCCTCGGGTATACTGCCGGCATTGATGTGACGACTGAGGTTCGGGCAATGGATGAGATGATTCGCAAGCGCCTTCACTGGCACTCCCGCCGCGGCATGTGGGAACTCGATCTGCTGCTGTTGCCTTTTCTCGAGCAGCGCTTCGATGCGTTGAGTGAGCAGGACAAGGCCCTCTACGTGGAACTGCTCGCGGAAGAGGATCAGGATCTCTTCGTGTGGCTGATGAAGCGGGATCCGTGTGGCAATGAGGACTATCAGCGCCTGATCGACATGGTGATCGCCAATGCAGAACATGGCGAACGCGATCAGTTCAAGGGCCTCTGAACAGGCCCTGCATGCTCAGGCGATTCTGCGCCTGATACTCCTGGCGTGCAGCCTCGTGCTGATGACGTGGCTGTTCGCTCGCCTGGCAGGACCTTCCGGCCTGGATGCCTGGTGGGCCTGCCGCACCCATGATGCTCTGCCTTTCGAGGCGGAGCATTGTGCTTTCTGGGGCATGATGCCGCCTTTGAACATCCATTCGGCCGTCATGGCCATGCTGACCACAGGCGGGGTCTTGCAGGGGGTGGAAGCCTGGTGGTGGTGGCATCGCCGAGACCGGCATCGGGAGGTATGGTGGCTGGCGCTCGGGGCGGAGCCCGTGGGGGAAAGGGCGGAGCGCTCGGGGCTGGCCGCCATGCCAGAAACAGAAACAGAGACGGAGACAGGTGAGGGAGGTGAGGAGGGCGAACTGGCGCACGACGAAGCCGAAGAGGAAAGCCCTCGCTCACCGGCATCACTCGACGAGACGCGCAGGCGGCACCCCGAGATGCGCCTTTGCTGGTGGTGGGCGGACGCGAACTCCGGTGGCTGGCAGCGTGTCGGCGTCACGCGCCTGTGGTGTTCGCCGCGACTGGTGGGCCTGCGCCTCACGTGCCTCGGTGAGCGCTCACGTACTCTGTGGCTATGGCCAGACAGCGCACCTCCAGCACAGCTGCATCGGCTGCGACTGTGGCTGCTGTGGCCACCTCTCGCCCACGACATGCCACGACAGCCGCCTGCCATCGAGCCGCTGATGGCCCGTATCGCGACTGATCGCCGCCAATGATCATCTGAGGTGAATCACGCTGTCACGTGCACGCGGTGCCGGCATGGGGTAATCGCGCACGAAGTGGAGCCCACGTGATTCATGACGTTGGTGAGCGCTGATCAACAACAGCGGCGCCAGAGTCAGCGCCTGATACAGGGCCAGGTGAGTGACACCTGCGCTGGCCCCTGAGTGCCTGCCTTGCCGGGAGAGTTCAGAGGAATGAGCGCGCTCTGACGAATGAGGGGGCTCACAGGCCAGCCAGGCCGCCATCTGATCCAGTGCCGCTTCCAGTCCCTGCTGGCTACGCTCGATGCCCGCCTGCAGGCTCATCAGGCGCCGCAACGCCGTGAGCCGCTCATCCGCTTCGCGATTCTCCAGGCACATCACGTGCTGCCAGAGCGCATGTCTGTCTTTCAGCTGAGTCAATAGTGCCTGCTGACGGGGAGGCAGCTGTCCTCGTTCAGGCAGCATGCTCGTTGTGAGCGCCTGCGCCACTGGCCAGGTGTCGGGCGCCGATTCGCCCTCGGTGAGCGCCTCGCCGCAGGCGCGCGCCTGCACCAGGCATTCCAGCAATGAGTTGCTGGCCATGCGATTGGCCCCGTGAAGCCCTGTACAGGCCACTTCGCCGATGGCCCACAGTCCTGCCAGATCACTCGCGCCATTCAATTCGGTGGCGATTCCGCCGCAGCTGTAATGTGCTGCCGGTACCACGGGAATCGGGGCTCGGGTGATGTCGATGCCACGCTCCCGGCAATGCGCCAGGATGGTCGGGAAGTGATGATGGATGGCCGCGGATCCCAGTGCACTGATATCGAGATTGACGTGATCCAGCCCGTGAGCGCGCATCTCGGCGAGGATGGCGCGCGCCACCACGTCGCGTGGTGCCAGCTCCAGGCGAGGGTCGTGATCCAGCATGAAGCGATGGCCATCGGGGCGCTTCAACAGGCCACCTTCGCCGCGCACGGCTTCCGAGATCAGGAACGGTGTTCCGGCCGGGTCGTACAGACAGGTGGGGTGAAACTGCTGGAACTCCAGATTCATCAGGCTGGCACCGGCACGCACGGCCATCGCCATGCCATCCCCGACGCTGGCGCTGGGGCTGGTGGCATGCGCAAACAGGCCGCTGGCACCTCCCGTGGCCAATACCAGATCGCGCACCGTCAGCAAGCGTTGCTGGCCGGTGCCATCGATGACCCGCAGTCCCGCGACCTGAGCCCCCTTCACCTCGATGTCCACGGCGAGCAGGTCATCGAGCACCTCGATGGCAGGATGTGACTCGACATGCTGACTGAGCGTATCCAGCAGCGCCCGCCCCGTGGCGTCGGCCGCATGAATGATGCGTCGCCGGCCGTGGCCGCCTTCCCGGGTGAGGTGATAGGGGTAGCTGGCATCGGCTTCGGCTGGCGTGAAGGGGACGCCAAGCCCGATCAACCACTCGATGGCCTCGCGGGAATGTCCGACGGTAAAGCGCACCGCTCGCTCGTTGCACAGGCCGTCCCCCGCGATCAGCGTATCGGCGACATGCGATTCCACGTCATCCTCCGGGGCCAGTACCGCCGCGATGCCGCCCTGAGCCCAGCGGCTGGCGCCCTGGGCCTCCCGCGCCGGACGCAGCAGCGTCACGCGGCGCGAGCGCGACGCGGATGACGGCTGATTGGCCAGGCTGAGCGCAAGGGTCAGGCCGGCCGCACCGCCGCCCACGATCAGGACATCGTGGTCACTGGTGGCAGTGATGTCATGCGCTGTGCTCATGCGTCTTTCCTTGGCGTGTCACCGGGCGTGTCACCGGGTGCGGCGGCGGGCGAGCGGGAATGGGCGTCATCCCGGGTGTCAGGTGACTTCGCCTCGGGTGTCGGGGGCGTGCCGTCGCTGTCAGAGTCCTTGGGGACGGCTGTCTCGCCCGGGGTCGGGTCCTCCGGCAGGAAGATCCGGCGGGCATCACTGATCAGGCCATGGCCCGGCAGGCGCCGTTGCAGGCGCTCGCTGGGCAGACGTTCCAGCAGGGACAGCCGCTCCCCGAGGGCTTCCGTCAGGCGCGCGAGTTCACGATTCAGCCACAGATAGCCCGCCGGGCTGAACAGGGCACGTCCTTTGCGGCTCTCGACATTGCGTACCTCGGCGTAGCGCTGCAGGTCGAACGGTGTGACCGTTAGCTCGATGTGCTGGCCGGTACGCACCTGGAAGGCCAGCGTGCCGAGGGCACGAGCCAGTCGGTGCTGGGCATCGCGCAGGCCCTCGAGTCCTTCGATGAACTCATGACCTTCTCGCGTGTTCCAGTGGGTTTCCTGCAGCAGCTCGATGGTCGAGATCATGCGCCGCTCGAACGACAGGATCTCCTCGATATCACCGCGCTGGATCCGGCCCTCACGCACCACGGCATCCACCAGTCCACGCTGCTTGACCAGCTGGGCGGAGGTGGCGCGCACCAGATTGAGCGTTTCCTCGATGCTGGAACGCTCTGCATTGGTGTGGTTGTGGTAAAGCCGCGCCAGCTTGTCGAGGTTGTCGGCCAGCAGGAAGCGGAAGACATCCGTCGCCTTCTGGGGCAGCAGGACCAGGCTGACCACGATACTGATCAAGGTGCCCAGTACCACGTTGAAGACGCGCCACAGGGCGATACCGAGATCATGATTGCCATCGCCCACCACCATCAGCAGGGTGACGCAGAACAGCAGCGAGCTGTAGCCATAGCGATTGCTGAAGGTGGCATTGAGCGCCAGCGCGATGCCGACCATGCTCCAGATGGGCACCACGCCGGGCAGCGGGTCCGCGACCAGTATCAGGATCAGGCCCCAGAGTCCCCCCAGCAGCGTGCCGAGCAGGCGCTGCGAGCCCTTGTCGAGCACGCCGCCGACGTGGGGCAGATTGCCCATCACCATCACGGTGCTGACCAGTGCCCAGGAGCTGTGCGGCAGATCGAACAGCTCGATGATGCTGAAACAGAGCGTCAGGGCGACGGTGACCCGCAGGATATGCAGGCGCTGGCGGTGCAGATAGGTGAAGTAGGGATTGTGCGATAGCCAGTTCATGCCGATTCCCCCTCGCGAATGACAAGACCGGGAGTGAGCAGGCGAGTCGCAGACATGGCGGGCATCAGCAGCAGAGAAGTGGACATCGGGTGCCAGGAGATTCCGTCGACAGAGAATGGAAGAGGATGTCGTGAGCGATGCCGCCGCGCACCGGCGCAGGCAGGGCGCGGCGGACCACCGAATCGCCGCACAGTGTAACCGACCCCCACGAGCTCGTCACAGCGCTTGGCATGCCAGAATCACGTTGTCATCAGCAGGGTAGTGGCGGGTCGTGAAGGGCAACGCGGAAATCTGATGATTGTTATTGATAATCACTACCATCAAGTGGCTTGATTGGATTCCCCCAAGGCCCCACGTGATCATGGGGGCAATCCATTCACGCCTACCGGCAGCGCCAGTCACACGAGCCGCTGCCTGGTGTCATCACAGGGAGTCATTGCATGAGCAGCCAGACCCGTCGCGAACAGGACAGCATGGGCGAACTCGAGGTGCCGGTCAGTGCACTCTACGGGGCGCAGACCCAGCGTGCGGTGGACAACTTCCCGGTCAGCGGCCAGCCTTTGCCGGCACCGTTCATCCAGGCGGTGGCGCGCATCAAGCTTGCCGCGGCAGAGGTCAATCTCGACCTCGAGTTGCTGGATGAGGCGCGTGCCGGTGCCATCGTCAAGGCGGCGCGCCAGATCATCGATGGCGAGCATGCGGATCAGTTCCCGGTCGATGTCTTCCAGACCGGTTCCGGCACCTCGACCAACATGAACGTCAATGAAGTGCTGACGCATCTGGCCAATGCCCAGCTGGAAAGCGAGAACAGCGACCTCAAGGTCGGCGCCAATGACCACGTCAACATGGGGCAGTCCAGCAACGATGTCATCCCGACGGCGATTCACCTGTCGGCGGTCATTGCCGTCACCGATACCTTGCTGCCTGCACTGCGTCATCTGCACGATGTGATCGCGAGCAAGGCGGCGGAGGTCGATGATGTCGTCAAGACCGGCCGCACCCACCTGATGGACGCGATGCCGATTCGTCTGAGTCAGGAGCTGGGGGCATGGCAATCCCAGGTGGCACAGGCCATCGAGCGCATCGAGGAGTCGCTGCCGCGTCTCGAGCGTCTCGCCCAGGGCGGCACGGCCGTCGGCAGTGGCATCAACGCGCATCCCGAGTTTGCCGAACGCATGGCCAAGCGCCTATCGCTTCAGACCGGGCACGCCTTCCGTCCGGCCGACAGCTTCTTCGCGGCGCTGTCTTGTCAGGATTCCGCGGTCGAACTTTCCGGTCACCTGCGGACCTACGCCGTGGCGATGATGAAGATCAGCAATGACCTGCGCTGGATGAACTCCGGGCCGCTGGCCGGGCTGGGCGAGATCGAGCTTGAGGCCTTGCAGCCGGGCAGCTCCATCATGCCGGGCAAGGTCAATCCAGTGATTCCGGAAGCCGCCGCCCAGGTGGCTGCCCAGGTGATGGGCAACGATGCCACCATCGGCATCGCCGGTCAGAGCGGCAACTTCCAGCTCAATGTCATGCTGCCGTTGATCGCCAACAATCTGCTGTCCTCGATCACGCTGAGCGCCAATGTCAGCCGCCTGCTGGCGGACAAGGCCATTGCCACCTTCACGGTGCGGCAGGACAACATCGAAGCGCCGCTGGCCAGGAACCCGATTCTGGTCACGGCACTCAATCCGGTGATCGGTTACAACGAGGCCGCGCGTATCGCCAAGGTGGCCTATCAGGCCGGCCGGCCGATCCTCGAGGTGGCCGAGGAGGAGACGGATCTCGACCGTGAGACGCTGGAGCGCCTGCTGGACCCGGCCAAGCTGACCGAGGGCGGCATCCAGTAAGCGTGCCCCCGCAAGGCTGACAGCAAGCGTCAGCAGGCAAGAGACAGCACGCAAGAGTCTGCGAGTAAACGACAGAAAGCCCGCCCTCCAGTCAGGAGGGCGGGCTTTCTGATGTCGCGAGCAGATGAATCAGCGATGCGTCAGGCGGCGTGCGCCATCAGGCGTTCCTTGAGGTACTCGCCGATACGGGTCTTCTGCTCATCGCTCAGGCGCAGGGTCAGCTTGGTACGCCGCCACACCACATCCTGTACCTCATGTGCCCACTCACGCTCGACCAGGTAATCGATCTCGGCGGCGCTCAGGCCGGCACCGAAGTCTTCGCCAAGCTCGGCTTCGCTCTTCTTGCCCTCGAGGAAGTGCAGGCACAGGCTGCCATAGCTGGAAGCCAGGCGTCTGGCGCGAGCCTCTCCCAGGAACGGGAAGTCGCGGACCAGCTGGCGAGTGAAGGCCGCGCGGCTCTCGATGTCTCCCCCCGGCAAGGCCTTCTCGTGGGTCCACGGCTCACCCATGTTGGGCAGCAGTGGCTTCAGATCTTCCAGCGCGGATTCGGCCAGCTTGCGATAGGTGGTGATCTTGCCACCGAAGATGGACAGCATCGGCGCGCCGCTGTCATCCAGGTGCAAGGTGTAGTCGCGGGTCATCGCTGACGGGTCGGCTGACTCGTCATCACACAGCGGGCGTACGCCGGAGAAGGAGGAGATGACGTCATCGCGGCTCAGCTTGCGCTTGAAGTGATGGTTGACCACCTCGAGCATGTAGTCGGTTTCATCGCTGGAGCAGGCTACCTCGGAGGGGTCGCCCTTGTAGCGCACGTCCGTGGTGCCGACCAGGCTGAAGTCTTCCTGATAGGGCAGCACGAAGACGATGCGCTTGTCCTTGTTCTGCAGGATGAAGGCGCGATCATCGGTATTGAGGCGCGGCACGATCAGGTGGCTGCCCTGGATCATGCGGATGCCGTAGCGCGGCGTGCGCTCGGTGGCACCCTTGATGAAGGACTCCACCCAGGGTCCGGCGGCATTCACCAATGTGCGGGCGTGGCGGGTGAAGGTCTCACCGCTGTCGATGTTCTCCAGCGTCAGCTCCCAATGCCCGTTCACGTCGCGTGCCCCGACGCAGCGAGTGCGCGTCATGATCTCCGCGCCTTGCTCCTGAGCCTGAAGCGCGTTGGTGATGACCAGACGCGCATCATCCACCCAGCAGTCGGAATATTCGAAGCCCTGGGTGATCTCGCTGACCAAGGGGCTCTGCTCACCGAACTTGAGCCCCTTGGAGGCTGGCAGGGTCTCGCGCTTGCCGATGTGGTCATACAGGAACAGGCCGGCGCGGATCATCCAGGCCGGACGCAGATGTGGCTGGTGCGGCAGGATGAAGCGCAGGGGCCAGATGATGTGCGGTGCCTTCTTGAGCAGCACTTCACGCTCCTGCAGGGCTTCACGTACCAGCCGGAACTCGTAGTGTTCCAGGTAGCGCAGGCCGCCGTGGATCAGCTTGCTGCTGGCGGAAGAGGTGGCGCTGGCCAGATCATTCTGCTCGCACAGTGCCACGCTCAGGCCGCGCCCGCTGGCGTCATTGGCGATACCGGCACCATTGATGCCACCGCCGATGATGAAGAGGTCGATAAGTGCGTCGTTGTCGCGGGACATGGGCTGCTCCTGCACGTGCCCGGCGCTACCGGGGAGATCGAGATGGGGCGGCACCGGTTCGGTGCGCGTGATAAGTTTCGAAAGTGAACATAGCTTAGTGAAAGTCGAACATCAAGGTGATTCTTGTGGCATCTCGATTTTCGAAAGTGCGCATAATGGGCTCGAACAAGCGACCCGGCATTGCACCATGTTCAACCTGTTGTCCTGCCTGAACATTTTTCACAGTGTCGATGCGGGATATGACAGTCGGATGAAGATCTGCCTCTTCGCCCATGCGCTCGAGGTACTGGCCGATGGGCTTTTCTGCAGCCTGCCGGCGCACCGCAAGGCGAGATGCCCGATGCAAGGGGAGCTTGCTGAGCAGGAGGATGAGAAGAGAGCCGAGGAGGAGCAGGCTAGAAGAAGAGAAAAAGAGAAAAAGAGAAGAAGAGAAGAAGAGAAGAAGAGAAGAAGAGAAGAACAGCGGCAACCCACGCCACGGCATGACGCACAGCTTGACGTGGGAAATGACTCAACGATGAGGAAGGGGATGGCGAGACGACAGGTGTTCCGCGTGGCTGGGCGCTCTGCGCCGTGGATCAGGCGTTCCCGGCCTCGTCGGATACCGCAACATGCAAGGCCACTTCATGCTGGTGCATCAGTCTCAGAATGTTTTCCGGAGGCTGGATATCCGTGAACAGCGCATCCAGCTGGCTCAGGTTGCCCTGACGCACCACGGCATTGCGCTGGAACTTGGAGTGATCCGCGATCAGGAATACCTGGCGCGAGTTGTGGATGATCGCCTGGGCGACACGCACTTCCTGATAGTCGAACTCCAGCAGCGAGCCATCTTCATCGATGCCGCTGATGCCGATGATGCCGTAATCCACCTTGAACTGATTGATGAAGTCGATGGTCGCCTCGCCGATGATGCCGCCATCGCGGGAGCGCACCATGCCACCGGCGACGATGACATTGAAATCCTCCTTGTGCTGGAGAATGGCTGCCACGTTGAGGTTGTTGGTGATGACTTCCAGTCCGTGATGATCACACAGCGCCTCGGCGACCATCTCATTGCTGGTGCCGATGTTGATGAACAGCGAGGCGTGATCCGGTATCTCGTTGGCCAGGGTGCGAGCGATGCGTCGCTTGGCTTCCAGGTTCAGGGTCTTGCGCGTGCTGTAGGCAGTGTTCACCGTGCTGGATTCAAGTCCCGCCCCCCCATGGACACGCTTTAGGGCACCGGCTTCCGAGAGCTGGTTGAGGTCACGGCGAATGGTCTGCGGCGTGACCTTGAAGTGACTCGCCAGCTGCTCGATGGAGGCATAGCCCTGACGCGTGATCAGTTCGACGATGGCGCGGTGGCGCTTGGACTGCATCATCCTGTCCTCTTGCTCATGTCCGGTGAAAAGACGTCTGCTCTGAACCGTCGCGCAGGCAACGTGATCCTGCGTGCGGTTGCTGCTCGACCAGGTGCCCCGTGATGGTGAGGCGGGGCAGTGTGCCATCCAGAATGTTCGTTTGATGTTCTTTTTGATACATGCTCGCGGTGACGCCAGTGGTTGCACTGATTGACCTGGTGGGCGCAAGCCGTTGAAGTTATACGAAATCATGCATAACTTACTGAATAGCAAGGATTGTCATGCTCGTGTAGACAAAGGTCTAGCGAATATCGGTGCTTTTCGCATTGTGACACCGATGTGAAGCCTGTACTTTCGCATTCGAACACCAAGCGCGTCTGTCAAGGCGTCGCTATGCCCGTGTAGAGGTCGGTGTCGTAAAATCAGGAGCGAGCAGCAGAATGTACGGTTTATTCAAATCCGCGGTGCACGCCACACCGCTTCACGACGCCAAGGTAGACGACACCTATAAGCGACTGAGATGGCAGATCTTTCTCGGTATCTTTCTAGGCTATGCCGGCTACTATCTGGTACGCAAGAACTTCTCCCTGGCCATGCCTTCCCTGGTGGAGCAGGGCTATTCCCGTGGTGATCTTGGTCTGGCCTTTGCCGGCGTGTCGATCGCCTATGGCATCTCCAAGTTCGTGATGGGGGCTGTCTCTGACCGCTCCAACCCGCGTTACTTCCTTCCTGCCGGTCTTCTGATGTCTGCCGGCATCATGTTCCTTTTCGGTTTCACTGACTGGGCAACCTCCAGCATCGGCATCATGTTCGTGCTGCTGTTCCTCAATGGGTGGGTGCAGGGCATGGGATGGCCGCCCTGCGGTCGCACCATGGTGCACTGGTGGTCACAGAGTGAGCGTGGCCAGATCGTCTCGGTGTGGAACGTGGCCCATAACGTCGGCGGCGGTCTTGTCGGTCCGCTGTTCATTCTTGGCATGGCCTGGTTCAACGACTGGCAGTCCGCGTTCTATGTGCCTGCCGCGCTGGCCGTCTTCGTGGCGATCTTCGCCCTGCTGACCATGCGAGACACGCCGCAGAGCTGTGGCTTGCCTCCCATCGAGAAGCACAAGAATGACTACCCGCCGGGATACGATGAAAGCCACGAACAGGAATTCTCCACGCGGGAGATCCTGGTCAAGTACGTGTTCAAGAATCGCATGCTCTGGTACATCGCGCTGGCGAATGTCTTCGTGTATCTGCTGCGTTACGGGGTCCTCGACTGGGCGCCGACCTACCTGCAGGAAGCCAAGAGCTTCAGCGTCGACAAGTCCTCCTGGGCGTATTTCCTGTATGAGTGGGCCGGTATCCCCGGCACGCTGCTGTGTGGTTGGTTGTCCGACAAGCTGTTCCGGGGCAACCGCGGTGCGACAGGGGTGTGTTTCATGGCGCTGGTCGCCGTCTTCACCACTGTCTATTGGTTGAATCCTGCCGGTAATCCGGGAATCGACATGCTGTGTCTGGTCGCCATCGGCTTCCTGATCTATGGCCCGGTCATGCTGATCGGTCTGCAGGCGCTTGAGCTGGTACCCAAGAAGGCGGCAGGGACCGCGGCTGGCTTCACCGGCCTGTTCGGTTACCTGGGCGGCTCTGTCGCTGCCAGTGCCTTGGTAGGCTATACGGTAGATGCCTATGGATGGGATGGTGGTTTCATGTTGTTGATTGGCTCGTGCGTGATGGCGGTCGTCCTGTTGTCATTGACGATCTTCGAGAGCGCTCGCATGTCGGCACGCACCGCTAGCTGATTCCCAGCGGAAACATGATCATTCAAATGGCCCGCTGAACGTTGCATGGGCGGGCCATCTTGTAACGGACTACCGGGAGATATTGACGATGACCAACCACATTCTGTCCATTGACCAGGGAACCACCAGCTCGCGCGCCATCCTCTTCGATCGTGAAGGCGCGGTGACCGGACTGGCACAAGAAGAATTTGCGCAACACTTTCCGAACAGCGGCTGGGTCGAGCATCACGTCGATGATATATGGGGATCGGTGAAGCGCACCGTGCATCAGGCGCTGATCAATACCAATATCGGCGCTGAGCAGGTCGCGGCCATCGGGATCACCAACCAGCGTGAGACCACGATCGTCTGGGACCGCAAGACCGGCGTGCCGGTCTACAACGCCATCGTCTGGCAGGACCGCCGGACCCACGAGTACTGCCGTGAGCTTTCCGATGCCGGCCATGGCGAGATGATTCAGCGCAAGACCGGCCTGCTGATCGACCCGTACTTCTCCGCGACCAAGCTGCGCTGGATTCTCGAGAACGTCGAAGGCGTGCGTGCGCGCGCCGAGAAGGGCGAACTGGCCTTCGGAACCGTCGACAGCTATCTGATCTGGAAGCTGACCGGTGGGGCCCGTCACGTGACCGATGCCACCAATGCCTCGCGCACCTGCCTGTTCAACATCGTTGATCAGTGCTGGGACAGCGAGCTGCTGGCGCTGTTCGGCATCCCGGAATGCCTGCTGCCGGAAGTGCTGGATTCCAGTGATGATTTCGGCACCACCGATCCGCAGCTGTTCGGGGCGGCAATGCCGATCCGTGGCGTGGCAGGCGATCAGCAGGCGGCGCTGGTCGGGCAGGCCTGTTTCACGCCGGGCATGAGCAAGAGCACCTATGGCACGGGCTGCTTCATGATCATGAACACCGGCGAGAAGATGGAGCTGTCCAGGAACCGTCTGCTCACCACCGTCGGTTATCGCCTCAACGGCAAGCCGACCTTCGCCATGGAAGGCAGCATCTTCGTGGCCGGCGCCACCGTGCAGTGGCTGCGTGATGGCCTGAAGCTGTTCTCCGATGCCTCCGAGACCGAGCCGCTGGCACGTGCGGCCAGCGCCGACCACGGCGTCTACATGGTGCCGGCCTTCACCGGCCTGGGAGCGCCACACTGGGACCCGCAGGCACGCGGCGCGATCCTGGGGCTGACCCGAGGTACCGGCATCACCGACATCGTCGCGGCCGGCCTGCAATCGGTGTGCTATCAGACCCGAGATCTGCAGGAGTGCATGCTGGATGACGTCACCATCAATTGCGCGAATCTGCGCGTGGATGGCGGCATGGTCAGCAACAACTGGGTGATGCAGTTCCTCTCCGACATGCTGGGCGTGAAGGTGGATCGCCCGCGTGTGCTGGAAACCACGGCGCTGGGTGTGGCGTATCTGGCCGGCCTGCATATCGGTTGGTATGAAAGCCTGGAGGAGATCAGCGAGCTGTGGCACTGCGAGCGCACCTTCGCGCCGGAGATGGCGGAAGAGCAGCGTGAGCGCCTCTATGCCGGTTGGCTGGAAGCCGTCGAACGGGTGAAGAGCGACGGAGGTCACTGACATGTGGACTGACGTCATGACGGGCGAGTTTCTCGGTTGCCTGTTCCTGATCCTCTTCGGCGGCGGTGTGGTCGCCAACGTGGTACTCGCGGATACCAAGGGCAACGGCTCCGGGTGGATCGTGATCACCACCGGCTGGGGATTTGCGGTGATGATCGGCGTGTTCGTGGCCGTTTCCACCGGCTCGCCCCAGGCGGACCTCAATCCGGCGGTGACCCTCGCCAAGTACCTGCTCGGGGTGCATGCCACCCTCATCGATGTGGCGCGTCATGTCATTGCCCAGATGCTGGGCTGCTTCGCCGGTGCGGTGATGGTGTGGCTGGCCTATCTGCCGCATTGGAAGCGTACCGGCGACGCTGGCCTCAAGCGTGCGGTGTTCTGTACTGACCCCGCGGTCGAGTGCCGGTTGGGCAACATGCTCAGTGAGGTGATCGGCACCGTGGTGCTGATCTTCGGCATCGGCGCCATCGTCGGCTCCGGCAAGATCAGTGCCGGCCTGCTGCCATATCTGGTCGGCATGCTGGTGTGGGCCATCGGGCTGTCGCTGGGTGGCGCCACTGGCTATGCCATCAATCCGGCGCGTGATCTTGGTCCTCGCATCGCGCACTCGCTGCTGCCGATCCATGGCAAGGGTGCCTCCGGGTGGGGTTATGCCTGGGTGCCCATCGCCGGCCCGCTGGCGGGGGCATTGATCGCGGCCAGCATGTGGAATCTGCTGCTGTAAGCCCTTCTGTCGCAAGTGGCTGGAGCCACCTCGTCAGCTGTGGCAATGTAACGCCTCCTTCGCCCCGTCACTCGACGGGGCGAAGTCTTTGTGCCCGTGTGCCGACATTCCTGTCTGGGGGAGCGATGCCGCGACCTCTCTCGGGGCTGGAAGACGCAGTGGGTGGTGGATGGGGACAAGTGACGGAGGTCATCTGGCATGTGGACTGACGTCATGACGGGCGAATTTCTGGGTACCACGCTCATGATCCTGCTGGGCGGCGGAGTCGTCGCCAATGCGATGCTGCGCAAGACCAAGGGAGCCGGTTCCAGCTGGTTGATGATCAATGCCGGCTGGGGCTTTGCGGTGATGGTCGGGGTGCTGGTGTCGACCTCGACAGGCTCTCCCTACGGAGATCTCAATCCAGCGGTCACCCTCGCCAAGTATCTGCTGGGCGTGCATGCAAGCGTGCTCGAGGTGGCCAGGATGATGCTGGCGGAGATGCTGGGATGCTTCACCGGGGCCGTGCTGGTGTGGGCGGCGTATTATCCCCACTGGAAGGTGACCCGTGACCCGTGACCCGCTGCGCAAGCGTGCGGTCTTCTGTACCGATCCGGCAGTCGATTCCCGATTGGCGAATGTCGTCAGTGAGGCGATCGCGACGGTGGTACTCGTCTTCGCGATCGGCAGCATGGTCAACAGCGAGCTGATCACTGACCGGGTATTGCCGTATCTCATCGGGGCGCTGGTATGGGCCATCGGTCTGTCACTGGGTGGCCCGACCGGCAATGCGATGAACCCGGCGCGCGATCTTGCGCCACGTGTCGCGCATTGGCTTCTGCCGATTCCGGGCAAGGGCAGTTCTGACTGGGGGTATGCCTGGGTGCCGATCGCCGGCCCCTTGCTGGGGGCGGCTGTGGCCGCGGGACTGCGATGGGTATTGTTTTGACGCCCCGTTGCCTTGTGATGTCGCTTGCGCGGCGCTGAGGGCGTGAAGACGTGAGGGCGTAAAGAAGTGAGGCGGTGCCGGCATGGGCTGGCACCGCCTCGCGCGTTCTCGGGGGAGGATCGGTGACCCCGGTGAGACGCCTGAAAGAAGGCGCATACGGCGAGTATCGCGATGCTACTCAGGCGAGAAATTTTTTTATCATCAGGGGGTTGCATCAAAACGGAAGATAAGTAGAATACGTCCTCGCTGACAGGGCAAAGCGCTTCGCACCACAAACGCTTCTCTCATTCAGCTGCTGACACAGGACCATAGCTCAGTTGGTTAGAGCGCCACGTTGACATCGTGGAGGTCGGCGGTTCAAATCCGCCTGGTCCTACCAGCATCGGCATCGATGGCAACATCTCGCCACTTGATACAGGACCATAGCTCAGTTGGTTAGAGCGCCACGTTGACATCGTGGAGGTCGGCGGTTCAAATCCGCCTGGTCCTACCAAGCAGAAGCTTCAAGTGACAGTGATCCATCAGCCTCATCCAGGACCATAGCTCAGTTGGTTAGAGCGCCACGTTGACATCGTGGAGGTCGGCGGTTCAAATCCGCCTGGTCCTACCAGATTCCAGAAAACGCCCGGCTCATCGAGTCGGGCGTTTTCGTGTGCGCGTCAGACACGCCTGTCGAGAAGCGCTGGCGCTGGCCGTGCTGTCAGGCAAGCGTGGTGTCGAGGAAGTCACCGGCTTCCTTGAGGGCGGCGTTGGCAGCGCTGAGCAGCGGTGCGAAGCCGACGAACACATGCGGCATGTCCGGCCACAGGCTGAGCGTGACAGGTGAGCCGCAATCCTGTGCCTGCGCGGCGTAGCGACGACTGTCATCGAGCAGGATTTCCGCCTCGCCGCATTGGATCAGCGTCGGTGGCAGGTCAAACAGATCCCCCTCCAGCGGCGAGATACGTGGATCGCTCATGTCGGTACCGTCCTGCACATAGGCCATGCTCACGAAGGGCAGCAGATTGGGGTCGAGGATCGGGTCCACCTCGGCCTTGCGCGACAGCGAGGCGCTGCCCCAGCTGAGGTCGGTGGCGGGCGAGAAGGCGATCACTGCATCCGGCAGCCGCTCGCCTGCGCTCTTGAGCGCATTCAGGGTCGAGAGCGTGAGGTTGCCGCCCGCGCTGTCTCCGGCCAGCAGCAGGTGGTCATCCGGAAACTCGCGGCACAGCCAGTGCCATGCGGCCAGTACGTCTTCCAGGCCTGCCGGGAAGGGCGCCTCAGGGGCGAGGCGATAATCCAGCGTGTAGGTCTCGGCGCGCGCCGCGCGGCCCAGACGGCTGGCCAGCGGGCGATGACCGGCGGGGGAGCCGGCGATCCAGCTACCCCCATGCACGTACAGCAGGTGACGTGCAGGTGTCGGTGCGCCGTCTGGTGCGGGCAATACCTCACAGAGGCGCTCGCCGTTTCCTCCCGGCAGCATCTCGAGGCGTGGCGTCACGCCGGTGTCGAGAATGCTGGCATCAGCGGCGAAGTAGCCTTCCAGCAGGGTGCGCTTGGCGCCCAGGTCATTGCCGGTACGTGCCGTGAAGGCCTTGAGGCGCTCGAGATGCGCGATGACCTGCTCGAGCCCTGCGTGGGCGTCATCGTGATTCTGGAGAGAGCCTTGCGCATGCGGGGCAGGATGAGCGGTCGATGAAGATGAGGAAGGCGCTGAGGAAGACGCGTCATGTGATGTTGACTGGGATGACATGTTCTGCTCCTGTCGGGTCAGAGAGCTCTTAACGTGTCATCTCGCCAGGGGCTGTGCAAGGGGCTTTGCAAGGGGCTGTGTGAGGGCTATGCAAGAAAGGCCTGACCCGCCGCAACGCAGACCGCCCGCCATGCAGGAGGCATGGCGGGCGGCAGGACATGATGTCGGCACCTGATGGGCGTATCAGGCGGGCACGCTGTCGAAATCGCTGGAGGCGATGAAGATCTCGACCAGGCGTTCGATGCCGGCTTGATCCTCTTCATCGAAGCGCTCGGGGCTGGGGCTATCCAGGTCCAGCACGCCCCACAGCACTTGCTGGCCGTTCTGCTCGATGAGAACGGGGATGACCAGCTCGCTGCGCGACGCGGCGTCACAGGCGATATGGCCCGGGAAGGCATGCACATCCGCGATGCGCTGAGTGGTGCGCTGGGTCGCGGCAGCGCCACACACGCCCTTGGTGAAGGGGATCGGGTGGCAGGCCGGCTGACCCTGGAACGGTCCCAGGTGCAGGATCTGCGGCTGACGTTGTACATAGAAGCCTGCCCAGTTGAGGTCCGCCACCGTCATGTTGATGAAGGCAGCCGTCTGGGAGGCGTTGGTCAGCCAGTCGCGAGTGTCGAGCGTGGCGTCCAGCTGGCGGGCCAGCAGTGAGTAGTCGGGACGAGTGGCCATGTTGGCTCCTGAGTGGATGGCGGGTTGATGCCGGTGACGCAGGGATGCGGTCGCGGGTCGCCTGTTTCAAGCACGCCCTGCGCGCGCGCTCTTGCGCCGCGTCGGCATCTGGACGTGATGGGGGGATTCATCAATCAGATGCAAAAGCGCCGACCTCAGGGTCGGCGCTTTGCGTCATGCGGCTGTCAGCTTGCGCTCGAAGGCTTATTTCCAGCCCGGTACCGCAGCGCCCTTGAACAGCTCTTCGGCCTTGGCTTCGACTTCCGGTGTCTGGTAGGCCTTGACCAGCTTCTGCACCTTCTCGCTGTCTTCATCGCCCTGGCGCACGACGATCAGGTTGACGTACGGGGACTCGGCGCCTTCACGGATCAGCGCGTCTTCCGGTTTCAGGCCAGCCGGCTGAGCGAAGGTGTTGTTGATGAAGGCCAGGTCGACGTCCGGCAGGATGCGCGGCAGCTGGGCAGCCTCGATTTCCTTGAACTGGTAGTCATGCGGGTTCTTGGCGACGTCGATCGGGGTCGCTTCGAGGTTGTCCTTGTCGGTCAGCTCGATCATGCCCAGGTCGTGCATCAGGATCAGGGAGCGGCCTTCGTTGGACGGGTCGTTCGGCAGTGCGATGGTCGCGCCGTCCGGCAGTTCGCTGATGTCTTCGTACTTCTCGGAATAGGCACCGATCGGGTACACGAAGGTCTTGCCGGCGCTGGCGAACTTGTAGCCGCGCTCACGCACCATGGATTCCATGTACGGCTGGTGCTGGTAGGCGTTGGCATCCAGCGAGCCATCGGCCAGAGCGGCGTTGGGAGACACGTAGTCGGTGAACTCGGTGATCTCGACGTTCAGGTCGTACTTTTCCTTGGCGATCTCGGCCGCGACCTTCATCACCTCGGTTTCCGGACCTGCGACGGTACCCATCTTGAGGGTGTTCTCGTCGGACGCGTCGTTGCCGCAGCCTGCCAGCAGGGTGGCGCCGAGCAGGGTGGCAGCACCGGCAAGGCGCAGCGGGGAAGAAAGCGTGGTCAGCATGTTGCGCATCGATGTTCTCCTTGTGATCCGACGTGACCGGCGGGGTCCGCGGGATGTTATGAGTGACGGCTCATTGTGATGAGCCGTCACGATACCGAAAGCCATGTGATTTGTAGATCGATCGCCACTGGTGGATCAGTCACCGCTCATGGAGCGAGGCTTACTTGTGGTTCGACTTGCGCACCAGATGGTCGCCCAGGCTCTGGAAGCCCTGCACCATGACGACGAGGATGACCACGGTCACCAGCATCACCATCGGGTCGAAGCGGTTGTAGCCGTAGCGGATGCCGAGATCCCCCAGGCCGCCGCCACCGACGGTACCGGCCATGGCGGAATAGCTGATCAAGGTGACCACGGTGATGGTCAGACCATTGATGATGCCGCCGCGTGCTTCCGGCAGCAGGACCTTGGTGATGATCTGCATCGGCGTGGCACCCATGGCCTGAGCGGCTTCGACCAGCCCCGGGCCGACTTCATTCAAGGCGCCTTCGATCAGACGGGCGACGAAGGGGATCGAGGCGATGGTCAGCGGCACGATGGCGGCATTGGTGCCGATCGAGCTGCCGGCGATCAGGCGTGTCAGCGGGATGATCGCCACCATCAGGATGATGAAGGGCACCGAGCGGCCGATGTTGGTGATGATGCTCAGCACGCTGTTGAGTACCGGGCGCGCGAGAATCTGGCCCGGGCGCGAGGTGTAGAGTGCCACGCCCAGCGGAATGCCGAGTGCCGCGGAGATCAGGCCTGCCACCGCGACCATGTAGAGGGTCTCGAGGGTGGAGGACAGGACGAGTTCAAGCAGTGCGGGTGACATGGCCGAGCACCTCCACTTTCAGGTCGTGGGATTCGAGATAGTCCAGCGCCTGCTGGGTCTGGGCGCTGTCGCCCATCAGTTCGGCGATCATCAGGCCCAGGGTGCGGTCCTGAATGGATTCCACCTTGGCCTGCAGGATGCTGACGTCCACCTGACACTCACGCGCAAGGCGCGAGATCAGCGGCGTGGAGACGGCGTCGCCACTGAAGGCCAGACGGACCACCGGATGGGTGTGCGGGCCGGGAGTCGCCTCCAGGCGCTCGACCAGTGCGCGCGGTGGTTCGAGTTCCAGGAATTCATTGAGGAATTCGCGGCCCAGGCGGGTCTGCGGGGCGGTGAAGAAATCGCCGACCGCTGCCACTTCCACCAGCTCGCCGCCGCTGATCAATGCGACCTGATCACAGATGCTCTTGACCACTTCCATTTCATGGGTGATCAGCAGGATGGTCAGGCCCAGCTTGGCATTGATGTCCTTGAGCAGCTCGAGAATGGAGACAGTGGTCTGGGGGTCGAGCGCCGAGGTGGCTTCATCGCACAGCAGCACCTTGGGGCGGCTGGCGAGTGCGCGAGCGATGGCGACGCGCTGCTTCTGTCCGCCGGACAGCTGGGCAGGATACTGGCTTGCCTTGTCGCTCAGGCCGGTCAGTTCCAGCAGTGGCTCGACGCGCTGGCTGATCTCGGCCTTGGAGATTCCGGCCAGTTCCAGCGGCAAGGCCACGTTGGCGAAGACGGTGCGCGAGGACAGCAGGTTGAAGTGCTGGAAGATCATGCCGATCTGGTGGCGAGCACGACGCAGGGCGCTGTCGTCGAGTGCGGTCAGCTCCTGACCATCGACCACGACACTGCCCTCGGTGGGGCGTTCGAGCAGATTGACGCAGCGAATCAGGGTCGATTTTCCGGCACCGGACAGGCCGATGACACCGGTAATGGCGCCCTGGGGAACCGTGAGACTGGCATCCTTGAGCGCGACCACGGCCTTGTCACCACTGCCGTAAGTCTTGGAGACGTTCTTGAGTGTGATCATGGGGGTCCGAATGGTTAAGGCACCAACCGGAATGCGGGCGAAGGTCTGCGGCAAGCCGCCTGTTCTGCGTGTGTCGTGCACTGCGCCGAGAAGGGCAAGGCACGCCTGGCAAGAGGAGAGTGATCCAGAGAGGAAAAAAAGACCACCCAAGATGGGTGGCCATCAACGCTGGACACACCCTTTTAGCAGAACTTGCACCCCGGGAGACAGACTCTCGAAGTGGGCGCCCGCAATCCGGGTACAAATCGGCGCCAAACAGATTTGAGGCGCATTCTATCAGTCACCCTCGGGGTGTCAACGATTTTGGTCTGGCGTTGACGGTTTATTCGAACTGGCGTTCGATATGGCAATTTGCCGATACTCGCTGTCAGAGATGTCTTACACGCAGGGCGCCTTGCCAGCCCCGTGGCGCAAGGCCAACCCTTGACAGCAGGCCTGCTCATCTTCGCTTCGCTCGATGGCGTGAAGGAGGCGTGATGGCTGCCGGCATCGAGTCCGGCATGCTAGGATTTCCCATCGGCATGTCGGATCTCGTGGTGTCATCAGTGCCCGGGTGTCATGGCCTGTCATCATATTCATGGGTTCCCGCTCTGCGGGAAGCAGTGCAAGGATAAGGAAGCGCATGTTCACCGGTATCGTGCAAGGCATGGCGGAAGTGGTCGCCATTGAAGAGCGTCCGGAGTTTCGTACCCATCAGGTCCGGTTGCCGCAGGGGTTGGAGCAGGGGCTGGAAACCGGGGCGTCAGTGGCGCACAACGGTTGCTGCCTGACCGTGACGGCACTCGAGGGTCAGCTGGCCAGTTTCGATCTGATGCGTGAGACACTGCGACTGACCAACCTCGGCGAGCTCAAGGTGGGCAGTCGGGTCAACATCGAGCGGGCAGCGCGCTTCGGGGATGAAATCGGTGGCCACTCCATGTCCGGTCACGTCATGGCGATGGTCACCCTCGATGCCATTGAAGCCACGGCTGACAATCGCCGGATCTGGTTCCAGGCTCCCGCTGAGCTGATGCGTTTCCTGTTCGACAAGGGCTATGTGGGACTTGACGGTGTCAGTCTGACCATCGGGGAGGTCCAGGGCACGCGTTTCTGCGTCAATCTGATACCGGAAACCCTTGAGCGCACCCTGATGGGTGAGCGCGCGGTGGGGGATCGGGTCAATCTCGAGGTGGACCCCCAGACCCAGGCCATCGTCGAGACGGTGGAGCGAGTCATGGCCTCACGGCTGGCATGAGGCTTGCAGGCTTGCTGCGGGGTCAATTCGCTGGCAGGACGCCAGAACCCGTCTGACCGGTCAGGAAATATGCCTGCAATGCTCGATTCGCTGCAGACCTTTGGGTACCATGTTGCGCCTTTCGATGCCCTGCCACCGGCAGGGCATCGTGGTTCAGGCAGGCTGAACGAGGGGGAAGCCATGGTTGCCCCCTGTGCAGCATACCTGTCCGAGTGAGTTCGTGTTGATCCGCTGTTCCCGAACGTCATCGACCACTGCGGCTTGCCGGACAGGCACTGCTCAAGGATAAGGGTTTCCCTCATGCTGGAACGTCTCTTCAAGCTCTCGGAGCACGGTACCAATGTGCGTACCGAAGTCATCGCCGGATTCACTTCCTTCCTGGCGATGGCCTATATCATCTTCGTTGCCCCCTCGATGCTGGCCTCCACCGGCATGGATCACGGCGCCGTCTTCGTGGCGACCTGTCTGGCAGCTGCCCTTGGCTGCCTGATCATGGGGCTCTACGCCAACTACCCGATCGCGCTGGCACCCGGCATGGGCCTGACGGCCTTCTTCACCTATACGGTGGCGGGGCAGATGGGCGTTCCCTGGCAGATCGCGCTGGGCGCGGTCTTCCTGTCCGGGGTGAGTTTCTTCCTGCTCTCCGCCTTCAAGATCCGGGAGTGGATCATCAACGCCATTCCGGCCTCACTGAAGACGGGCATCGCCGCGGGCATCGGCCTTTTCATGGCGATCATCGCGCTGCAGGGCAGCGGCATCGTCGTTGATGCACCGGGCACCCTAGTCACGTTGGGTGATCTGTCCTCGCCGGCAGCCCTGTATGCGCTGCTGTCATTCTTCCTGATCGTCGCGCTGTCCTACCGCAAGGTGATCGGCGCCGTGATGATCGGCATCCTGGTGGTGACGCTGCTGGCGACCCTGACCGGCAACAATGACTTCCATGGCCTTGCCTCGATGCCGCCGAGCATGCTGCCGACATTCGCACAGCTCGACATCGCCGGTGCCTTCAACCTGGGCATGGTGTCGATCATCTTCGCGTTCCTGTTCGTCGATCTGTTCGATACCTCGGGCACGTTGATCGCCGTATCCCAGCAGGCGGGACTCACCAACGAGCGTGGCCACCTGCCGCGTCTCGGTCGTGCCCTGATGGCAGACTCCAGCGCGACCATGGCCGGTTCGGTGATGGGGACCTCGAATGTCACCAGTTATATCGAATCTGCCACCGGTGTGGCGGCAGGCGGACGCACAGGACTGACCGCGGTGGTCGTGGCGGGACTGTTTCTCGTCAGCCTGTTC
The DNA here is from genome assembly GCF_056493605.1 of Cobetia sp. BL01. Lineage (NCBI taxonomy): Bacteria > Pseudomonadati > Pseudomonadota > Gammaproteobacteria > Oceanospirillales > Halomonadaceae > Cobetia > Cobetia sp. BL01. The sequence continues at coordinate 300,682 of NZ_JBVBEE010000001.1, read as the reverse complement.
CTGTCACCGCTGGCCACCTCCATCCCCGCCTTTGCCACCGCGGGTGCGCTGCTCTATGTTGCCTGCCTGATGACAGGTGGCCTGGCACGCATCGACTGGAATGACATTACCGAAGCCGCGCCAGTGGTGATCGCCACCCTGGTGATGCCACTGACCTACTCGATTGCCAACGGGATCGCACTGGGCTTCATCAGCTACGCCGTGATCAAGCTGTTCTCTGGCCGCTATCGTGATCTGAGCCCGGGGCTGGTGATTCTCGCCGTCCTGTTTGCCTGCAAATACCTGTTCCTCGACGGAGCCCTTTAATGAGCATCTACAGCGACTACATCAAGTCTGTCATCCGCACCGTGCCGGATTGGCCCCAGCCAGGTGTCAACTTCCGCGACATCACGCCGGTGCTGCAGAATTCCGCCGCGTTCCGCAAGCTGATCGACTCCTTCGTGCACCGCTATCAGGAGATGGAGATCGACGCCATCGCCGCCATCGATGCACGCGGCTTCATCATCGGTGCACCGCTGGCCTATGAGCTGGGCTGCAGCTTCGTGCCGGTGCGCAAGAAGGGCAAGCTGCCGTTCAAGACCATCAGCGAGACCTACACGCTGGAATACGGTGAGTCCACCGTCGAACTGCATTCCGATGCCTTCCGTGAAGGCGATCGCATCCTGGTGATGGATGACCTGATCGCCACCGGTGGCACCATGCTGGCGGCCTGCAAGCTGATCGAGCGCACCGGCGGTATCGTGGTGGAGACCGCCGCGATCATCGACCTGCCGGAGCTGGGAGGTTCCGCCAAGATCCACGAGGAAGGCCACAGCGTCTTCGCCGCCTGCAGCTTTACCGAAGCCGAGTAAGCCTGCGCAACGACGATGGCCCTGTCTTTTGGCAGGGCCATCGTCGTTGCAGACAACGTCCGATATCGTCGTCGCCGGCAGTGTCGTTTCACACCGGCGCGATCTGTCCCTTGTAGGGTGGCACGCCAGCCACCATGCTTTGTTCTTGTTCCGTCATTGCGAGTGACCCACATGTCTTCCGAACGCTATCACGACCATTTCATCGTCTCCTGGGACCAGCTGCACCGCGACGTGCGCGCGCTCTGTCATGACCTGATCGGTCGTGACTACAAGGGCATCATCGCCATCACCCGTGGTGGGTTGATCCCGGCTGGCCTGATCGCCCGTGAACTGGGCATCCGCCATATCGACACCGTGTGCATCAAGAGCTACCACGACCACATGGAGCAGGGTGGTCTGGAAGTGGTCAAGGGCGTCGATCATGACGGTGACGGCTGGCTGCTGGTCGATGACCTCGTCGACACCGGCAACACCGCACGTGCCGTGCGCGACATGTTGCCCAAGGCCCATTTCGTGACCGTCTACGCCAAGCCGGAAGGCCGTCCACTGGTCGATGATTTCATCACCGAAGTGCCGCAGAACTGCTGGATCCAGTTCCCGTGGGACATGGGAATCGCCTACGTCGAACCGATCTCCGAGCAGCTCAAGAAGCAAGAGAGCGACAGCTGACATGCCGTTGGAGACTGCCACCTCCGGTAGCTCCCAGGTGCTGCCTGCCGACTGGCAGGCGCATCTCGGGCAGGAATTCCATGCCGAGTACATGCAGCGGCTCAAGGCCTTCCTGCGCGCCGAGAAAGATGCCGGCAAGGTGATCTACCCGCACTCGCAGGACTGGTTTCGCGCCTTCTGGCTGACCCCGCTGAGCAACGTCAAGGTCGTGATCCTGGGGCAGGACCCCTATCACGGGCCGGACCAGGCACATGGTCTGTGCTTCTCGGTACGCCCCGGCGTGCGCCCGCCGCCCTCACTGAAGAACATCTACAAGGAACTGGCTGCCGATGTCGGGGTCGAACCCGTGGATCACGGCTTCCTCGAAAGCTGGGCGGAGCAAGGGGTGTTGCTGCTCAATAGCGTGCTGACGGTCGAGCAGGGCAAGGCCGCCTCGCATCAGAAGCAAGGTTGGGAGCAGTTCACCGACCGCGCCATCGACGTGATCAACCAGCACTGCGAGGGTGTCGTCTTCCTGCTCTGGGGCAGTCATGCCCAGAAGAAGGCGGGGGCCGCGGATCGCCAGAAGCATCTGGTACTCCACGCTCCGCATCCGTCGCCTCTCGCAGCGCACCGCGGATTCTTCGGTTCTCGTCACTTCTCACAGGCCAATGCCTGGCTGGAGGCACGTGGCGATGTGCCGATAGATTGGCAGCTGCCACTGCTTGATACCTGAGAGTGAAGACGAGAAACCACATTGACGCATCCGACATTGCAAGGACCTCGCGCGGGTCATCTGATCAGTCTCAAGAACCTGGGAGGGGCCGAGCGCACCTTCACCAATTTCTATCGCATGGCCGCCAATGAGCGTGATCATCATGTGCTGTTGCAGACCCCCGAGATTCATCCGATGCTGCAGTCCGTCTATGCGGACTTTCCAGGTCGCGTGCACGATATAAAGCGCTATCTCGGTATCAAGATCCCGCGTCAGCTCCCCTGGCTGCGGGATAACTGCCAGGCGCGATTGCTCGATGATGAAGAGATGCAGGCAATCGTGGTGTGGAACAAGCTGCGTCACCATCCTCTGCATTTTCCTGAGCACATCAGCCTCATCCATTACGAGCATGGCGCTGCCTGGTTCGTGGAGCCTACCCCCGAGGTCGAGGATTACCTCTCGAGGCTCGATGGCATCATCTGCAACTCCCATGCCGCCAGTCGCATGTTGAAATTGTCGCTCGGCATCCGTGACACCTTGCCCTGCAAGGTGGTGCGCAATTCCATCATGCTGCCCGAGAAGGCCTCCACGCATCCGGCTTCGCGATTCAGAATCGGTTTTGCAGGACGCCTGACCGGCCTCAAGGCGCCAGTGATTGCCATCGAGGCGCTGCGAGATCTCAAGGTCAGTGTGCCCCATGCTGAGCTTTGGATCGCTGGTACGGGGACGCTGGAGGCGGCTCTCAAGTCATTGGTCATCGAGTGGGGGCTTGAAGACAGTGTCCGCTTCTGTGGCCTGCTCAGTGACATGAGTGAATTCTATTCTTTCCTCGATGCCTTCATCTGTCCTTCCTGGCGCGAGCCGTTCGGCAATGTAGTGCAGGAAGCCCTGGCGCATGGAGTGCCTGCGATCGTCGGCAATGTCGATGGATTGCCGGAGCAGATCACCTCCGGCCTCAATGGTGAGGTGCTGACACCCGGACGCCCGAAGGGTGAGCTCGCCCGTTATGGAGAAGACTTCGTCCAGGGGCCGGACAGAGTCTATTCACCCGAGCGCGATGCCATCGTGCAGGCGCATGTCCTGGACTCGGCCGCCATTGCCGATGTCCTGCAGCGTTGGGCGGAAAGCCCGGAGCAGCGGAGAGAGATGGGGACGGTCGCCCGCGAGATCATCGCACGAGATTTCTGTCAGCAACGGTACTGCCAGGGGATTGGTGACTTCATTGCCGAGGTAGTGGACAAGCGGTAATCAAGAGGCGGCCATGATGATGAATTGAATGGCATCTCCGAGAGATGCCATTCAAGGAAATCGTTATCGATGAGCGTCAAGCAACTCCTGGCTCATGGATCTTCTCTTGTGGTACTTGTATAACTTCTGCAATTCAATATAAGACAGAATGGATTTCTTGAGTGTCTTGTTGTTGACGATATTGCCAGAGGCCCATGGCGTCTTGGCTCTATAATAAAAGTAAACATCCTTCAATGGATGCAGTGAGCCATATTCCCAAGGCTTGCTGCCTTTTCCCATGTAGTGAATCATCTTGGGTTTCTCGATGGACTCCAGGAATTCATGTTCCGCTCTATGCTGTTCATCCATTCTTTTCTCAAGAATCTTGTAAGCAGGACGTTGAGCATTCCAGACCAACGGTAATTGTGTCCATTGGCCGTCGAGAATTTTATTCAGTGCGGATTGTTCAGGATATAGACAGAGTTCGGGGTGTTTTCTCAAGAAATATAATGCCCTCTCGCCAATATTATATTCCTTCCAGCGAGGCATGTTGATCAACATCAAGCCGCAGTTGAAGTATTTGCCTTTCTCCAGGCCCAATGATTTATAAGGAGATCGGCCAATATTCTCCACAGCGGCCAGCGTGAAGTCCTGGGTCGGCAGGTCATCCATGATCGTCGTAATATCGTCCACGACGATAGTATCGCAATCAATGCATACGATATGTTGAATGGAAGGGTCGATGACCTCACTCAGATATAATCTGAAATAGATGGAAAGCCCGTAACGTTTGACCTCCAGTCCTTCAAACTTGCTCTCGTGCAGGTAAGTAAAGGTGATCTGTGACTGGTAGGGCGCGATCATTGCGTGCAATCTGGAAATGGTGTCGGACGACAGTCCTCCATCACCAATGATGAAGCTCAGCGCTTCTGGCTTTTGACAGTTATCAAGTATGGACATGATGGTCGTGGCTAGATGAGGCGCATAGTTTTCATCGCACGATATAAAAATATGGAGCATGGCTGATGGTCACACCGTAAGTCTATTTCCATGTACTGTAACATTGCGCTGGCGCATGATCTACTTCTTCCTTTTTTTGACGGTATGTACACGAAAAATGCGTATTGTTTGCCTACTCTTGCGGCAAGGTGATGGATCATTCGCAATCTATGTATGAGGCTTGTCATGTGGTTGAAGCACGAATTCCCTTATCGTAAACACTTTGATCGCAACAAATGTATTTTCATACATATTCCCAAGGCCGCCGGGACCTCGGTTCTAGCCGCATTGGGAAAGAAGAGTGAAAAAGGCCGAGATCATGTTTCCTGGCAAACTTATAAAAAAGCAGATAGCAAGAAATTCAATAATTACTTCAAGTTCTCCTTTGTGCGAAATCCCTATGATCGCGCTTTTTCCGCATACCATTATATATTGAAGGGTGGGAATCAGGGGCCTGAGGACAGTCGCGTGGCAGCCTCACTCGCAAAGTATCGTGGCTTTGATGACTTTGTGGAAACCGGGCTCTGGCAAGGTGCTTTTCGCAGTCATCTGTTATTCCACTCTCAATCTTCTTTCATCATGTCGGCAGATGACAGGTTGATGGTGGATTTCCTGGGACATTTCGAGACGCTGGATCAGGACTTCAAGATTGTCGCTGAGAAGCTGGGTATCGATTCCTCCATTGCTCATCGCAACAAGGGGGATGTCCGCTGTCGTGTGGCTCAGGAAAGTATGGCGTCTGCCACGCGAGAGAAGTTGGCCATCCTATATGCACAGGACTTTGCCAATTTTGGGTATCCTTCCTGAGCAATGATTGTCGGAGGTTGGGTGTGGACTCATCCTCTCATGAGAGGGCAGGTGAGTCATCGGGGATGTCAGGCATGGCGCGGTGCTGATGTTTCCGTTGTGATAATGTTGGCTTCCGATAGGGACGCATTCACATAGAAGGAGCGCCATGGGAAGTCAGCCGAAGATAGGTCATCTCGTCAGCCTGAGAAATCTGGGCGGAGTGGAACGTCACTTTTCACGCTTCTTCACTACCATGCTGGAAGCCGGAAATGATTATCATGTCCTTCCGATGACCGATCGAATCCACCCTATCGTACAAGAAGAATTGAGTGATCATTTCTGGCGAATTCATTCCGTCAAGGGACCTCGTGGCATCAATCTTCCCAAGCAGATTCCATGGTTGCGTTCTACGTATCAGCGGAAATTGCTGAAATCATTGACGCTTGAGCAGTTGGTCATCTGGAATAAATATCGCAACTTCCCCATTGCTCTCCCAAATGACGTACCCATCGTGCATTTCGAGAGAGGCAGCGCCTGGTTCATCGAGCCGGCTCCCGATATCCAGCGTTACGTGGAACGCTGGTCCGGCGTCATCTGCAATTCCCATGCATCACTGCGCATGCTCCAGCTGAAGCTAGGTCTATCAGAGGAGTGCCCGGCGCTTGTGGCACGCAATGCCATGTCGCTACCGCAGGTGACGGCAACCCATGACGGCGACGTCTTCCGGTTGGGGTTTGCCGGTCGACTGACGGCACTCAAGGCGCCTGTCGTGGCGCTCGAGACCATCAGATTGCTGCGGGACATCCATGCGAATGTGGAGCTGCATATCGCGGGAGACGGGCCTTTGCGACACCCCTTGCAAGCACTGGTGACAAGGTGGGGGCTGGCCGATGTCGTGACGTTTCATGGCGCGGTTAAGGAGATGTCGGAATTCTATTGCACGCTGGATGCTTTCATCTGCCCTTCCTGGCGTGAGCCATTCGGTAACGTGGTGCAGGAAGCCTTGGCGCATGGCGTGCCGACCATCGTCGGCAATGTCGATGGGCTGCCGGAGCAGGTCATCGCGGGAGAGAATGGCGCCGTGCTTCCCACCATCAGATCCATAGGTGAACTTGCAGAGCATGATCTCGCTTTCGTCGGGCCAGAGGTCAGGGTCTATTCGCCTGACGAGGATGCCATCGTTGCGGCCAGGGTGATATCGCCAGTGGCAGCAGCAGAAGTGCTTGATAAATGGATCGCCAGTCCTGAGCTTCGGTGTGAAATGGGCCGACGTGCGCGTCAGATTCTGGCTGAGCGCTTCGATTACCCTGATTACTGTTCAGCCGTCGGCGATTTTCTTGACCGCCTCGCCTGTGACGATGTCGGGTGCGCTTAACATCAAAGTCCTGCTCGGCTAGAATACGCCCAATTTGCCAGCCTCTCTGCCTGCCATCGTCCCTCGCTGGCGGGGTAGTGCTGCGCAATCATGAGCACCATCTTCTGTCCCAAGAGGTATTTCCATGAGCGTCCATGCCATCAATCATCCACTGGTCCAGCACAAGCTCGGCCTGATGCGTGCAGCAGGCATCAGCACCAAGAGCTTCCGTGAGCTGGCCAGTGAGGTCGCCAAGCTGTTGACCTATGAGGCAACCCAGGACCTTGAGCTGGAAACTACCACCATTGACGCCTGGAGCGGCAACGAGCTGGACGTCCAGAGCATCAAGGGCAAGAAAGTGACCATCGTGCCGATCCTGCGTGCCGGTCTCGGCATGCTGGAAGGGGTGACGGACCTGATTCCCAGCGCGCGCATCAGCGTGGTGGGACTGTACCGTGATGAGGAAACCCTCGAGCCGGTACCGTACTTCGAGAAGTTCGTCTCGGATCTCGATGAGCGTCTGGCGATCGTCATCGACCCGATGCTGGCGACAGGCGGTTCCATGATCGCCACGCTGGACATGCTGAAGGCCAAGGGCTGCCAGCAGATCAAGGTGATCGTGCTGGTCGCGGCACCGGAAGGCATCGCCAAGGTGCAGGAGTCCTATCCTGACATCGAGATCTTCACGGCTTCCGTCGATGATCGTCTTGATGAGAATGGCTACATCGTCCCGGGTCTTGGTGACGCCGGTGACAAGATCTTCGGCACGCGCTAAGCGCCTCGCCTGAGCTCTCGACGCCCTTCGCCTTGCGTGGGGCGTTTTTGTATCTGCCTTACCTGTCTGAGCAGTCAGGTTGAGGCCTTCCTTCGTCAGTTCATTGAATAGAATCTTCCGCCATGTCGTCTTCTCAAGCCCCGGACTCCGCTTCCTCTGCCTCTCATGATGCTCTCCAGACTCCTGAGAAGGAGCCTTTCACGCTGGCGACGCTGATCACGGGAGCACAGATGCTCTTCGTGGCCTTCGGTGCGCTGGTGCTGGTGCCGTTGCTGACTGGCCTTGATCCCAACGTCGCGCTGTTCACGGCAGGGGTCGGGACGCTGGTCTTCCAGAGCGTCACCAAGGCGAGCGTGCCGGTTTTCCTCGCCTCGTCATTCGCCTTCATCGCTCCCATCCAGAGTTCGGTCGCCAACTTCGGCATTCCCGCCACCATGGGGGGATTGTTCGTTGCCGGACTGGTCTATGTGCTGCTGGCGCAGTGCATTCGTCTCAAGGGCGTCGGTATCGTGCATCGCCTGTTGCCTGCCGTGGTGGTGGGGCCTGTCATCATGGTGATCGGACTGGCGCTGGCACCGACCGCCGTCCAGATGGCCACGGGGGAATTCAGTGACACCATTTCTCATGGACAGGCACTGACCCTCTCGCTGGTGAGTCTTGCCGTCACCCTGATACTGTCGATCTTCGGTCGCGGACTGTGGCGCCTCATCCCGATTCTCGGCGGGATCATCACCGGCTATCTGCTGGGACTGGCCATGGGGGTGATCGACCTGTCGCCTGTGGCGGAGGCGGCGTGGCTGGCCTTGCCAAGCTTCACCGCTCCTACCTTCGAGTTCTCCGCCATCCTGTTCATGATTCCGGTCGCCATCGCGCCGGCCGTGGAGCATATCGGTGACATGGTGGCCATCGGCTCCGTGACGCGTCAGAACTATCTGAAGAAGCCGGGACTGCATCGGACACTGCTGGGAGATGGCCTGGCCACCAGCGCGGCCTCATTGTTCGGTGGACCGCCCAACACGACATACTCGGAAGTGACGGGCGCTGTCATGCTGACGCGCAATTTCAATCCGCGTGTCATGACCGTCGCGGCCTGCGTGGCCATCTCGCTTGCCTTCATCGGCAAGGTGGGGGCGGTACTGCAGACGATTCCCACCCCTGTCATGGGTGGCATCATGTGCCTGCTGTTCGGGTCGATCGCCGTGGTGGGAATGAACACCCTGGTGCGTGCCGGTGATTCGCTTACCGCGCCGCGCAATCTGGTGATCGCGTCCTTGATTCTGGTCTTCGGGATTGGCGGCATGCAGGTTGGTGGTGGCCAGTTCACGCTGCAGGGCGTCAGCCTGGCGGCCATTCTGGGGATCGTGCTCAATCTGGTGCTGCCCCCGGCGAAAGAGGGGGAGTAAACCCTCTCGGCCTGTCGAGTGAGCGGATGCCCAGGTGAATCGCGGTTCTGATGAATGCCCCTCTTTCGTGTCGCGGTACTGACAGGAAAGAGGGGCATTCTTGATTGATGCGTGGCTCGCTGGGAAGAAAGGGGGCTCCTTCGGTTTATCCCGCGCTGGCGATGCATGACCAGTGACTGGCTGTCAGGCTTTCCTCGTCCAGTGGTTCAGACCCATCAGCATCTTGCGCCTGGGCATGGTGGAGTCGGTAGCGCTCTCCGGCCTGCAGCCGCACGGCATCTCCGGATCTGAGGTGGATATCGAGCGCTTCTGCCGGCAGCTCGATGCGCAGTCGCCCGCGGGTGACGAGCAAGAGGCTGTCATGGCTTGCCTGCAGGCTGACGCTGTCCTGGTCTTCAAGTCTCCCCAGCGTGACCTGCGGTTTCTGACGACGCTGTTCTGAGGCATCAGGCCAGTCGGGAATCTTGCGTAGTCGCGTGTCAGCGGGGCTTTCCTCGCATGGTGCATGCTCCTCACGGCGCAGCACTCGCGCAGGCGCCTCGGGGATCTCGTCGCTGAAGAAGTGACTGAGCGAGACAGGGAAGACATCGAGTATCTTGTTGAGCGAGCTGACAGAGGGGCTGACGGCATCCTGTTCGACCTGGGAAATGGTCGAGTTGGTCACGTTGGCGCGCTTGGCGAGTTCGCGTTGAGACAGGCCGTGGCGGGTGCGCAGGATGCGCAGGCGCTGGCCAAGCGTCGGCGACGTGTTCGCGTGACGGGCTTGTGGCTCATCGGTGGATGCCGTCGAGGTCTGGCGGGCTGGAGAGGGAGTCGAATTGGCCGATGGCATATGGCAAAGGCTCCGGTCGGTGGATGGCAGGGCAGGGGGATCAACTGGCACGGCTGCTGCCACCGGCGCTCAGGGTCTCGAGCAGGTGTCGGCCCTGGTTGTCTTCGTGGTGACGCCGCGCGATACAAGGCAGCCACAGGCAGAAGGTCGCGCCGCCCCCGGGCGTCTCTTCCAGCCACAGTCGTCCGCCCAGTTGCGTGATCAACCCGGACGAGACCGACAGACCGATACCGGAGCCGTTGGCGCGCGTGGTGAAGAAAGGGATGAAGATGCGCTCCCTGAGGTGTTCCGGGACGCCATTGCCGTGATCGATGATCCGGATCTCGATGCCGGCCACGACCTCACCGCCGGGGTCTCCTGTCATCACCGGCGAATGATCCTCCTCCACACCGGCGAGCGTCGCGTCGCGATCGGCGCTGGTGATGCATAGCGTGTCCGGTCCGGGTGCCATCTCGATGGCATTGATGAGCAGGTTGACCAGCACCTGTGTCAGCTGGGCGCGGTCGGCCTCGATCTGACGTGTCGCCGAGAGCTCATGCGTCAATCTGTGTCCGTGATGATCCAGCGCATGGCGTACCAGTACTTCGACGCTATGGATGGCCTCATCTGGATGAATCTGGCTGAGGTTCGGGGGGCTCAGCGTGGTGGGGAGCGTCTCGCCCGGCAGGTCAGGCAGCTCTGCCTGTGCGCCGTGGTGGCTCGCCTGATGTGGGTCACGTGCATATTGGCGCAGGTTGTCGACCAGCGCGCGAATTCGTTCCACCTGATGGATGATGGTCGCGATTTCCTCGCGTACGGGGTCTGCCTGGTCGCCGAGAATGACCTCGATCAACTCGACATGCCCGAGGATGACGGCGGCGGGATTGTTGATCTCATGCCCGATGCCTGCCGTGAGTTCCCCGAGTGCTGCCAGCTTCTCGCGGGTCAACAGCTTCGCGCGTGCTTCGCGCAACAGGCGGACATGCTCCTCCAGTGCCTGGCTGCGCTCGCGCAGCGTGTTCGTCTGTGCGCTCAAGTCACGCGTGCGGTCCTCGACCTGGGCTTCCAGGGTATTGGCGGCCGCCTGAATCTCGCTGCGGTGCGCCTCCAGCCGCGCCAGCATGGTATCGAATTCCTGCGCCAGCTCATCCAGCTCATCACCACGACGCTGTTCTGGCCCAAGCGAGGCAAGCGGCCCGATGCGCAGCCCATCACTGGAGGGTGCATCGCGAACGGCATGCACCACATGGCGTATCTGGCGAATGGGGCGCATCAGGCGCTCGACCCCGCCCCAGACCAGTAGAACTCCCAACAGGCTGACCGCCAGCAGTACCAGGCTGATGTGGACCAATGTCTCCCGGTAGAGTCGCACGTAGGGTGCCTGGGGGTAGCCCGCGTAGATCATGCCGATCCGCTGGCCGTCCAGAGAATCCAGAGGCGCATAGGCGGCAACGAACCAGTCGCGTACCACGAAGGCGCGATTGACGTAGCGCTGCCCCTCACCGATGACCTGACGGGTCACTTCGAGCGAGGCCTGCGTGCCGAGTGCGCGTTCACCGGTGCTGTCAGTCACGTTGGTGGCAATTCGGACATCGTCCAGAAACAGGGTGATGGTGCCTGTGCCATCCAGCGGCAGCGTCCCCGGGCCGTAGAGGAGATCGCGGATCTCATCCACCAGGTTCGGGTCACGATTGAGCAGCCGCCCGGCATCAAGCACGCCCACGAGCGTCCCGCGTGAATCCATGATCGGCACCAGCGCACGCAACAGCATGCCGCGCGTTTCCTCACGCCGCGCGCTGGGTTGTGCATGAGGTGTCCGGCGCAGGGCCAGGCGGGCCCGCTCTGCCAGCAAGGGGTCGAGAGATGCCAGTGAATCGGCGCTGAGCATGTCGAGGCCATCCAGATTCTCGCCCTGGCGCAGACGCGGAACCAGGGCGGCGACACCGGGCGTCTGTCCGAGCTGCTCCGCTGGCAGCCAGCGGAGCCAATCGGCGTTGAGGGTCTCACGCAACGCCTTCAGACGAGGCGCCAGTGTCTCGGTCGATGGTGAGGACGAGCCTGGCAGCGTGGTGGACTGGCGAAGGTTGCGGCGCAGGGTTTCCAGGCCGTCACGAAGCCGCTGGTGCTGACGTTGCAGCGTGCGGCTTGCCACATCGAGATCGCTGCGCACGTTCATGTACAGCTGGCGGTCGGTGTAGGCGGTGGTCCAATAGGCGGTCAGGCCGACCAGCGCCAGCAGCAACAGCAGCAGCGGGGCCAGCGTCAGCACCAGCAAGCGGCGGCGCAGCGAGCCGGCAAGGTAATGGCGCAGGCGCTGGATCATGCAGGGTCATCAGCCGAGCGGTGAGACGAGTCGCGGTCAGGCATGGCGCTCTCGGCCTCGGCGCGCCAGTGGGTCAGCTTGCGATCCAGCGTCTTGCGCGAGATGCCCAGCTGACGCGCGGCAGCGGACTTGTTGTTGGCGTGATGCTCCAGTACTGCACGCAGATGCGCTTGCTCAACACGATCCAGCGACCACTCCAGCGGATAGCCGTGTGAAGCCTCGCTGTCGGCCTCCCCCCCCGCCTGGGGAGCGGCAGCGTCGCCTGGTGCATCCGAGGCGCCGGGCATCGCGGCATGGCCAGACGTGAGAGAGGTGCCGGAGGCCGGGAGGGCATCGCCGGGCAGGCGTCCCAGCAGCAGCGCGCGCTCGATGACATTCTTCAATTCACGCACGTTGCCGGGCCAGGCATAGCGACACAGGCGCGCAAGGTCGGTGTGATCCCAGGGGACCTCGGGCAGTCCCAGTTCGCGCGACAGCTGTCGAGAGAAATGCAGGGCCAGGGCAGGAATGTCCGCGGGGCGATCCCGCAGTGCCGGCAGCTGCAAGCTGAGCACGTTCAAGCGGTAGTAGAGGTCTTCCCGGAAGCGACCCGCCGCGACCTCCGTCTCGAGCGTGCGATGGGTGGCGGCCACGATGCGCACATCGACGGCCTGCTCCTGCTCACCGCCCACTGGGCGCACGCGTCGGGTTTCCAGTACCCGCAACAGCCTGGACTGCATGGTCAGCGGCATCTCGCCGATTTCATCCAGGAACAGGGTGCCGCCATCGGCGAAGCTGAACAGCCCATCACGTCCGCGGTGGGCGCCGGTGAAGGCCCCCTTGAGGTGACCGAAAAGCTCGCTCTCCAGAAGTTCCGGACTGATGGCGCCACAGTTGACCGGTACGAAGGCACCGCGCCGTCCGGAGAGGCGGTGCAGGTCACGTGCCGCCAGCTCCTTGCCGGTGCCGGATTCCCCGAGTATCAGCACGGGAGAGGGGGCCGGCGCGACGCGCGCGATGATCTGCGCGAGTTCCTGCATGCCGGGGGTCTCGCCCTGCAGGCTGGCCTCCTCACCCTGGTGGCGTGCATTGTCACGACGCAGCAGGAAGTTCTCGCGTGCCAGCTGGCGGCGTTCGAGGCAGCGGTCTATCGCGGCGTGCAGCTGTTCGAGGCGGAACGGCTTGATGATGAAATCACTGGCACCTGCGCGCAGGGCACGTACGGCGGTATCGAGATCGGCATAGGCCGTCATGAAGATGACGTCGCTGACCGATGACGGTGACAGGGCTTCCTCCCACTCAAGGCCATCACGTCCCGGCAGGCGGATGTCGAGCAGGATGAGATCAAAATGCAGGCGCGAGCGCAGCGATTCGGCCTGCTCGACGCTTTCGACGGCTTCGATCATCGCGAAGCGGGATGCCAGCGCCTTTTCCAGGTAACGCCGCATGCCCGGCTCGTCATCGACGATCAGGACCGATGCGGTCGGCAAAGCCTGGTCGTGCGTGGCGCGACGCGCCTCCCGTGCGGGAGAGGTGGCGTGGACGGTCATGGCGTTCCTCTATCATGCGTGGCGTGCATCGGGGCGATGGTCATACGGGTATGGCGTGTCAGGGTGGCGTTCGTTCGCTCATTGTCGCGCGGCGCACGGTACTTTATCTAGCCATTCTCTCGGCATTCGCTTTCGCCCGGCGCGGCCACAGTCACCACGGTGTCGGGTGAAGCGAGGTCCAGAGGCTCGCGCATGGCGCCATCGCGGCAGCGAGAGACAGGGCCGCGAGCGGGTGGCCAGCGCGAAGGAACAGTGTATCGTGTCGTCCCGCGCAGGCTCACGGGTGGGTCAAGATGACCCGCTTGTGGCAGGACGGCGATATCCTGTCAGTATTCTCGCCGGCGCTCACCCGGACATCCAGGCATTGCCAGCGGGCCATGTGCAGGACAAGTCACCAGGTGAATGGCGAGAGCGTGGCCTTGCGGGCACGCTGCTTGCAATGTCTTGCCGCGGGGAGATGGCCAGCCATCGCTGGAGGATCATCTCCCTCGTGAATTACCCCGATAATGACACGCCAGGGAGCTACCTCATGCCGCATCGCCACATCCTCTCCGCCCGCCATCTGCTGGGTGCCATCGCCGGTCTGTCTCTCGGCGCGCTGAGCCTGCAGCCCGCTCAGGCCGCGGATGACATCATCCGCCTCGCGACCACCACCAGTACCTACAATTCCGGCCTGCTGGACAATCTGTTGCCGGCATACGAACAGGCCAACGATGTCACTATCCAGGTGATCGCCGTGGGGACCGGCAAGGCATTGCGCATGGGGCAGGATGGCGATGTGGATCTGGTGATGACGCATGCGCCGGGCGCGGAGCGCAAGTTCGTCGATGCCGGGTATGGCATCGAGCCACATGGCGTGATGTACAACGACTTCGTGCTGCTGGGGCCCAAGGCGGATCCGGCCAATGTCGAGGGCATGTCCGACGTGGACGCGGCCCTGGCCAGAATTGCCGAGAGCAATGCCGGCTTCGTGTCACGCGGTGATGACTCCGGGACTCACAAGAAGGAGCTGTCGCTGTGGGCGAGCGCCGATGTCGTCCCCGACTTCTCGGCATACAAGGCCGTGGGGCAGGGGATGGGCAAGGTGCTGAGCATGGCCAGCGAGCTGCAGGATTACACCCTGAGTGACCGCGGCACCTGGCTTGCCATGCAGGACAAGCTCGACCTTTCCGTGCTGGTGGAGGGAGATGCGCGCCTGTTCAATCCCTACCAGGTGATTCTGGTCAACCCGGCCAATCATGAAGGTCTGAACACCGAAGGCGCCCGTGCGCTGGCTCAGTGGCTGATTTCCCGTGAGGGTCAGCAGGCGATCGATGACTTCCGTCTCAAGGGGCAGGCGCTGTTCCATGCCAGCCACGGTGAAACCGGTTTCGATGCCCAGAAGACAGCGGATGGCAGTGGTGCAGGTCAGGCAGCCGGCGGTGAGACTGCCACCCAGCAGGCGGCGCCGCGTTCGTGACGCTCTGGCATACCACGCAGGAGGCCATGGGCCTCCTGCTGAGCATGGACGCCGCACTCTGGGAAATCATCGGCGTCTCTTTCCGGGTCTCGCTGATGGCCATGCTGGTGGCTGTGCCGCCGGCTCTGTTGATCGCCTTCGTGCTGGTGCGTTGCGCCTTCCCGGGGCGCTGGCTGTTGATATCGCTGGTGAATACCCTGATGGCCGTGCCTACCGTGGTGGTGGGGCTGCTGCTGTTCATTCTGCTGTCACGGGCAGGCCCTCTGGGGGATTGGCATCTGCTGTTCACCCAGCCAGCGATGATTCTGGGCCAGATTCTGCTGGCGCTGCCGATATTGGTGGTGATGCTGCATGCAGCACTGGCTGGCGTGGACAGGCGTGCCTGGGAAACCGCATTGCAACTGGGGGCATCCCGGCCTGCGGCGTTGTGGCGGCTGGTGATGGAGGCACGCTTCGGGGTGATGGCCGCGTTGGTGGCGGCGTTTGGTAGAATCATCGCGGAAGTGGGTTGCGCCATGATGGTGGGTGGTAACATTGCCGGCTTTACCCGCAACATCACGACCGCGATCGCCCTGGAGACCCTCAAGGGAGAATACGCTCAGGGGGTCGCCCTGGGCATGGTGCTGCTGGTATTGGCCCTGGTGCTCAATCTGCTGCTGGGGCTGCTGCGTGGCCGTGGTCAGCTGGCCGTACAGGTCTGAGTGGCGTGCCGTGGATCACCGCATCGCGCAAGTCTGAATTGTCGTCTGGAGTTTCGATGTCCCCCCTCAACTCTTCGCCCTCATCCTCCTCGCCGGGCGAATCTCCCCATGAGGCCGTGCTGACCTCGTCGTCAGAACCCGTGGCAGAGTCTGTGCCAGAGCCCCGAGCTGTCGCCGAGGAAAGCCTGCTGTGGGTGCGTGACCTGCAGTATCGTCTGCCTGACGCTCCCACGAGCCCTGGCCGCTTGCTGTGGCAGGTACCCTCTCTGGAGTGGACGCCAGACCAGAGGCGCGGCTGGGTACATCTGAGCGGAGACAATGGCAGTGGCAAGACCACCTTGCTCAGAGTGCTGGCCGGCATGCAGCCTGCCAGCGGTGGAGAGCTTCGCTGGCAGAAGGGGGCCGCCGGCCAGATACGCTATCTGCACCAGCAACCCTATCTCTTTGATACCAGCGTGGCCGGCAACCTGGTGCTGGCGGCGCGCTGGCAGCCGCAACGGCGCTCTGCCGGCGAGCAGCGCGATCAGGTCGAGGCCATGCTGGAGTGGAGCGGTCTGAGCGAGCACGCCCGTCAGCCGGCACGCTCGCTGTCCGGTGGCGAGCGTGCACGTCTGGCACTGGCGCGCGCCTGGCTGTCGCGTCCTCCCGTCCTGCTGCTGGATGAGCCAGCGGCCAATCTCGACCAGGCCGCCGTGGAGCAGCTGGCCATCCGTCTCGAGCAGATGTCCCAGGCGGGTTGCGCGGTGATTCTGTCCTCGCATCAGGACAACGCGCTGAGTCATGGCTGTACGGCACGCTGGACGTTGGCGGAAGCTAGCCTGCACACTGAGCGCATGCCTGGTTGAGCCCGACACGGGTAAGGTATCGTCGGTTCCCGTGTCTTGCGTGATCAGAGGAATTTTCTCGCGCGTCCGCCGCGCCTGCATCGAGACCCTCTCGCATGTCCAGACCCCACTCTGATGCCAACTCCGGCCCCTCTCGCGATGGCCAAGCCAATCCTGGCGTGACACCTCTGCCGGCCAGTGGTGAACAGCTGGCGGCCTCGCTGACGCCGGCCAACATCACCGGTGTGATCCTGGCCGGCGGCCAGGCTCGGCGCATGGGCGGTGTCGACAAGGGGCTGGTCATGCTCAATGAGGTGCCCTTGATCGCGCATGTGCTGGCACGCCTCACGCCCCAGGTCGGTGAGCTGCTGATCAATGCCAATCGCTCGCATCAGGAATATGCCGTCTATGGTCATCCGCTGGTGGAAGACCGTGAGGCGGGCTATCACGGCCCTCTGATGGGCATGGCCAGTGCGCTGGCCGCCGCGCATACCGAGTGGGTGATGGTGGTGGCCTGCGACGTGCCGCATCTGCCCAATGACCTCGTGGATACCCTGAGCGTGGCGCTGATAGATCACGCCAACGGTGACAGGCTGGCCGGCTACCGTGTGCAGGGAGATGACACCTCGGCTGAGCCGGCGCTGCTGGCGGTGGCCGCCGATGCCGAGCGCTATCACCCTGTCATCTGCCTCCTGCACCGTGGCCTTTTGCCATCACTGGAAGCCGCTCTGGCGGCAGGTGAGCGCAAGATCGACCGCTGGTTCGCGCAACATGTCTGGCTGACGGTGCAGGCGGGCAAGGCCGAAGACTTCGCCAATCTCAATACGCTGGATGAGTGCAGAGCGATGGAATCCGGCCCCCACTGAGACTGCCCGCATCGATTGCCATTGCGGCGCGGCCGCTGCCGAGCCTGAGCCGCAGGACATTCAAGGCGTGTCATCCGACCCCCACTCCGCTGGCCAGGCGAGTCATAATGATCCACGGTCAGTGCTCACCTGCCGTACATGTTGGAATTCAGCGGCGTATTGTCCTGCCGCGGCAGGCATGCCTGGCCTTGGACTTGCAGATTTACAGGCAAGCCTGTTGCGGCAGGCCACCCTTTTTTCATCATGTCGCCAGCGCTCCTCATGAGCGGCGCTGAGAGAAAAGGGCCCGACATGTGGGTCGATGCCATCAGAATCATCGAATCGTATCGGCCATCACGTCGTGAGCACGCCGGAAACCTCAAGAGAATCGTCATGCCCGAGTTGCCCACTGATGCCATGGGGCGCGAAGCGTCCACTGTCTCTCATTCTTGCTCTTCCGCTGATACCGGCGGCGGGGCGATGTCACCCGGTTGGGCGGCGAGACTTGCCGCCTCGGCCTGTCCGCTGTTGGGCATCGCTGCCTGGAGCGGCACGGGCAAGACCACCTTGCTGGAACAGTTGCTGCCGGCCTTGCGTGAGCGTGGTCTGCGAGTCGCCGTCATCAAGCACGCTCATCATGCCTTTGATGTGGATACGCCGGGCAAGGACAGTCATCGCCTGCGCTCGGCGGGGGCAACTCCCATGCTGGTTGCCTCTGCCCGGCGCTTTGCGCTGATGATGGAGACGCCTGATCAAGAGGAGGCGGATCTGGAGCAGCTTGTCGGGCAGCTCGATGGGCTGGCGGTGGATCTGATTCTCGTCGAGGGATTCAAGCAGTGGCCATTGCCCAAGCTTGAGCTGCATCGCGCGGCCGTCGGCAAGCCGCTGCGGGCCTTGCATGACCCCTGGATACGGGCACTTGCCGTGCCGGGTCCAATGGATGAGCCAGATGATGAGCTAGATGGCGAATTCCCGGTGGCGCTTCCCGCGGATCTGACGCGGCTGGACCTCGATGATATCGATGCCTTGGCGGCCTGGGTGGCGGCCTGGCCGGTGCAATGGCGATTGAATGGCGGCCAGCCCCGTCAGGAGGTGGCCTCTTGAGTCTGTCGTGCTTTGACCCAAGATTCGGTGAGCGGATGCTGAGTGTCGACGAGGCGCTTGCGGTGCTGGGAGGCAGTCTGGCGAAGCTCGCGGCGACACGGCCCACCCAGCGCGTGCCACTCGCCCAGGCCGTCGGACATGTTCTGGCTGAGCCGGTGATATCGCCATTGGACGTGCCTGCCCAGACAAATGCCGCGATGGACGGTATCGCGCTGGCCCACGCGTCGCTGGGTGCCGGCGCGCTGGATGAGGGGGATCGATGCCAGCTCCGAGTCATCGGCAGCTCGCTGGCAGGGCACCCCTGGATGGGGCGCGCCCTGGCTCCGGGGGAGGCATTGCGCATCACGACCGGTGCGGCCTTGCCGGCGGGGGCTGACAGTGTGGTCATGCAGGAGCAGCTCGACTATTTCACGCCCGACGCCTCGCCTGATTCAATGCTTGATGCCGATAGCCAGGCGGGTGGCGCCGAGACTGCCGAGCAGGTCGTGATTGACGGCGCCAGCAGCGTTCGCGCAGGGCAGAATGTGCGTCAGGCAGGCGAGGATATCGCCCGTGGCAGTGACGTGATCTCGGCGGGGCAATGGCTGTCGCCGGCGGCCATCGGGGTACTTGCATCGCTGGGACTGGCCGAACTCACCGTTCATCGTCCGCTGCGTGTAGCGATCTTCTCGACCGGTGATGAAGTGACGGCTCCGGGAGAGCCCTTGCCGGCCGGCGGCATCTATGATGCCAACCGTTTCAGCCTCACGGCTGCCTTGCATGCCGAGGGAGTCGAGGTGCTGGATCTCGGCATTCTGCGTGACCAGCGCGAGGCGTTGAGCATAGCCCTGCGAGATGCCGCGGCGCGGGCGGATCTGGTGATCACTTCCGGCGGCGTGTCGGTCGGCGAGGCAGATCATGTGCGCAGCGCGCTGGAGGCCTGTGGCCAGCTGGCGCTGTGGCGGATTGCCATGCGTCCCGGGCGCCCTCTGGCCTTTGGCGTACTGGCGGCAGAGGAAGGCCGGCAGGTGCCATTCTTCGGTCTGCCCGGCAATCCGGTCGCCACCATGGTGACCTATCTGCAGTTCGTGCTGCCGGCGTTGCGCATGCTGGGGGGGCTGGGTCCGCTGAGCCCGGCACCGGCAGACCATCCGGGGACCCTGGCATGCTGGCAGTCACCGCGTCTGCAGATGGTGGCAGGCGAGACGCTGCGCTCACGCCCTGAACGAGTCGATTATCATCGCGGCCGGGTGACGCTCGATGACCAGGGGCGTCAGGTCGTGACTACCACTGGCCGCCAGGGATCGGGGATTCTGACTTCGATGCTGGCCGCGCAGTGTCTGATCGAGATCCCGGCAGGCTGCGCCTCCCTCCAGGCCGGCGACCCGGTCATGGTGCAATGGCTGGGGACGCGTGGCCTGTCATGATGGCCTGCCAGGCCGAGCGATCGAACGCGGAGTTCGGCGCGTCGTCCGACATCCTCGGGCCGCCGACAGACCACGAACCAGGATCTACCGGGCTGTCGTGACGACCGCCCATGCTTACAGAGGTAACCGCCACCCCCGGCGGACCTGATACGGATACGAGACAGCTAATGAGCCTTACCCATCTCAACGCCCGCGGCGAAGCCCATATGGTCGATGTCGCGGACAAGCAGGAAACCCGGCGCGAGGCCCGTGCCAGTGCGCGGGTCAGCATGCTGCCTGCCACGCTGGCCCTGTTGGCGGAGGGCGGCCTGCCCAAGGGAGATGTGCTGGCCACGGCGCGTATCGCCGGCATCCAGGCAGCCAAGCGCACCCATGAGCTGATCCCGCTCTGCCATGCCTTGATGCTCTCCAAGGTCACGGTCGATTTTACGCTGGATGAAGTGAACAGCTGTGTCGAGATACAGGTGTTCTGTCGCCTCAACGGGCGCACAGGTGTCGAGATGGAAGCGCTGACGGCTGCCTCCGTGGCAGCACTGACCCTGTATGACATGTGCAAGGCGGTGGACAAGGGCATCGTGATCGGCGACATCCAGCTGGAAACCAAGACGGGTGGCAAGAGTGGTGACTGGCAGCGTGAGGCCATGCAGGAGGAGGCGCCGGCACCGACGGGAGTGCCGGCCGCCCTGGCAGTCGCATCCGAGGATGTGTCGCCTGTCACGGCGGTGAACGACAATCTGCGCATCCTGTTTCTGGCCGAGCTGCGTGAGCGTCTCGACCTTGAGTCACTCTCGCTCAACCCTGCCACCCTGGCCGATGCCACGGTCGGTGGGCTCAAGCGCACCCTGGCACTGCGTGATCCGCAGCTGGAAGCGCTCAATGACTCGCGCGTGCTGTGCGCCGTGAACCAGGACATGGTGCGTGATGATCATCCTCTGAAGGCCGGTGATGAAGTCGCTTTCTTCCCGCCCGTCACGGGAGGCTGAGATGACGACACCCCTTGCGACTGCCGATCGGGCCTTTTCGGTCAGCATTCAGTCAGCGGATTTCGATATTCGCGCCGAGCAGGCGGCCCTGACCCATGCTCGGGGGGATATCGGTGCGGTGGTGACCTTTACCGGGCTGGTGCGTGATTTCAATGAACGCCCCGATGTCCAGGCACTGACACTGGAGCATTATCCCGGCATGACGGAGCGCAGCTTGCAGGCGTTGCTGGTGGAAGCGCAGGAACGTTTCGCGCTGACAGGGGCGCGTATCATCCATCGCATCGGTCGCCTGGCGCCCATGGACAATATCGTGCTGGTGCTGGTGGCGAGCGCGCATCGTCAGGCCGCCTTTGCCGGTTGTGACTTTCTGATGGACAACCTCAAGTCGCGTGCGCCTTTCTGGAAAAAGGAGCATACCGCCTCTGGCGATTACTGGGTGCAGGAGCGCTCCAGTGACCGCGATGCTCTGGAGCGCTGGCACTCTTCGGCAGAAGGCGCTCGGACACACTCTGCCAAGCAGGATTCCCTGACTCCTGTGACACCTCAGACCCTGGGAGATGGTTGATGGAAACCCTGGTCGATGATTTCGGGCGTCGCATTCGCTATGTGCGTCTCTCCGTGACGGATCGCTGTGACTTTCGCTGTGTCTATTGCATGAGCGAGGAGATGACATTTCTACCGCGAGACGAGGTATTGAGTCTCGAGGAAATCGCCCTGCTGGCACGTGCCTTCGTGGAGCTTGGGGTCGAAAAGATTCGCCTGACCGGTGGTGAGCCATTGGTCAGACGCGATATCGGTACTCTGGTGGAAGATATCGGCGCGCTTGACGGGCTGAAGGATTTCTCCATGACCACCAATGGGGCGGGCCTGGTCAAGCATGCCGCTCGTCTCAAGGCCGCCGGCATGCAGCGCCTCAACATCAGTCTTGATTCTCTGGACCCTGAGCGCTTCAAGGCCCTGACGCGTACGGGGGATCTCGACAAGGTGATCGCCGGTATCCGGGCCGCGCGGGCAGAAGGCTTTCGCATCAAGCTCAATGCTGTCGTGCTCAAGGGGCGCAATGATCATGAGGTCGTTTCTCTGGTCGACTTCGCGCGCCAGGAAGGGCTGGATATCAGCTTCATCGAGGAAATGCCGCTTGGGCAGGTGTCCGATCACGGACGTGAGGAGACGTTCTGTTCCAGCGATGAAGTGCAGGCGCGGATAGAGGAGCATCACGCGCTCATACCGACGCTGGAAGACAGTCTGGGACCGGCCCGGTATTTCCGCATGGCAGACAGTGAAACGCGCGTAGGCTTCATCTCGCCGCACAGTCACAACTTCTGCTCGACCTGCAATCGTGTTCGAGTGACGGTAGAAGGGCGTCTGCTGCTATGTCTGGGCAATGAGCACTCGCTGGATCTGCGTGCCATCATGCGCCGCGACCCCGGCAATATCGAACCTCTCAAGGCGGCCATCATCGAGGCGATGCATCTCAAGCCGGAGCGTCACCACTTCACGACCGATGGTGATGTCCAGATCGTCCGCTTCATGAACATGACCGGTGGCTGACGAAATCGCCATCTGAATCTCTTGGCTGGCTTGGGATATCCACTCGACAACACGATGAACCTTCACAAGAACCCTGCCTTCGAGCAGGGTTCTTGTTGGGCGGTGCTGTGGCAACACTGCCTTGCTTTTGACAAGGCTTGTCAGCTTTCAATTAAGGCTTATACTTTGCTGCAACATCCAATCAACTATCGTGTCCCTCATTGGATTCCAGTTTCGCCCGCATGGTGGAGGTAGCAAGATGACCGCAGAATCCCTGGAAAAGATCGCTCGCAACAAGAATGTCGCACGTGCAGCGGCACGCCAGTTGTCCATGGAACAACTGCACAAGCTTTCTGAAGTTATCAATGAAGTCATTGAGCAGAAAGCCGAGGAAGATGAACAGCGTCGCGAAGAAGAAATCGCCAAGGAGCGCAAGCTTGCCGAGATTCGTGATGCGATGATCGAAGCGGGTCTTTCCGTCGATGATCTGGTCAGTGACCAGCCGAAGCGTCGCGGTCGTCCGCCGAAGAACAAGTCAGCACAGTAAGCGTTGCCCGGCACGGGGCCCCAGTGGATGAGGTGGATCACACTGGCGGTCATGACGGTAGAGTGGGACGTCTCTGCTGATGGATGTTCCAGCGTGCATTCAGGCATGAAAAAGCCCGATCGGTATTTTTCCGATCGGGCTTTTTCATGCTTCAAGGCAGGTGAAAGGCCGGGGGAATCGCAGTAGCCTGACAGGCTTGCCTGTCATGGCGTCTTCAGCTGTCACCCATGGTCATCACATGCAGAAAGAGCACCGGCTCGTGACGCAGATGATTGCGTAGCCAGCGATTGATTCTGCTGTTCAATTGCTGTTTCACGGTGTCGATGTCGGTGGTCTCGAGTCCGGCCAGGGTGTCATCGAGCCACTCGGCGAAGCTGTCTTCATCCAGTCTGGCCGTACCACTGACGTCCAGCATCAGGCGGCCGATACGCACCCAACCGGCTTCCTGCAGCGTCAGGGGCAAGGCGAGCGATACGCTGCCATGGCGTCCGAGACGCGCTCGTGCACGACGGTCCATCGAGTCAAGTGGCCGCACCTTGTCGTGCTCGATGATCCGCTCCTGCAACGTCAGACGCTTTTCCACGGACAGCCCCTGAGCATCGAGACGAATCACGTCACCATTGACGGGAATCAGCGGTGCCTCGATGCCCAGGGACTGTGCTACCTGGGTGTGCGCCAGCTGGTGACGGTATTCGCCGTGCACCGGCAGCAACCGCGTGGGTTTCAGCCAGCCGTAGAAGGTGCGCAGCTCCTCTTGGGCGGGATGGCCTGAGGCATGCAGATCCGGGAACTGCTTCTCTTCCATGATGCCGACGCCCAGGCGGGTCAGGGCATTGTGCAGCTTGCCGATCGCCAGTTCATTGCCGGGAATGGCCTTGGAGGAGAAGATGACCGTGTCGCCCGCCGCCAGCTCGAAATCAGGGTGGCGCGAGTTGGCCAGGCGTGAGAGTGCCGCGCGTGGCTCGCCCTGGCTGCCGGTCGCGATCACCATCACCTCTTCCGGCGGCAGATAGCCCAGGTCCTTTACCGGCACCAGCGGCGGGAAATCTTCCAGATAGCCCAGTCCGCGTGCCACCCGCACCATGCGTTCCATCGAGCGGCCCAGCAGCGTGACCCGACGGCCATTGCGAGCCGCCGCACGACCCAGTGCCAGGATGCGCGCCAGATTGCTCGCGAAGCAGGTCACCACGACCCGCCCACGGCAGCCGGCCAGCGTCTTCTCCAGTGCACGCGCCACCTCGCCCTCACTGCGTGAGTGGCCGGGCAGAGGGGCATTGGTGGAGTCGCCGACCACGAGATCGACCGGTGCCAACGCCTGATAGCGCTCCGGGTCAGTGGGCTCACCGATCAGCGGCTCCGGGTCCAGCTTCCAGTCACCGGTGTGCATCACGCGATATTCCGGCGTGACGATCAGCAGCGAGCAGCTCTCGGGTATCGAGTGGGTCAACGGCAGCAGGCGCAATGCGAAGGGCCCGGACTCGAAGCCTTCATCGACCTCGATGATCTGCAGGCTGGACGTCTCGAGTTCGCGTTCCGCGAACTTGGCCCGCAGCAGGCCCGCGGCCAGTGGTGTGGCGATGATAGGACAGCGCCATTTCGGCCACAGCCAGGCAACGGCACCGATATGGTCTTCGTGACCATGGGTAATCACCAGCATCTCCGGGCAGATGCCCAGGCTTGCCAGCGATTCGGTGTCGGGTACCTGCAAGGGGCCTTCAGGAAGATCCTGGCGAATCATCATGCCGCAATCCACGGCGATCCAGTGATCCTGGTAACCATACAGCGTCAGATTCATGCCGATCTCGCCACAGCCGCCCAGCGGCAGAAGATGCAGCGGTGGACGTTGTCTCTGACGGACTTGAACGCGGGGTTTCAACATGGATGTCATGCCATCAGTAAAATGTCACTCAACTATACGGGAATCCCGCAAAGCGCCACAAATGACGGCACTTCTCGCCGGCCACCCCGAGGGGCGAAACCGAGGTCGAATTGACAATTCATTCACTCTCGTTGAAGGGCGCTGCTTCGTCGCGTGTGATCGGCTACAATGGCGCACCTTTTGCCGGGAGCCATGGCGTCGATGGCCGGACTCCCGAGCGTGTCGGTAGTCGTTACCGGCTGAATATCATTCCCCGCTTTCACAATGGTTGAACATACGATGTCACACGCCTATCGCCTGGTGGTGTCCTGCCCTGATCAGGTGGGAATTGTTGCCCGAGTCTCTACCTTCATCGCCGAGCAAGGCGGTTGGATCACCGAAGCCAATCAGCATTCCGATCTGGGTGCGGGTCGATTCTTCATGCGCTATGAGATCAATCCCGAGTCCATCGGCCTCAGCGCCGCTGAACTCAGCAAGCGCTTCGCGCCGATCGGGGAAGAGTTCGGAATGGAGTGGCGGGTGCATGACACGGCCGCTCGCAAGCGGGTCGTGCTGATGGTGTCCAAGGATTCCCATTGCCTGGTGGACCTGTTGCACCGCTGGCAGTCGGGGGATCTGGAATGCGATATCCCCTGTGTCATCTCCAATCACGAAGACATGCGCTCACTGGTCGAATGGCATGGCATTCCGTTCCACCATGTGCCGGTGGACAAGAATGACAAGGCGCCGGCATTTGCCGAGGTCGAACGACTGGTGGAAGAGGCCGAGGCCGACAGCATCGTGTTGGCGCGTTACATGCAGATCATCCCGCCGAGCCTCTGCGAGCGCTATGCCGGCCGCCTGATCAACATCCACCACAGCTTCCTGCCGTCCTTCATCGGTGCCAAGCCTTACCATCAGGCCTTCGGCCGCGGCGTGAAGCTGATCGGCGCTACCTGTCACTACGTGACCGAGGAGCTGGATGCCGGCCCGATCATCGAGCAGGACATCCATCGAGTCACCCATTGCCACACCGCGGAAGACCTGGTGCGCATCGGGCGTGACGTGGAGCAGAAGGTACTGTCGCGTGGCCTGCGCTGGCACCTGGAAGACCGCGTGCTGATCCACGGCAACAAGACCATCGTCTTTGCCTGATCCGTGCTCTGGGCTGACTGCCTGAGCCAAGCGGCTGAACCGAGACCGGCACCTGAAAGGGTGCCGGTCTTCTTGTTTCCTGCACCTGCCCGCAGGACGGCGTGGCGCAGGCGCCTGTCATGGGTTGCGAGAGGTGACAGGCGGAGTATTCAGCTCCCGTGCCAGCCAGTCGGCGAGGGCTTTTGCATGAGGGTGTCGTGCCCGTGTGCGACCGCTCTCGGGCAGCGTCAGCGTCAGGCAGGCGCGTGTCTCGACGAAGCCCCACGGCGCGATCAGGCGTCTGCTGCGCAGGTCCTCCTCGACCAGATAATCCGGCGTGATGCCCACGCCCAACCCCACCAGCGTCGCTTCCAGCAGATAGTTGAGGTGCTCGAAGCCTTGCGCGTAGTGCAGTTGATCGCTGGACAGGCCCTGGCGTGAGCACCAGTCCGGCCAGGCCTGCGGGCGCGAGCGGGTGTGCAGCAGCGGCAAGGTCAGCAGAGTCTGTGGTGCGGGTGTCGCGGTGGTCTCGCCCAGCCAGTCAGTGTCCGGACGCAGCACTGGGCCGATGCGCTCCGTGCCGAGAATTCGCGTTTCCTGATGCTCAGCCTGGGTGAAGGGGGGAGTCTGAAAGCGCAGCACGCCATCCACGCCAGAGCGCAGGCTTTCGTTGTCATCACTGGCAGTCAGATGCAGTTCAAGCTCCGGAAGGGCTGCCTTGAGGGCACCCAGCCGCGGAATGAACCAGCGGGCGAGGAAGGAGCCCGGGCAGCTGAGCACGAAGGGCGCGCGGGCATCACTGCGGGAAAGGTCCGCACAGACCCGTGCCAGGCCGCTCAAGTGATGGCGTGTGGCGGCCGCCAGCTCATGACCCGCCGGCGTCAGCTTCAGCCCGCGGCCAGCACGGTCGAACAGCTGTGTCCCCAGCGTTTCCTCAAGCTGGCGAATCTGACGACTGACGGCGCCGTGGGTCACGTGCAGCGCCTCGGCGGCACGCGACGCGCTCTCGAAGCGAGCCGCCACATCGAAGGCGCGCAAGGCATTCAGCGAGGGCAATGCCTCCAGAGAGGCGGGAGAGGATGAATCGGGCGGAGTCAGGCGGGCCATCGGATGTCTCCTGCTGAGTGTCCTGTGAGATAAACTCACACATCTTGGCGAATATATCGTTTTTCATCCCGCGTGCCGAGCGCTAGGATGGTCAGCATACTGTCGGGTGCACCACGCAGGCCAAGAACGCAGACGCCGCACCAGCGTGCCCCGCCACTGACATGACTTCGAGGAGATTTGCATGAGCCAGTCGACTGCTACCCTGCGTCAAGGCCCGGATGCCAAGGGCTTCTTTGGTGACTTCGGCGGCCGATTCGTCGCCGAGACGCTGATGCCGCTGATTCTGCACCTGCAGCGCGAGTATGAAGCCGCCAAGCAGGATCCGGCCTTCGCCGAGGAACTGGCCGGTCTCTCCGCGGATTATGTCGGGCGTCAGAGCCCGCTGTATTACGCCGAGCGTCTGACCGAGCATCTCGGAGGTGCCAAGGTCTATCTCAAGCGGGAAGATCTGATGCACACCGGCGCTCACAAGATCAACAATGCACTGGGCCAGGTGCTGCTGGCACGCCGCATGGGCAAGCAGCGCATCATCGCCGAGACCGGTGCCGGCATGCACGGCGTGGCGACGGCCACCGTGGCGGCGCGTTTCGGTCTGGACTGCGTGATCTACATGGGCTCCACCGACATTCACCGTCAGCAGCCCAACGTTCAGCGCATGCAGTTGCTGGGCGCCAAGGTGATCCCGGTCACCGCCGGTGATGGCACGTTGAAGGATGCCATGAACGAGGCGCTGCGTGACTGGGTCACCAACGTCGACGATACCTTCTACATCATCGGTACTGTCGCGGGCCCACATCCGTATCCGCAGCTGGTGCGTGACTTCCAGTCTATCATCGGTCAGGAAACCCGCGTCCAGCTGCAGGAGAAGGAAGGCCGTCTGCCGGACTCGCTGGTCGCCTGCATCGGCGGGGGGTCCAACGCCATGGGGTTGTTCCATCCGTTCCTGGACGAGCAAAGCGTCGAGATCATCGGGGTCGAGGCTGCCGGTGAAGGTCTGGACACGCCGCGCCACGCCGCCAGTCTCAAGGGTGGTCTGCCGGGCGTGCTGCACGGTAACCGCACCTTCCTGCTGCAGGATGACGAGGGGCAGATCGGTGATGCGCACTCCATCTCCGCAGGGCTCGACTATCCGGGTATCGGCCCGGAACACGCCTGGTTGCACGACATCAAGCGTGCCGAGTATGTCGCCGCGACCGACCAGGAAGCACTGGACGCCTTCAAGATGCTGTGTCGCCTGGAAGGCATCATTCCGGCGCTGGAGTCTTCCCACGCGCTGGCGGAAGTCATCAAGCGTGCACCGGGCCTGCCGAAGGACCATCTGATGGTGGTCAATCTGAGCGGCCGCGGTGACAAGGACATGGCCACCGTTACCCATCATCTGGCGGACGAGCTGGGCCTGAATCCTGACGGCGAGTAACGCCGCGCCTGTCGCGCAATGCCCGGCGATGGAGGGGTCAGACGCTGACCGGGTCCATCCGCCCCATGTCTTCTTCGCCTGCAGGTGAATCGCTGCCTGCAGGTCAGCAAATTCGGAGTCTATTGATGAGCACTTCCGCTACTGACACCACTTCCAGCAGCCGTCTTGACCGCCGTTTCGCTGCCGTACGCAGCGAGAATCGCGCAGCGCTGGTGACCTACATCACCGCGGGTGACCCCGGCTATGATGCCAGCCTCGCGACCTTCCTCTGCATGGCCGAGGCCGGTGCCGATGTCATCGAGCTGGGCATGCCGTTCACCGACCCGATGGCCGATGGTCTGGCGATCCAGCATGCCACCCAGCGTGCCCTGAAGGCCGGCCAGACGATGGACCGTACCCTGGCGATGGTCACGGAATTCCGCAAGCAGGATCAGGACACGCCCATCGTGCTGATGGGTTACTACAACCCGATCTATCGTCGCGGTGTGGCCACCTTCCTCGAGCAGGCAAGCCAGGCCGGTGTCGATGGCCTGATCGTGGTCGACCTGCCGCCGGAGCACGACGATGAGCTGTGTGAGCCGGCCAATGCCGCCGGTATCAGCTTCATCCGCCTCGCGACACCGACGACTGACAGCGCGCGCCTGCCGGGCGTGTTGGCCAATACCTCAGGCTTCCTCTACTACGTCTCCAGCAATGGCGTGACCGGTGGCGCGGCACCGACTGCCGAGAAGGTCGAGGCCGAAGTGGGCCGTATCCGTGAGCACACCGAGATTCCCGTCGCGGTCGGTTTCGGTATCCGTACCGCAGAGCAGGCGGCGCGTATCGGTCGTTTCGCCGACGGAGTCGTGGTCGGCTCGGCCCTGATCGATCTGCAGGCCAACGCCGAGACACCGGAGCAGGGCACCCAAGCGGTACATGCCTTGACCCGTGAACTGGCGGATGCGCTGAAGACGGCGCGCCACTGAGGGTTCGCTCAGGGGTAGCCAGCTCGCCTCTTCCCCTCGGGTAGTGACACAGCCACGCCTCGACCTCTGGTCGGGGCGTGGCTGTTTTCGTTCGGTCGTATCCGTCCGGCTGTGTCATCACGTTGTGCTGTCCTTCGAGCATTGCGCGGGAGGGTCTCGCGCGCTCTCGGATCCCACCACGCCAGAGAAGACCATCCTACCGCGAAGGCTCGACATGGCAGTGCCTGCCTCGCGCTCGAGGCAGAGGTTTCATGAGATTTCGCCTTCATTCAACGCAGATTGAGGGTTACTTATACTCAAGGACAAGTGACACTTGACCAGCAGGATGAGAGGAGAGTCGGTGCCAAGGCGCCCGGCACTTCAGGAAGGAAAGATCGAGTGCGACAGACATGCTGACTGTGCCAGAAGCCATGAACCTTCAGGCAGCATCGGCAGGGAGATTGAAACGACATGTCCATGAATCCATCAGCGTCCTCCGCCGCGGCCACCTCTGCTGCTTCGGTTGACGGCCTGGAAGGCAGCAATTGCTTGCATCAGCTGTTGCAGCATACTTCCAATGGAGTGTGTGGATACGACCTTCAAGGGCGTGTGCAGTGGGTCAATCCGGCCTTCGAGGAGCTGACGGGATACCGGGCAGAAGACCTGGCCGGTCAGGTGCTCAGTGAATTTCTGACGGGTGAGGATTCCGACAGGACGGTAATCGCCAGAATGCATCAGCAGTGCGAGCTGGGTGAGCCCAGTGACGAGGAGCTGCTCCACCACGATGCGAATGGACGACCGCTGCGCCTTCGTCTGCGCTGCATACCGCTCATGGCCGCCGACGGCACCCTGACCGGTTATCTCGGCGTGCATACCGATGTGACCCAGGCGCATCTGGCGCTGGAGCTCAGCCATTCCCAGCTCAGATTGCTTGAGTCCGTCACGGCTGGCCAGCCGCTGGACAAGACCCTGCTGGACCTGTGTCAGGCCATCGAGGCCGTCGCGACTCGCGTGCGTTCCTCGCTGCTGCTTCTGGATGAGGCAGGTACACGAATCATCGGAGGGAAGGCGCCGAGCCTGCCCCCCAGCTTCATGCAGTTCACCTCCGGCCTGCGCATCGGGGAGGGGGTGGGCACCTGTGGTACGGCGATGTGGCGGCGTGAGCAGGTGCTGACCCCCGCCATCGGCGAGGACCCCGCCTGGGAGGGCTTCCGTAATCATCCCCACGCGCTGGGACTGGATGCCTGTCTCTCCATGCCCATCCTCGATGATGCAGGCAATCCGCTGGGAAGTTTCGCCTTCTATGCCACGTCCGGCGATGTCTTCAACGATAGCCATCTCGGCTTGCTGAAGGTCGCCGTCAACGTGGCTCGATTGGCGATAGAACGCCATCGGCGTGATGAGCAGCTCACCTATCAGGCGCTGCATGATGCATTGACGGGCCTGCCCAATCGTCGGCTGTTGCGTCGCAAGCTCGGAGCCTTCGCGGACCTCGCTCTGGAAGAAGCGCGCGTCGGGGCGTTGATGTTCCTGGATCTGGATCATTTCAAGCGCCTGAACGATGTACTGGGGCATGACGCGGGAGATCGTGCCCTGATCCAGATTGCCGCCCGGCTGGAGCAGTTGCTGGAGCCGGGCGATGTGCTCGCGCGCCAGGGCGGGGATGAGTTCATCGTGCTGCTGGCGCCTCGCTTCGGTAGCATGGAGGACGCCAGGGCCCGAGCGATGCACGTCGGCGAGGAATTGCTGGCACGTCTGCGGGTACCGGTCGAGCTGGAAGGGCGTGCGCATCAGTTGTCCGGCTCACTGGGCATCACGCTGTATCCGCGTCCGGATGAGGCGGGCGAGGGGTATCAGACGCTTTCCGGGGCGGCAGAAGACGAGGGAGACGATTGGGGTCATCTGCTGCACGAGGCGGACATCGCGCTCTATGAGAGCAAGGGGGCCGGGCGTGCACGCATGTGCTTCTTCTCACCTGACATGCGCAATCGCATCATCGCTGCCACCCAGATGGAGCAATCCCTGCGCAGTGCGCTTTCCCGTCAGCATCTTGAAGTCCATCTTCAACCGCAATTCTCCCTGCAGTCGGATGCCTCGCTTGAGCATCAGCTGCCCAGGCTCTGTGGTCTTGAGGCGTTGCTGCGCTGGAATGACCCGCTGCTGGGGAATGTCTCGCCCGCGACCTTCATCCCGATCGCGGAAGAATCAGGGCTGATCGTCGAGCTGGGCCATTGGGTGCTGGGGCAAGCCTGTGCGGTGTTGGAAGACATGGCGACACGCGGACATCAGCTGCCGATCGCGGTGAATGTCAGTCAGGTACAGTTTCGCAGCGCGGAATTCGTGCCGCAGGTCGCAGCCCTGCTCAAGCGCCATGCCTTCGCGCCGGACATGTTGCGCATGGAGATCACCGAGAGCCTGGCGGCGGAAGATGAGGCCGACATGCTGGAGAAGGTCGACCAGCTGGCGGCGCTGGGGCTGACGTTCTCCATCGACGATTTCGGGATCGGCTATTCCAATCTTGCACGCCTGCGCCGCATGCCGCTCAGTGAGCTGAAGATCGACCGCAGCTTCATCAAGGATCTGCGTCTCATCGATGACGACGGGCTGACAGCGCCTGCACCTGGCGAGACTCCCGGACAGGAAGTCTGCCATGCCAACGAGATCGTGCGTGCGATGCTGGTGATGGCGCGCGCCCTGTCGCTGGAAGTGGTGGCCGAGGGAGTGGAGACCTCCGAGCAGTTCGAGGTGCTGCGTCAGCTGGGCTGTCAGCGTGTCCAGGGCTACCTGTTGGGGCGCCCCCGTCCCATGAAGGACGTGCTCGATGAGATCGAAGCCGGAGTGCTCGGTGCATGAGGCCGATGATGCTCTTGCCTGGCGTGAGGAGGGCGGCACGCGCGGGCCGAACGGGTTTATCTTGCCACTTCAATGGCTTATACTGCGCAGCGCTACGCCCCCTTAGCTCAGCTGGATAGAGCGGCCCCCTCCTAAGGGGCAGGTCGCAGGTTCGACTCCTGCAGGGGGCGCCAGCCCTTCATTCATCCCCGCATCATTCTTTCCTGCATCTCTCGTCACTCTCTGTACAGGGTGTCTTTCTGCTGTCTCTCGCTTGCCTGCCCTCTGGCTTCCGGGCCGGGTCACATCCTGCGCGCCCATGCGCCAGCAGCTTTCAGGGTGAGCCGGACCCCGGCTTGAGCAGCACGGCGCCTCATGCATGGCACGTCATTTATGATGCCCTGACCTGTTGCCCGGAGAATGGCAGTCGTGCCGGGCGGGGCAGGGCATCTCGTCATTCCATCGCGTTGTGTTCAGTCGCGATGTGCTGCCTCGGCATCCGTTGGCAGGGCCAGAAATTCCTGCATGATACGGGTGTCGCGGAAACGTTCGATCAACTCCGGATCCTCGGCGAGTGACGGCGGGTTCTCGAGCCCTTCGCGGATCTTGGCTGCCAGGCCTTCAATGCTGTTCTCGGAGATCAGCCGCGCCTGATCATGGATCAGCACATTGCGGACCCCACCGGGGACATCCGGCGCGACGCATGGCGTGCCGCAGCACATGCTTTCCACCAGCACGATTCCGAAGGCTTCACTGCGCGAGCTGAGAATGAACAGACGGGCATGCTTCATCCACGGGTAGGGATTGACCCGGCTGCCGATGAGATGGACCCGGTCGCCCACCCCGAGCTCGCGAATCAGGTTCTCCACACTCTCGCGCTTGGGCCCATCGCCGACGATGACCAGGTCTTCCTCGATATCGGCGGCGAGATAGGCCTTGATCAGGACATCCTGGCGCTTCACGTCCGACAGGCGACATACCTGCACGACATAGGGGCGTGATGGCAGCTCCACGGGCTCATCCGCCATCTGCGCGATGGCATCGAGATCGCAGACGTTGCCGATGGTGGCGAGGCGTCGAGGCGTGACAGCGTGTTGCGAGAGCAGTCGCTCGAGTTGCTCGCGGACATTGTCGGTATTGCAGATGATCTGCTTGTCGGCGTACAGGCGCTTGAGCAGGAATTTCTGACGCCAGCCCTGGCGGATGTCACCGGGCCAGGACACGGTGACCTGCCACAGGCGCGGGTCCTTGAGTGACCAGACCGTCTCGAAGGCGCCCTGGCCGCGCATGATCACCCGGTCGACGGGGCCATGGCGTGTTTCCAGGGTACGGATGAATCGCCGCAGGTAGGCGCCACCGTAATAGCCGCGCCAGACGAATCCAGAGCCCTTGATCAGAGGGTTGAGCACTGCGCGGGTGAAGAGGTCATACACCAGGCCAATGCCGGTCTTGCGGAATGCCTTGTCGAAGTCGATCTGGTGGACATGTACGCCCGGGTCCGGGATGAGTTCGAGTTCACCCTTGAGCACGAGCACATGCACCTCGTGACCTTCGCGGCACAGGACATTGGCCAGATTGACGGTGTTTCGCTGGATCCCGCCGATGTTGAGCTTGCGTACCACAAGCAGGACGCGTTGTTTCATGGTGGCCATCTGTCCGAAAAGATGTGGGATGAGCCATCAACTCCCAGCGGTGCCAGTGACGGAAGACTGCCGGGGATCCGGCGCTCGGTCTGAGGCAAGGGGAGCGGGATGAGCGGAGGGTGCCATGTTACGTGGATTCAATGAGCGGGGGAATGCCGCCTTCCCGGCCGGATGTCAGGGCTCTGCGCCGCAGTCTGCTTGCATTCTGGCTTTGATGGAGTAGCCTACCTGCCGCCTTGTCCCGCGCGGCGCCTTTTCGGCGTCTGCACTGCCGACTGTCGTTCAGTCGTGACCTCCGATTCCTTCACGTTCGAGATCCTGTCTGCCATGTCTGATGCTTCCAACCCGCCTGTCCGAGGGGAGTCCCGTGTCCGTCGTGCCACGGCGGATCGTCATTTCGACGGGCTGGCGGAAAAGTTCGAGCGCGGCTTCTATACCACCGAGCGTGGCAGGGTGCGTCTGGCGCTGACTCGCCAGTTGATGGAGGAGCGTTTCGCCCATCTGCCGGCCACCCAGGTGCTCGAGATCGGGGCCGGACTTGGTCAGATGGCGCACTGGTGGTTGTCGCGTGGCCATCAGCTGACGCTGGTCGAGCCTTCCGGTGAGATGCGTGAGCGCGCCATGCAGCGACTGTCCTCTCCAGAGGAGGATGCGGCCCCGCTGACGCAGGACACCCTAACAGAGCGCCTGACCTGGGATGGACGTGATCTGCAGGGGTTCGCCGCCGCGGCCCACCGACAATGGCCGGTGGTGGTCTGCCATGCCGTTCTTGAGTGGCTGGTCTCTCCGCGTGAAGGGGTTCTGCTGTTGGCACAGCTGCTGGCACCGGGTGGCGTGATGTCATTGAGCGTCTTCAATCGCGACGCGCTGGCATTCTCCAACGTCACCAAGGGCAACTTCGACAAGGTGCTGGACGGGCGGTTGGCCGGATGGGGAACGGGCAAGCGTCTGACGCCCATCTCGCCGCTGCGTGATATCGAGATTCGCCAGTGGGCCGAGGAGGCCGGGCTTGAGGTGCGTGAGCTGACAGGGCTGCGAGTCTTCCATGATTATCTGCGCTCGCGCGACCCGCTGAGTGAGGGGGACATGCAGAAACTGCTGGCCCTCGAGTGCCAGCACTGGCGCACGCCCCCCTTCGTCCATCTCGGACGCTATCTGCACTATGAGCTGGTGCGCCCTGCCTGAGGTGTCACGGCGCAGGCTTCTACGCCGTCTTGCTGTTCATCATCTGCCGTTTCCTATCTTTTCGGAGTCTTCATGTCTGCTCAAACCCCCGCCTGCCAGTTGCTTGAACGCCAGGACAGTGATTTCCGTGATTGGCTGTGGGTCGCTGCACCGCGTGATGACTGGTGGCTGTCATCGGACCGCCAGCGGCGTGTCTGGGGGCATGACACCGGCATCGTGAATGCCGCGCGGGAGGCCGGGCACCAGGTCAGCCATGCGGTGGCCTTTGCCGAAGCCCGCGCGGATAGCACGATTGGCGAGGCGGCGGGTGCCTTGCTGTTCTGGCCCAAGGCGCATGCGCTGGGCGAGTGGTGGCTGGTGGCGCTGTGCCATGTATTGCCGGCAGGTACGCCGATCAAGGTGGTGGGCGAGGTCAACGGTGGCATCAAGCGCGCTGAGCGCATCCTCAAGGCACTGGGAATGACGGCCCGCAAGGACGATACTGCGCGTCGTTGCCAGCTGTGGTCATCCGCCACGCGTGAGTTGACGGCCGAACAGGCCGCCAGCAGTGAATCGCCACTGGCAGTGGCTGGAGAATGGACAGAAGGCTGGGGCGAATTCGAGGCGCTGGAGCTGCGCCTGACCAGCCATCCGGGCCTCTACGGCAATGCCAAGCTGGACCCGGGTACCGCGCTGCTGCTGGAGAACCTGCCGACCCGTGGCTACAAGCGGGCGCTGGATATCGGGGCGGGTGACGGCATCATCAGCTGCTGGATGGCGCGTCACGGTGCGCGCGTGATGGCAGGCGATGTCAGTGCCTTCGCGGTGGAGGCAACCCGGCGCAGTCTGGCGCTCAACGGGCTTGAGGCGGACGTACGCCTGAGCGATGTCTTCGCGGCGTTCGAGGGCGAGCGGTTCGAGGCCATCGTGGCCAATCCGCCGTTCCATCATGAGCGCGATATCGATTACGGACCGGCGGCGCGTCTGATCAGCCAGGCGCCGGATCACCTGGTGCCGGGTGGTACCCTGACGCTGGTGGCCAATGCCTTCCTGCCCTATCCGGATCTGTTGCAGACGGCCTTCGGCGAATTCGAGGTGCTGGCCGAAACGCGCCAGTTCAAGGTCTATCGTGCACGCAAGGCACGCTGACCCTCTGTGGACTGATTCCCTGCGACCTGATGCCAAGCCCGCCGCTTACGCCTCCGGCGACTGATAGCGGATGGCCGTGATGATGTAGGTGGTCTCGCCGCCCGGCGCTGCCACGCTCACGTCATCATCCAGCCCCTTGCCCAGCAGTGCCCGGGCGAGGGGGGCATCGACGCTGATCCAGCGGCGCGCGTTGTCGGTCTCATCAGGGCCGACGATGCGTATCTCCATCTCCTCTCCCTGTTCATCCTCCAGCGTCACGAAGGCCGCGAAATACACGCGCTCCAGATCCGCGGGCAGGCGGTCGACGATGGTCAGTTCATCCAGACGCTTTTCCAGATAGGCGATCTTGGCGATGGTCTGATTCAGTGCCTTCTTGTTGTAGGTGTAATCCGCATTCTCGCTGCGATCCCCCATGGCGGCGGCCTCGCCCGTCTTGCGCGACAGCTCCGGCCGCCTGACGCGCCTCAGGTGGTCGGCCAGCGCCTTCATCTTCGCGTGGCCCTGCGGAGTGATCACGTTGCTCTTCTTTTCCTGACGCGGATCGGTCTTGGGATCGCGCCAGCGCGTCATGTTACGACCTTGCATGTCTTTCTCCACAGCCTGCGAAAATGAAGGGCAAGCGCCCGCAAAGGGCGCTGTCTTGCGTTGAGGCCTGCGACCAAGGGGGGGTGGCGGCAGATTCAAACGTTCGTTACAGTCTTGGCATGCCGTTCACGTTCTCGTGATATCGCCATTGCGGCAATTCGCCAGCACGCCTGCCAAGGCGCAGGTCTCAAGGGCATTGCCGTATCATCCCGCCAACAATAATGAATTTCAGGGAGCTGTCCATGCCAATCCCGTCATCGCTACGCCGTACTCGTCGCGCCACGCATCGTGTCTACCAGCTGATGCTCTCAGGAGGCATGGCGCTGGGCATCACGCTGGCCGGCATGACCGGCGTCCAGGCCGCCGAAGGAGATGATGCCGTCTTCGGACTCATGAAACGCTGGGCCCAGGTCAACTATCAGTCCTCCGGGGACGCTCAGGAAACCGGCATGGAGGCCTTGGGCAAGGAAGTGCGCGCGCTGGCGGACCAATACCCGGACAACGCCCATGTGCTGACCTGGGAGGGTATCATCCTGGCGTCGTGGGCCAAGGCGCGAGGGGGACTGGGGGCGCTGGATCTGGCCAA
This sequence comes from Cobetia sp. BL01, assembly GCF_056493605.1. Lineage (NCBI taxonomy): Bacteria > Pseudomonadati > Pseudomonadota > Gammaproteobacteria > Oceanospirillales > Halomonadaceae > Cobetia > Cobetia sp. BL01. The sequence continues at coordinate 263,440 of NZ_JBVBEE010000001.1, read as the reverse complement.
GGAAGCCAAGGCCACCCTTGAGCAGGCCATCAAGCTTGACCCCCGGGGCGACAATGCCTCTGCCTACGTGACGCTCGGGGCGCTGTATGACAAGGCGCCGGGTTGGCCGGTCGGCTTTGGCGATGATGACAAGGCGGGGGAGGTGCTGCGTCAGGGGCTGGCCGTCAATCCTCAGGGCATGGATACCAATTTCTACTATGCCGACTATCTGGCCTCCGAGGGCAGGAAGGCCGAGGCACTCAAGCATGCACGGCTCGCGCTCAAGGGCCCGGCTCGGCCCAATCGTGAGCTGGCCGATCAGGAGCTGAAGCGCGAGATCAAGGCATTGATCACACGACTGGAGTGAGTGTCGCGCACGCGGCTTCAGGACAACGGTGACCGTTCGGCGGCACTGGACGAGGGGCACTTCCTTCGGACAGTGCCGCTTTCACGTCCAGTGGGCGGGCTGGCCAGCGCAGGGCGAGGTCGGGATAATGCGACTTCAGCCAAGGAGGATGCATGAGCGATACACCAGAGCACGTGGCAGGGCAGCAGGTCTTTGCGCATGACGATGTCGAACGGGTCGAGACCAGGGTGCTGCAGGACGGTTTCTTTCGCCTGGAGCAGCGCGAGCTTCGCCATCGGCGTTTCAACGGTGGCTGGAGTGATGTGATCCAGCGCGAGGTGCATGTTCGCCATGATGCCGTCGGTGTGCTGCCCTATGACCCGGTGACGGATCGTGTGGTCTTCGTCGAGCAGATCCGGGCCGGCATGCTCGAGGACGAGCGCACCCCCTGGAGTCTGGAGCCCATCGCCGGCCTGGTGGACAAGCAGGAAAGTGCGGCGGAGGTCGCGCGGCGTGAGGCGGTCGAGGAGGCCGGTTGCGAGTTGAAGGAGCTGATCGAGCTCTACCGCTATTACCCCAGCCCCGGCGCCTGCACCGAAGAGGTCACCCTGTTCATCGGGCTATGCGACAGCAGCGGACTGGGCGGGGTGCATGGGCTGGCGGAAGAGAACGAGGATATTCGCGTGCATGTGCTCGATTTCCAGGCGGCTCTGTCGCTTCTGGAGCAGGGCAGGCTTGGCAATGCCATGGCGATCATGGCCATGCAGTGGCTGTTGCGGGAGCGTGCTGCACTGCGGGTGATGCACGCCTGAGACAGCGAAGGCGTTGCTTGGCAATCCCCCGTGGCTCACGCAGGGTTCCTCAACCTGCCCACCAGAACTGCTATTCTAGAGGCTTGCTGCCACCGGCAGGCCGGCAGTCGATCAATGCCTGCGTCAGTGCCGAGCGCCGAAACCCCGCTGCCGGGCGCTCTCACGGCGCTTGATCTGTCGCGCTTTGCCCGCATCATGCCATGCACGATACAGGGTGTGCCCTGCTAGACAGCACGCCAATGTTCTGAGATTCGCAAGGAGTTTGCCCATGCAGGTCAAGAAAGCCTATGTGGCCGACCTAAAAGCACTCCATGCCGAGTGCGGGTCCAATTATCTGCGCCTCACGCGCATCCTCGGCAAGGCCGAGGCGGGGGACAGCTTCGCCTTTCCCCTGGCGGGCAATCAGGGCCACTTCGGTACCCTGTTGCTCGAGGTGGTCGAGTGCGCGCCCTATACCACCATGGTCACGGTTGCCCAGACTGGCGTGCTGGATCACATCATCGATTCCCCGCGGATGAGCGTGCATCTCTATCACGATGTACGCATGGCCGAAGTCACCGACTTCCAGCGTCAACGGCATTTCTCGGGGCGCAACCGCTATCCGAACCCTCGCATGCACCAGCCGGATGAAAAGCTTCAGCTTAATCGTTTTCTCGGCGAGTGGTTGAGCCATGCTCAGGCTTTCGGGCAAGCCGATGTGCCCGAGTTGCCATGACGAGGTTCTCGTGACGAGGCTGCCGTGACGCGATTGCCGTGACGAGGCTGTCGTGAGGCCCGCCGGGATGGGGGAGTGAGGGCAGCGCCAGCGTCATGATCAGAAAGAGAATTCGCGTTGCGGATTCCACACCTGACCGGCTGTCCGCTTGACTGCCTGAAAGAACCGCGATGGCCCGGCCATCGCGGTTCTGTTCTTTTTTCCGCTGTTCGAGAGACCCATGCGACTGATCCAGATAAGTGACTGTCATCTGCGTGCCGACCCTGACGCGCGCTCACGACTGGGCTTCCCCTTGCGTCAGCTGGAGGCCGTGATGGCGCACGCTTCAAGCCTGCGTCCCGACATCCTGCTGGTGACCGGGGATGTCAGCCAGGATGAGAGCCCTGCCTCCTACCGTCTGGCGGGGGAGCTGTTCGATGCCCTGGGGTGTCCGTGGTTCTGGTTCGCCGGCAATCATGACCACCCGGATTTCATGCAGGAGCTGCGTCCTTTCCATCAAGAGCTTGATCTTGGTGACTGGCGTCTGCTGTGTCTGGACTCGCGCATCTCTGGACAGGCAGGGGGCGAGCTTGGCCGCGAGCAGCTGGCGGCGCTGTCGCTGTCGCTCGAGGAGGATACGAGGCCGACGCTGCTGGCGATGCATCATCATCCAGTGCCGATCGACTCGGACTGGATGGATCAGCTGGGCCTGGCCGACCGTGAAGCCCTGTGGGACACCCTGAGTCATCACTCGCAGGTGCGGGCCATCCTGTGCGGCCATATCCATCAGGCTTTCGCCACCCGGCGCCCGAGCGGGCAGGGCAGTGTCGCCGTCTATGGCGTGCCCTCCACGTCAGACCAGTTCGCGCCGCTCAGCCATGATTTCGCCGTCGATGAAGCGGCACGGCCTGGCTTCAGGGTCGTGGATCTCGACGGAGAGCGCCTCGAGACCTGGGTGGAGCGTGTCAGCCTGTGAGCGCCTTCGCGCTCCCGCTCGCGGCGTTTCGCCATCGGCGTGGGGCTGACGTGCCCCGGGGCAGCGGAGGTCATGTATTCATTTTTGATCTTAAAAGATATTTTCTGATTCTTTGACGTTATCAAGGCGGCGCGGGTACCGTATCGGTATCCAGCATGCTCCGTGGGGGGTGAGAGAGTGAGAGTCATCTCGATCGACACGACCCGCGGGCACGCCCACTGATTGTCACGGGCCGCCTTCCAGGGCGACTCCCAGCGCTCACGAGGTTGCCGCACGCGATGCTTACCCCCGAACGTCAGACCCACCTCAAGCAGCTCGAGGCCGAGTCCATCCACATCATTCGTGAAGTGGCGGCCGAGTTCTCCAATCCTGTCATGCTCTACTCCATCGGCAAGGACTCCGCCGTGATGCTGCATCTGGCGCGCAAGGCCTTCGCGCCGGGCGTGCCGCCGTTCCCCCTGATGCACGTCAACACCACCTGGAAATTCCAGGAGATGATCAAGTTCCGCGATGAGATGGCCGCGGAAGTCGGCATGGAACTGATCGAGCACATCAATCAGGAAGGCGTCGAGGCGAACATCAATCCGTTCGAGCACGGCAGCGCCAAGTACACCGACATCATGAAGACCCAGTCTCTGAAGCAGGCGCTGGACAAGCATGGTTTCGATGCGGCCTTCGGCGGTGCGCGTCGTGACGAGGAAGCTTCACGCGCGAAAGAGCGTGTCTACTCCTTCCGTGACCAGTACCACCGCTGGGACCCCAAGAATCAGCGTCCGGAGCTGTGGAACATCTACAACTCCAAGATCAACAAGGGCGAGTCCATCCGCGTCTTCCCGCTCTCCAACTGGACCGAGCTGGACATCTGGCAGTACATCTACCTCGAGTCCATCAAGATCGTGCCGCTCTACTACTCCGCCGTGCGTCCGGTGGTGAAGCGTGATGGCCTCGACATCATGGTCGATGACGACCGTCTGCCGCTCAAGGACGGCGAAGTGCCGGAGATGAAGTCCGTGCGCTTCCGCACCCTGGGCTGCTATCCGCTGACCGGCGCCGTGGAATCCACCGCCGCGACCCTGCCGGAAATCATCCAGGAAATGCTGCTGACCCGTACCAGCGAGCGCTCCGGTCGTGCCATCGATCACGATCAGGCAGGCTCGATGGAGAAGAAGAAGCGCGAAGGGTATTTCTAGTCGCCAATTCTCGCTAGGCCCATTTCCTCACGAGGCCCCATCCTGTTGATTCCGCCTCGTGCTTGATGACCTGAACGAACAATTCGCCTGATGAATCGGCTCGCAGCCTCACGAGGCACTGGCTCGTGATACTGGCTCGCCAGCTCATCAGGCCCATGACAGCGGCAAGGAGAAGAGTGTGTCCCACGCGTCAGACAAGATTTCCGCGGATATCGAAGCCTACCTGCAAGAACACGAGCGCAAGGACCTGCTGCGCTTCATCACCTGCGGTAGCGTCGATGACGGCAAGTCGACCCTGATCGGTCGTCTGCTGTTCGATTCCAAGCTGATCTACGAAGACCAGCTGGCCTCCATCACCCAGGCCTCCAAGACCAGCGGCACCACCGGTGACGAGGTCGATCTGGCCCTGCTGGTCGATGGCCTGCAGTCCGAGCGCGAGCAGGGCATCACCATCGATGTCGCCTATCGCTTCTTCTCGACCGACAAGCGCAAGTTCATCATCGCCGATACCCCGGGGCATGAGCAGTACACCCGCAACATGGCCACCGGTGCCTCGTCCGCGAGCCTGGCGATCATTCTGATCGATGCGCGCTACGGCGTGCAGACCCAGACCCGTCGTCACAGCTTCATCGCCGACCTGCTGGGTATCCAGCATCTGGTGATCGCGGTCAACAAGATGGATCTGGTCGACTACTCCGAGGCGCGCTTCAACGAGATCGTCGCCGAGTATCAGGAATTCGCCGACAAGTTGAATGCACCGGATATCCGCTTCGTGCCGATGTCTGCGCTCAAGGGCGACAACGTCGTCAATCGCAGCCCGTCACTCGACTGGTACACCGTCGATGGTCAGGCCGGACCGTCGCTGCTGGAGGTGCTGGAAACCGTCGAACTGACTCGCGATCAGAACCTCAGCGATCTGCGCTTCCCGGTGCAGTACGTCAATCGTCCCAACCTCGATTTTCGCGGTTACTGCGGCACGCTGGCGGCCGGTGTCGTGCGTCCGGGTGACAGCGTCAAGGTGCTGCCGTCCGGCAAGACCTCGACCATCGAGCGCATCGTCACCTTCGATGGTGATCTGGAGATTGCCTATCCGGGGCAGGCCATCACCCTGACGCTCGACGACGAGATCGACATCTCGCGTGGCGACTGGCTGGTGGCGGCGGATGCCGAACTGCCGCTTTCCAATGCGCTGGAAGCGGATGTCGTCTGGATGCACGAGAAGCCGCTGCAGCCGGGCCGCCAGTACGATATCAAGCTGGCGACCCGCGACCTGACCGGTCAGGTCAGCGCCATCGACTACCTCTACGACGTCAACACGCTGGAGCATCACGAGGGTGACAGCCTGGCACTGAACGCCATCGGCCGCGTCCAGCTCGAGCTGACCCAGTCGGTGCCGGTGGACGACTACCGTTCAAGCCCGGGCACCGGCAGCTTCATCGTCATCGATCGTCTGAGCAACGTGACCGTCGGCGCGGGCATGATTCGTGGCGTGGGCCGCTCCGGCACGCAGGCAACCACGCAGCAGACCGATTGGGCCGCGTTTGAAGCCGATCTCAACGCGCTGGTACGCAAGCACTTCCCGCACTGGGAAGCCCGCGACGTGCGTGAGCTGCTGGGCCGTGGCAACTGAGTCTTTGCAACAGAGTCTTTGCAACTAAGTCTTGGCAAATGAGTCTTGGCAACAGAGCCTTGGCAACATGAGTCGCGGTAACGGAGTCGAGCCGGCACGGTCGACTCCGTCGCATGACCCGATAACAACAACGCTGGACACGCGATAACAACACGGCCTGCTGGATATGAAGCCGGAGAACGCAGAAGCCCCCATGGCCGCAAGGCGATGGGGGCTTTTTGCATGGTGCGGGTCACGTCAGCGCATCAGGCGGCAGCGGCGTCGATGGCAAGCGGTGTGGAGGGGCCGAAGTGCTCATGATGGCACTGGGTGAGCGGTACGCCGATGCGATTGAGGTGCTGGATCATGCTCTGCATGAAGCCATGCGGACCGATCACGAAGGCCTGCAGGGACTCGGCACTGGCACCTGTCGCGGCAATCTGACGTGCCAGCCAGTCGCGCTCGATGATGCCCAGGTGCGCATGCGTCGGCAGAGTGTCAGCCTTCTCGTAGCAGACCTGATAATGCAGCTGCTCAGGATACTGCGCGACCAGTGATTGCAGCGTGGTGTCGAAGGCATGTACCTCGGGATTGCGGGCCGCATGCAGATAGATCACCTGACGGCCCGCCGCGAGCGCTGCCTCCAGCAGCGAGAGCATCGGTGTCTGGCCGACCCCGGCAGACAGCAGCAGTACCGGGGCCTCGGGGCTCTGGGGCGTGGCATGTTCGAAGGTCAGCTCGCCGGCCGGCGGCAGCAGATCGATCTCGTCACCCACGTTCAGCGCATGCAGATACTGGCTGGACTGACCGTGGTCTTCACGCTTGACCGAGATACGGCAGAAGCGCTCGTCCGGCGCGTGTGACAGGCTGTAGTGGCGATGGATCACGCCCTGCGGCGTCGTCAGGCGCATGCCGATGTACTGGCCCGGCAGGAAGGAGAACATCGGCCCTTCCACCGGCGCCAGGTACAGCGAGCGAATCTCGCGGCTCTCGTCCTCAGTGCGCACGATGCGAAAGCGGCGCAGCCCCTGCCAGCCGCCGCGAGTGGCAGCGAAGCTGTCGTAGCGGCCCTGCTCGGCGGCGATCAGCACGGCGGCCAGCTCTCCGTAGAGGGCGCCCCAGGCGTCGGCGATCTCCGGCGTGACGGCGTCTCCCAGCACCTCACCGATGGCGGCCATCAGGCACTCGCCGACGATGGGGTAGTGCTCGGGCAGGATATTGAGCGAGACGTGCTTGCTGACCACGGGCGCGAGCAGGCGGTCCACCGCTTCACGCGAGTGGCGTGCGCCGACATAGGCGAGCACGGCGCCGGCCAGCGCACGGGCCTGACCACCACTGGCCTGGTGCGTCTGATTGAACAGCGGCTTCACTTCGGGATAGCGCTCGAACATCAGCGGATAGAAGCGCGCGGTAATGGCGTTGAGGTGCTCGGCGACGACGGGAGCGGTGGCGGCGATCAGGTCTTCCTGGGCGTTGGTCAGCATGACGGTACCTCGTGATGAATGTCGCCATGAAGAGAGCAAGGGCCATGCCAACTCGTCAGGCCAGTATCCATGCGTCCCCGAGAGTGGTGATGTGAAAAATACACGACGTGAGAATGTGTCAAGATGACATCTTGCGTGTCATGATGACATCATCTGTCGCCATGACGATGTCTTGCGACACGCCGTCGCGTGAGCCGCGTGCTCATCACCCAGTACCTCGCCCGCCATTTCCGGTTGACTGACGTCAGGAATCCCGCATGCCCGAGACTCCCTTGCCACGCAATGATACGCCCCTTGCCGCCCTGAACGCCTGGCTTGCTGCCTGGTTGACGGAAGAGGAGGGCGGCAAGCGGCGTGCCTTGCCATGGACCCGTCTGCTGGCCGCGATCATGCAGCGTCTGCCCGGTGAGGCCGCGACGCTGATGCGCTATCTGCCGGAGCGTGACGAGTTGCTGCCGCTGGCCACGCATGGGCTACCTGCCGAGGTGCGCGGCCGGCGCTTTGCGTTGTCAGAGCATCCGCGGCTCAAGGCGATTGCCGAGCACACCGGTGTCTATCGCTTCGCGGTGGACAGTGACCTGCCGGACCCCTTCGATGGCCTGTTGGGGGAAGTGCATGGGCCGGATCTGCTGGTGCACGACTGTGCGGGTATCGCGCTGCGCGAAGGGGACAGGTTGCTGGGCGTGATGACCTTCGATGCGCTGACACCCGGCGTGCTGGCCCCGCTGGAAGCGCTGGAGATTCGGCAGATCGGCGATGCCGAGCTGGCAGACGTCCTGGCGCAGGAGTATCAGGAGCATCAGGAGCTTCATGACCTGCTGAGGCTGCCCACCTGCTGTCTGGCGCTGGCATCACGGCTTGAGCGTGGGGCCGCTCTGCTGACCGGCATGCCAGCGCTTGCGCCGGGCATGACACCGCAGGCCCAGAGGACCTGTCCGCAGCGCGGGCCAGCGATGGCGAGACTGGAGGCACAGCTGGAAGCGGTGGCCGATACCGACATGACGGTGCTGGTGACGGGCGAGACCGGGGTGGGCAAGGAGGGTGTGGTCCAGCGGTTGCACGATGCGTCGCGTCGCGCCAGTCGGCCTCTGGTGCGCATCAACTGTGCCGCGCTGGCACCGGAACTGGTCGAGAGTGCGCTGTTCGGGCATCGGCGAGGGGCCTTCTCCGGCGCGTCCCATGATCACCGTGGCCATTTCGTGATGGCCGATGGCGGCACCCTGCTGCTGGACGAGATCGGTGAGCTGCCACTGGCGCTGCAGCCCAAGCTGCTGCGGGTGCTGCAGGAAGGTGAATTGCAGCCGCTGGGCAGCGATCGCGTGGTCAGGGTGGACGTGCGCGTCATCGCGGCGACCAATCGTGATCTCGAGGCCGAAGTCGCCGCCGGGCATTTCCGCGAAGATCTCTACCACCGCCTGAGCGTCTATCCGCTCAGGGTACCGCCGCTGCGTGAGCGCGGACGAGCGGATCTGCTGGCGCTGGCGGGAACCTTTCTCGAGCACAACCGCACGCGCCTCGGGCTGGGCAATCTGCGCCTGACGCCGGCGGCGGAGCGTCTGCTGTGTGACTACCCGTGGCCCGGCAACGTGCGTGAGCTGGAGCACTGTCTGAGTCGCGCCGCCCTGCATGCGCGGCTGGCGCAGGGGGCTCATCCGACGCGCCTGCGCGCCGATGGGCGTCAGCTGGTGGTGATCACGCCGGAGCTGCTGGGGCTGGAGACGAGTGCCGAGGTGGCGCACGAGCAGGCCGGTGGCATTGCCCTCCACGCCGCACAGGAGGGGCATGGCACGATTCAGGCGGGGGGAGCGAACCCGGCGCAGCGTCATGTCCTGCAGGACATCGATGAAGCGCTGGGGTTGCGTGACGCCACCGAGGCGTTTCAGCGCGAGCACATCTCGCGGGTCTGGCTGGCGAGTGATCGCAACTGGGCAGAGGCCGCGCGCAGGCTCAAGGTCGATCGCGGCAATCTGTATCGACAGGCCCGGCGGTTGGGCATCGTGTGACGCGAGAGACGAAGACGGCGGTGCTCGATGAGCGCCGCCGTCGTGTGTCGTCTGCCCTGGCGCAGACATCGCTGGGAGAGAAGGTGCTGCGCAGATCAGGCGCGCGTGGCGATCAGCACCGCACGCCGTGGTGCCGGATGGCCTTCACGGGTCAGGCGTGGGTCGTCAGGGTCGAGGAAGTCGCTCAGCGAGTGATAGGTCATCCACTCGGTCGAGCGTTGCTCATCCAGCGTGGTCACCGCTTCATCGACGATGCGCACGTCCTTGAAACCGGCGCGCTCACACCAGTGGGCCAGCGCCCGGGAGGACGGCAGGAAGTAGACATTGGGCATGGCGGCGTAGCGCTCGCCGGGCATCAGTACCGTCGTCACGTCACCTTCCACCACCAGGGTCTCCAGCACCAGTTCGCCGCCGGGGCGCAGGGCATCGCGCAGCTGGAAAAGGTGGTCCATCGGCGAGGGGCGATGATAGAGCACCCCCATCGAGAACACGGTGTCGAAGGCGGCCATCTTCGCGGGGACGTCCTCGATGCCCACCGGCAGGAAGTGCAGGTTGCGCCCCTGGGGGTGATCCGCGCCGATGAAGTGACGCACGGCATGGAACTGGCAGTAGAAGCGCGGGGAAGGGTCGATCACCAGCGTGAAGGCGGCACCAGCGCCGACCATGCGCCAGCCGTGGTAACCATTGCCGCCCCCGACATCCAGCACGCGACGGTGAGTGAGATCCGACAGATGCGGCGCGAGGCGCTGCCACTTCCAGTCGGAGCGCCATTCGGTATCGATATGGATCTCGTCGAGCTGATAGGGGCCCTTGCGCCACGGCATCATGGCGCGCAGCAGATTCTCGCTCTGGCGTTGCTGGCCCGTGCTCAGGCCAGTCGGAAAGCATGCACCGACACGGTCGGCGTCCAGCTGCACCTCGCGCTCGTCAGGTAGCGTCGGCAGCTTCTCCAGTGCCCCATGCCAGGCCTTGAGGTCAGCATGGCGCTTGCGGTCCAGACCCTTGGCCAGTTGCTCGGGCAGGGCGCCCAGCCAGCGGGCGAAGCCGTCACCGACGGCGCCTGGCTCACAGGCAAGCTCGGTGAAGGCGCGGTAAAGATCACGATCGTAGGGGGAGATGCTCATGCGCTGGGTCGGGTCCGTGCAGGCGTAGCGGTCATTCGGCGGCTTTGAAAGCGACCATCGAGGCAAAGTTCAGGTATTGCAGCCAGGTGTGGCTGCGCGCGAAGCCGGCGCGTGCCAGGCGCGCATGGTGAGTGGTGAGACTGTCGGGCTTCATCACGTCCTCCAGCGCTTCGCGTTTCTGCGAGATCTCGAGGTCGGAGTAGCCGTTGGCGCGCTTGAAGTCATGATAGCGCTCGATCAACCAGGCGTTCTCGACCGGGTCGTCGCTGATGATCTTCTCGGACAGGATCAACACGCCGCCGGGCTCCAGCGCCGCAAACAGCTTGTCGATCACGGCGTCGCGGTCCTGCGGCGGCAGAAACTGCAGGGTGAAGTTGACCACGATCATGCCGGCAGGCTGGTACTCCAGGGTGCGGATATCGGCTTCACTGACGTTGATGCGATGGTCCGGGAAGGCGTCGGCGAGCTCGCGGCTGGCGCGCTCGACCATCGGCCGGGACAGATCGACGGCTTCGATCTCGATGTCCTGGGCCGCCATCTCACGTGCCAGTGCCATGCTGGCAGCCCCCAGCGAGCAGCCCAGATCATAGACGCGTGCGCCAGGGCGCAGGTGGGCGCGGGCCATCAGCCCCAGCATGGCGATGATCTGACCGTACCCCGGCACCGAACGGCGCAGCATGTCCGGGAAGCAGCTGACGACCTGTTCGTCGAAGGAGAAGCTGGCAACACGGTCAAGGGGTGTCGTAAATATCGCGTCACGGTAAGATGCATCACTCATGGATCAAGGCTTCATCGGGCAGAGGGCCTGGGCGACATGCCATTGGCCGGGGAGCGGCTGGGCTGAGTGCCCTGCTGGGCCCGCCATTCTACGCATTCGAGGTGCCTGACGCACCCGCCGCGGCTTGCCGATGATGCCTCCATCAACCGATTTCTGACCGGGCCACGCAGGGCCGGTCGCGACACTTCAAGGAGAGAGGTGGCCATGTCCACTCCATCGTCTGCACGTTCTGCCCGCCGTAACAGTCAGGCCTGGCAGGCCCTCGCGCGTCATCATCAGGAGCAGATGGCCGATGTGCACCTGAAGGACCTGTTCGCCGAGGATGCGGCGCAAGGGCGCGATCGAGTGACGACCTTCACCCGTTCTGCCGCGGGCCTGCGCCTGGATCTCTCCAAGCAGCGTCTCAAGCAGGAGACCCTGGAGCTGTTGCTGGAGCTGGCGCGGGAAACCGGTGTCGAGCAGGGCATCAAGCGTCTGCTGGCCGGTGAGCACGTCAATCGCTCGGAAGATCGCCCGGCCCTGCACGCGGCCCTGCGTCTGCCACGCTCAGCAAGTCTCGAGGTGGATGGCGAGGATGTGGTACCTGCCATCCACGAGAGCCTCGAGCGGCTCGCCGAGATGGTCGAGACCTTCCATAGCGGGCAGTGGCGTGGCGCCACCGGCAAGCCGATCACCGATGTGGTCAATCTGGGGGTCGGTGGCTCGGACCTGGGGCCGCTGATGGTCTCGAGCGCGCTGAGCGATTGCCGTCCCAAGGGCGTCCATGAGGTCGGCGTGCACTTCGCCTCGACCATGGATGGCTCACAGCTGGCGGACTACCTGCAGTCCTTCAGTCCGGAAACCACCTTGTTCATCCTGTCGTCCAAGTCATTCTCCACCATCGACACGCTCTCCAATGCGCGCACCGCGCGTGACTGGCTGAAGTCGCGCCTTGACCCGCAAGGCCGTCTGGAAGGACTGATCAATCGCCAGCACTTCATCGGCGCTTCCGCCAAGCCGGAGAAGATGAGCGAGTGGGGCATCGCGCCGGAACATCAGCTGCTGTTCTGGGACTGGGTCGGCGGGCGCTACTCGCTGTGGGGCACCATCGGACTGCCCATCGCGCTCAATGTCGGCATGGACAACTTCCGTCGCCTGCTGGCGGGGGCGCATGAGCTGGATGAGCATTTCCGCACCGCACCGCTGGAAGACAATCTGCCGGTATTGCTGGCGCTGGCGGGGATCTGGAACAACAACTTCCTCGATATTCGCGCCCACTCCATCCTGCCCTACGACGGCCGCCTGGAATACTTCGCCAGCTACCTCGAGCAGCTGGAAATGGAATCCAACGGCAAGTCGGTCACCAACGATGGCGAGATGGTCGATTACTCCACCTGCCCGGTGCTGTGGGGCCAGCTGGGCCCGAACGCCCAGCATGCCTTCTATCAGCTGCTGCATCAGGGCACCCAGGCAGTGGAATGTGACTTCATCGCGCCGATGCGTCGCTATGACCACGTCGAGGACGCCGAGACCCGTGCCCACCTCAAGGCGCAGCACCGTCTGACACTGGCCAACTGCTTTGCCCAGTCGCGCGTGCTGATGCTGGGCGATGACGCGATACCGGGTGACGAGGCCCAGCCGAATCACAAGCGTTATCGTGGCAATCAGCCCTCGACCACCCTGCTGCTGGAAGCGCTGACGCCGGAAACCCTGGGGGCCCTGATCGCGCTTTACGAGCAGAAGGTCTTCGTCCAGGCCACCATCTGGGACATCAATCCGTTCGATCAGTGGGGCGTGGAGCTGGGCAAGCAGATCGCCACCGCGACGGAAGCGACCATGACCACGGGAGAAGGCTTCGAGCAGCTGGACGCTTCCAGTCGTGCCTTGATCGAGTCCGTGTGGGCCGCCCAGGGGCAGGACCCGCGCTGACGGGGGGATCACGCAGGCGATCATCCTCTGTTGATTTATACAGTATTCTCGCTATCCTATATGGGAATCAATCGTTTACACTAGACACCTTGCCGCGAACCGAGCGTGAGCCGTTCGGTTCGCGCGTGTCGGGAGCGCTGATGAGCCGTCCCCATTACCCTGCGCAGGCAGGCGTTGTCGTTCCTCCGGTCAGGGGCGTGTTGTACCTGCATGGTTTCAACTCGGCCAGTTGCTCGCCCAAGGCGCAGTTGATGAAGCGTGCGGCCGCCGAATTCGGTCTGCCCTGCGTCGCGCCTGACATCCCACCTCAACCCGCTGCCGGGCAGGCGGTGGTGGAGGAGGCCTACCAGGCGCTCTGCGCGCAGTTGGATCTCGACCCGGCTGACCCTGCCTGTGACGACGCCATCGTGGTGATCGGCAGCTCCATGGGTGGCTTTCTGAGCACCTGGCTTGCCGCGCGTGAGGCTGCGCGACTCGATGGACCCCAGGGCCGCGAGCAGAGCGTATGGCGTCAGGGGCCGCGCACGGTATTGATCAATCCAGCCGTGCGCCCGGTCAGGCTTGTCACGGCATGGCTGGGGTCGACCCACGCCAACCCCTATACCGGCGAGTCCTTCACCGTCACCGAAGCATTCGGGCCGGCGCTGGCCGCACTGGAAGCGATCCCCGTCACGCCGCAGCGCACCCTCGTGCTGCTTGCCACGGCGGACGAGACATTGGACGTCAACGATGCCGCAAGCCTCTATCAGGATTGCCGGCTGATCCTCACGCCGGGAGGGGATCATGGATTTGCCAGACTGGCGGAGTACCTGCCTGCCATCATGGCGCATGCCGGCCATCGTCTGGCCCCGTCGCTTGCGACATCCTTCCACGTCGCACCCTGCTAACGTGTCGAGGACGGTTGGGCGTGCGGGCCGGTCAGGAAGATGAATCCGTCATCGGATCGTTCGGCCAGCGGCGACTCTCTTCAGAAATCAGGCAGAGGCATCGCCATCCGTGATGCGTCTGCCGGACGTCAACACCAAGGACACAAGGCTGCGATGAGTCAGTACAGCGCCAGTTCCATCGAGGTTCTCTCCGGCCTCGAACCGGTCCGCAAGCGGCCCGGCATGTATACCGATACCACTCGGCCCAACCACCTGGTCCAGGAAGTCATCGACAACTCCGTCGATGAGGCGCTGGCGGGTCACGCGAAGGAAGTACGCGTGAAGCTGCTGGAAGACGGCGGTATCGAGGTGGCGGATGATGGTCGTGGCATGCCCACTGACATCCACCCCGAGCATGGTGTGACCGGGATCGAGCTGATCCTCACCAAGCTGCACGCGGGGGGCAAGTTCTCCCAGGACAGCTATCGCTTCTCGGGCGGCCTGCACGGCGTGGGGGTCTCGGTGGTCAACGCCCTGTCGACACGCCTTGAGGTGGAAGTCTGCCGTGAGGGTCTGCGTCAGCGCATTGCCTTCGAGAATGGCGAGAAGGTCGAGGAGCTGAGTCAGATCGGTACCGTCGGCAAGCGCAATACCGGCACTCTGGTGCGTTTCTGGCCGGACGAGAGCTACTTCGACAGTCCGCGTCTGGCGATGGCGCGCCTGCGTCACCTGCTGCGCGCCAAGGCGGTATTGTGCCCGGGGCTCAAGGTCGTGCTGACCGAGACGGATGGCAGCGAGACGGCCTGGCATTACGAGGATGGCCTGCGCGACTATCTGCTCGGTGCCACCGATGGTTTCGAGCGACTGCCGGAATCGCCGTTCGTCGGTCATTTCGAGGATGAGGAGCATGGCGTCGACTGGGCCATCCAGTGGCTGCCGGAAGGCGGCGAGCTGGTGCAGGAGCCCTACGTCAATCTGATCCCCACGCCGCTGGGCGGCACCCACGTCAATGGCCTGCGTTCCGGCCTGCTCGAGGCGCTCAAGGAATTCTGTGACTACCGCAGTCTGCTGCCGCGTGGCGTCAAGCTGAGTGCGGATGACCTGTGGGAGCGCGCCGCCTTCGTGCTGTCGGTGAAGATGCTCGATCCACAGTTCGCCGGTCAGACCAAGGAGCGCCTGTCCTCGCGCAGTGTCGCGGCCTTCGTCTCCGGCGTGGTCAAGGACGCCTTCTCGCTGTGGCTCAATCATCATGTCGACCAGGCCGAAGCGCTGGCGGAACTGGTGATCTCGGCGGCCCAGCGCCGTCTGAAAAGCGCCAAGAAGGTCGCGCGCAAGAAGGTCACTTCCGGGCCTGCGCTACCGGGCAAGCTCTCGGACTGCTCAAGCTCCGACCCTGCCGACAGTGAGCTGTTTCTGGTCGAGGGGGACTCGGCTGGCGGCAGCGCCAAGCAGGGTCGCAACCGCGAGACCCAGGCGATCCTGCCGCTGCGCGGCAAGATCCTCAATACCTGGGAAGTCGAGTCGCATGACATCTACTCCTCCCAGGAAGTCCACGACATCGCGGTCGCCATCGGGCTGGACCCGGGCTCGGATGATCTCACCAAGCTGCGCTACCACAAGGTCTGCATCCTGGCGGATGCCGACTCCGATGGCCTGCACATCGCCACGCTGCTGTGCGCGCTGTTCGTGCGGCACTTCCCGGCGCTGGTGGATGCCGGGCGCGTCTTCGTCGCCATGCCGCCGCTGTACCGCATCGACCTGGGCAAGGAAGTCCATTACGCCCTGGACGAGAGCGAGAAGGCGCACATCCTCAAGCAGCTCGAGAGCAAGCGTGGCACGCCCAACGTGCAGCGCTTCAAGGGGCTGGGTGAGATGAACCCGCTGCAGCTGCGCGAGACCACCATGGCACCGGACACTCGCCGCCTGGTGCAGCTGACACGCAGCGCGGATGACGGCACCCACGAGATGCTCGACATGCTGCTGGCCAAGAAGCGCGCCAGTGATCGCAAGAGCTGGCTCGAGGACTACGGCAACATGGCTGACATCGAGGTCTGATCATCGGTTGAGCTTTCACAGCCATTTGAACTTCGAAAGCCAACTGGGCTTCGAGAGCAGCTGAACTTCGAAAGCCAGACAAGCTGCGCGACAGCATTCTTTCGGGAGCGCCAGAGTCTTGCGCTCCCCGGTTTTACGCTCGTAATCAAGGTCAAGTGCCCATGAGCATGGATATCCAGGTCGCGGAGGGGGACGTCGAACGTCTGGCCCTGCGTGACTACACCGAAAAGGCGTACCTCGACTACTCGATGTACGTGATTCTCGACCGCGCCCTGCCGCATGTCGGTGATGGCATGAAGCCGGTACAGCGCCGCATCGTCTACGCCATGCGCGAGCTGTCCCTGACGGCCAACGCCAAGTACAAGAAGTCGGCGCGTACCGTCGGCGATGTGCTGGGCAAGTTCCACCCGCATGGTGACAGCGCCTGTTACGAGGCCATGGTGCTGATGGCGCAGCCGTTCAGCTATCGCTATCCGCTGGTGGATGGGCAGGGCAACTGGGGTAGCCAGGATGACCCCAAGTCCTTCGCGGCCATGCGTTACACCGAATCGCGTCTGTCGAAATATTCCGAGGTGCTGCTGTCCGAGCTCTCCCAGGGCACCGTCGACTGGGTGCCCAACTTCGATGGCACCATGAACGAGCCCAAGGTGCTGCCGGCGCGTCTGCCCAATGTGCTGCTCAACGGCACCACCGGCATCGCGGTGGGCATGGCGACCGACATTCCGCCGCACAACGTGCATGAAGTCGTGGCCGCCACACGCCACCTGCTGCGCAACCCGGACTCCGACAGCGATCAGCTGATGGACTTCCTGCCGGCACCGGATTTCCCCACCGAGGCGGAGATCATCACGCCGCGCACCGACCTCGCAAAGCTCTATCGCACCGGTCGTGGCAGCGTGAAGATGCGCGCCCGCTATGTGCTGGAAGAAGGCGATATCGTGATCACGGCGCTGCCGTATCAGGTCTCCGGCGCCAAGGTGATCGAGCAGATCGCCGCCCAGATGCAGGCCAAGAAGCTGCCGATGGTCGCGGACCTGCGCGATGAGTCCGACCACGAGAACCCGACGCGCCTGCTGATTCAGCCGCGCTCCAATCGGGTCGATATCGAAGGCCTGATGGCGCACCTGTTCGCCACCACGGATCTCGAGAAGAACGCGCGCGTCAACATGAACGTCATCGACCTCAAGGGTCGCCCGCGCGTGATGGCGCTGCACGAGATGCTGGCCGAGTGGCTGCGTTATCGTCGTGCCACCGTGCGTCGCCGTCTCGAGCATCGCCTGGCCAAGGTCGAGGACCGTCTGCATATCCTCGAGGGGCTGCTGACGGCTTACCTGAATCTCGACGAGGTGATTCGCATCATCCGCGAGGAGGAAGACCCCAAGGCCAGCCTGATCGAGACCTTCCAGCTTTCCGAGCGTCAGGCCGAGGCGATCCTCGAGCTGCGTCTGCGTCACCTGGCACGCCTCGAAGAGATGAAGCTGCGGGGCGAGCAGGACGAGCTCAAGCGCGAGCGCAAGCACCTCAAGCATCTGCTGGGCAATGACGAGGCCCTGACGGACCTGATCGACAGTGAGCTCGAGCAGGCTGCCACTGACTTCGGCGATGCACGTCGCTCGCCGCTGGTTGAACGCGGCGAGGCCAAGGCGCTGTCGGAAGTCGAGCTGATGGGCGCCGACCCGATCACCGTCGCGCTGTCCGAGAAGGGCTGGATCCGTGCCGCCAAGGGGCATGATATCGACCCCGAAGGCCTGTCCTACAAGGCCGGCGATCGCTTCCATCTGGCGGCGCGCGGCAAGACCAATCAGCCGCTGGTGCTGCTGGATGACACCGGGCGCGCCTACACCCTGGCCGCGCACAATCTGCCCAGTGCGCGCGGGCAGGGCGAGCCGATCACCGGGCGCATGAATCCGGCGGCGGGGGCTTCGATGGTCGGACTGCTGCTCGATGCGCCTTCCGCGCGCTATCTGCTGGCCTCCGATGGCGGCTATGGCTTCGTGACCACGCTCGAGCAGCTCACCGGCAAGAACAAGTCCGGCAAGGCGGCGCTGACCTTGCCGCGCGGCTGTGCGGTACTGCCGCCGGTGGCGATCCCCGAGGTGCCTGAGACGGCGCAGGGGGATGCCGCGCCGCTGGAAGTGGCGGTGGTGTCCAACGAAGGGCGTCTGCTGGTCTTCCCGCTCGCCGAGTTGCCGGAAATGTCCAAGGGCAAGGGCAACAAGATGCTGTCGATTCCGGGCGAACGCGCCGCCAATCGTGAGGAATTCGTGCGCTCGCTGGTGGTCGTGCCTGCCGGGGCCACGCTGGTGGTGCACGCCGGCAAGCGCAAGACGCTGCTCAAGGGGGCGGATCTTGACTACTATCGTGGCGAGCGTGGCCGACGCGGCAGCAAGTTGCCCAAGGGCTTCCAGAAGGTCGATCGTCTGGCCGTAGACAGTTGATGATGCCAGTGGCGAGCTGCCCTGGAGGTAACCTCTTGATGATTCATTGCTCAGGAACGATTTTCCGATGACACAACGTATCTTGATCCGCGCCACCGGTGCGGCTCGTCCGGGACAGCTGGCAGGGCTCGGTCAGGCGCTGGCCCGCAGTGGCGCACGTCTGCTGGATATCAACCAGAGCGTGACCTTCGGGCTTGTGTCGCTGGAAGCGCTGGTGGCACTGGAGGCGCAGTCCGAACTGGAAGCGGCGCTGAGTGCTGCCGGGGAACAGCTGGGACTGGATGTGCAGGCCGTGCAGGTCGGCGCCGAGGAATATGCACGCTGGAGCCATCAGCTGGAGCGCCCGCGCTGGATTCTGACGCTGCTGGCGCCGCGGCTGCCGGCGGGCATTCTCGCCGAGGTCGGCGGCCTGACGGCGGAATTCGGTATCACCGTCGAGCTGATGCATCGCCTGTCGGGGCGTGAACCGCTGGATGGCGAGTCACCGGCCGAAGGCGCCTGTGTCGAGTGCTGGCTGCGCCTGCCGGAGCACGAGACCGACATCAATGCGCTGCGCGAGAAGGCGCTGGCGCTGGGCGCGCTGCATGGTGTCGATATCGCGATCCAGGAAGACGATATCTGGCGTCGTCATCGCCGCCTGATCTGCTTCGACATGGATTCGACCCTGATCAAGACCGAGGTGATCGATGAGCTGGCGCGTCGTCATGGTGTCGGCGAGGAAGTCTCGCAAGTCACCGAGCGTGCCATGCGCGGTGAGCTGGACTTCCAGGAAAGCTTCCGTGAGCGAATGAGCAAGCTCAAGGGGCTGGACGAGTCGGTGCTGGCGGAGATCGCCGCCAACCTGCCGCTGATGGATGGGGTCGAGCGTCTGATGGCCAATCTCAAGGCGCTGGGCTATCGCACCGCGATTCTCTCCGGTGGCTTCACCTACTTCGCGCGTCACCTCCAGCAGCTGCTGGGCTTCGATGAGATCCACGCCAACGAGCTGGTGATCGTCGATGGCAAGGTGACCGGTGAGGTGCGTGAGCCTATCGTCGATGCCGAGCGCAAGGCGCTGCTGCTGCGCGAGATCGCCGAGCGTCACGGCCTGCGCATGGAGCAGACCATCGCCGTCGGGGATGGTGCCAACGACCTCAAGATGCTTGCTGAAGCGGGGCTGGGCATCGCCTTCCGCGCCAAGCCGCTGGTACGTGAACAGGCGCGTCAGTCGATCTCGACGCTGGGGCTTGATGCCGTGCTCTATCTAATGGGCTACCGCCAGCAGGACCTCAAGCACTGAGTCTGCAGTGAGTGCCTGACGGTGCCTCATCGAAAACGCCCTCACCGCGGTTGCGGTGGGGGCGTTTTCGATGTTCGGGGCGGATGGGACGGGGCCTAGTCCCAAAGCAGCAGGGTGGTTTTGCGCACGGTGACTAGACTGGTGACAGACGCCGACGACTCGGAGTCTGTCTGTTGTCGCCCTCCCAAAACGCCATTCGCCACGCCGTCAGGAGTTTGCCCATGCCGTCACCCTATGACGATGAACTGCACCTGCTGTGTCTGTTCCCGCATGACGCCGCCCTCAAGGGCTTGAAGATTCGCCACGATGCCAGTCCTGATATGGTCGCTGCGGCAGAACGTCTGCACGCCAAGGGCCTGACCACGCTGCCCGATGGTGGCTATCTGACCTCCGTGGGTCGTGAGGCTGCCGAGCATGCCCATCGTCTGAACGATCTGCTGCACGTTCCCCAGGCCATGACAGGGACCTGAACACCGCGCATGAGCCCCGGATACGGCGATATACGGGGCAGGTGCAATAACGCAAGACGCCCCGCGGCAGCCTGCCGGCGGGGCGTCTTGCGTTATTGCCTGAGGGGTCAGGCCTTGTGCTTGCGATAGGTCGCGCGCGTGATCTCGACGATCTCCACGCTGACCTCGCGAGCGGCCTCGCAGTGCGGCTTGAGGGCTTCCATCAGGATGTCCGCCAGACGCGACTTGTCGTCATCGCTTCGGCCTTCCAGCTGATGGCAGTGAAGGTTGACGAAGCCATGCTTGTGCGCCAGCGGTGCCTGATTGCCCGCCAGGCGCCAGTGACGCCAGCTTTCCGCGCGCACCTTGATGTCGCTTTCCTTGAACAGGCCGCTTTGCATGGCGGCGGCATGCAGGTCATCCATGATCGCGTCCATGTCGAGGCTGGGGGCCAGACTGTCGGCATAATCAATGACGAGATGAGGCATGTGATGGGCTCCTTGAGCGTGGCCACGCCTCTTGGGGCGTGTGCCGATGGTGATGATGGCCAGCGATTCTAGCGAAATGGGGCCGCGATGGTAGCAGATTTTCGCAAGCGCACCGCGCATGGCGCAGTGCTGACCTCAAGGTCTGATCTCATCGGTGGATTTCAACTGCGGGCAATCAGCGTGGCTCTCGTCGGGTCCGGATGGTCATCATGGCCGACAGTCTGGGCGTGGTCTGCGAGGTGGCCCGGGGAGTGAGCGCCACTCAGGGGCGTCTTGGAGCGGCGCCCGGGGATCTCGCGCACCAGACGTGGCATCAGGAAGCCGGGCAGATGCTCCAGCAGTGCCTCCATCAGGGCGCAGGCGTCTTCATCGCTGACCGCGAAGTGGGCGGCGCCCTGGACGGGGTCGAAGGCATGCAGGTAGTAGGGCAGCACCCCGCACTCGAACAGTCGCTCGGCGAGGGACGTCTGCGTTTCCACCGAGTCATTGACGCCGCGCAGGATGACGCTCTGGTTGAGCAGGGTGACCCCGGCTGCCTTGAGGCGTGTCATGGCCGCGGCGACCTCCGTGTCCAGCTCGTTGGCGTGGTTGCTGTGGATGACCAGCACCTTCTGCAGTCGCGTCGCCTTCAGCCAGTCCAGCAGCTCGGCATTGACGCGATCCGGTATCACCACCGGCAGGCGGGTGTGGATACGCAGACGCTTGAGATGCGGTATCTCGCCCAATGATTCCACCAGCCAGGCCAGTCGCCTGTCGGGAGACACGAGCGGGTCGCCACCCGAGAGGATGACCTCGTGGATGCGCTCATCGGCGCGCAGGTAGTCGAGAATGTCCTGCCATTGCGCGCGGCTGGGCTGGTGGTCTTCATAGGGAAAATGGCGCCGGAAACAATAGCGGCAATTGATCGCGCAGCCACCGCTGGCCATCAGCAGCACTCGGTTGGTGTACTTGTGGATCAGTCCCGGGAGCGGGGTGTGCTCCGCTTCTTCCAGCGGGTCGGTGACATAGCCGTCGAGCACGTCCGTCTCGCTGTCCAGTGGCAACACTTGGCGCAGCAGCGGGTCATTCGGGTCTTGGGGGCGGATGCGACTGGCATAGGCCTCGGGAACGCGGATCGAGAACAGGGCATGGCCGTCTCTGGCGCCGGGAAGCCATTCGTGATCCAGTCCCAGGCGGTCCAGCAGCGCCTCGGGAGAGCGAATGACGTCGCGCAGCTGTGCACGCCAGTCACCGCGCGGACTCGAGTGGAGTGCGAGGGGTGTCACATCGTGACTTTCGCACGTCTCATGCGTGATGGTATGCAAGGATGGCGAGGTTCGGGTTATCATGCGCATCACTTCTTAGTCATGGTTGCTGCCCGTGAGGCGGCAATCTGGAATTCATGGCGGGCAAGACCCGTTAACGAGTCGAGAGCGAGCAAGATGGCCAATTATTCTACCAACGAATTCAAGTCCGGTCTGAAAGTGATGCTGGACAATGACCCCTGTGCCATCGTTGACAATGAGCTGGTCAAGCCGGGCAAGGGGCAGGCCTTCAATCGCGTCAAGCTGCGCAACCTGAAGACCGGTCGTGTGTGGGAGCGGACGTTCAAGTCCGGTGAGAGCATCGAAGCTGCCGACGTCATGGAAGTCGACATGGAATACCTCTACACCGACGGGGAAATGTGGCACTTCATGCGTACCGATGGCTCCTTCGAGCAGTATGCCGTCGATGGCAAGGCGCTGGGCGACAACATCAAGTGGCTGAAAGAGCAGGTCGTCTACACCATCACGCTGTGGAATGACAACGCGATCGCGGTGACTCCGCCGAACTTCATCGAGCTGGAAGTCGTCGAGACGGATCCGGGCCTCAAGGGTGACACCGCCAACGGTGGCTCCAAGCCGGCGACGCTGTCTTCCGGTGCCGTGGTGCGTGTCCCGCTGTTCATCAACCAGGGCGAAGTGCTCAAGGTCGATACGCGCAGCGCCGAGTACGTCTCGCGCGCCTGAGCCTTTTCGCTCACGTCGTGACCCCTCTGATGCCTCGCCTCGTGCGGGGCATCATCGTTTGTGCCGGTCAATCCTGCAGGCTGGCCACTGTTCCTTGCTGATCCACTCGTCGAGCTCGCCATGTCAGACGTCGATATTCCCTCTGATTCTCCCCAGCCCCCCTTGCCGCAAGACTGGGCGCCCACTGCGACGCGAGAGCGACTCGTGCAGCGCGCACGACTGATCAATGAGGTGCGGGCCTTCTTCGCCGAGCGTGAGGTGCTGGAGGTGGAGACGCCGGTGCTGGGGCAGGCAGGCTCGACCGACGTGGGGCTGGCCTCGTTGTCATCGTCGTTGCAACTGCCCGGTGAGCGTGAACGGGTGCCGATGTGGCTGCAGACCTCGCCGGAATTCCACATGAAGCGTCTGCTGGCGGCCGGCAGCGGGCCGATCTTCCAGATCGCGCGTGCCTTCCGCGATGGTGAGGTCAGTCGTCGCCACAACCCCGAGTTCTGCATGCTGGAGTGGTATCGCCCCGGCATGAGTCTCGAGGGCCTGAGGGAAGAAACCTGTGAGCTGATCCAGCGCGTGATGGCGCTCGGGGCGCAGCTGACCGGCAAGTCGTCGCTGCTGGACACCTCTGATGCATCAGACGCCTCAGGGGCTGGTCCTGCCGTCACGGCCTACCGTGATCTCTTCCGGCGAGTGCTGTCACTGGACCCGTTCAGTGCCTCTCTGGACGAGGTACGCGCGGCATGCGGGCGTGAGTGCGCTGTCGATGCCAGTGACTGGTCCCATGAGACCTGCCTGGATGCGCTGATGAGTCTGGTGATCGAGCCGACATTGGGGCAGGGCGCCGTGGAGCTGGTGACGGACTATCCCGCGACCCAGGCGGCGCTGGCACGCAAGCATCGGGATGCTGAAGGGGATTGGGTGGCCTCGCGTTTCGAGGCGTATGTCGCAGGGATCGAGTTGGCCAACGGTTACGATGAGCTGACCGATGCCGCCGAACAGGCATCGCGCTTCGCGGCTGACAATGCCGAGCGTCATGCGGCAGGCCTGCCGCAGGTCGCGGCAGACCAGCGCCTGGTGGCCGCCTTGCACGCCGGGATGCCGGCAGGCAGCGGTGTGGCGCTGGGGCTGGATCGTCTGATCATGCTGGCACTGGGTGAGCGTGATATTGCCGCAGTGGTTGCCTTTCCGGCAGCACGTGCTTGAGGTGTCTCGTTGCTCGCAAGCAATTGCGTTTATCTTTGACACGCTAGGGACATCTGAGTCGTCTAGACTGCAGGTATCAGACAGGGAGTCTGATGTCGTCATACCGGCGTCGTAGCGGGGCAGACATTCCCTCTGGGTACCTGCTCCATCGATCGGCACGGGGTGAGGCGATTCACATGACCGAAGGAGTGGCTGTCGGGCGCCTTTCATCGGGCATGGTGACAAG
Organism: Cobetia sp. BL01; assembly: GCF_056493605.1. Lineage (NCBI taxonomy): Bacteria > Pseudomonadati > Pseudomonadota > Gammaproteobacteria > Oceanospirillales > Halomonadaceae > Cobetia > Cobetia sp. BL01. Next base: position 239,551 of record NZ_JBVBEE010000001.1, on the reverse strand, counting down.
GTGTCGACAGGGGTTTCGCATGAGCTTCTCGGAGCCGCTCATGAGAGATTCCGGCAGTAGAGCCTCAAGAGAACTACGCCATTCAGGGAGGAAGACTCGCAGTTGGACGAACAGGCATGTCCAGGCACGTTGGCGAGATGCTGACGTGCAAGGATGCCAGAGGGGGCCGGTTGATACTGGTGCCTCAGTTGAAAAGGGAAGCCTGGCGGCTTCCCTTTTTTATGTGTCATCCATTGCCTTCGGCAGCGCTCCTGCCTGTCATTCGCTGTCTGGCGCGAAGTTTTTTTCATCGCCGAGGGCCGACTCGTCAACGACCTGCGACTCGCAGGAGGCTGGCCGCATGCCGAGTGACTGCCCCATGCTGACCTTCTGGCCCGGCATCAGGGTGTCATCGAACTCGACGCTGTCCGGGAAGCACATCACCACGGTGGAGCCGAGCTGGAAGCGACCCATCTCGGCGCCCCGTGCCAGCTCGATGAGTTGATCGAAGCGGGTCGTCTCGACATCGCCGGACAGTGGCGTGACCTGGCCGCTCCACACGGTCTTGATCGCCGCGACGATCATCGCGCCGACCAGCACCATGGCCATCGGGCCGTGTTCGGTCTCGAAGATGCAGACCAGGCGCTCATTGCGGGCGAAGAGGCCCGGCACATGCGTGGCGGTGGCTTCATTGACCGAGAACAGGCGTCCCGGCACGTAGGCCATCTCCACCAGGCGGCCCGCCAGGGGCATGTGGACGCGGTGATAGTCCTTCGGTGACAGATAGACGGTAGCGAAGCGGCCGTTGCGGAAGGGGGCGGCACGCTCCTCGCTGCCACCCAGCAGCTGGGTCAGCGAGAAGGCCTGACCCTTGGCCTGCACCAGGGTGCCGTGGCTGATGGCTCCGAACTGCGACAGCACACCATCGGCAGGCGAGACGAGTCCTTCCTCGATGGGGCGGGCCTCTTGCTTGAGGGCACGGGTGAAGAAGTCGTTGAAGCAGGCGTAGGCGCGCGGATTCTCCTCGAGCGCCTCGCTCATGTTGACGTCGTAGGCCTTAATGAAACGTTCGATGAAGGTGTTCTTGACCCACGGGTTCTCGCAGGCGGCGATGCGCCCGATGAGGCGTGAGATCAGGTGCTGGGGTAACGGGTATTGGCTCAGAGAAAACAGCTTGGCACGATCCACGATGTTGATCCTTGCAGAAAAGAGAAGCCCGCCCCGAAGGGCGGGCGCTGACCAACGAGATGGCGGCCAGCAGGCTGGCAGCACCTTAGCCCATCGTCATTGGCCGCTCAAGCGCGGGGGCAGGCAGGGGCAGCAGCGAGCCCCCTCCAGCCGCTCAGCGTTCTATCGGCGTGTCCTCGCGATTGCCCCATTCCTTCCAGGAACCGGGATAGGCGCGAATGTCCTCGAACCCCAGTGCACGCCCCACCAGCCAGGTCAGGCCTGAGCGGTGGTGGCTCTGGCAGTGCGTCACCACATGCTGCTCGGGACTGATGCCTCGCGCGCCCAGCTCGGTGATCAGCTCGGCATAGTCACGAATGCGCAGGTCGCGCTCGCGGTCCATGGCCTCGGTCCACTCGAAGTGCACGGCGCCGGGGATATGGCCAAGGCGCGCGTTCTGGCCTTTTTCTCCGCGATACTCCTCCAGTGAACGGGCATCCCACACCACGACCTTCTCCTCGGGGGCCTCGGCGGACAGGCGCTCGAGAATGTCCTCGCGGGTCGCCATCACGCTGGTATCGACATAGGCGGCGTGATATTCACTGGCCTGCCATTCGCTGGCAGCCTCACTCAGGGCAAGTCCTTCACCCTGCCAGGCATGCAGACCGCCGTTGAGATAACTGAAGCGCGTGTGGCCCAGCAGCGCGAGGGTCCACAGCAGACGACCTGCCCAGCCACCGCCTTCGTCGTCATAGGCGACGACATGGCTGTCCCGCGTGATGCCCAGCTCGGACATGATGTCGGACAGCGCCTGTGGGCTCGGCACGCCGGGGATCTCGTCCTCGTTGCTGCCGACCAGGCGCTTGAAGTCGAGCAGGCGTGCACCGGGCACATGACTGGCATGACTCTCGGCCTTGAGCGGAACATCGACGATCACGATGTCCGGGTGGTCAAGCAGCGGCAGCAGCTGCGCAGGCTCGACGATCAAGGGCAGCAGGTTCTGCTCGGAGCTGAACGAGGCGGAGGCCGTCGGGTCGCAAGACGTTGACTGGGAAGAGGAGGGTGACATGGCGTGGTCCTTGCTTCATCGATGGGGATGATCCTTGTGAGCATCATGGCATGCCGGCGGCTAGTGGCGTCAAGTCGCGGCTTGCGGGGCAGATGGCGGACGCCAGGCGGTAGATGGCAGGCACTGCCATGCGCCGCTGCAGCGGTCCTAGCGAGAAACGCTCAATTCGTGCTGACTTTGCGTCTATAATGCTGCCCGTCACATGTCGGGCGAAGAATGTGACGCGCAAGTGGTGGCGAGCGCTGGTCGTCATCCACAGCGTCATGCACGGAGACGGTGCGTCATTCGCAGTGCCTTGCGCTGGTGCCATGCTCTGGCGCATCAGTGCCTTGCACTGCGACGGCTGTCCGTCCCTGCCTGTCAGGGACGAATCGCCACATCCGGCAGTGTCCTGCAAAGCACACAGCCTCTGAAACGCCTGCAGTGAAATCCGTCTTGTCTCCAACCAATCGCGACCTAGTCCACGGGAGTCTCACCTTGTTCGAGCGCCTCTTTTCACTTCGCGCCGAAGGCACCACGACGCGCACGGAAGTGCTGGCAGGCATTGCCACCTTCTTGGCTTCGATGTACATCATCGTGGTCAATCCCGGCATCCTGTCCGCTACGGGCATGCCGTTCAGTGCCGCACTGACCGCCACCGTGCTGGTCAGCTTCTTCGGCAGCCTGATGATGGGACTGTACGCCCGCAATCCGATCCTGGTGGCACCGGGCATGGGCATCAATGCCCTGTTCGCCTACACCATGGTGCTGGGGACCGGCATGCGCTGGGAGGTCGCGCTGGGGTGCGTCTTCTGGGCGGGTGTCATCTTCGCCATCCTGGCGCTGTTCAACGTGCGACGTCTGGTCATCGATGCGATTCCCGCTCAGCTGCGCTATGCGATTGCCTGCGGTATCGGCCTGTTCATCACCCTGATCGGGCTGGTGAATGCCAAGCTGATCGTGTCCAACCCCGTCACCGTGGTCAGTGTCGCCCCCATGACGCCCTCGCTGGTGATCTTCATGATCGGGCTGGCGCTGACGGCGGTTCTAGTCGCCAGACGTATCCATGGCGCCTTGATCATCGGCATCGTGGCGACCACCCTGATGGCGGCCACCATCGGCCGTCTGTGGGGGGACGGGACTGCCTACTTCCCGCCCGAGATCGCGCAGCCGATGCTGGTCAACTTCACCGGCATCTTCGCGGCACCTGATTTCAGCGGCCTGCTGGCACTGGATTTCATGGGCTCGCTGAAGATCGCCTACGTGCCCTTCATCTTCGTCATCCTGTTCACGGTGTTCTTCGATGCCCTGTCCACCTTCATGGCGGTCGCTGAGGCGGGCAATCTGAAGGATGAGAATGGTGACCCGCGCAACATCCGTCGCTCGATGATGGTCGATGCCTTCTCGGCGCTGGTCTCCGCACCGCTGGGCACCAGCCCTGCCAACGCCTATATCGAATCGGCGGCCGGTATCAGCCAGGGTGGGCGCACCGGTCTCGTCGCCGTGGTCGTGGCGCTGTGCTTCCTGCCGTTCCTGTTCCTGGCGCCGTTGCTGTCGCTGGTGCCTGCCATCGCCACCGCGCCGGCGCTGATTCTGGTCGGCGTGTTCATGATGGAGCCGATTCGCAAGATTCACTGGCACCAGTTCGATGATGCGATTCCGGCCTTCATCGCCATGGTGATGATCCCGCTGACCTACTCCATCACCCACGGGATCGTGTTCGGCTTCCTGAGCTTCGTGATCATCAAGCTGGGGGTCGGCAAGGCGCGGGAGATTCGCCCGACCATGTGGGTGCTGTTCGCGCTGTCGATCCTGCTGTTGCTGGAAGGCTGAGGGGACGCGTTTGCGTCGGACGCCTTCTCTCGGTCGAGAACGAAAAAATCCCGCCAGTCTTGGACTGGCGGGATTTTTTGTGGCCGATGAGATGGCACGATCAGGCGATCATCCAGCCCAGGAAGGTCAGTCCGAGGAACACCAGCAGGATGCCGCCGATGATCGAACCTCTGAGCAGTGACGTGACGCCCTTGAACAGCAGATATAGCCCGAACACCAGGCCCAGCAGACTGAACAGGGAGGTGCTCATGCCCAGCTCACCGGCCAGACCACTGAAGAAGCCCTTGAGGGCGTCGTCGAAATTGGCGAAGAAGCCGCTCAGGCCCTCCACGATGAAGCGGATGGCGGCGCCAAGCTGAGTGCCGATCCAGTTGAAGAAGTCTTCCATTGCGCACGGTATCCGGACAGAAAAGAGGCCACAGTGTGCCATGAATGCGGCGTGGACGCTGTCGTGCTGTTGCACTGCGGCATGTGGGCCCGAGCGTCACTCCTCACTCACCTGCTCACTTTTACTCTCACTCGCACTCTCACTCCAAGTCCCACTCCCACTCTTGCACCATCAGGTGTCCAGGTACCTGGCGGTGAAATTGTCGATCCCCATGGGCTTGTCCATCAGGTAGCCCTGCAGGGCGTCGCAGCCCATCTCCAGCAGCAGCTCTCGCTGTCTGGAGGTCTCAACGCCTTCCGCCACCACGCACATGCCCAGTTCATGCCCCAGCTGCACCATGAAGTTCACCATCCGGCGGTTCATCTCGTCGTTCTCGAGATCATTGACGAAGCTGCGATCCACCTTGAGCTCATCGAAGGGCAGGTGCTTGATGTAGGTCAGCGAGGAGAAGCCGGTGCCGAAATCATCCAGTGACAGCCGCAGCCCCAGCGAGCGCAATTCATGCATGCGTGCCACCGTGGCTGGCATGTCGATCGCGAAGACATTCTCGGTCAGTTCCAGTTGCAGGTATTCAGGGGAGAGGGTGTGCTGGCTGAGCGTTCTGGCGACATTGCTGACGTAGTGCGGTGATTCCAGCTGTTTGACGCTGACATTGATAGATAGATAGAGCTCGGCGAAACCGGTGCCGTTCTGCCAGCCCGCCAGCAGCCTGCAGGCCTGTTCCAGTACCCAGTCGCCGAGGCTGTCGATCAGCTGGCTCTTCTCGGCCAGCGGGATGAATTCATAGGGGGAGATGTTGCCGAACCGAGGATGTCGCCAGCGCAACAGGCATTCAGCGCCGACCAGCTTGAGCCCTCTGTCGAATTGCGGCTGAAGCTCCATGTAAAGCTCTTCGTGCTCGATGGCGCGACGCAGGTCATTTTCCAGCTGCACGGCCCGCTCAAGCTCCACGCGCATGCTGGGGTCGAAGCGCACGGTCTGGTTGCGTCCGGCTTCCTTGGCGCGATACATCGCGATATCGGCGCGGCGGATGAGCTCCTCCGCACTCAGGGCGCGATCATGGAACATGATGCTGCCCAGACTGGCCGAGCTGTGATGATCCAGTGGCTGCGACTGCGGGTCGGAGAGCGTATAGGGCTGATTGAGCGCCTGCTGCAGACGTTCCATCAGCTCATCCAGTTCACGACAGGCTGCCTGCGGGTCATGGCTCAAGGGCTGTACCAGGATGACGAACTCGTCCCCGCCAAAGCGCGCGACAAGATCCGTCTCTCGCACCTGGCCGGTCAGACGGTGGGCCACTTCGATCAACAGATGGTCGCCGGTGGTATGCCCCAGCAGGTCATTGATCTTCTTGAAGTGATCCAGGTCGATGAAGATGAGCGCCCCGTGAGTGTCTCTGGCGTCCGTGATGATGATCGCCTGCTGCAGCGCATCAATCAGCGTGGCGCGATTGGCCAGCTTGGTGAGAGGGTCGAAGCGACTGTGCTGATGCAGCAGGGCTTCTGATTCGACGATGCGTGTGATGTCGGTGATGGAACCGATCATGCGCAGGGGGGTGCCATCATGATCTCGCTCGATCACGTCCCCCTTGTCGATGACCCAGACGACATTCCCGTCCCGTGTCAGCATGCGATGGCGATGGTAGTAGGGTGTCCCGCCTTCCAGGCAGTCCTGGATGGCGACCATGACTTCCGGCGTGTCCTCGGGATGCAGCAGGCTGGCGAACTCCTCGAGGCTGTTGTGCAGCTCGTCGTGGGGGACGTTCAGGATCTCGGACCAGCGCCGATTGTGCGTCACGGAGCTGTTGGTGATGTTCCAGTCCCAGAAGCCTTCCAGCGAGGTGTCATAGATATGATCGATATGACGGCTCTTGCGCTCATGCTCACGGACTTCCGCGGTGATGTTGTGCGCCAGCACGGCGACCAGCGGCTTGCCATGAATGTCATGGAAGGGCTGCTTGATGGAGCGGAAATGATTGATCTCGCCGGTGGTGCCGTCGGTGGCATCCTCGAAGACCTGCTCACGCTCGAACTTGCTGAGCACCTGCTCCACGCTGCGGCGGAAGAAGCGGCTCTGCTCGGTATTGCCGGTGTAATGACTGTCGTCGCGTCCGATGATGTCTTCGAGCGTGGTGCCGTAGAAGTCGGTCAGGGTGCGATTGGCGAAGCGAAACAGCCCCTTGGCATCCTTGATGAACAGGATGTCGGGATGGGTGTCGACCAGCGTGCGCAGCAGATGGTTCTCGGCTTGCAGCGCCTCGAGACGTGACGACATGGCCTGCAGTCGTGCATGCAGGCTGTCGTCGTCAGACGCTAGGGTCTCGGTGGAGACTTCTGAATGCGAAGGGTGGCGTCCCTCGGCATCGGAAGGTGCGGCCATGGCGGGTTCCCGGGGCGATGGAGATAGCCTCCAGTCTACGTTGCCGCTCGGTTGAATAGGCAGGGAGGCGGGGTCCTCGCTCAGTCAACGTTCACGCCTGCCGGCCACGCATGGTCAAGCCCCCCGATGACGCCTGATGTTCTGATGTGTTAGAGGTCTACCTTGTCCTTGTACTCGCAGAGGTCCTCGATCACGCAGCTGCCGCAGCGTGGTTTGCGTGCCACGCAGGTGTAGCGGCCATGCAGGATCAGCCAGTGATGGGCGTCGACCAGAAACTCCTTCGGTACATGGCGCATCAGCTTGTGCTCGACCTCCAGCACGTTCTTGCCCGGCGCGATTCGCGTGCGATTGGAGACGCGGAAGATGTGCGTGTCCACCGCCATGGTCGGCTGACCGAAGGCGGTGTTGAGCACCACGTTGGCGGTCTTGCGGCCCACGCCGGGCAACGCTTCCAGTGCCTCGCGGGTCTGCGGCACCTCACTTCCATGCTGCTCGATCAGCATGCGGCAGGTCTTGATGACGTTCTCGGCCTTGGTATTGAAAAGCCCGATCGTCTTGATGTACTCCTTCAGTCCCTCGACGCCCAGCGCCAAAATGCTCTCCGGGGTATTGGCGACCGGATACAGCCTGGCGGTGGCCTTGTTGACACCCACATCCGTGGCCTGGGCCGAGAGCAGGACCGCGATCAACAGCTCGAAGGGCGTCGACCACTCAAGCTCCGTGCGTGGCTCTGGATTCTCGTTGCGCAGGCGGGTGAAGATCTCGAGACGTTTCTGGGCGTTCATGGCAGCTCGGTGTCAGGTCGGCGAGGTTCGGTCAGTGTCTGTCTGGAGGAACACAGCTGGCCTCCAGACAGGGAAAAGCAGACAGGGGAAACAGACAGAATAAAGCAGGCAGGCCCGGGGCTCAGGCCCGCGTATCAGGAAATCGTGCCGGTGACGCGCACGCGACGCGAGGCCTTGGGCGCATCCACGGCTGCTGCCTTGCGGCGCTGCTCGAGGCGCTCATCGATGGTCTTCTTGCCCGCGATGATCAGTCCCATGCAGAAGAAGGCGCCGGGCGGCAGCACCAGGAACAGGAAGGAGTAGTCCGGGAACAGCGTCAGCTTCCAGTCTGCGGCCACCGGCCCGAGCAGCAGCTCCATGCCCGCAAACAGCGTGCCCTGACCGAACAGCTCGCGCATGCCGCCCAGCAGTACCAGCACGGCCATGAAGCCCAGCCCCATCATCAGCCCATCGGTGGCCGCCGGCAGCACCGGGTGCTTGGCGGCGAAGGCATCGGCACGCCCGAGAATCGCGCAGTTGGTGACGATCAGCGGAATGAAGATGCCCAGAATCTGGTAGAGCTCATAGGTATACGCCTTCATCAACAGCTCAGCGCAGGTCACGAAGGAGGCAATGATCATCACGAAGGCCGGCAGGCGTACCGCCGACGGCACCAGATTGCGGATCAGTGACACCGCCACGTTGGAGCCGACCAACACCAGCAGGGTGGCAAGTCCCAGGCCGATGGCATTGACGACGCTGGCGGTGACGGCCAGCAGCGGACACAGGCCCAGCAGCTGTACCAGCGCCGGGTTGTTGTCCCACAGGCCGTCGCGGCTGATCTTGCCAAGTGAGATATCACTCATGAGGTTCATCTCCGCCGTGTTCAGAAGTCGCTGATGGCGCAAGCGTGCCGTCAGCGGAGGGAGCGTGTGCGGTGTCCTGTGCCTCGGCGGCGCGGCGTGTCGCGGTCAGCGTCTCGCTGTCGCCGGCCAGCAGCGCCGTGCGATGCGCCATGAAGTAGATCAGAGCCTGACGCACGGCCCCCACGACTGCACGCGGGGTGATGGTCGCGCCGGTGAACTGGTCGAAGTCTCCGCCATCCTTCTGCACCTTCCACTCCACCGAGCTGAGCGTCTGGTCGTCGAACTCATGGATCCATCCGGACTTGCGGGCTTCGATCTTGTCGCCCAGCCCCGGGGTCTCGGCGTGCTTGACGGCGCGCACGCCGGCCACGCTGCCATCTGCCCGGATACCGACCAGCAGGCGGATATCGCCGCTGTAGCCCTTTCCGGTGACCACCGGCAGCAGTACCGCGACGGTCTTGCCATCCCGAGTGGCGCGCCAGCCGGTGTCGGCACTTTCCAGTCCCAGCACCTGGGAGGGCGGCAGGACGAAGGCATCGTCGAGCAGGTCATTGTCGTGCAGTGACGGCGGGATGATCTCGGCAAGCGCGGCGCTCTGGGCGGCACGCTCGTTGTCTGCGATGGTGTCGGCGGTGGTCATCTGGGTGACGGCCACTACGCCGGCGGTGACGATGGCGAACACCGCCAGGCCCGAGGCGGCCCGCGCGATGTTGTGCTTCAGGCCTCGCGCGGCCTGGGCTTGCTGTTCGGGCTGATCCGGCGTCAGGCTCATGCCTTGTCCTCCAGCTTGATGCCGCGACGGGCCTTCTTGTGGCCATAGCTGCGGGGCTGCGTGTAGTAATCGATGAACGGTACGCTGAAGTTCATCAGCAGCACCGCAAAGGCGATGGCATCCGGATAGGCACCGAAGGTGCGAATCAGATAGATCAGCACGCCGATACCCGCGCCGTAGTAGAGCTTGCCCTTGTTGGAGGTCGCCGCCGTGACGGGGTCGGTGGCGATGAAGAAGGCACCGAAGATCGCCGCGCCGCATAGCAGGTGGAACAGCGGGCTGGCATGCTGATCGCCCTCCATCAAGAAGAAGATGCCCGAGATCACGCTCAGGCTGCCCAGCATCGCCACCGGGATATGCCAGGTGATCAGGCGACGTGCCAGCAGCACCAGGCCGCCGAGGCCCCAGGCGATGGCGGTCTGCTGCCAGGCCAGCAGGTTGGCGGCGGGCAGCAGGCTCGGGTCGGCCCAGAACTCGCTGCTGGAAAGCTCGCCCTTGTTGCGGAAGGCGTCCAGCGGTGTGGCGCCGGTCAGGGCATCCGGCGTGGCGATCATGCCGAAGGACTGCCTGAGGCTGTCGGCGAAGCCGAGCGTGAAGCCATCGGGGGCCGACCAGCGTGACATCTCGACCGGGAAAGAGATCAGCAGCAGCGCATAGGCGACCATCGCCGGATTGAACGGATTCTGGCCCAGGCCGCCGTAGAGCTGCTTGGCGACCACGATGGCCGCGACCACTCCGGTCAGTACCAGCCACCAGGGGGCCAGCGGCGGCAGCGAGACGGCCAGCAGCACGCAGGTGACGAGCGCCGAGTTGTCCTTGAGGAAGAAGCTGACCGGCCGTCCGCGCAGCTTGAGCAACAGCGCCTCGAGCGCGATGCCGGTCAGGCAGGCGAAGACGAGATTGAACAGCACGCCCCAGCCATAGTGCCAGCAGAGTACGGCGATGCCCGGCAGCGTGGCAGCCAGCACCCAGGCCATCACGCGCGAGGTGGCGGTGGGGCCGTGGGCATGGGGAGAGCTTGCGTGCATCAGGCTCATGAGGCGTTCAGATCCTTGCGGTAAATGGACAATGACGTGTGGCGTGCGGTGCAGCGGCCTGCCAAGGGGGCGGTGAAGGAACGCGCGTCACTCATTGCGCGTCCACCAGTGCCTGTACCTCGGCCAGCGACTCGCGGGCGTGTTCCAGATTGCGGCGCGTACGGTCGACCTTGGTGGCCAGTCGCTGGCGGCTTTCGTCATCCGCCTCGCTCAGTGCCGCCTCTGCCTTGCGATGGGCCGCCTCGGCCGCCTTGACCGCGATGGTGACCTGCTTGTGACGCTTGGCGAGGTTCTCGGCGCGCGATGCCTCGATCTCGGCCTGGGAGAGCGTCACGTTGCTGGCCATGCTGCCACGTCCCACCGATCCTGCGGCAGCCTTGGGGGCCTCGGGAATCAATTCACCCGCGCCCTTGGCGGCAGGCGGCGCGTCAGTGCCGTCAGCTTGCGCGCTGGTCAGGCGAACCTCGGCGGCGCGCAGGTTTTCCTGTGCGGTGGCCAGCAGGGTCTGCAGGTCCTCGATATCGCCTTCACCGCTTTCGCTGGCGCGGGCCAGCGCCTTCTCGGCCTTCTTGACCGCGATATTGGCGGCTGCACGCGCCGTCTTGAACGCCTTGAGATCGGCAGCCGGCGCTGCGGCTGCAGGGGCAGCGGCGCCTGTCGAGGAAGTGCTGGCCGGCGCAGGGGCAGCTGACTCGCTGGGGTCGCTGGCGGCCTTGAGGTCGGCTTCGGCCTTGGCAAGTCGCGCTCTGGCGTCCGTGACGCTGGCCTCCAGCGCCGCGATGTCACCCTCACCGCTATCCTGTGCCGTCTTGAGGGCCTTCTCGGCCTTCTTGACGGCGATGTTGGCGGCGGCACGCGCCGTCTTGAGCGCCTTGAGATCGGCTGCCGGGGCAGCGGCGCCTGTCGTGGAGGTGCTTGCCGCCGCAGGGGCAGCTGACTCGCTGGTCTCGCTGGCGGCCTTGAGGTCGGCTTCGGCCTTGGCCAGTCGGGCCCTGGCATCCGTGACGCTGGCCTCCAGCGCCGCGATGTCACCCTCACCGCTGTCCTGTGCCGTCTTGAGGGCCTTCTCGGCCTTCTTGACGGCGATGTTGGCGGCGGCGCGCGCCGTCTTGAACGCCTTGAGGTCGCCAGCCGAAGCTGCGGCAGCCGGGGCTGCGGCGGCGGGGGCGGACGCGCCAGTGACAGCAGAGGCGGGGGCCGCAGCGGCGGACTCGCTCGCCTCGCTGGCGGCCTTGAGGGCGCTTTCCGCACTGGCAAGTCGGGTCTTGGCCGCGGTCACGTTGGCGTCAAGCGCCGCAAGATCACTGGCGCTGCTCTCGCCACTGTCCTGAGCCGCCTTGAGCGCCTTCTCGGCCTTCTTGAGGGCGATGTTGGCCGCGGCGCGTGCCGTCTTGAAGGCCTTGAGGTCCGTCGCCGCTGCCGGCGCCGACGGAGCGGCGGCACTCGCTGTGGACGTCGTATCGGCGGCAGTCGCGGTCTCGGCGCGCGCTGCAGCGGCCTTCTGGGCGGCCTGGGCACGCTGCTGGCGCTTGGCTTCCTTCTCGGCTTCCTCGCGTGCCATGCGCGCCTGCTTGAACTCGAAGCGGTGACGGGCGCGCTCTGACTTGCGCGCCTCGTGCTGGGCGGTGCGAATCTCGCCCTTGGCGAAGCGGTAATACTGCACCAGCGGAATCTGGCTGGGGCAGACATAGGAGCAGGCACCGCACTCGATGCAGTCCGCGAGGTTGTAGAGCTCGGCCTTGTCGAACTCGCGAGACTTGGAGAACCAGTAGAGCTGCTGCGGGAGCAGCTCCGCCGGACATGCCTGCTCGCACATGCCACAGCGGATGCAGGGTTGCTCGACAGCAGGGGCCGGCACCGCCTCAGGCGAGGAGGCCAGCAGACAATTGGTGGTCTTGATGATCGGCAGGGCGTCACTCTCGAGGGTGAAGCCCATCATCGGCCCACCCATCACCAGACGGGCGATGCCGCTCGCAGAAGGAGCAGCCAGGCGCAGCAGGTCACCGATGGCGGTGCCCAGGCGGGCCTCGACGTTGTGCGGGTGCTGCAGGGCCTCGCCGGTCAGGGTGACGACCCGCGAGATCATCGGCTCGCCGAAGCACACCGCACGCTGCACCGCGCGCACGGTGCCCGGATTGTGCACCACCACGCCGACATCCGCGGGCAGGCCGCGACTGGGCACTTCGCGGCCCGTCAGCAGCTTGATCAGCTGCTTCTCACCGCCGGAGGGGTACTTGGTCGGCACCACCACGACTTCCAGACGTGAATCCAGCGGCGGCAGGCGCTTGTCGGCACGCCGGGCGCGAATCGCCTGCTCCAGCGCGATGACGGCCTCGGGCTTGTTGTCCTCGATACCGATCAGGATGCACTCGGGGCCGATCAGGCTGGCGAGAATCTCGAGCCCTTCGATCAGCGCTTCCGGGTGGGTGCGCATGGTCAGGTCATCGGCGGTGATGTAAGGCTCGCACTCCGCCGCGTTGAGGATCAGGGTGTCGATGGCGTGGCGCTCACGCACGCGCGCCTTCACCGCCGAGGGGAAGCCCGCGCCGCCCTGGCCGACCACGCCGGCATCCTGCAGGCGCTGGATCAGGTCCTGGGCTTCCTGCTGGCGCCAGTCGCGCCAGGCCTCAAGGCGCGCCCATTCATCGATCTCGCCGTCACGCTCGATCACGATGCACAGATCTTCCAGGCCCGAGACGTGAGGGATCTGACGCGGCTCGATGGCGGTGACCACGCCGGTGATGCTGGCATGCACCGGCGCGGAGATCATGCCCTGGGCGCGAGCGATCAGCTCACCGGTCTTCACGCGCTGGCCGATCTCCACCAGCGGCTGGGCGGGCGCGCCGATATGCTGACTGAGCGGCAGTACCACCTCATGGGGCAGCGGGGCGGCCACCAGCGGGGCGCGATTGGAGAGTGCCTTGTGTTCCGGCGGGTGAATGCCGCCGTGGAAGTCGAATATGCGGGGAGCGCTGTCACTGCCTGTCGCGCGCGGGGCAGCAGTGCTCGTGGCAGAACGGGACGTCACCATGGACTTGAGCAACGACAGAACCATCAGGCGACATTCCTTGCAGAGGTGGCGGTAGCGCGCTCTTGCGGGGCAGCGTCAGTGACGATCAGGCTGCCGCTGAAGCGGGTATTGTCTCGGGCCGGGCCGGCCGGCTGTGGCCAGTGCCAGCTGCGCACGTCGGTGGCGACCGGCACCATGTCGATGCAGTCCACCGGGCAGGGCTCGACGCACAGGTCACAGCCGGTGCATTCGTCGGCGATCACGGTATGCATGTGCTTGGCGGCGCCCAGGATGGCGTCCACCGGGCAGGCCTGGATGCACTTGGTGCAGCCGATGCATTCGTCTTCGCGAATCACCGCCACCTTGGGGGTGTTGTCGGCATCGCCATCCAGCGGCGTGGCCTCGCGCCCCAGCAGGTCGGCCAGCGAGGCGATGGTGCTCTCGCCACCCGGTGGGCACTTGTTGATCTCGTCCCCCTCGGCGATGGCCTGGGCATAGGGCTTGCAGCCCGGATAGCCGCACTGGCCGCACTGGGTCTGCGGCAGCAGCTGGTCGATCTGCTCGACGATGGGGTCGCCCTCGACCTTGAAGGCCACCGAGGCGAAGCCGAGCAGGCCACCGAAGACGATCGCCATGGCCACCAGCGCGATGATGGCGGAGATCAGCGTATGGTCGTTGAGGAAATCGAGCATGTCAGATCTGCACCAGTCCGGAGAAGCCGAGGAAGGCCAGCGACATCAGGCTGGCGGTGATCATCGCGATGGCCGGGCCCTGGAAGGGGCGTGGCACATCGGCGAAGGCCAGGCGCTCACGCATGGCGGCGAACAGCACCAGCACCAGCGAGAAGCCCACGGCCGCACCGAAACCGTAGAGCGTGGCTTCCATGAAGCTTGAATTGCGGTTCAGGGTCAGCAGCGCCACACCGAGCACCGCACAGTTGGTGGTGATCAGCGGCAGGAAGATGCCCAGCACCTGGTAGAGCAGCGGACTGGTCTTCTTGACCACCATCTCGGTGAACTGCACCACCACGGCAATCACCATGATGAACGCGATGGTGCGCAGGTACTCAAGCCCCAGCGGCGCGAGGATGAAGTGGTAGGTCAGGTAGGCGCACATCGAGGACAGAGTGAGCACGAAGGTGGTGGCCAGCGACATGCCCATCGCCGACTCCAGCTTGTTGGAGACCCCCATGAACGGGCACAGGCCAAGGAACTGAACCAGCACGAAATTGTTGACCAGGATGGTGCTGATCAGGATAAGAAGGTATTCACTCATCAGGGGCGTCGCTCGGTCAGGGTGTTTCGAAGGCGCTCTGGTGTACGGTCGACAGGCATGACGCTGCGCTAGCAGAAGATCATGGCGCGTCGCTGTCGTGCGCAGTCAGGATGCGGCACGTCAGGAAGGAGCGTCGAGCGCGGCAGCATTATACGCAAGATACTGCCTGCCGACAGCCTGTAGCGTGGCAATCAAGGCGCAGTGTTGCCAGTGTGAGACGGCCATTGTTTCGTGTTTTGCTTGGTTCTTGAAGTAATAAAGAAGAATTCCTTTATTACTTTTTATGATTCTGGCGTTGCCAGTGTCTCTTCATCCTCAAGAGATTGCACAAGGAGTGGGATATGCGTCGATCGGGTTCGCGCGGCAGGCGGCCGTTGTGGGTCATTGTCATCGTGGTCATCCTGGCGGGAATTTCCCAGCTGACGGGCAATGGCAACCTTTCGCTCACACAGTGGTGGAGCGACTTCCGCTCTCCGCAGACCACGCAGGAACAGGGCACCGGCTCCGCGGATGAGCAGCGCCTGCGCGATGCCATCCGCGCGCAGCAGAGTGATGTGCAGGTGCGCGGCACGGGGGAGGTGATACGCCTGCTCCGGGATGATCTCAAGGGCAGTCGTCATCAGAAATTCCTGATTCGAGTGGCAGGCGGGACCACCATTCTGGTGGCGCATAACATCGATCTCGCGCCGCGTATCGACAGTCTTCAGGTCGGGGATCGCATCGGCTTCTACGGGGAATACGAGTGGACCGACAAGGGCGGCGTGATCCACTGGACGCATCATGATCCCGGTGGCCGCCATGTGGGCGGCTGGCTGGAGCATGCCGGCCGTCGTTACGAGTGATCGTGATACTGCCGAGTCCTGAGCCAGATGCCTGAACGACGACGCCCCGCCAGAGACTCTCTGGCGGGGCGTCGCGCTGAAGAGGCTTCAGCGAGGCTGAATCAGCGGATCAAGTGACGCGCTGACCCGGCTTGGCACCGGTGTGCGGCTCCAGCAGGTAGATGCCTTCGTCATCACCGGCGGCCAGCACCATGCCTTCGGAGACACCGAAGCGCATCTTGCGCGGTGCCAGGTTGGCGACCATCACGGTCAGGCGGCCTTCCAGGGCTTCCGGCGCGTAGGCGGACTTGATGCCGGAGAATACGGTGCGCGTCTCGCCGCCGATATCCAATGTCAGCTTGAGCAGCTTGGCCGCCTTCTCGACGTGCTCCGCCTTGACGATCTTCGCCACGCGCAGGTCGGTCTTCATGAAGGTGTCGAAGTCGATCTCCTCGGCGATCGGGTCGGCGTCGAGCGGGCTCGGCGCGGCGGCAGCTTCCGCCTTGGCGGTGCCGTCCTTGATCTTCTGCTCCTCGACCAGCACTTCGCGCGAGGCTTCGAGCATCTTGTCGATGCGCTCCGGCTCGACACGGGTCAGCAGCGGCTTGAACTTGTTGATGGCATGATCGCTCAGTACGCTTTCGCGGCTGGCCCAGTCCAGGCTCTCGAGGTTCAGGAAGTCGCGCGCCTTGTCGGCCAGCTCCGGAATCACCGGCGCCAGATAGACCATCAGCTGGCGGAACAGGTTGATGCCTACGGAGCAGACCTCGAGCACTTCCTGCTCGCGACCGTCTTCCTTGGCCATCGCCCACGGCGCCTTGTCGGCGATGTAGGTGTTGGCTTCATCGGCCAGCTCCATCACCTTGCGCATGGCGCGGGCGAATTCACGGGCTTCGAAGTCCGCCGCGATGCCTTCGCCAGCGGCGATGAAGCGCTCGACCAGCTCCGGCTCGGCGCAGGTGGCGGACAGCTTGCCGTCGCCCAGCTTCTTGACGAAACCGGCACAGCGGCTGGCGATGTTGACCACCTTGCCGACCAGGTCGGAATTCACGCGGGCGGTGAAGTCCTCGAGGTTGAGGTCGAGGTCATCGACGCCGGAGGTCAGCTTGGCGGCGAAGTAGTAGCGCAGGTATTCCGGGTTGAGGAACTGCGCGTAGGTATCGGCCTTGATGAAGGTGCCGCGCGACTTGGACATCTTGGCGCCGTTCACGGTCACGAAACCGTGGCAGTTGACGCCGGTCGGGGTGCGCATGCCGGCACCTTCCAGCATCGCCGGCCAGAACAGGGCGTGGAAGTAGACGATGTCCTTGCCGATGAAGTGATAGACCTCGGCGTCGGAATCGGCCTTCCAGTAGCTGTCGAAGTCGATGCCCTGCTTCTCGCACAGGTTCTGGAAGCTGGCCAGATAGCCGATCGGCGCGTCCAGCCATACGTAGAAGTACTTGCCCGGCGCGTCGGGAATCTCGAAGCCGAAGTAGGGTGCATCGCGGGAGATGTCCCACTCGGCCAGACCCGCCTCGAACCATTCCTGCAGCTTGTTGGAAATCTGGCTCTGCACGCGGCCGCTCTTGGTCCACTCCTGCAGGAACTCGGCGAAGTTCGGCAGCTTGAAGAAGTAGTGCGTGGAGGTGCGCATTTCCGGGGTAGCACCGGAGATGGCCGAGACCGGATTGATCAGCTCGGCCGGGGTGTAGGCCGCGCCGCAGGCTTCACAGTTGTCGCCGTACTGGTCTTCGGTCTTGCACTTCGGGCAGGTGCCCTTGATGAAGCGGTCGGCGAGGAACAGGCCCTTGACCGGGTCGAACATCTGCTCGATATCGCGGGTGGCGATATGGCCGGCATCACGCAGCGCCAGATAGATGCGCTCGCTGTGGGCGCGGTTCTCCGGCGAGTGGGTGGAGTGGTAGTTGTCAAAGTCGACACCGAACTTGGCGAAGTCGGCCTGATGCTCGTCACTCACGCGCTGGATCAGCTGCTCGGCGGTGACGCCTTCCTGCTCGGCACGCAGCATGATGGCGGTACCGTGGGCGTCATCGGCGCACACGTAATGGCATTCGTGGCCACGACTTTTCTGGAAGCGTACCCAGATGTCGGTCTGGATGTACTCAAGCAGGTGACCCAGGTGGATCGACCCATTGGCATAGGGCAGGGCACTGGTGACCAGAATCTTGCGCGCTGACATGAGGCCTCGTCTTGACGGTAAAGGGCGCCTGCTGCGTGAAGGGCAGCGGCTCGCCGGAATGACACGTGATAGGGGCGAACGCATCGCCCCGTCGGGATGAGCGCTACTATATCGCGAAGGTGCGGGCGGCGCGAAGGGCGCGTCGCGTCACCAGCAACGCCGCCATGCGCAACTGTGCGGTTGCATCCCTTCCCGGCGCCCTCATGAAGGATGCTATACGCCACTTTTCCCGTTTCTGGAGGTCAGCATGGCAGCTCAACTATCCGTCGCCGGTCAGATCAATCGTCTCATCCGTCAGGTGATGATGCCCGGCAGCAACGCGCGCCCCAACGATGAACCTGGCCCCGAACTTGCGATGGCCGTGCTGATGTTCGAGGTGGTGCGCGCCGATGACCACCTCGACGTGCGCGAGCGAGAAGCGCTTGCACGCCAGCTGGCCGAGCGTTTCTCGCTGGAGAAGGATGAGCTTGCCAGCCTGTTGTCCCAGGCCGAACAGGATGCCGAACAGGCCACGGATCACTACCGCTTCGTCAAGCAGCTCAACGAGCACATGAGCCTTGAGGAGCGCACCGAGCTGATCGGCATGCTCTGGGAGCTGGCGTACGCCGATGGCGAGCTGGATGCCCATGAGGAGCATCGCATCCGCCGGCTTGCCGGACTGCTGCACGTCAGTCACAGCGAATTCATCCGTACCAAGCTAGCGGCCCAGCCGGACAAGTAAGCGCAGCCGCTCTCATGCAGACGCCCCCGCTGCCAATGGCAACGGGGGCGTCGTGTTTCCGACTTGTGGTCGCAGTGTCGGTTGGCTCTCAACAGCGGTCATCCAGCAGCAGCGGCTCGCGCTCAGTTGCGATAGAACAGGTGCTGACCGATGCGCGCGGTGCGCACGAAGCGCTTGGCCCAGTAGGGCGTGGCGTAGCGGGCGTGGAAGTAGAGCGCGCCGTCGGTGACGTCTTCCAGCTGATGGTTGAGCGCCTGCCGAGCCACGTCGCGTGCCTCGGCGTAGGCTTCCGGCTCGCGAATCCTGTCGGAACGCCCGTCACACCACCAGGAGAACTGGCAGCTGCCGCTCTCGCCGCCCTGCTTGACCACGCCACAGAGGCTGTCGGGGAAGCGCGGGTCGGCGGCGCGATTGATCACCACGTTGACGATGCCCTGCATGCCGCTTCGGCCTTCGCCCTTGGCTTCCCAGTAGGCGGCGCGCGCCAGACAGGTCAGCGGGTCGTCCACCGGTCGCTGGCCATTGGGGTCGATGGCGCGGGCGCCGGCCTTGGTCAGCAACAGCTCATCGGGGATGTCGTCCTGGCCTCGCACCAGCAGGCTCTCGAGGCGCTCGGCCTTGGCGGCGGCGCTGACGGCATTGGCAGCGGCAGGGGTGTCCGAGGCCTGTGGCGCCGAGCAGCCAGCCGCCAGCGTCAGCCCCGCGACAAGCAGCAGATGACGCAGTCCACGCAGCGTGGCGTGGCGGTCGATGCCGGCAATGCCGCGGCGCGGTGCCGGGGGTGGAGCGTGGGCACGCACGGGGTGCGCGGATGTCGATGGACGCATGCAGTTTACCTGTAGACATGTCCTGTAGGCTTGGGGTGGTGTGCCAATCTAGGCAGTGACACAGGCATCCCCCGGCGTGATGACCCTTCGGGCGCGATCGAGCAGTGATGGTCGCATGAGGGCGAGTCGCGCAGACGCGCCATCTTGCCCGATGTCATTCGTTCGATGCCCCTTGTCGGCTTCAACGCAACTCTGACGCAGCTCAGACGACGACAGTCGGGAAGAGTTCCCTGCCGCCATTGAATCACGCCGGGCGGCGGCGGGCATTCTCCCGTGTCATCGCGCCGGCATGTCGTTATCATGGCCAGTCTTCGTGATTGTCCATCGTGCATCACACTTCGTCATCCTGCGCTGGTGCGTGCCATTGCCTCCGGTCGCTAGCGTCGCTGTCCTTGAGAGTTTCCATGACTGAACCCGTCCGTCTATCCAAGTTCCTGGCCCATCAGCAGGGCATTTCACGTCGTGAAGCCGAGCATCTCATCGCCCAGGGCGTGGTGCGAGTCGCGGGCGAAGTCGTCGAGGCGCCGTTCTTCAAGGTCACGGATGAGGAAGTCACGGTCGATGAGGGCGCCAGCATGGAGCCCATCGCGCCGATGACTCTGGTGTGGTATCGCCCGCCGGGCGCTCCGCTGCCGGACCCGCTCACCCTGCGTGACGGCGCGCCGCGCAGTGCGCTGGACCACAGCGGTGCCGACTGGCTCAAGGTGCATTTCCTGTCCCAGCAGCCGCTGGCGGAGCTGGCCGAGCAGGAGTCCGGTCTCGCGGTGTGGTCACAGAATCGCGGCGTGATCCGCAAGCTCGGTGATGACCTGGACCAGCTGGAGCAGGAATACGTCGTCGAAGTGGAAGGCACGCTTGATGACGACGGCCTCAAGCGTATCGGCTTCGCGCTGTGCGCCGACATCCGTGGCCGCAAGCCCAAGGTCAGCATCAGCTGGCAGAGCGATACCCGTCTGCGCATCGCCATGAAGCGCGTGCCGGTGGGCGGTATCCGTGGCGCGGTTGAGGAGCAGGGCCTCAAGGTCATCGAGGTCCGTCGTCTGCGCCTGGGCGCGATCCTGCTGGGCCGCATGGCACCGGGCGAGTGGCGTTTCCTGCCGGTCGACGTGCGTTTCTGATTGCCCCCGGGGGCATGGTTTCCTTGGACATGGTGCATCGGCTTGGCCCGTATCGCGGTGGCAGGCATACTGTGCCCATCGTGTTCCACGGCTTTTTTCGCTGACAGTTCAGACGCCTGCGCGCCACGTTCATCGCGCCGCGCAGGCCGTCACAGGAGTTTCAAGGTATGGAAGGTATCAAGCACATCGTGGCCGTCGCCTCCGGCAAGGGTGGCGTCGGCAAGTCCACCGTCACCGCCAATCTGGCACTGGCGCTGGCTCAGGAAGGTCTCAAGGTCGGCCTGCTGGACGCCGACATCTACGGGCCGAGTCAGGCGCAGATGTTCGGCGTGCCGGCCGGTCAGCGTCCGGAGATGGCCGGTGAGCAGGTCTTCAGCCCCATCGAGGCCCACGGCATCAAGACCATGTCGATGGCTTACCTGGTCGACGTGAAGGACCCGATGGTCTGGCGTGGCCCGATGGTCGCGGGTGCCTTCCAGCAGCTGCTCAACCAGACTGCCTGGGGAGAGCTGGACGTGCTGTTGATCGACATGCCGCCGGGCACCGGTGACATCCAGCTGACCCTGTCACAGAAGGTGCCGGTCTCCGGGGCTGTCATCGTCACCACGCCGCAGGATATCGCGCTGCTGGATGCCCAGAAGGGCATCGAGATGTTCCGCAAGGTCAAGGTGCCGGTGCTGGGCGTGGTCGAGAACATGAGCACGCATACCTGCAGCCAGTGTGGCCATAGTGAAGCGGTCTTCGGTGCCGGTGGCGGTGAGCGCATCGCCGAGGAATACCAGACTCGCCTGCTGGGCCAGCTGCCGCTGACCCTGAGCATCCGCGAGAATGCCGATGGTGGTCGTCCCAGCGTGATCGCGGAGCCGCAAGGCGAGGTGGCCAAGTGCTTCCTCTCCATCGCGCGTCAGGTCATCGAGACCCTGGACACTGCCGAGGCGGACGAAGGCCCGAGCATCAGCTTCAGCTGAGCCTGAGCCGACACGCCGCCGTCGCCTCGTCGCGAGGTTTCCAGCGGCGCAGCGGGCCGGTATCATGCTGGCCCGCGTTTCATGGCGCTCACGCGTCTCTCCCCCATCAGTCAGTCAGGTACGCTCGATGAGCATCAAATCCGACAAGTGGATCCGTCGCATGGCCGAAAGCCACGACATGATCGAACCCTTTGAGCCCGATCAGGTGCGCTTTCACGATGAGCGCCGTGTGATTTCCTACGGCACCTCCAGCTACGGCTACGACGTGCGCTGCTCGGATGAGTTCAAGGTCTTCACCAACATCCATTCGGCGACGGTGGACCCCAAGCACTTCGACGAGAAGAGCTTCGTGGACGTGAAAGGCGACTCCTGCGTGATTCCGCCCAACTCCTTCGCGCTGGCCCGTACCATCGAGTACTTCCGCATTCCGCGTAACGTGCTGACCATCTGCCTGGGCAAGTCCACCTATGCGCGCTGCGGCATCATCGTCAACGTGACGCCGCTGGAGCCGGAGTGGGAAGGGCACGTCACCCTCGAGTTCTCCAACACCACCAACCTGCCGGCGCGCATCTACGCCAACGAAGGCGTGGCGCAGATGCTGTTCCTCGAGTCCGACGAAGTCTGCGAGACCAGCTACAAGGATCGCGGTGGCAAGTATCAGGGCCAGCGTGGCGTGACACTGCCGCGTACCTGAGGCACCGGTAGCGGTACAGCTTCCGCTGCCAGCCGCACCTGTGATTGCCGAAAGCGCCTCCCCCGGGAGGCGCTTTTTCTTTGCGTGAACGCAGGCGAGATCCGTCGCGGATGTGCTCGCTGGCTTGCTGCTTGCGAGCCGAAGCATTAGTCGGAAGTTGAACGAAACAATCGATTCAATCACTTGTTTTATTGCCTATGCTTGTCTGCAGGCCACCCCAGAGTGGCTGCAGGACGGATACCTCCCACAAGCAAGGGGCACGCCATGCCATCGCGTTCACATCGCGCTGTATTCCCTCCGACCAGCGCCAGCGGTCTGGTCCGACGTTTCACTCTGAGCAGTCTCGCGCTCGCCATCAGCACCACGCTGCTAACGACTCCCGCGCAGGCCTATTCCGACATCTATCTCTTCGGCGACAGCCTGAGCGATTCCGGGCAGTTCCCCGATACCACCCTGGGCGGCCTCAACAGCCTGCGATTCACCAACCGCAGCGGGCCGGATTACGAGAACTCGCCCTATGGCAGTGTCTCGACCCAGTTGCTGGCCACGGAGCTTGGGCTTGCCGCTGAGCCTTCCACCTCGGTGATCTATCAATTGGCCGGCTTCAGTGACGGCACCAACTACGCCGTGGGCGGCTATACCACGGCGCAGATTCTGGCCTCGGTGACAGATGAAGATGGCTCTGAGGTGGTCATCCCCGCGGGCAGCCCGGGCGGTGGTACGGTGCTCAGGGTCGAGGATGGCTATCTGGTCAGCACCGGCGGCAGTGCCGACCCCGACGCCCTCTATTACGTCAATGGCGGTGGCAATGACTTCCTGCAGGGCGTGATCACCTCACCGGCCACGGCGGTCGCCTCCGCCGGCAATCTGGTCGCGGCGGTGGAGGCACTGGCGGCGGCGGGGGCGACCACCATCATGGTCTCCAACCTGCCGGATGTCGGCAGCACGCCGGCCGGTCAGTCGGCGGGTGCCGCGCAGGCGGCGGGGACCTCCGCGCTGGTGGGCGTCTTCAATGACGCGCTGGGCGAGCGATTGGCGGCGCTGGATGGTCAGGTCAACATCATCCGGCTCGACACCGTCGGCATTCTCGAGGAGGTACTGGCATCGCCGGCCGAGTTCGGCTTTGCCAGCGACGTGCCGCTGACCCAGGTGTGCTTCTCGGACAGCTGCAACGTCACGCCCTATGGGCTGGGCGGAGCTGCAGAAGACCCGGACTCCCTGCTGTTCAATGACGGGGTGCACCCGACCACCGCCGGCCAGGAGATTCTCGCCGACTACGCCTATGCGATGCTCGCCGCGCCCTCGGTACTGGGGTTGGCGCCGCAGCTGGGCACGGGGGCGCTCAATGCCAGTCAGCGTAGTCTCGCCGATGAATTGCGCCCCGGGGCGCAGCATCCGCACGTGGGAGGGGAGACGGGCGTGCGTGTGTTCGCCATCGGCTCGGCCATTGGCGGCACCGGCGATGGCGAGACCTCCACCGGCCAGCAAGGCGTTGACAGCGAACAGCGCGGCGCGGGTGTCGGCGTGATGCTGCCGCTGGACAACGCGCTCGGCCGCGCCTGGGGCGGGGTGGCGGTCAGTCAGCGCCATGCGGACTTCGATGTCGACGACGGCAGTGAGCTTGAATTGGAAGGTCAGGTATTCAGTCTGTTCGCCCGTCAGCAGCTGGGCAGAGTTGGCATGCAGGCAGTGGCCAGCTACGGTGACTTCGAGTACGACCTCGACCGCCATGTCGCGCTGGGCCAGTCATCGCGCACCCTGTCCGGTGAGACGGATGGCGATGGCTTCAGCGCCGAGGCGCGTCTCGATTATCGCCTCACCGCCGCCGATTCGCTGTGGTACAACGCGCCCTTCGTGGCCTATCGCCACACCGAGTCCGACCTCGATGGCTACACCGAATCCGGCTCTGCCGCCAATGCTCTGAGCGTCTCGGATCAGACGCTGCGCGATCGGCGTGTCGAGCTGGGCTTCATGGTCGATCGCGCCGTCGCGGATGGCTTCGGCCTCTACGGGGAGCTGGCCTACGGCAAGCGTCTCGATGATGACGCCGAGAGCGCCGAGGTGCGTCTGGCGAGCCTGCCGACCAACGCCTACAGCGCCGAGGATCTCGATCGCGGCAGTGACAACTACCTGCGTGTCGATGGCGGCTGGCGCATGCAACTGGGTCGCAATGCCATGCTGCATCTGGGCGCCGGCATCGAGACCTGGGATGAGGTGACGGCGCGCGGCGAGGTGGGCGTGAGTTATACCTTCTAGAAGCGCAAGCGCCGAGAGAGAAGGGAAGCGTGAGAGACAAGAAGACCCCGTGACATTGGCATGTCACGGGGTCTTCTGTTTTCAGCTCGCTGTCAGCTCAGCCTGCCTTGTCAGCAAGGCAGACAGTGCGGATCAGTCTTCTTCGCCTTCCGGCAGCTCATCGCTGAGCTCTTCTTCCACATCGGCGTGGGAGAGGCGCAGACCGCCCACCGGCAGGTCATGGCCGTCGAGCTTGGCCACTTCGCCGTCGAGCTTCAGGCGGCCTTCGAGGAACCAGCGCACCGCGATCGGGTAGATCAGATGCTCACGCGTGTGCACGCGTTCCTTGAGGCTGGCTTCATCATCACCTTCCAGCACGTTGGCGACGGCCTGGATCGCCACCGGACCACCGTCGAGCTCCTCGGTGACGAAGTGCACGCTGGCGCCGTGTTCCTTCTCGCCAGCTTCCAGAACCTTGCGATGGGTATCAAGGCCCGGCCAGGCCGGCAGCAGTGACGGATGGATGTTGATCAGTCGACCGAAGAAGCGCTGCACGAAGATCGGCGACAGGATGCGCATGAAGCCGGCCAGCACGATGAGATCCGGCTCGTGGCGTTCGATCACCTTGATCAGGGCGCCATCATAGTGCTCGCGATTCTCGTACTCGTCATGCGGCAGCACCACGGCATCCACGCCCGCTTCGCGTGCGCGCACCAAGCCGTAGGCATCGGCCTTGTTGGAAATCACCGCGACCACGTCGCCGCCCAGCTCATCGTGCTCCTGAGCCTCCAGCAGCGCCTGCAGGTTGCTGCCGCTGCCGGAGATCAGTACCACGACGCGTGGGCGTACCGGCGTGTCATCCGCCTCGAAACCGTTGCCGAAGCCGCCGAGAGTGTCACCGTTGGAGGCGTTGGTAGTCGGCTCGATCATGCGGACAGATTCTCCAGCTGGACCTGTTCTTCTTCGCCCTTGCGTGCACGGATGGCACCGAGGGTGAAGACCGTCTCGCCCTGGGCTTCCAGGTGAGCGCGCGCGGCATCGGCATCCGCCGCGGCCACGACGACGACCATGCCGACGCCACAGTTGAGCACGCGGTGCATCTCGTGCTCCTCGACATTGCCCTGCTGCTGCAGCCAGTCGAACACGGCCGGACGCTTCCAGCTGGCGACGTCAATCTCGGCGGTGCAGTCATGCGGCAGCACGCGCGGGATGTTCTCGAGCAGGCCACCACCGGTGATGTGGGACATGGCGTGCACGCTGACATCGCTTTCCTTGAGCAGGGACAGCAGCGGCTTGACGTAGATGCGCGTCGGCGCCATCAGGGCGTCAGCCAGCGGCTGGCCGTCGATCTGCTGCTCCAGCAGCGAGGCATCGGCGACTTCGAGAATCTTGCGGATCAGCGAGTAGCCGTTGGAGTGCGGGCCGGAGGAGGCCAGACCCAGAATCACGTCGCCTTCGCCGACCTTCTTGCCGTCGAGGATCTCGGACTTCTCGACCACACCGACGCAGAAGCCGGCCAGGTCGTAGTCACTGCCTTCGTACATGCCCGGCATCTCGGCCGTCTCGCCGCCGACCAGTGCACAGCCGGACTGCAGGCAGCCTTCGCCGATCCCGGTGACGACGTCAGCGGCGATGTCGACGTCCAGCTTGCCGGTGGCATAGTAGTCGAGGAACTGGAGCGGCTCGGCGCCGGCGACCACCAGATCATTGACGCACATGGCGACCAGATCGATGCCGATGGTGTCGTGACGGTTGAGGTCCATGGCCAGGCGCAGCTTGGTGCCCACGCCATCGGTACCGGTGACCAGCACGGGCTGGCGATAGCCTTGCGGCAGTTCGCACAGGGCGCCGAAGCCACCCAGACCACCCATCACTTCCGGGCGGTGAGTGCGCTTGGCGACACCCTTGATGCGTTCCACGAGGGCGTTGCCTGCATCGATATCGACACCTGCATCCTTGTAGCTCAAGGAAGTCTTGCTGGGCGAGGAGTCCTGGGGGCGTTGCGTCATGTGAGGTTCCTGTCGGTGCGGCCTGAGCGGTGAGACACGATCGATCGGGGGAAAGAAAGGCGGCTATTGTAGCATTGCGCTTCACGGCTGACACCGTGGCGTTTCACAAAAAATGGCCATGATGTGAAAGACACGCCCCGAGCGCTTTCCTGAAGGCGCGCCAGTCCCTTTGGCCATCTTTCGTCAGGCGGGTCGTCCCGTTCGCCGGGCGCTTGTGGGTGAGTCAGTGACAGGCAACAATGGGGGCATGCGTGGACCGTCGGCGACATGCCCTCTGTGAGCCACACAGCTTGTCTCAAGGAGTGATGATGCAGCGTAAATGGTGGTTGCTGGCCGCAGGGGTGGCCCTGCTCGGGTTGCTGGTTCTGCTGGAGCCGATTCTGATGCCGTTCTTCATCGGCATGATTCTCGCCTATCTGGGCGACCCGCTGGCCGACTGGCTGGAAGAGAAGGGCCTGTCGCGCCGACTGGCCGTCAGCCTGGTGTTCAGCGTGCTCTCGGTGGTGCTGCTGATCGCGCTGCTCATTCTGGTGCCGCTGCTCGGGCGTCAGCTGGCGCAGTTGATCAGCTTCATGCCGATGGTCTTCAACTGGATACGCGAGACGATCCTGCCGGAAGTGCAGGCCTTCACCGGCATGGATTTCAGCGCCGATTTCGATCAGGTGCGCTCGCTGCTGCTGGGCAACTGGAAGGAAACCGGTACCTTCGCCGCCGCCTTCCTGGGCACCGTCTCCAAATCCGGGCTCGCCATGGCCATCTGGCTGGGCAACCTGGCGCTGATTCCCGTCGTCACCTTCTATCTGCTGCTCGACTGGGACCGCATGAAGGAGAAGCTGCAGGGGCTCCTGCCGCGCCACATGGAGCCGACCGCCACGCGGCTGGCCCATGACTGCGACGAGGTGCTGGGTGCCTTCCTGCGCGGGCAGCTGCTGGTGATGCTGAGTCTGGGCATCGTCTATGCCATCGGCCTGGCCATCATCGGCCTCAAGTTCGCGCTGTTGATCGGGCTGGTGGCGGGGCTTGCGAGTATCGTGCCGTATCTGGGCGTCATCGTCGGGGTGTTGATCGCGGCGACGGTGGCCTTCTTCCAGTTCGGCGAGTGGTGGGCGCTGCTGGCGGTGGGCGGTGTCTTCGCGCTGGGGCAGCTGCTGGAAGGCGTGGTGTTGCAACCCCTGCTGCTGGGCGACAAGATTGGCCTGCACCCCGTGGCGGTCATCTTTGCCGTCATGGCCGGCGGGCAGCTGTTCGGGTTCACGGGCATTCTGCTGGCGCTGCCGGTGGCCGCCGTGATCATGGTGCTCTTGCGTTATCTGCATGATCGCTATAAAAACAGTACTTTATATGATCAACAGCGTGATTCTCGCCCCGTGGCCGCCAGTGAGCCACCCGCGTCTTCGGCGGCAGAGGATACCCAGTGATCGAGAGAGATCACGGCAACAACAACCAGCATGACGGATGGCAATGACACAGGGACAGATGGCACTCGGCGTCGGGGTACGCGACGCCGCGACCTTCGACAACTACCACTTCACCTCCACCTCGCTGGCAGAGGCCCTCAAGGGGCAGCTTGCTGACGGCGGGGAGCCCTTCGTCTATCTATGGGGCGGTGAGCAGAGTGGGCGTAGCCATCTGTTGCAGGCGGCATGCCATCTGGCGGGAGAGCAGGGCAAGCGTGCCTTCTACCTGCCGCTCAAGGAGATTGGTCACTTCCCGCCGCACATGCTGGAGGGGTTGGACGAGATGGATCTGGTCGCCATCGACGACCTCGAGAGCGTGATCGGCCGCAAGCGCTGGGAAGAGGCGCTGTTCCACCTCTACAACCGCCTGCGTGACAGTGGCCGCCACCTGTTGGTCAGCGCCAGCTGTGCGCCGCGCCTGCTTCCCGTCACCCTGCCGGATCTGGCCTCACGCCTCTCCTGGGGCGTCACCTTCCACCTCTCCGGGCTGGATGATGCCCAGCGTCTCGAGGCGCTCAAGCTGCGCGCCAAGGACCACGGCCTCGCGCTGCCCGATGAGGTCGCCCGCTACATCCTGCATCGTGGGCCGCGCAGCCTGCCGGGTCTGTTCGCCGCGATGATCGAGCTCGACAACGCCTCGCTCTCCGCCCAGCGCAAGCTCACCATTCCCTTCGTCAAGCAGACCCTCGGCTGGTAGGGCAGCGCCTGCGCGGGCTACTTGGCCCAATCTTGCCTTCATCACGACCGCGGCACCGATATTGCAGTCTCTTTCTCATCATCTCTGCCTGAGGACACGCGGCATGAACAGGCTAGACAAGCATCGAGAGCGCATGCACAAGCAAGCCAACTCGATCGGCAACTTCCTGGTCGAAGGCTTCCATTATCTCGGCCTGTTCGCCATCGGCGGGGCCATCGCCATTGCCTCGGTGTCGGCCTTCTTCGAGATGTTCGCCAAGGGCTCGGCGAGCGTTGATGACATCCTGCTGCTGTTCATCTATCTCGAACTCGGCGCGATGGTCGGCATCTACTTCAAGACCAACCACCTGCCGATCCGCTTTCTGCTCTACATCGCCATCACCGCGCTGACGCGCTACCTCATCGGCGATGTCTCCCACCACAAGGCCCCCGATATCGGCCTGCTCTACCTCTGCGGCGGCATCTTCTTCCTCGCCCTCTCGGTACTCGCCGTGCGATTCGCCTCCTACAAATATCCCTCCAGCCGCGCCATGGACCCGATGGGCGGCACGGTAGGGGACGAGGATTCGACGCGATAAACCCGTGTTTCAGTAGTATCGGAAGACCCAAAAGGCCGCGATCACTCGCGGCCTTTTTCCATTCTCCACTCAGCGTCAAACACAGCCTGCGGCTGCTACCGTGATCGCGGTGAAAATTTAAACCTTAAATGCTATGTTAGTAGTAAGGAATCAGTATTTTCTTTTATTCTTACGTATTTCTTATGATCTAATCTGCTAGGCTTCATGATATTTTAATTTAACTAGTAGTTCGCTTTATGGAGTATCAATTCATGGGAGATAAAGTCGTAAGTGTTAAGTTAGTAGACTGTACGGGTCATGAGATCGAGTTTACATCTCTTAATTTGTTATATGAGTTTTTTAGAAGTGAAGGTGAGTTTTGGAGAGGACTTAAAGAAGAAATTCCTTCTCAATTTAGGAATAATAACAAGTATGTCGAGTCCGGAGTGAGATTTAAGTTTGCTGCCGATGAATTAGAAGGGTGGAGTGATTTGAACAGCGCTACTGATGCGCAGCTAAACCAAAAGATTAATCAAATAAAATCCGGTGCACTTAGAGGCTTAAGTACTGATTGGCTATGGAGTGGGTTGCCTTTTATTCGTAATTATATAGATTGCTTGATGGAATATGGTATAACAAGAGCGAATTCATTCGTTAGCTTTGTTATAGGTAAAGGCTTTTCTGGAGCACAAAGCTATGAGGAGTTTCAGGGACAGCTATATGGCTATGAATATTTAAATAAAGATTCCGATATAGTTAGTCGTACGCAAGGAGAAGAGGCATCTTTATCAACACTCAGAGATAAATTTGTTGTCGAGCAAAATGCACTTTTTATTCACGTGCAAAATTCAAAAGATAGCTTTGAAGAATGGAACTCAGAGGCCAGGGAAAGAGCTAAAAGACTTTATGATCTGCAGATTAAACTTGGGATGAGGGGTGAGAGATTTAAACCCGGCTTATTCATGAGGTCGGTCTGAAAACGAAGATAGCGGATGGTATTCTCTTGAAAATTCAGTGTGTTCCGCCAAGAACCTGAACCAAGAGAGCCATCCGCTATGGGTGAAAGCCTATCCACCTGGACGCCCTCGTGCAACGGCGCTGTCCGTGTTGAGCTGAGCGGCCAGCGCACCACCAGCGACAGCGGCGCTCTGCTGTTGCGTGAGGCCCTCGACAACAGCGGCGTGATCGAGGCGCTGGAAGACAATCTGGTCGATCGACGCCACCCGCTGCGCATCCGTCATTCGCTGGCCAGCCAGTTGCGTACCCTGGTGCTGCAGCGTGCGATGGGCTGGATCGATCTCAGCGATACCGACACGCTGCGCCGTGACCCGCTTTGGCAGTTGGCCTGCAGCGATGCGCGCGGCATGACGCCCCTGGTCCAGGACCGGCCGTCTCAAGCCACGCTGTCGCGGCTGCTGAGCTGCCTCGGTCGTAACGACAATATCGATGCCGTGCACGAAGGCCTGTTGCGGCTGGTGGTCTGGCGCCTGACCTCGCTGCAGAACGGTGAACGTCCCAAACAGCTGACGCTGGACATCGACGGCCTGCCGATCGAGGTGCATGGCCACCAGGGCGGGTCGGCCTATCATGGCCTTTACGGGGCCCGCATCTACTCGCCGCTGGTCGCCTCGCTGGCCGAGACCGGTGACATGGTGGGCGGCCTGCTGCGCGAGGGCAACGCCGGCCCGGCCGAGAACGCCGACACCTGGATCCCGCATCTGGTGCGGCGACTCAACGAGAGCACCGGGGCTCAGGTTCGCGTGCGCATCGACGCCGGTTTCACCGACAACGCGACGCTGGCGGCCCTGGAAGAGCGTGACATCGAGTACCTGGGCCGGCTGCGCAGTCACACCGGTCTGCAGAAGCTGGCGGCACCGCACCTGAAGCGGCCACCCGGCCGGCCACCCGAGCAGCCTCGCGAGTGGTGCCATGACCTGGAGTATCAAGCGGGCTCTTGGTCGGCACCGCGTCGCGTGGTGCTGGTGGTGCAGGAACGCCCCGATGACCTGCTGCTGCATGCCTTCTTCCTGGTCACCAACCTCGGCAAGTTCGACTGGCCGCCGGAGAAGGTCCTGGCGCTCTACCGCAAGCGCGGCAGCGCCGAGGCGCACATGGGCGAGGTGAAGTCGGCGCTCGACGTGCACCTCTCGTCGACCGATCGCGGCGCCTCCACCGTTCAGGACGTGATAGCACGCAACGAGGTGAGCCTGCTGCTCAGCCTCTACGCCTACCAGGTCCTGCATGGCCTGCGCTGCCTGCTGGAGCGGCAGACCCGGCAAGGCTGGAGCCTCAGCCGGATGCGCGAGCAGGTGCTGAAGGTCGCCGCCACGCTGAGGCTGCACGCTCGGCGAATCACCGTTCATCTGGGTGCCGCCGCCGACAAGTGGTGGCCGACGCTGCTGAAGGGGCTGCCGAAGCTGACCGCACTGAGCTGACGCTCCTGCGAGACCACCACAGCATCAGAAAGCGAGCGACCGGAGCGGCGGGCGGCGATCACGGCTGCTTGGACGGTCGCAATTGATTCCAAAGAGCTATAAGAAAGCGGGAAAATTTCAGCGTTTTGGCATTACTCAACGGCCATTCGCACTGAAGAAGCCGATCCTGATAAGCGATGCCACCAGTCAGTACCTTCAGACCGCTCAATCAGCACCCTCGTGAATGAGGCGGGTTAAAAAGAAAAGATTTGATACACAAATTCAAGAATGGAAAGAAGAAATTGACTTGCTTGAGAAAACATATGAAGAGAAACTCAAGTTGCAAGGTCCTGCTGATTACTGGCGTAAGGCATCAAGGAAGTATGGGTTAGAAAGCCTTTTCGGTATTGTTGCATTTATGTGCATAAATATTTTTGCACTTGTGTATTTCATGGAGTTTTTCTTTGGCTGGTTACATGGTGAACCGACCCCTCTTAGTGTGGGTAGTTTGCAGGGCGCTATAATTTTTGGTTCGATTGCTGCAATATATGCATTTATGATGAGGATTTTGACTAAGCTAATATTTAGCTCGCTTCACCTTATGCGAGATACCAAAGAGCGCGAACATTTGACATATTTGTATCTCTCTCTTAGTAATGAGGCGGCAGTTGATGAGAAATCACGTGAAATAGTTTTGCAAGCATTGTTTAGTAGAAGCGACTCGGGTTTGCTTGGACAAGATAGTGGTATCACTATGCCGGGTATTAGTGGAGTTGTTGAGCAATTAAATAAAAGATAAATATTAAAAATTTAATCTTCTTGATTAATCACCACTCAGTGTCAGATGCAACCTGCGGCTGCCGCCGTGGTCGCGGTGTTCACCAAGCCAGATGCCTTGCCAGGTGCCGAGGGCGAGGCGGTTGACACCGCGACGGGCTTCGACGGGTAGCGTGAGTTGAGTGCCGAGTAGGCTGGCGAGTACGTGGGCGGGCATGTCGTCATCACCTTCGAGGGTGTGGCGGAAGTAGGGCAGGTTGCCGGGCACCAGGCGGCGCAGGAAGGCGTCCATGTCGTGACGCACGTCGGGGTCGGCGTTCTCGTTGAGGGTCAGCGAGGCGGAGGTGTGCAGCAGCTGCACATGCAGCAGGCCGACACTGACCGGTGGCATTTCGGCCAATGCCTGTTCCACCTCGTCACTGATGAGGTGAAAACCGCGCTTGCGGGCGGAGAGGGTGAGAGTGTCGCGTTGCCACATGAGAAGCCCTGCCTGTCATTGATTCAGTCCATGCTAAACATGACAAGCCAGAACGCAAAAGGCCAGCCCCGGAGGGCTGGCCTTTTTGCTGCGTGCTGCGCTGGTTCATCTCAAGCGAGAGGAGGGCGACAGCATGGCACCGCTGCCATCACCCGGCAGTGGTGGCGGCTTCGCTGACGGTGCGACGGGCGGCCTTGGCGGTGACGCGTTCCGGTTCTGTCTTGCCGATCTCGCGGGCGAGCCAGTCGGCGAGCATGCGCACGCGGGTCGGGATCGGGCCGCGCGGCAGCAGCATGCCGATCTCGACCGGCGGGATCTCGTCGCATTCCAGACGCTTGAAGGACTGGCCGTTGCGCTCGCTGAGCGAGTTGACCCAGTCGATGGGCAGCACGGCGCGAATCAGGCCATCGGCGACGTAGTCGGTGAGGACTTCGAGGTCATCGGACTGGATGTGATTCGGGCGCGGATCTTCCGGGTGACGCGAGAGCGAGGTGCCGGAGACCAGCGGTTCCAGCTCGCCCCACGGCAGCTCTTCGGGATGTTCGACATGCGAGGCCGCGTAGGCGGCTTGTTGCCACTGGGTCAGCGGGCGGAAGACGTGAGTGCTGCCGGCCAGGTGCGGGAAGCCGATGACCAGATGCGGCTGGTTCTCGAGAATCTCGCGACCGTTGTGCCACAGCTTCAGCTTGATATCGACTCCGTCATGCTCGGACAGGAAGCTGGTGAGAGCGTGGCCCAGGAAGTGACGACCCAGCGCTGGGGTGGCGTGGATACGAATGGTGCCGGTGAGGTCCGACTGACGATCCTCGATGGCGCGGTGCGCTTCATCATCGAGGTTGGCCATCGATCGTGCGTAGCGGTAGAGGGTCTCACCCGCTTCCGACAGGCGGATACCGCGATGGCCGCGTTCCACCAGGCGAGTGCCGAAGCGGCCCTCGAGGGCGTCGAGGCGACGGCTGACGGTGGATTTGGGCAGGCGCAGGCGTTCGGCAGCGCGGGACAGGCTGCCGAGATCCGCGACCATCAGAAAGGTGTTATAGGCGTCGATATCGCTCATCGAATAGGTCCGGTTGTTCAGGGGGTCGGGGTGTGTCGTCAGGGAAACACCCACCTTGTACGGGCCATGTCGGGCCCGTCGCAGCGCAGGGGCTGCACAACGGATTGCCTGTCGATGACCGTGCCCCTCGTACCGCGGGGGATGCCCCGGGAAAAGACGCGCTCATCGATCAACAACCGCTCCTGTCAGTCGTGCACCACAGCGCACGTCGACAGGTCTTGCACTTGATTCTTGCCTTCAGCTCTTGCGGCCGGCTAGTGAAGCTCGGTCTTGAAACCGGTCTCGAAACCCGGCTTCGCGCACAGTGCCGCGCCAGAAACGCGAGAACGATTTTCAGGCGCTGGATGCCGGCGACTCTGAGCAGGCTAACAATATCACCATCCCGTCATTGTTGCATCCAAAGCCGCACGCATTGCGCAATTCCGATCTCCGTGAAACGTGACACCTCGGCAGAATGCGCAACGGCGGGGGACTGGCGTCATTGGCGGCATGACGGCTCAGACGTCAGTGACCGGAGATGGTTCCGTATCTGATGACAGACAGGTGAGAAAAAGTGTCTTTTTCGTTAGGCAAGGCGCAGGGCAGGTCCTAGCGCGGCTGGGGAGGGCCTTCTGCCGCGAGAAATCGGGAATCGTCGAGGGGGCAGATGGGCATGAGGCGAGTGGGCGTGCCCGTGAGGAGAGCACCCGATTGCAGGTTTCGAGAAGAGGCGTTGCAGAAACGGTAGATGACGGAAATGTGCAAGAAAGTGCATTATCTCGCCTGCAAAGAAGAATCATTATTATTATTAATCTTGGGAACGCTCCGCTCATGACAGTCTGCCTCTCTTCGCGCCACACCGTCAGCGCTTCACGCGCGACGGTCTTCACTCCTCGTCCGCTGGTCGCGGCCATCGCCTTGCTGTGTGCCGGGACGGTCAATGCCGAGCCGCTGCAGATGCAGACACTGCAGGTCGAGGAGGATCGCCTCGAGGCCACGGCGGTGGTGGACAGCGAAGAGCTTGCCCTGCATCAGGCGCGTGACCTCAAGGACATCTTCCGCGATACGCCTTCCGTCACCGTTGGCGGCACCACTGCCTCCTCCGAGAAGCTCTACGTGCGCGGGCTGGAAGATACCAACCTCAACATCAGCATCGATGGCGCCAGCCAGAACGGCTACCTGTTCCACCACAGCTCCAACTTCAACATCGAGCCGGAGCTGCTCAAGCGCGCCGAGGTCCAGGCCGGGCCGGGGGCGGCGGACAACGGGCCGAACGCGCTGGGTGGCAGCATCAAGTTCGTGACCAAGGATGCCCAGGACCTGCTCAAGCCGGGTCAGAGTGTCGGTGGCATGGTGAAGGGCAGCACGGAATCCGCGGCAGATGCCGTCAAGGGCACGCTGTCGGTGTATGGGGAGGTGGCGCCCAACGCGGGGCTGCTGTTCACCACCAGCGCACGCAACAGCGATGACTACCGCACCGGCGGCGGTGATGAGGAAGAGGGCACCGGCGGTCATCAGCGCAGCTATTTCGGCAAGTTCAGCCTGCTGGATCAGGGCGCGCACAGCCTGCGACTCAGCGCGGAGCACAACGAGGACACCGGCATCTACTGCGTGCGTCCCAACATGGAGTGTCAGCCGTTCAACAACGCCAAGGTCGATACCGAGCTGAGCCGTGACACCTATACCGCCAACTACGATTTCGAACCGGGCTCGCGGCTGGTGGATGTGCACGCCAATGTCTTCCACTCCAGTACGGAAGTGGACCGCACGTCCCTCGCTACCGGGGCCAGCTCGAATGCCAAGGTCGAGAGTGTCGGGGGGGATCTCAACAACACCTTCCGCTTCGGCCCCGAGGCGATGAACAACCGTCTGACCCTGGGCAGTGATTACGTCGAGGATGAATCCAGCACCGCTGGCTTCGACGAGACGGCGCGCAACATCGCGCTCTACGCCCAGCACCGCATGACGCTCGGCGCGGTGGATCTGTCCTTCGGTGCCCGAGTCGATGACTATCGGACCAAATACGCCAATGGTGAGACGCTGGATGACACCGATGTCAGCCCCAACGCGAGCCTCAACTGGCGTGTCGGCGGGGGTGTCGAGCTGTTCACCGGGTACGCCACGGCCGTGCGTGGCAACAAGGGCCGCGAAGCCCTGTTGATCGACGGGGGCGTCGGCCCGGGCGAGACGCTGGTGGTCGAGCCGGGTCTCGAGGCCGAGACCTCGCGCAGCACCGAGGTCGGTGCCCGCTGGAAAGGCGAGGGCATCCTCACCCAGCGTGACCGTGCCGGACTGGAAGTCACCTACTTCGATACCCACTTCGACAACTACATCACCGAAGGGTCGGCGGGTGACGTGACCACCATCACCAACATGGAAGGTATCGTCACCAGCAAGGGTGTCGAGGCGCGAGCCACCTACGGACTGGGCGGCTGGGACATGACGCTGGGCTACCTGACCATGGACCTGGAAGACAACCAGGGCGAGACCGTGGTGGATGACATGGGGCTGGGCAACCAGACCGGAGACCGCTGGAGCCTGGACAACCGTTACACCTTCGCCGACCCGCAGCTGACCCTGGGCTGGACCGTGACCGCCTACGAGCGCCTCACCGACCTGCCAGATGACCAGAGCGAGCGTGCCGGTTACGCCACGCATGACCTCTACGCCAGCTGGGTGCCGGGTGACATGCCGGACCTGACCCTGACGGCTGGTATCTACAACCTGTTCGACAAGGAATACTCCGACCAGAACACCTTCTATCTGGAAACCAACAGCCCACGTGGCATCACGCCGGGCGCCATCACCAGTCCGGGGCGTGACGTGCGTCTGTCGGCGGCGTATCGCTTCTGATCAAAAGGTGCTGTCAGCCAGCGTGTCTCTGACGGAAGGGCATCGCCAGCGGTCGTGATCCAGGCTCGCACCCCGGGAGGCTTCACTGACGCGTAGCCCTGCTCCAGAGAACGAGGTAGCGACACGGCGGCAGCGGCAGCACCGATGCAAGGGCATCAGCGCAGGAGCATCAGCGCAAGAACAAAGCGGCGCCATCGTGATTTCACGGTGGCGCTGTCCTGTCTTTGGAGTACGCGTGCTGCATGGCGCGGGCCCCGGCCGGCCTGCGTCCCGCGGGCAGGCTGTGCTACCATCGCGACCAAATGTCGGAGAGCCGCTGCACGGCTCTTCGCACCGCACTCACGTTCCCGCCCGTGGCGGGTGATCGTACGAATAAGGAAGGATGCATGGCGCTTCTGAAGATTTTTGTCGGCACGATGTATGGCGGCTCGCTGGATGTGGCCGAGCAGGTGCAACCGCTGTTCGAGCAGGCAGGCTATACGGTGGAAGTGCTTGACCAGCCGACACTGGAAGACTTGACGGAGACACGCCCGGATCTGGCGCTGTTCGTCACCTCCACCACCGGCAGTGGCGATGTGCCGGGCAACCTGAGCGGCTTCCTCAATGCGCTCTCGGCCCAGTCACCGGCGCTGGACTGGCTGCGTTATGGTCTGATCGCTCTCGGCGACAGCTCCTACGGCGAGACCTACTGCGGTGCCGGGCGTCAGCTGGACGAGCGTCTGGCGGATCTGGGCGCCACGCGCCACGGCGAGCGCCTCGAGATCGATGCCATGGAGACCTTCATGGCGGATGACGCGGCCCTGCCGTGGGTCGAGAGCTGGATTCCGACGCTGCCGGCGACCGCCTGATCCCGTCACGCCGGGCGTGCCCGGCGTCCGACTTCTTCGTCGTGTTCAATTTCCACGTTGCCCGACCTTTCCTCGAGACTGCTGCACATGCCGAAACTCAATCCTGATCATCCGCGCGCCCGCAACCTGACACCGCAACGTGTCTCCGTGCTGGCGGGCCTCGCCATCGTGATGGTCGCCAACATTCCGCGTTTTCTGCTCAGCGGTGACACCACGCGCCTGATGCTGATCAGTGGCTTTGCCGTGGCCGTCGCGGCGCTGGGGGTCTACATCTATCGCCAGCTCTCCGATGTCGCCCAGGGCGAAGTGCCGAGGCTGATCCGTCGCGTGTTCGTGTGGCTGGTGGTGGGCCTGGCGGCGATGGCAGCCTTCAACTTCGCCGCGCCGATGCTTGACCGCCCCAGGGAAGGGGCGCTGGAAGTGCTGGTTGATGGCCTGACACTGGGGCTGGTGGCGCATGTCATCAGTCTGTGGATGCATCGGGGCCGCAAGAGCGACTGAGCCCTGTCTGCCGCAAACGACGACGCCCCCGGCCAGTGATGGTCGGGGGCGTCGTCGCATCAGGCCCGGGGCTGATGGCCCGGGCATCACGGCCTCACTTGCACAGCGTGTAGCAGGGCTCGTAGTCGCTGCCCGGCAGCTTCATGCGGCCCTGGGCCACGAAGGAGGTGAGCAGGGCGTCGAGACGCTCCATCAGCTCGGCTTCGGCGGTCAGGCGGAAGGGCCCATCGCGCTCGATCTCCTCGATGCCTTCCTTCTTGACGTTGCCGGCGACGATGCCCGAGAAGGCACGACGCAGGTTGGCGGCCAGCTCATGCACCGGCTGGTTGCGATGCAGCGCCAAGCTTGACATGTTGGCGTGGGTCGGCGCGAAGGGCTGCTGGAAGTGCGGGGCGATATGCAGACGCCAGTTGTAGTAGAAGGCGTCGTGATGCTGACGACGGAACTCCGCGACGTCATCGATGCCGCCTCGCATGGTGCGCGCCACCTCGACTGGATTGTCGATGATGATGGTATAGCGCGAGCGCGCTTCCTCACCCAGCGTATAGGTGATGAACTCGTCGATCTGCTGGAAGTAGTCGGCGCTGGAGGCCGGGCCGGTGAAGATGACCGGGAATGGCAGGCCTTCGTTTTCCGGATGCAGCAGGATACCCAGCAGGTAGAGAATCTCTTCCGCGGTACCCACGCCGCCCGGGAAGACGATGATGCCATGCGCGGTCCGCACGAAGGCCTCAAGGCGCTTCTCGATGTCCGGCATGATGATCAGTTCATTGACGATCGGGTTGGGTGACTCGGCGGCGATGATGCCCGGCTCCGAGATGCCCAGATAACGGCCCTGCTTGCGACGCTGCTTGGCATGCGCGACGTTGGCCCCCTTCATCGGGCCCTTCATCGCGCCGGGACCACAGCCGGTGCAGATGTCGAGTTCGCGCAGGCCGAGGTGATAGCCCACGTCCTTGGTGTACTCGTATTCCTCGCGATTGATCGAGTGGCCACCCCAGCAGGTGACGAGGCTCGGCTCACGCGAGGACTTCAGGGCACCGGCGTTGCGCAGGATATGGAACACCGCGTTGGTGGTGCCTTCGGTGGTGGAGAGATCGAAGCGGGGCGTGTTCTGGATCTCGTTGGCCACGTAGACGATATCGCGCAGCACGCTCGAGAGGTGCTCACGAATGCCGCGGATCATCTTGCCATCCACGAAGGCATCACCCGGCGCATTGTCGAGCTTCAGACGGATGCCACGATCCTGCTGCAGCACCTCGATCTCGAAGTCCTTGTAGGCATTGAGCACCGAGACGCTGTCATCGGTCTGGCTGCCGCAGTTGAGCACCGCCAGCGCGCAGCGGCGCAGGATGTCATGCAGGCCATTGGAGGAGGTGTCGCGCAGGCGATTGACCTCATCCTGGGAGAGAACTTCCAGGCTGCCTTCCGGTGAGATGATGGTGGAGACCAGCGTCGAGCTGGCATCGCGGGAGTAGGTGGTAGCTTCACTGGTGACAGAGTTCATGACCGTCTTCCTTGTGTCAGGCGCCCACGGCTGACTGGGCGCGGTTCCGGGCTTCTGCCCAGAGTTCGGCGATGCGCTCGCGGTCGTCCACGCTCATGCCGTCCTGGGCAAAGGCGTGCTGCATCCACTCTTCGAAGGTGGCGTCAAAATCTTCCGCGACCACATCGGCGGCATCGTAATCGGCGTTCTCGAGAACCAGTTCCACCTGGGGAATCATGTATCCCAGCGGGAAGAGGTCGACTTCGGCGCATTCGCTTTCCATGGCGAGCAGTGCCTTGTGGATGGCTTCGCCGCGCGCGGCCAGTGGATCAAGCATCTGGAGCATCTCGTGATTCGGGCCAGTCGCGAGGACTGGTCGGGGCAGAGGAAAGGCGCCGAGCCCTGCCGCGTCATTCGGGCATCGCCCACGAAAGACGCAGCCAGAGCGGCACCTGGCAATGAGGATGATGCTAACACGCGAGGGCGCCACGGCGCAGCGCTGCGCATGGCGGCTGGCTCTGGTAGAATCATGGGCTTTGCGGGTCGGTGGCCCTGTGCAGACATTCAGGCAGCTATCGGCAACACGACGCGCCGAGTCGCGTCCCCCGTTCGTGAGTGGTCAGTGCCTCCATGTTCAACGCCCAGTATTTTCGTACCTTCATCACCCTGGTGGAGACCGGCAGCTTTACCCATACCGCGCGCAAGCTGGAAATGACCCAGCCCGGCGTCAGCCAGCATATCCGCAAGCTGGAGCAGTACCTGGGGCGCTCGCTGCTCAACCGTCAGGGACGCAAGTTCTCGCTCACCGCAGCGGGGCGTCGCTGTTACGACTACTCCGTCAAGCTGTTTGCCGAGCACACCCAGTTCATGCACTCGCTGGATGATGACTCGCCTGACAGCGGGGAATGCCGTGTGGCCAGCCCCTCAAGCGTCGGGCTGATGTTCTATCCGTTCACGCTCGGCTATCAGCAGCAGCATCCGGGGCTGACGGTCAGCTACAGCTTCGCCTTCAATTCCGAGATCGTGCAGGACGTGCTGGCGGGGCGCTTCGATCTTGGCATCGTCACCGAGCCGGTCAAGCATCCGGATCTCAACTTCGAGCTGTGGCATCAGGAGCCGCTGTGCCTGGTGGTGCCCGCCGACTTCGCCGGCAACAGTCTCAATGAGCTGATGGCGCTGGGCTTCATGAATTACGCCGACGGCGTCAACAACGCCAGCGCCTTGCTGCGCGAGAACTTCGCCGGTGAATTCCGCTCGATGAGCCACTTCCCGCAGCAGGGTTTCACCAACGACATCGGCATGGTGCTGGATGCCGTGGCACGTGGCCTGGGCTTCACCGTCGTCTCGCGCACGGTGCTGGAGACGTCACCGTGGCAGCGCCAGGTGCGCGAGATGCCGCTCACCGAGGCCGTCTACGAGAACCTGTACATCGTCACGCGTGACAATGCCGAGGTGCCGCGTCGCTATGAGCAGCTGCTGGGCGAATTCCGCCTGCAGCGCCGCAACACGCTCTACGGCTACGCCGATGCCCCGGAAAGCTTCGACAACATGGACCTCGACGGCATGGTGTAACGCCTGCCATGACGTGACAGGGCTCCCCTCAGGCCTGCCTGGCATCGCAAGACCCGCTCCTCGAAGCGGGTCTTCGTGTTTCCGGGGCAGGGACAGGCCCGCGTCAGGGCGTCGCTTGGAGCGCACCGTCCTGTTTCAGTGCGCGACCCCGGCTTGCGACCAAGGCCTGATGCGACGCCGCCACGGCGCGTGGGATGCTGGATGACAGCCTGACCAGTGTCGTGAGGTGTTTGCGCGACTTGCTGCCTACCCCTTGTTCGTTGTCATCGAGGAACCCGTACCGTGTCTTCTTCCAAGTCCCGATTCGTTGATGCACCGCCTGCCGCGAGCGACGTGGCCGATGCCCAGTCCTTTCGCCAGTCGTTCTCGCTGCTGTCGCGCATGGAGGTGACGGAGCTTGACGAGGCGCTGCGTGGCGAGCTCGCCCGGCGCTGTCGCTGGCAGGGATGGGAGTCACGCCACATGAGCGCGAGCCAGGCCGCCGAGCTGATTCGCGATGGCATGACGGTGGGCATGAGCGGCTTCACGCGGGCGGGGGAGGCCAAGGCCCTGCCGCTGGCGCTGGTGGAGAAGGCGCGCCGCGAGCCGTTC
Organism: Cobetia sp. BL01; assembly: GCF_056493605.1. Taxonomy (NCBI): domain Bacteria; kingdom Pseudomonadati; phylum Pseudomonadota; class Gammaproteobacteria; order Oceanospirillales; family Halomonadaceae; genus Cobetia; species Cobetia sp. BL01. The sequence goes on along the minus strand of NZ_JBVBEE010000001.1, from coordinate 198,192 downwards.
TCCATCACGCTGATGACCGGCGCCTCGCTGGGCAATGACCTGGACGGTCAGATGGCGGATGCGCACATGCTGGCGCGGCGCATGCCGTTCCAGGTCGATCCGGTGCTGCGCCGTGCCATCAATGCCGGCGAAGTGATGTTCATGGATCAGCATCTCTCGGAGACGGTGGAGCTGCTGCGCAACCATCAGCTGAGTGACATGGACGTCGCGGTGGTCGAGGCCAGTGCCATCACCGCCGACGGCGGCATCGTGCCGACCACCTCGGTGGGCAATTCGGCCAGCTACGCGATTCTGGCCGACAAGGTGATCATCGAGCTCAATCTCGAATCCCCGGCGGCACTCGAGGGACTGCACGATATCTACATTCCGCAGATGCGCCCCAGCCGTCAGCCGATCCCGGTGGTGGCGCCGGATTCGCGTATCGGCACGCCGTACATCCCCATCGATCCTGCCAGGATCGCCGCCATCGTGTTGACGCGTGGCAAGGACAGCCCCTCGACCTGTACCCCGCCGGATGAGGATACCCGGCGGATGGCGGACCATCTGGTCGAACTGCTCAAGCAGGAGGTCACGCTGGGGCGTCTGACGCCTGCGTTGCTGCCGCTGCAGGCCGGGATCGGCAGCATGGCCAACGCGGTGATGAGCGGACTGAAGGAGGGGCCCTTCGAGCACCTCACCATGTACTCGGAGGTATTGCAGGACTCCACCTTCGATCTGCTGGATGCCGGCAAGCTCGACTTCGCCTCCGGCTCCTCCATCACCGTCACCGAGGAGCGCGGGCGCACCCTGTGGAAGGACCTCGAGCGTTACCGTGACCGTCTGATCCTGCGTCCGCAGGAGCTGTCCAATCATCCGGGCATCGTGCGGCGTCTCGGCGTCATCGCCGTGAATACCGCGCTGGAATTCGACATCTACGGCAACGTCAACTCCACCCACGTGTGCGGCACGCGGATGATGAACGGTATCGGCGGCTCCGGGGACTTCGCGCGCAATGCCCAGCTCTCGGTGTTCATCACCAAATCACTGGCCAAGGGCGGGGATATCTCGAGCGTGGTGCCCTTCGTCAGTCACGTGGATCACACCGAGCATGACGTGGACATTCTGGTGACCGAACACGGCCTGGCGGATCTGCGGGGTCTGGCACCGCGAGAACGCGCGGTGCTGGTGATCGAGAACTGCGCCGACCCGCGCTATCGTCCCGCGCTGCGGGCCTACTTCGAGGAGGCCTGCCGGCGGGGCGGCCATACCCCGCATTGCCTGGAGCAGGCGCTCAGCTGGCATCGCGAGGTGGAAGTGCACGGCAACATGCGCGCCCTGTGCACGCCTGAGCAACGCGGCGATGTGCCGGCGGAGCAGGCAGGTGAGAAGGTCAGCGCCGGCTAGCGCGGCGTTCAGGCCGCTCTCGCCATCGGGGCGGCCAGAGGCCAGCCACCAGACGCCAGAAACCAGGGCGGCTCAGGCGATTGACTCAAGCGACTGACTCAAGCGGCAAGCGACAAGCGACGAGCGACAGGAGGGCGGATCACTGATCCAGACCGTTTTCCTTGCGCTCGTCTTCGCATTCCGGGCTGCCCATCTCATAGTCACGGCATAGCTGGGGGCGGCGATCATAGATGGTGCACATCAGCGTCTCGCGATCGACGGCGGCACACCAGCCATCATCGAGGCGGCGCATGACTTCGCCCCCCCACTCATCCTCGTCGATCAGATAGTCCGGCACGCCGGTATCGGTGAGCAGGATGACCTCAAGCCTGCAGCAGCAGGCCTGGCAGTTGCTGCAGGTGATCTCGGGATTCACAGGTGTCGTATCGCCGGTAGCGAACGGCGATACGTCGGTAATCGGAATATTCATCGGGTCAGGGTCAGCCACAGTGAGTCAGGTGCCATCATCGGCACGCTTCAGCCGGCAGTGAAACATACTCACGCACGGATTACTTGTAGACCTTGTCGATCCCTTCCCAGTAGCCCTCGGGGTCCCGGTCATCGGTCATGTAATAGAGCTGGTAGCGACGATTGAGGCGCGCACCACCATCACGGGTCAGCGGTGCCCAGGCAAAGCCGGTACTGCCCTTGCTGGAGGTGGTGAAGAAGGCGTCCAGCGGAATGCTGACGTAGAGCCCCTTGTCGAAGCTGCCCTCGCCATAGTCATCGCCGGCATCGGTCATGGTCGCCCAGGCCCCGACGCTGACCCCGTTGGAGAAGCGGCGGGACAGATCCAGCGTCGCGCCGATATCGCCGGCCAGATAGCGCCCCACCGAGCCCTTGACCAGCACATCGTGCCAGCCGGACTGCCAGTAGGCGGTGGCATGGCCGGTGGTGACGGAATAGTCGCGCAGGCCGAACTGCTGATCGAATTCCCGCTGGCGGACGCGGTTGATATCCAGCCCCAGTGCCAGCGAGCTGTTCATCGGGCGATAGAGCACCTCGGCACCGACACCGGCATACATCATCTCGAGAATGCCGCCGTAGGCCTGGGCATACCAGTCACGCCCGAACTGATGAGTGCGGGTGTACTGCAGATTGGTGATGCCCAGATCGGTCTCCTTGACGTAATCCCCGACGTAGGTGCGCACGCGTGGCAGGTCGGAGTCGGCGATGTACTCGTAGTTCTCGTAGTTGTCGGCCAGCTGATAGGTGGCCACGCCGGAGAACCAACCATTGCGATCGGTGCGCCACAGGGCATCCAGCTGCAGGTTGAGCTGGTAGAGATAGCCGTCCGGTCCGCCGAAGTTCTGTTTCAGGTTGGGCGAGAATCCCCAGTTGAAGCCGGCGGGTTCCCTGTCCAGCACCGTGGCGGCATCCGCGCTGGCGTCGTCGTCAGGCGCGGGAGAGGCGGCGCGAGCGGTGATGGAATGCTCGTACTCGGCACCGAAACGTCTGTCGTTGGCGGCCGCGACGAAGGCCTCTCGCGGATGCTCATCCTCGCGCAGCGCCAGGCCGTTGCTGCTCAGGCGGTAGCGGAAGTGGGTGATCTCGGCGGGCAGGCGGTTGTGCAGCACGCGATTGGCGCGGCCTTCGGCCTGCAGGTCCTTGCGAAAGCGCGTGGCCTCCGCCTCGATGACCAAGGTCTCGCCCTCTACCCGCAGGCGGGAGACTTCAAGCCCCGTCTGGGCACGCAGTGTCGCGGCCAGTGCCTGCCAGTCGACGTCCTCCAGCCGTATCGGCGCTGGCGGGCTTGCGGCGGGCTCGCCCGTGGTGGCACTCGGGGAGGTCGGCAGCGTCAGCAGGCGGCCTTGAGGTGCAGCCTCGTCGCCGGTCGGCGAGGGCGTTGAGAGCGGCGCAGCCTCGTCGCCGGTCAGCGAGGGCGCTGAGGCCGGCGTGGCACCGGCGGGACGTGGAGGGCGATCCGACGGGACTGTCTCGCTGTCCCCACGATTGACGGCATCCAGCGAGCGCACCCGGAAGGCTTCCGGGGTCTGGTCATGGCGGTAGCGCGAATGGTGACTGGGGGCGACATCTTCCGGGGTGCCGTCATCCTTGGCCTGAGCCAGCCCCGCCAGATTGGTGGACAGCGACAGGCCCAGCATGGCGGTGTTGCCGCGCTCCCAGCCGCCATGCAGCGACAGGTTGTCATTGACCTTGAACGTCGCGCCCAGATTGAACGGTGAATCCTGGTCTATCTCCACCGTCAGGGGCTCGTCGGAGTAGTCGTTGCCCTCGTATTCCAGCATCAGGGTCAGCGGGTCCCAGGGCGTCTGATATTCGATACCGCCGAAGACGGCCGGGCTGCCACTGAACATGCTGCCCAGCTGGAAGTCGCCCCCGTTGTCGCTGGTGGTATCGCTGCGCGTCTCGAGGCTGCTTCTCACCAGCGCCAGAGGGTTGCTGAAGTCGCCCCGCGTGCCCAGATAGCCCCAGCCAAGCCCCAGACTGACATCAAGATCACCATAGCGCTTGCTGGCCACCAGATATTCAGAGCTGAACAGCCCCGTACCACCGAGATCTCGCAGGCCCACCGCAAGTGCCGGGCGATAACGGTCCTCTTCCCAGAGCCGGAACTTGGTGTCGAAGGATTTATCCAGGTAGTCGCGGTCCGGGGCGGCCTCACCGTAGCTGACCGTTTCCACCGAGACATAGCGAAAGCCCAGCTCCATCCACTCGAAGGGGGCGGCGTTGACGCTGAAGCGCTTGTAGGGCTGGGTACGGCTGTAGGTGAAGCTCAGCTCGCCCTGTGGGGCGAAGCGTGCCGTGGGAGTCTGCATCAGCCCCACGCCGCCGAAATCACTCTGGGATTCCCCGGTAGCGGCGTGGGCGATCTGGGCGCCGAGCAGGCCTCCCGCCATGCCGAGCGCCAGCCAGCCGGTGCGTGCCGGAGCAGGGCGCTGCTCGTCTCGGGAGCGCGTGGAGGGATGGGCTGGGCGAAAAGGACTCGACATGGGCGTCTCGCATGCTCCCGCGCGACAGGTGCGTGAGCGTGAATGAGGGTATGGAGGATAGAAACATTGAGGCGATGCCGGCAGTGCCGGGAACGACCGCTAGCGGGCCGGCGCTTGCGGGTCACTGCCTGACGTCCCGGGAGCTGTCGGCTCGTCGTCCGCTGACGGCAGCGAGGCGGCGTCCAGCTGCCAGCTGTGACAGTTCTCACCGGGCAGGCGGCTGGCCAGCCATTGCGGCAGCGCCTCGTTGACCCATTGCTGCGCGGTATCGATAGCGGGGGTATGGATCACCAGACTGGCTCCCGGCGCGACCGGCAGGTCGGCTGCGCCACGCGTGAGGCGATTCCATCTGGCGATGGGCCGCGTGAGCACCTGTCCCTGGGGGGTGACGAGGCTGGCCCGTGCCGCCTGGCCCAGCGAGTCGGCGGCGCGGCGCTCATCGATCAAGGCGTCCAGTGTCAGGCCGGGGCTCCACTGGCGCTGGTGCACGCCACTGGCGTCCAGAATCACCACGTCGCGGGGGGCCTGACAGGCACCGATCACCATGCCGGGGGCGATGCGTATCGCCCGCGGGCCATCGCGCATGTCAGTGAGCGGATTCAGCTGGCCGGACAGGCGTGCCAGCACGCTGCGTGGCTCACCCTGTTGACGGCCCTGATCGAGATAGCGCTGCCAGGCGTGCAACCCCTCGACATAGGCGGCCCGGGAGCTGCCCTCAGGCGCTCCTACCGCGTAGCGAGCCGCGATCAGTTCAATCTCGGCGCTCAGGCGGTTGGCGGTCGCGGCCATCTGCCGGCGAATCAGCGGCGTGCTGACGAAGCTGTAGCGCCAGTCCAGCGCCATGCGGGTCTGATGGGAGGACCATTGCTGTTCCAGTACCTGACTGGCCAGTGGCGTGCTGGCGGCGCTGAAGGGCAGCGGCGTCTCGTTCGCTCGGGCGAGGGTCGGGATCAGCAGGGCGGCCAGGCACACTCCCGTGGGCAATGTGCGGGCGAGGGCGCGCAGCGGCCCCTCGACGCGGGCCGAGTCGTGTGCGGGGCGAGCAGAATCAGGTCGTGAAAAGCGCATTACCATGCCTTGGCGATCTCCCAGCCGAAGCGTGGCCCGTCCGGCCAGGCCGTCATGTCGGCGGCCCACACCCGAGTGGCATCGCGCCATATCTCGTTGGTGGTGGTGTGGCCATCGTCCCATGCCAGGGTCTCGGTGCAGTGTTGCAGCGACAGCTCGGCCAGTGGCAGCGCGTGTGGCGCGGCGGCCTCACAGCGCAGATGTGCATCGGCTTCATGCACCTGCATCACCGGCACGTCATCTTGATGCTGACTGCCGGAGGAAGCGGCATCTGCCCGCTCCAGCCGGCGAGGATAGGGGCTCAGGGCGCTGACACTGACGCGATAGCGGCTGTCGTCAGCCATCAGCCAGGCCGGACGCGCCAAGGCGCGCCCGGTAGTGCTTTGCTCATGCCTGTCCGCGATGTCTCGCGTGAAGCCGGATGTCGCGGACAGTACGCCGTCGCGCAGTTCGATGATGCCGCGGTCCTGGCTCTCGAAACGCGCGATGCGTCCCTCATCCTCGAGCGTGGCCAGCACGACCAGTGCCGTGTTGTTGCCATGCAGGAACTTGAGGGAGGCGTAGGGCAGTTCACTGGCGCGCGCCGCCTCGAAGTCATCCTTGCCGAAGGCATCGCCCACCGAGCTGGCCACTATCTGGGCACAGCCGCTCACTGACACGGCACAGGCAGTGATGCCCAGCAGCGTCAGCGAGCGCCGGATGCCTGGAAGGTGCCTGGCTGGCGATTGGCGATGATTCGCGCCTGAATGACGCGATGCGGAGCGCGACGTCATCAACGTGTCCCGGTAGAGCCGGTGGTACCTGTCGTGCCGGTGGTACCGGTGGTGCCGGTCGTCCCGCCACCGACGGTGCCCGTGGCCGCGCCGGCCGCGATGCTGCCGCCGTTGGTGCTCGGGGTCACGCTGCCGGACGCGCTCTGGCTAGCCGTGCCGCTGCCAGCGGCGCTGCCGGTGGGAACGCTACCGGTCGTGCCGGTGGTGCCAGTCGTGCCGGTCGTGCCGGTGGTGCCAGTCGTGTCGGTCGTGCCGGTAGTACCAGTCGTGCCGGTGGTACCGGTGGTGCCAGTGGTACCGGTCGTGCCGGTCGTCCCCGTCGCAGCCTGCCCAGCGGCAGGTGCCTCCTCTTCCGCCATGGCGTTGCCTGCCAACAGCAGGGCACCGGACAGGCCGAGAATGGCGCCGATATGTGACTTGCGCATATGAAGTCTCCTTGATGAGCATTGCCGGTCATCTGCCAGTCAGGGCGCTGCGATGACTGGGCTCGGTGATGGGTGGCCAAGGCCAGCGTCGTGCATGCCGGATACCGTGCTGTCTCTGACCATCGGCAACACTGCTACTGAGAGTTGCGTCGTGGTGTGCGTGAGCAAGCTCACGCCTGTTCCATGATGTGCAGGGCGCCGTCCCTGATACCGTCCGTAGCATCTTCCCTGGCGCAGCCTCGTCCTGAGGTGTTCCTGCCATGGCCGCATTCCCTGGCCACCGTATTGCTCGCTTTCGAGGTGATGACATCGCCGTCGTCATGAGAAATGTGCATGCACATTTCAGACGGACGCCTCTCTCTATCCCCCGTGAAAGCGAGGCCCATGTTAACCAGAAAATGTCGGCTGTCTAGCGAGAGAAGTCGCGTCGATGTGGCGTTGATGGAAAGCGAAATATTTATGTAAAAAAGAGTAATCGTGGTGTGGATAAAAGCAGACATGCTTGTCGATCTTTCAGACACCGCGGGCGCTGGACTTGATCCGCATGGCTGCTGAAATTCTTGTGAAGGATGTGTCGATTTGCAGACGAACCCAGCGTTTCACTGTCTGTAATCGCCTACGTCGCCATGTGGCGGTTAGCGACACACGTCGTGCTAATGATGATACAAAGCAATGTTTTTATTGGATTTTTGTAACAGCGCTCGATTGGCGAGCGGCGTGGATCAGGTAAAATGCGCAACAGATGGAGTCTGGTCACTCCACTCTTGATGCCCATGAAGACGACGCAGCGGACAGTGCGATAAACGTTGCCATCACGTTGTGGAGCCTGCGCCGTCAGGTGGGTGTGGTGGGCGCTGTCGATGGCGTGAATGTGTGCCTGTAAAGGTGTCATCGATGTGCAGCAGAGACGTGATTTGATGAGGAAGACTTCATGTAAATCGAAGGATCCTCAATCACATTCATCGTCTTCATGGGCCAGCATTCGCGTGATTGCTCCAGGGAGTGTTCGCGCCATTGCCAGACAGGCGCAAGCCGTCATGCAAGGGGCGGGACGCCAGCAGGCGCAAGTACTCAAGCAAACCAAGACATGACACCAGCACGAGGGATCACCCTCGGCCCGAGGTCACCGTCGTTGCAACCGTCGTTGCACATGGGGCCATCGCGTTACGCAAGGCGAACCGAAGACGTTATCGAATTGGTCCCGGCGTCAGCGTGCGGCGGGAATGATCGGGGCAGCCTCGCATCAATCGCTGCTCGGGTCTGTCGACTCAACGGACTTCAGATGAAAAATGCACTGATCGCACGACTTCTGGGCGCCAGCTTGAGCCTCGGCGCCCTCACCGGACTGGCGGGCTGCGTCTTCGCGCCCGGCGGCGACATCGACTATGACACCTCGGCCGCGCCGGTGGATGACATCGTCGATGTGGAGCCCATCACCTTCGGCCTGATCAAGGCCCAGGCGCGGGCGGATGCCCAGGCACGCCAGGCGGCTCGGGGTGACGGCACCCAGCGCGAGCTGGAGCAGGCGCTGACCCAGGAGCTCAACAGCAGCACCCGTGCGCAACTGGCGCCGGATTATCAGTACCACGTGGGGCCGGGCGACATTCTCAATATCGTCGTCTATGACCACCCGGAGCTGTCGTTGCCCACGGGCTCCGAGCGCAGCGCCCAGGAAGCCGGCAACGTGGTGCATGCCGACGGCACGCTCTTCTATCCCTATATCGGCCGTGTCCAGGTCAGCGGCAAGACCCTGGACGAGATCCGTCGGGTGCTGGGCGAGCGCCTCCAGCCCTATCTCAACGAGCCGCAGATCGACGTCAAGGTGGCGGCCTTCCGCAGTCAGAAGGTGCGGATCAGCGGTGAGGTGGAGCAGCCTGGCGTGCAGCCCATCAATGATGTGCCGTTGAGTCTGCTCGATGCCATCGCCGCCGCCGGCGGCATGACAGGAGACGCGGACTGGCACAACGTGGTGCTCAAGCGCAATGGCGAGGAGACCGTCATCTCCCTCTATGAGCTGCTGGCACAGCGCAATGCGGCGACCGGCGAGGCACGTGATCGGCTGCTCAAGGACGGTGATGTCCTGTATGTGCCGGATGTCGGGACCCGCAAGGTGTTCGTGATGGGTGAGGTCGACAAGTCGGTCAGCCTGCCGCTGGGCAGAAGCCCCATCTCGCTGACCGATGCCATCGCCCAGGCGGGCGGCATCAAGGAAGACTCCGCGGATGCCTCCGGCATCTTCGTGGTACGGCGGGACCGGGAAGACCCCGAGAAGCTGGCCACCGTCTATCAGCTGGATGCTCGCAACACCACGGCCCTGATTCTGGGCGCCGACTTCGCGCTCAAGCCGCAGGATGTCGTCTATGTCACGGCCGCGCCGGTGTCGCGCTGGAACCGCGTGATCAGTCAGTTGCTGCCCACCGTGAGCTCCATCTACTACAGCACCGAAATCCAGGACAACCTCGATACCCTCGGCCAGTAAGGCGAGGGGTCGTCAAGGCGTCCCTGCCCGTCGCGATGCACGGGCAGGACACCAGGAGAGTGACTCAACGATGTCGATTCGCAATGCCCATTCCTCCCGTCAGACGGGGGCCACCGAACCCGCAGCGGTACCGGCGCGCACCAGTCTCGATCTGGGCCGCATGCTGGGTCAGCTGTATGACAGCCGCCTGACGCTGGCGCTGATCACCGGCACCTTCACCGTGCTGGCGGTGCTCTATGCGCTGCTGGCGACGCCGATCTACAAGGCCGATGCGCTGGTGCAGGTCGAGGATGGTGGCAGCAACATGAATCCGCTGCGGGATGTCTCCAGCATGCTGCGGGGGGAGGCGCCGCCGTCGGAATCCGAGATCCAGACCATCACCTCGCGCCTGGTGCTGGGCGAGACCGTCAAGAAGGAGCAGCTGGATCTGGTGGTCAAGCCTTACCAGTACCCGGTGATCGGGACCTTCCTGCGCAGCCACGAGGTGGAGCGCCCGAGCTGGCTGTCCGGTTCCAGCATGGTGTGGGCCGGCGAGTCACTGGAAGTGGCCAGCCTGGCCGTGCCCAAGGCCTGGGACAACGTCCCGCTGACGCTGGTGACGCTCGGCTCGGGTGAGCAGGGCCGCTATGAACTGCGCTACGACGGCAAGGTGCTCGGCACAGGCTCGGTGGGCAAGCGTGAGCGTTTCGAGGGACCGTTGGGCGAGGTGAGTCTCGAGGTGACCTCGCTCACCGCGGGCGAGGGGGCCGAGTTCACCCTGATGCACCAGTCCACTCTGGAAGCCACCAATGCGCTGCGCGCGCGCTTCGCGGTGGCCGAGATGGGCAAGGAAACCGGCGTGCTGGGGCTGGCACTGGTGGGGGAAGACCCGCTGCGCACCCAGCAGGTGCTTGAACGCATCACCGAGACCTATCAGCAGCAGAACATCGACCGTCAATCGGCGGAAGCGGAGAAGTCGCTCGAATTCCTCAAGGAACAGGTGCCGACCGTCCGCAAGAAGCTGACCGAGGCCGAAGAGCGTCTCAATGCCTATCGCGGCAAGAGTGACAGCGTGAATCTGGATCTCGAGACCAAGTCGGTGCTCGAGCAGCTGGTGAACATCGACAACCAGCTCAACCAGACCCAGCTCGAGGAAGCGGAGCTCTCCGGCAAGTTCAACCCGAGTCACCCAAGCTACGTGGCACTGCGCAAGAAGCGCGCGGATCTTGAGCGCACGCGCAGTGAGCTCGAGAAGCAGGTGGGGGATCTTCCGGACACCCAGCAGGAGATCCTGCGTCTGGAGCGTGAAGTCGAGGTCAATCAGCAGATCTACGTGCAGCTGCTCAACAAGACCCAGGAAATGAACATCGCCCAGGCCAGCACCATCGGCAACATCCGCATCCTGGATGAGGCCGTGGCGCAGCCGCACCCGGTCAGCCCGCGCAAGGCGATGATCGTGGTGATCGCGACCCTGCTGGGCGCCATGCTGGGTGTGGTCTTCGTGCTGCTGCGCTCGCTGCTGCATCGTGGCATCGAGACACCGTCGGAGCTTTCCGATCTCGGCCTCAACGTGCATGCGACCCTGCCGCTCTCCGAGGAGCAGGCGCGCCTCAATCGTCGTCTGGCGCGTGGCATCAAGCGCTTCTCCTCCTTCAAGCTCGGCAAGGGCGCCACGGCGGCGGCCGGCAATGCCGCGCCTGGCCTGCTGGCCGTGCGCAATCCGGCGGATCTCTCCATCGAGGGTCTGCGGGGTCTGCGTACCAGCCTGCACTTCGCGATGATGGAAGCTCCCGACAACCGCCTGATGATCTGCGGCCCCAGCCCGGGCATCGGCAAGAGCTTCGTGTCCGCCAACCTGGCCGCCGTCTGTGCCCAGGCAGGCAACCGCGTGCTGGTGATCGATGCCGACATGCGCCGTGGTCACGTGCATCAGAGCATGGCGGGCCAACAGGTGGGCGCCGTGGCACCGGGGCTGAGCGACTACCTGCTCGGCAAGGTGGAGCGCAGCGCCATCATCCGCAGCATCGCCGACGAGAGCCTGGCGGTGGTCGGTGAAGGCGGGGAGACGCCGGACACCCTTTGCTACGTGGCTCGCGGCACCTCACCGAGCAATCCCTCCGAGTTGCTGCTGCAGGCGCGCTTCTCCGAGCTGCTCGAGTGGGCCAGCGAGAACTTCGACATGGTCATCGTGGATACGCCGCCGATCCTGGCGGTCACCGATGCAGCCATCGTCGGCAAGCTGTGCGGCGTCAGCGTGATGGTGACGCGCTTCATGCACAACTCGCCCAAGGAAATCGAAGCCGCATTGGAGCGCTTCGCTTCCAGTGGCGTGAGCGTGGATGGCGCCATCCTCAACGCCGTCGAGCGCAAGGCGACCACGGCCTACAGCTACGGCTACAGCTATCACGACTACCAGTATCAGGGCGGCGCAAATACGTGAGTGCTGACTAGCCATCCACGGCGACGCCCCTATGTCTGATGACAGCTCGTCAACAGACACCCAGGCGGAAGACGACGTATCGCAAGACCCGGTGTCACTCGACACCACGTCACCGACACGGCGCGGCATGCCGGCCCGAAGGGCGCATGCGGCGTGATGAGAAGACAGCACGATTTGCGATAGACCGGTGCAGGCCGCAAGGGCGGCGAGAGACGGCACCGGGTGTGATGAACGGAAACACCACTCGAACGCAAACCAAGGGGGAGACAGGCACATGAACACGACGACAAATCCAGCGACGACCGGACTCGAGGGGCGTCAGCGACATTCGCGCATGTACGAACGTCTGATGTTCAACTCGCTGTGTCAGGCGCTGGTGGGTCTGATTCTGGCGGTGGGTGTCCCGCTGTTGCTGATCAATGGCCTGCGCCCCTGGGTCAGCGAGATGCGCATGCACAGCGTCATCGCGGCCAGCGGTGGCTTCCTGCTCGCGCTGCAGGCGATCCGTCACATGTCGCGCTACCCCGGTGCCAAGGCGTTCGCCTACGTGCTGCCGGCCATCACCATCAGCTATCTGCTGGCGATGAGCGTGCTGATCGCGCTGGATCTGCGCTTCAGCCGTATCGTGCTGGGCAGCTCCTGGCTCGCGGCGATGCTGATCTGCTCCATCGGCTTCTGGGCCGAGCAGCGCACCCGCATCCGCAAGCTGGCCGTGGTGCCGTTCGGTGACTATCGCAACCTGTTCACCACTCGTGGGGCGCGCTGGAACCTGATGCGCGCACCGGACCTGGGCCAGGAGCGCTACAACGGCGTGGTCGCGGACCTGGAAGCCGAGATGCCGGCCGAGTGGCAGCGTTTCCTGGCCAACTGCGTGCTCAACCGCATTCCGGTCTACGACGCCAGTGAAGTGCGCGAGTCGCTCACCGGCCGCGTGGAGCTGAACCAGGTGCGCGAGAACAGCTTCGGTCAGCTGGCACCCAACAGTGAATATGAGCTGTTCAAGCGTCTGTTCGATGTGCTGGCCGTGCTGGCGGTGGCCCCGTTCGTGCTGCCGATCTGCCTGGTGACTGCCGTGCTGATCCGTCTGGATTCGCCGGGTGGCGTGTTCTTCGTGCAGGAGCGTGTCGGTCAGGGCGGTCGTCCGTATCGCATGTTCAAGTTCCGCAGCATGTGCCATGACAGCGAGAAGTCCGGTGCCCAGTTCGCCCAGGCCAACGACATGCGCGTGACCCGTATCGGCCGCGTGATCCGCAAGACCCGCATCGATGAGCTGCCGCAGTTCATCAACGTGCTCAAGGGCGAGATGAGCCTCATCGGTCCGCGTCCGGAGCAGGTCAAGTTCGTGAATGAATTCGCCGAACAGATCCCGTTCTACAACTACCGTCACGTGGTACGTCCGGGCATCACCGGCTGGGCGCAGGTGACCCAGGGGTACGCCTCCGACGCTGACGAGGCGCGCGAGAAGCTCGAGCACGACTTCTATTACATCAAGCGCTTCTCCGTGTGGCTGGATCTGTTGATCGTCGGTCGTACCATCAAGACCATGCTGACCGGTTTCGGGGCACGCTGAGCATGCTGACCGTCAGTGGCTATTACGTCGGCTTCATGGCCCTGCTGGTGGCAGTTCTGCCACTGGCGGCCAGCGAGCGCACCCGCATGGTGGGTGCCTGGCTGGGTGGCGGGCTGTGTCTGGCGTTCATGGCATTGCGTTACGACGCAGGATACGACTACTTCTCGTATCGCCAGATGGCCACCTGGCAGGTCGACCTGAGCTTCCTCGAACCCGCGCCGGCGGCACTGGCGCGCATGGCACGGGCCTGGGGGGAACCGCAGCTGTTCTTCTTCATCACTGCCTTCCTCTACGTGTCGTGCTTCGTCACCGCACTGGTGATGAGCCGCCGCAACCTGGCCTGGTGCCTGCTGTTCTTCGTCTGCCTGCCGCTGATCTATCTCTCGGCCTTCGGCTTCGTCAAGCAGCACGTGGCGATCGCCCTGTTCATGGTGGCGATGGCCTGTCTGGAGCGTGGCATGCGGCTGCCGGCGCTGGTGCTGATGCTCGTCGGCACCAGCTTCCACTACACCCTGGCGCTGTATCTGCCGTTGCTGGTGCTCTACCCGCTGCTGCGACGCGCCTATCCCTTCTGGGTCTATCTGGGGCTGCTGCCGCTGTGTTTCGTGGCAGGACCGCTGGCCAAGAGCGCGCTCAGTGCGCTGGGGCTCTATGCCCACTATTTCGAGGATTTTTCCGGGGGCGGGCAGAAGCTCTATGTCATCTATCTGCTGATCTGCCTGGGGACGCTGGGACTCTGGAAGCATTTCCGCCTGTCACTGGACCCCTGGGCCTTCAATCTGATGTTCATCGGCGTGGCGCTCTACACCCTGTTCATCACCTATGGTGAGCACGTGGCCCGCGCCAGCTACTACTTCCTGCCGTTTGCCATCTTCGTCATCTGTGACGTCATCGAGCACTTCCGCGACAAGCTGCTGCCCAGTCTGATCAGCGGTGCGCTGATGATGGCGTTGTTCTTCATGTCGCTGAAGGTGGCGGCCGGCAATCAGGATCATGATTTCTTGAACAACTACCAACTCTATTTCTTGAGCGATGAAGCACTGGTGGTCGGCAATGGAGGTCAGTCATGAGCGAAGCGCTGATCTTCTCGCTGTTCAACCTGATGGCGCGTGGCCTGTCGTCCGCGGCGGGCCTGCTGTTGGCGCGAGCCGTGGCGCCCGAGGCCTTCGGGGAATATGCCCTGGCCCTCAACTATGCGGTGTTGCTGGGGGTGCTGGCGCGCATGGGCGGCAACGAGGTGCTGCTGGTCACCGAAGATGGCGCCAGCGGCGCGGCGCTGCGCCGCTGGATGGGCGTCGGCATCGGCCTCTACGCCTTGCTGGCCATCGCCTTCGCCGTGGGCATCGCGCCGCTGCTGGGGCTGTCTGCCTTCATCTTCGCCTTCTGTGCCCTGCGTGCCGGGGCGGAGCAGGTCGGCCTGCAGATGGTCAATTCGCGCCTGCAGCGTCAGGAGCGCCTGGGGCGCGTCAATCTGATGACGGTGCTGATCTCGCTGGCGGTGGCGATCGCGGTCGCCTGCGCGGCAGGTCCGGCGCTCTATCATCAGGGCGTCGCGCTGCTGACCGGCGCCGAATTCAGCGCCGAGCTGACCACGCCGTCCGGCATGTTCGGCCTGGCACCGGTGGCCACCTTCGTGATGGTCGGTGCCCTCGCGCTGGTCATCGTGATGGCGCTGGGCATGTGGCTGTCACATGACGCGGCGGCGGATGCCCGGGCGGCGGCTGCCAGCCGCGATGGCGCAAGCTCGGGTCGCCTGCCGAGCAAGGCGGACTTCGCGCGTGGACGCGGCTTTCTCTACAACAACCTGATGTCATTCGCCTACCTGCAGGCCTGGGTGATCCTGGCCGGGCTCGCCTTCGCGCCCGCCCAGGTGGCCAGTGTCTCGGTGGTGACCTCCATCGTGTTCGCGCTCTATGTCTTCCCCACCAGCCTGTATCGCTACTACCTGCCCAAGCTGACCCAGGGTGATGGCCGCCTCAAGGAATACCTGATCATCGCCAGCGGCTTCGCGCTGCCGGTGGCGGGCGGTCTGGCACTGGTGGCGCCGTGGCTGGCCGAGCACTTCCTGAGCGGCGCCTACCCGCGCCTGACCATGACACTGCGCGCCTTCGCGCTGGTCTACCTGGTGCACGCCTTCGTGACCTGCGCCTTCACGCGCCTGGCGGCACTGCGCCTGAATGGCAAGCGCCTGCTGTGCCAGAGCACCGGGGCCATTCTGGTGGTCGGTGGGGGCCTTTCGATCGCGGCGCTCAATCACTCGCTCGGCAACGCGTCCGGCGAGAGCGGCAGCCTTCTGGGCATCGACCTCTACCACCTCTTCCTGTGCGTGCCGGTCACCGCGGAGCTGGTGATGCTGGCGATGGCGATCCTCTTCCAGCCGGCTCGCCAGCAAGAGGCGGCCGCGACGGCCAGCCCTTGACGTTCGGCCTTGGGGCCGACGAGTACACGATATTTCACGTGGCGATGCCCGGGCATCGTGCACACCGAACAGCGACATTACGGACAGAAGGACGAACAGCATGGCCAAGATATGCATGACGCACGGATGGCATGACGACAACAAGGGCGACTCCGCCATCCTGATGGGCACCATCGACTTCCTCGACCAGCTGATCGATGCCGAACACGGCCGCAGCGATGTCTCCGGTGAAGGCGTGGCGAAGGCCGAAGGCCATCGCATCGATATCCTGCCCATCGATGATCAGGTGTTCGCCACCGAGCGCGGGCCCTTCCGCCACATTCGTCGCCGCTACCGCGAGCGCGTCACCGTCGGTCAGCCCTTGATGCCGCCGATGCGTGACAAGCTGCGCTTCGTCACCTCGCTGCTGGGGCTGGGGGCCAAGATGGCATTCGGCAAGCAGGGCAAGAGCGGCAACGATGTCATCGACGGTGCCGACCTGGTGGTGGTGAAGGGCGGTCATATCTTCCACAACGGCAGCTTCAAGAAGACCCTGTCTTCCTGGCTGGCGCTGATCGGCTATCTGGCGCCGGTGATGCTGGCGCGCAAGGCCGGCAAGCGCGTGCTGTTGCTGGGCCACTCCTTCGGCCCGTTCAAGACTCCGGCCCAGGAGCGCTTCTTCCTGCGCACCCTGAGCGACTGCCTGGTGGTCTCGCGTGAGGAGATCACCCACGCCATGACCCAGAAGGCCGACCCGAAGCTGCCGCATGCGCTGCTGGGCACCGACATGGCCTTCGCCATGGCCCCGCGGGCGAGCGATGAACATGCCGAGGTCAAGGCACCGGGCGGCGTGGCCTCTCCCTATGCCGTGATCACCCTGCGTGACTGGTGGGGGCTGGATCAGCAGGCCTTCGCCGAGCGTGTCGAGGTGCTGTCGCGTTCACTGCTGGAATCCCGGGAGCGTCTGGGCATCGAGCGCCTGATGATCGTGCCGCACGTGCTGGGCCCGACCGATATCGAGAATGACCAGCGCATCTCCCAGCTGGTGTTCGATCACCTGCAGAAGGCACTGGCCGCCGCTGACGGGGGCGAGGAGCTCGCCACGCGCATCGAGCTGGTGCAGGGCGACCCGAGCCCGGATGCGCTGGTGGATCTCTACCGCGACGCCGAATTCCTGGTGGGCACGCGTTTCCACTCGGTCATCTTCGCGCTGATGTCCGGCACGCCGGTCTACGCGCTGTCCTACTGTGGCCCCAAGGCGCCGGGCATCATGCGTGACTTCGGGCTCGGCGACAGCGTTCAGGACATCGAGAACTTCGACCCGGCACGCATCGTGGCCGACATCGAGGCGCTGGTCGCCGACAAGGCCTTCCCGGCGCTTGCCGAGCGCGTCATCGCTGACAAGCTGGCGATCACCGCCGACATCACGCGGGACTTCCTGCGCCGCGCACCGGGACGCGCCGGTGTCTGGGGCCAGCGTGAGCTCAAGCTCAATGATGACGCCTATCCGGCGCCGACGGCTGCCAAGGCACCTGACGCGACGGACCCCGTGGCCACGGACGCCCCGGCCGCTGAGCACGCCACCCACGACAGCGAGCCTGTCGTGCGAGGAGTCTGACATGGCCCATGTCGCTCTGTTGATCCAGGACATCAGCGCCTGCGGTGGCGTCGAGAAGGTGATGCACGGCCTGGCGCGTGATCTGCGCGACAGCCATCAGGTCACGCTGGTATCGGTGCGTGAAGGCGAGCCCTACTGGGGCCGTCTCGAGGGTGTCGAATACCGCACCCTGGGCCTGCCCGCCACCGGTACGCGCAAGAACTTCCGCCACTGGGTGACGCATCTGCGTCGTCTGATGCTGGAGGCGCGTATCGAGGTGATGGTCAGTGGCTACTTCGCCTTCCATCTGGCGGCCCAGCTGGCGGCACGTGGCACCGGAGGCCGTGACGAGGCGGGCAATTCGCGCCCGCTGACCCGCGTCATCGCCCAGGAGCACAGCGCCTACCATCACGATCGTCGCGCCAAGCGCGTCATCAAGCACCTGCTCTATCGTCATCTCGATGTCCTGCAGGTGCTCAACGAGGTGGATGCGGAATGCTGGCGGCGGCGTGGTCTGCAACCGACGGTGATTCCCAACTATCTGGATGATCTCGCGGAGCGCGAGACGCGCGCCGAGTGCGAGCGTCAGGCCGACGTGGTGATGGTGGGGCGTCTGGCGCCGATCAAGCGTGTCGATCTGGCGATCCGCGCCTTTGCCCATTCGGGCTACCGCCGCGGGCGTCTGGTGCTGGTCGGGGATGGTCCGGAACGTGAGTCCTTGCTGGCGCTGTGCCACGAGCTGGGGCTGAAGGTCTTCCAGGGCGCCAACGATGACAGCGTGCCGGATGACACCCGGGTGCTGTTCACCGGCGCGCTGCAGGACGTCTCGCGTGAGTTGCGCCGAGCCCGTCTGCTGTTGCTGACGTCCGAGCGTGAATGCCTGCCGATGAACGTGCTGGAAGCCAAGCGTGAGGGCCTGCCGTGCCTGTCACGCCCGGTGCGCTCAGGCCCGCTGGCATTGATTCGCCACGATGTCGATGGCGTGCTGAGTGCCGAAGCGGACAGTGCCGGTGAGGTGGAGATCGTGCAGGAGCTGGCGCATGAACTGGCGCGTCTCGAATTTGACGACCATCGCCTGCTGCATCTCTCGAAGGCCGCACGCGAGAGCTTTGCCCACTACAGCCGTGATGCGGTGCTGCCGGACTATCAACGCCTGATCACGCGCCTGGTGCCGGCCGATTCGCGCCAGCGCGCATTCGTGAACGACGTCAGCGTCAGTGGATCCCACTCGCCTCATTCCAAGGAGAAGGCCCATGGCTGATGTGTCCGTCATCATGCCCAACTACGGCTATGACCGCCGCCTGCATGCCGCCGTCGATTCCGTGCTGGCCCAGAGCGAGCCGGTGCGCGAGATCCTGATCAGCGACGATGCCTCACCCGATGGTGCCGCCGCGCGACTGCGCGAGGATTTCGCGGCACTGGCGACCGGCGACGTCGAGATCCGCATCCTCGAGACCGACACCAACGGCGGGCCGGGGCGTGCCCGCAACCGTGCCATCGCCGAGGCCCAGGGTCGCTACATCGCCTTCCTGGACGCCGATGATGCCTGGCTGCCGGAGAAGATCGAACGCCAGATCGCCTTCATGCAGGAGACCGGCGCCGGACTGTCCTACACCGGCTACGAGATGGTGGATGAGCAGGGCAACCATGTCTCCCACTTCGCACCGCCGGCGCGTCTGACGCGTGACGACATGCTGCGCTCCAACTCCATCGGCTGCCTGACCGCCATCTATGACGCGGGGCGCTTCGGGCGTTTCTACATGCCGACCATCCGCAAGCGTCAGGACCTGGCGCTGTGGCTGATCATCATCGGTCAGCTGGGCCCGGCGCAGGGCATGCCCGAGCCGCTGGCGCGTTACACGCGTCGCGAGAGCAGCGTGTCCTCCAACAAGTTCAAGGCCGCCGCCTACCAGTGGCGTCTGTATCGTGAGGTGCTGGGGATGGATGTGATCAGCGCCAGTCGCAACTTTGTCCATTACGCGGTGAACGGTTATGCAAAACATCGTTGATGAAACTATCTCCGTCGATCCCGCTCGTCATGCAGGCCGCCCCATGCAGGAATCCCGTGCTCGTGTGCTGAAGCATCAGCGTCAGGTGGAAGACAGCGCCCGTCGTCAGGTGCCGGAACTGACCTTCCTGATCTCGACCCTGGATGCCGGGATCTACAGCGTGCCGCGTTATGACGAGCTGCCCGGTGCCCGCTTCCTGATCGTGCATCAGCTGTCGGAAGCCCATCAGGACGAGGCGCAGCGCGATATCTTCCGCGAGTACGTGCTGGCCCATTTCGACAGCCGTTTCGAGTATCTGGCGGTCGCGGGGCGTGGTCTCTCCAAGAGCCGCAACATCGCGCTGGCGGCCTGCCCGACACGCTACGCCTACATCCTGGACGACGATGTCCAGCTGCATCCCCAGGCCGTGTCGCTGGTGATGGAAGCCTTCACCTGTACCGAGGCGGCGGCGATCAGCTTCCCGCACGTCAAGGCCTTCCCCTTGCACGAACGGGACCCGGATCGTCCGGCACCGCCGGTCGCCTTCAAGGCCCACACCCTGATGTCACTGGCTCGCGTGCGCTCGGTGGACATGGCGCTGGATCTCTGCCAGTTCCATGCCCGCTTCGATGAGCAGTTCGGGCTGGGCACCGACCAGCCCTCCGGCGAGGAATTCATCGTGATGAGCGATGCCCGCCGTCAGGGCGCGCGCCTGATGCGCGCCAATCTGGGCATCGTCGCCCATGCGGGGGTCACCTCCGGCAGCGACTTCTACAGCTCGCCCGCCAAGGCGCGCACCAAGGGGCGGATGTTCGCCCGGGTCACTGGCAGTCGCTTCTCGCCGCTGGCACTGGCATTCCTGGTTCGCAAGGCCCCGATCGCCTTCAAGCGCGGCTATCTGGCGACCTTCGTCGGCAATTTCTTCCGCTAGTCGCCCGCGCGACACACACGTACGCCCGAATCGGCATGGGCAGACGCCGATGGATGGCAGTCTCTGCGCTTTTCTCTCTCCCCACTGACGTTGCCCGTCAGTGGGTTGGGTAACGTCACGCCGGATTCGGGCCGAGGGGCGATCTGTCAGTGGTTCACGGTCTCCCTGCAGTGGAGATCCGCCCCGACCGGTATCGCTCATGCATCGCTTTGGCGCATTGCGTTCACACTCGAGATGGCCGTCAGGCCAACAAGGATGACATTCAATGAAGATCACGATTTTCGGAAGCGGTTATGTAGGCCTGGTCACCGGTACCTGCCTGGCCGATGTGGGACATGATGTGGTGTGCATGGACGTGGACGCCGCCAAGATCGAGCGCCTCAAGCAGGGCGAGATTCCCATCTACGAGCCGGGACTCGAGAGCATGTTGCTGCGCAACGTGGAAGCCGGCCGTCTGAGCTTCACCACCGACGCCCGCGAGGCCGTCGCGCACGGCGTGCTGCAGTTCATCGCCGTGGGCACGCCGCCGGATGAAGATGGCAGTGCTGACCTCAAGTACGTGCTGGCGGTGGCCGAGAGCATCGGTGAGTACATGGATGACTACAAGGTCATCATCGACAAGTCCACCGTGCCGGTGGGCACGGCAGACCGCGTGCACGCCCGCGTGGCTGAAGTGCTCAAGCACCGCGGCGTGAGCGTGGATTTCGATGTCTGCTCCAACCCGGAATTCCTCAAGGAGGGCGCGGCGCTGGAGGACTTCACGCGTGGGGCCCGCATCGTGGTCGGCACCGATTCCGAGAAGGTGCGCGAGCGCATGCGCGAATGCTACGCCCCCTACAACCGCAACCATGAAAAGCTGATGTTCATGGATGTGCGCGCCGCCGAGCTGACCAAGTACGCCGCCAACGCGATGCTGGCCACCAAGATCAGCTTCATGAACGAGATCTCCAACCTGGCCGAGCGCCTGGGCGCGGATATCGAGGAAGTGCGCCGCGGGATCGGCAGTGACCCCCGCATCGGCTACCACTTCATCTACCCGGGCTGTGGCTACGGTGGCTCCTGCTTCCCGAAGGATGTCCAGGCACTGGCACGTACCGCCAGTCAGGTAGGCTATGAGGCCGAGCTGCTCACCGCGGTGGAATCCGTCAACAAGCGTCAGAAGGTCACGCTGTTCGAGAAGCTGTCACGCGCCTTCGATGGCGATCTCGCCGGCAAGACCATCGCCGTCTGGGGGCTGGCCTTCAAGCCGAACACCGATGACATGCGTGACGCGCCGAGCCGCACGCTGATGGAAGCGCTGTGGGCGGCGGGTGCCAAGGTGCAGGCCTATGACCCGGAATCCATGCGTGAGACACGCCGCATCTACGGCGAGCGCGATGATCTGGTGCTGGTGGCGGATCGCATCCAGGCGGTCAAGGGCGCGGATGCGCTGGTGATCTGCACCGAGTGGAAGGAATTCCGCACGCTGGATGCCGGCTGGCTCAAGACCCAGCTGGCCTTCCCGGTGGTGGTGGATGGCCGCAACCTCTT
The DNA here is from genome assembly GCF_056493605.1 of Cobetia sp. BL01. Taxonomy (NCBI): domain Bacteria; kingdom Pseudomonadati; phylum Pseudomonadota; class Gammaproteobacteria; order Oceanospirillales; family Halomonadaceae; genus Cobetia; species Cobetia sp. BL01. The sequence continues at coordinate 176,638 of NZ_JBVBEE010000001.1, read as the reverse complement.
CGAGCCGTCCGCCATGAAGTCTGCCGGCCTGATGTATTACGCGGTCGGCCGTGGCGACACCCTGGCGCTGACGCGCGACTGACCCAGGCGGCGGCCTGCGACACGTGCGGTTGCAAGCCGTCGTCGCGGCATCCCGACTCAGTCTTTGACTCAGCCCTCTGGCTCAGTTCTCTGGCTCAGTTCTGTGGCTCAGTTCTCTGACTCAGCCTCTCGGCAAGGCGGTCGCGTCCGTGACCTCTGCAAGGGCACCGCCTTGCCCCCCATTCGTTCGAACCGCTCCGTGCCTGGCACGGGGCGGCAGCAGACAAGGAGCTTTCCATGTGTGGCATCGTTGCCGGCCTGGCTCAGCGTGACATCAGCAAGATTCTCATCGAGGGGCTGCATCGCCTCGAATACCGGGGTTACGACTCCGCTGGCGTGGCCGTGATCGACCCCGCCGGTGAACTGCGCCGTGCGCGTGCCGTCGGCAAGGTCCGCGCGCTGGAGGACGAGCTGCGTGAAGCGCCGCTGTCCGGTGCCATCGGCGTCGCCCATACCCGCTGGGCCACCCACGGGCGTCCGGCCCAGCACAACGCGCACCCGCACCTCTCGGGCGAGCGCGTGGCCGTGGTGCACAATGGCATCATCGAGAACCACGAGGCGCTGCGCCGTGAGCTGGAGCAGGAGGGCTACGCCTTCACCTCCGAGACGGACACCGAGGTGGTCGCGCATCTGGTCGACCGCGAACTGCGCGCTGGCCGTGCGCTGCCGGAGGCGGTCAATGTGGTCACCGCGCGTCTGGATGGTGCCTTCGCGCTGGCGGTGATGGAACAGCAGAATCCCGAGCTGCTGGTCGGCGCCCGTCAGGGCAGCCCGCTGGTCGTGGGTGTGGGAATCGAGGAGCACTTCATCGCTTCTGACCCGCTGGCACTGCTGCCGGTCACCGACCGCTTCATCTATCTGGATGAGGGCGACATGGTGGCCATCAGCCCGAGTGGCATCCAGGTGCTGGAACGCGGCGCCGAGCAGGATGAGCTCACGCCGGTGACCCGCGAAGTGGTGCGCTATGAGCACAGCGTCGAAGCGGCGGGCAAGGGTGAGTATCGCCACTTCATGATGAAGGAGATCATGGAGCAGCCCACCGTGCTGTCGCGTACCCTGGCCGAGCGTCTCGACCCGCAGGGCGTGCGCCTGGAGGCCTTCGAGGTCTCGCGCCATTCCTTCCTGGCCGCGGATGATGGCGCCGAGAAGGGCAGGGAAGTCGTCGATGTCGAGCGACTGACGCAGCTGCTGGCCGATGTGCGTCAGGTGCAGATCATCGCCTGCGGGACCAGCTATCACGCCGGCATGGTGGCGCGTTACTGGCTCGAAGAGGTCGCCGGCATTCCGGCGCAGGTCGAGGTGGCCTCGGAGTTTCGTTACCGCGAGCGTGTCGCGGCACCGGGCACGCTGTTCATCACCCTGTCGCAGTCCGGCGAGACTGCCGACACGCTGGCGGCCCTGCGGGATATCCAGAAGCTCAACCGCGAGGGGCCGCAGGCAGGGCATTACCTGGCGAGTCTGGCCATCTGCAACGTGGCGGGAAGCTCGCTGGTTCGTGAGTCGGATCTGTCACTGCTGACCCATGCCGGGCCGGAGATCGGGGTGGCTTCCACCAAGGCCTTCACCACCCAGCTGATGGCGCTGATGCTGACCACGCTGGCCCTGCGCCAGAGCCGTCGACAGCCGCAGGACGAGGAAGATGACCTGCTCACGCGTCAGCTGCTGATGCGTCTCAAGGACCTGCCGCATGTCATCGAGCAATCGCTGGGGCTGAACGGGGAAATCGCCCAGTTGGCCGAGAAGTTCATGCATCGCCATCACACCCTGTTCCTCGGGCGCGGCAGCCAGTACCCGATCGCGATGGAGGGTGCGCTCAAGCTCAAGGAAATCTCCTATATCCACGCCGAAGCCTATGCGGCGGGTGAGCTCAAGCACGGCCCGCTGGCCTTGATCGATGAGGACATGCCGGTGGTGGCGGTCGCGCCGATGGATGACCTGATGGAGAAGCTGAAGTCCAACCTTCAGGAAGTCCGCGCGCGTGGCGGCCAGCTGTTCGTGTTCGCCGACCCGGAAGTCAGCCTCAAGGCCGGTGAGGGCGTGCACGTCGTCACCGTGCCGGGGGTGTGTCGCTTCCTCGCGCCGATCGTCTATGCGGTCCCGCTGCAGCTGCTGTCCTATCACGTCGCCGTGCTCAAGGGCACCGATGTCGATCAGCCGCGCAATCTCGCCAAGAGTGTCACGGTAGAGTGATCCCGCGCGGGCACTGAATTGTGTCTCGCATGAAGACGAAAGGGACTGCCCATGGGCAGTCCCTTTTTTCGTGTGCGCGCATCATGCCGCCGGCGGTTGCCTGACGCTGCCTGCTTGATGCAGCTCAGCCCGGCAGGACCCATGACGACAGACGGCGCCACCAGCTGCGCCGCCCGGCTGTGGTGTCCGTCTCGCAGGTGTCCGGGGGCTCGGGGGTGGGGCCCTGATGACGAATGCAGAAACGATCTCCCCCCGGCCCCGTGATACAGCGTGAACTGCCTGAGCTGACACGCCCCGCCTTGACGTCATCGTCGAGTTTCCTGCCCGCGGCCTTGATGGCCTCCAGTGTGCCTGGCGCCAGTTCGATGAAGCCTTCCTCTCCCGGCGCTTCCTCGACCTGTGACGGTGGAATATCGCGCATCAGATCAACCCCTTGAGGATCAGATTGCCACTGGAGACCAGCAGGATGGCGTAGGCCACCTGGCGGAGGTGATGGTCACTGAGCGGGGGGGGGAAGCGGCGTGCGAGCTCCGTGAAGGCGATGACCACGAACACGCCTGCGGCACCGATCATCAGCAGTTCACTCAGGTGCTCGCCGGCGCGTCCGGGAGAGATGATCGAGAGTCCCATGCGCATGGCGCCCCCGACCAGAAAGACAGCGAACAGGGTGCAGCGGATCGCCACCAGCGTCATCGGCTGGCGGTAGAGCATTACCACCAGCGGCGGCCCGTTGGCGGCGAACAGCCCGCCCATCAGGCCCGAGAGCCCGCCGGCGGCATGGAAGTGCCAACGGGGAGACAGCGTCTCACGCGGCTTGGGTTGCATCAGCAGCGCCAGGCAGGCGATCAGGATCACGCATCCCAGCAGCATGCCGAGCAGGGGCGCGCGCTCCTCTCCCAGCCAGGTGGCCAGGTAATAGCCGACCGGCAGCAGCGGCAGGCTGGTGACCAGCAGTCGCCGCGCGAGGCGCAGGTCGATTTCTCGCCAGTGGCCCCGCAGTGCCATGCAGTTGTTGAACAGGCTCAAGAGGGCGCAGAGCAGGGCGGCGCTCTCGATGGGCAGGACATCGAGAGTGGCCAGCAGGCCCATGACGATGAGCCCGAAGGCAAAGCCGGTGAGGGTCTGGATGTAGCTGGCCAGTGCCAGGCTCAACAGGATGGCAGCGAGTTGCCAGAGGGTCATGGTGACTCCGTTGGGTGGCCCCGTTCGGCGCGAGGGGAGGGTGGAGGCATTGCGCTGCCATGATAGCGCGGGCCAGCCGCAAAAGGGCGACAGTCTCGTGGCTGCCAGCCGGCGAGGGTGAGTCATGTGAGCTTTCGCGGATGAAGCGTGTCAGCAGCTCGGCCCATCCTGCTCAAACTTGCATAGGTAATTTAGTGGTCTTGAATTGCTTAGCTTACGCATGAGATGCAAGGAGTTTGCGACATGAACCCTCATGAATTCGGTTTTTGGCGACATGTCGCCTTGTTTGAATATCAGCAGCTTATTAGTCTGTGGTGAACAAGGGGGCATGAAGTGTTGCCATTTGCGGCCACATGATGTCGCTGGTGGCTTGGGCCGGGCTTTGGCAGGGCAAGCCAGCCGACAGATTCATTGGCCTCCTTGCTTGATGCCTGGCAGTGATGAACACGGCCTGAGCGTGAGCCCCTGATGGACAAGCACCGCCACATGGATATCCGGGCATGGAACGCAACGCAGCACAATCTCCTTTCTTCACCATCGTGACGCCGAATCACAATTCGGGTGATGGGCTCGAGCGCTGCATCGCCAGTCTCGCGGCCAACGACACCGCTTACGAACACATCATCATCGATGATGCCTCTTCGGATGATTCCTTTCTGCGGGTGGAGCGCAGTCACGCCGCCCGGCCACCGACCTCATTGGTACTGCGCCGCAATGCCGAGAATCTCGGGCCCGGGCCGACCCGCAACCATGGCCTGAGTCTGGCACGTGGCCGCTATGTGCTGTTCTGCGATGCGGATGACACCTTCGTGGCCGGCGCCCTGGATACGCTCAAGGCGCAGATCGTGGCCTTCGATTGCCCGCAGGTGGTGGTGTTCCGTTATTGCCTGCTGGGGCCAAAGAGAGAGCGGGAGAGCACGCCACTGTGCAGCCAGCCCCTTGAGCGCACCCAGATGCAGGCCTTCACCGATTTCATGCACGACCGCATCGTCTCCGCTCCCTGGGGCAAGGCGATCCGCGCCGATCTCGCCTGCGCCCTGAGCTTTCCTGACCTTCCTGTTTCCCAGGATGGTCTCTACAACCTTGAGCTGTTCGGTCGGGCGGCACGCGTTCTCTATCTGCCCGATGTGCTGTATCGCTTCGACAAGCGCAGCGACGGCTCCCTGACCCGCAAGCCCTTCGGCAATCGCGAGCTGGCCCGATTTCACCGCAGCTGGCGGGTGTTCGATTCCCGCTACCGCGAGCAGTTCGCGGCCGCCCACGGCCTGGCACTGCTGGAGATTCGCGCCCTGCGCTTCGTCGGTGTGAGCTTCATCATGCGCCAGGCCATCAACAAGACCCACGACGATGACCAGGTGAGGCAGGTGGTGATGTCTCAGCTGCGCCAGTCATCTTGGGCGGCATTGCGTCAGCTGTCGTTGAAGGAAAAGGCGTTGCTGATGAGCTATGCGCTCAGTCCTTCCCTGTCCCGGCAATTGATTCGGCGGAGCCAATACGCGTCATGAGCACTCGCAAGCATATCCTGTTCTACACCGGCGGCACCGAGCGTGCCAATGTCGATTACGGCCTGGAGCGGTTTTCGCGCCGTACCGTCGAGGCCAGTTGGCAGGCCGTGCTGGAGGGACTGGAAGCCCCGGCACTGCTGCGTGTCATCTGACTTCCATCAGGCACCAAGCATGTGACTTGCGAGCCCTCCTTTCGGGGCTCGCGTTCGCGCTATCGGATACGAATCTTCAGGTACGACAGCAGGAGGCTATCGCAGTGAGAATCATGCATGTCATCTCGACCCCCGCATCAGGAGGTGCCGAGGTCTACGTCAAGGACCTGAGCCTTGCCATGGTCGCGGCGGGGCACAGCGTTCATGTCACCTTTCTGGAAACCGCTGAGCAGTGCGGGCGAGATCTGGAATTTGAAAGGCACTTCCTGGCCCAGCTGAGTCAGGCGGGCATCAGTCATTCGTTTCTGGGCGCCGACACGCGTCGACGTCCCTGGCGTGGCGGTACACGACTGCGCACGGAAGTGAATCGATTCGCCCCGGATGTGGTGCATTGCCATCTCTACTACGCGCTGATGTTCGCCTTCCTGCTGCCACGCAAGCTTGCGGTGATCATGACCGTGCACAACATTGAGCTGGGGGCGCCCAACTGGCTGTTTCGACTGTTCGATCGTCGCGTCAGCGCCTATGTCGGCATCTGTCACGCCTGCACGCGCAAGCTTGCGCCGCTGGTCAGGCGGCCAGTGGTCCAGATCGACAATGCCGCCTCGGGGGCACGCCTCAAGCACAGCGGCTGGCAGATGACGGCGCTGGATACCCCGGTGAAGCTGGCGGCCATCGGACGTCTCACCGAAGCCAAGCAGTATCCCTTGATGCTCGAGAGCTGCCGCCGCCTCAAGGCACAGGGGTTGAATGTCACGCTCAGCATCGCCGGGGAGGGGCCGCTCAAGGCCGAGTTGGTCATGCAGATCCGTGACGCCGAGCTCGAGGATCAGGTGACCTTGCTGGGCAATATTACTGATGTAGCGGGGCTTCTGGCCTCATCGGACATCTTCCTGATGTCGTCTGCCTGGGAAGGACTGCCGATCTCGCTGCTGGAAGCCACGCTGAGCGGGCTGCCGGTGCTGGTCACCAACGTCGGTGGCTGCGCAGAAGTCGTGCATCGGGTCGGCAACGGGCTGGTGGTGGATGAGCAGACGCCGGCGCGCTATGCCGATGCTCTCACCCGCCTGGTGGCTGACGAGGAGCTGCGACGCAGCTGTGCGCGCAACGCGCGACGCCACGGCGGCAGCTACCACATCAACACGGCGCTGGCCGGGCATCTGGAGCTATACACCAGCCGTCTGCAAGGCGAGCTGGATGCGGCACCCGAAGTCTCGGTCTGAACGCGCAGGGCGAGGGTGGCAAATGGGAGAAGAGTGCGCATGGGGCCCTGCGGGTCTGAAGAATGGGCCTGCGGTGCGGACCTGAAAGGTGCGCTTGAAAAGCGGGCTTGAGATGCGGGGTCTGGCGCTGGACATGGCAGTCAGAAGAGTGGGCAATCGATGCGATGATCGGTTGCCCTTTTTCTTGTCCTGGAAATGGGGAATGGCGCTATGCGGCCACCTGAATGAGACGTCTCATGCCAGATGATGGGGAGTGCTGGGTCATGAGGTTCATGCTGATGTCAGTCAGGTGTGGCATCAGGATGAGTGGCTCTCAGCGGTTGGCGATTCATTCATGTCATCGCTCTACTAATACTTGAGATGAGAGAAAGCAGTCTAAAGTGAAGTGCGGCAATACAATCGTCGTGAAAGAGAGTTTACGCCTTGCTGTTGTGGTCGATTAATTTATTATCAAGTCCGTAATCAGACATTGAAAATCAAGCAGATCTCCACCTCATGAAATATCGATGATGTCACGCCGATTAAGACGTGATTATTCACGATTCATCGTAGATGAGAGGGTGATTTGATGATGGTCAAGTGCCGAGTCCATCACGAAATCCCTGTGACGTTCTGATCGCTGCTGTCAGTCTCGATGGCGCCAGTTCGTGGCATGGGAGAAGAGAATGGAAAGGCCGACAGGAAGTCAGGCAGGTACGAACTGGTCGCAAGTTGCTGTATTTCATTGTGTCTCACTACTCCAGAATACGTGAATGTCATCTTCTCCTGATGCCGGATGCAGAGGGTTCGCCCTTGCTCATCCGGTGATGCAATGCGGAGATTGACGTTTCACGATTCACCCAGGCCTTCTCGTTATGCGTTGTTGATACTCGGGAAAGTGTCGAGAGATCTCTGAAATACCGGCGAAAATGAGTCCTCATTTTCGTTCTGATGACCTCCTGTAATGGCTGATCACGCTATCAGTCATCCTTCAATGACGATACTGATGATGTCGAGTATGAGAGTCATGAGTCATCGATGAAGATGCCGTGATTATCTTTCATGTCGTCATGATGAGTTGTGCTGATTCTTCAGGCCGTGTCATGGATCAGGATAGTCTGATGCCGTTGGATGATTTTCATGATCCGGTACATGTCGGGATTGGGTCGATCCTGACAGGTCACCGTTCGTTCAACGGCGCGCTGGCGCAGGCAGGGAATGATTCGCGCCTGTCTCGCAAGGGAACGTCACAGAATTTCCACGTGCTGCAGGGGAGAAAGCCGATTCCTCGGGGCGGTAGCGTGTCCGGATACACGATGAATGCGCCGATCAGGATGTGATCGAGCAGAGCGCAGGGCTTACAGGGGATGACAGAGGTTATGAAGAGATCGACCAGATCGACGCTGCGGGGAGTTTCCCTGGCGATAATGCTGGCCGCCTTGGGAGGCTGTGCCTTCGCCCCTGGCGGCCATATGGACTATGAGGTCGAGACGGCGCCGCTGTCGGACCATGTCACGGTCAGCCCGATCACGCCGGCCTTGATCAGCAGTTATCGCGCACTCCCGGCTCAGACAGCCCCGGCCGATGACGCGCTGGTGGATGACATCAAGCGCTACGTCTACCGCGTGGGTGGCGGTGACATCCTGGCCATCAATCTGAGCACGCCGCTGGATCTGGCCCAGGAGACGGGCGTTCAGCGCCAGACGGTGGAAGCGCTGACCTACATCGTGCAGCCGGATGGCACGCTGTATTACCCCTACGTCGGGCGCATCAACGTCAAGGACATGACCGTGGATGAGGTGCGCGCCTCGCTGGTGCGTGGTCTGTCACGCTTCATCACCGACCCGCAGGTCAACGTCTCCGTCGCCCAGTTCCGCTCGCAGCGCGTCTATCTGAGCGGCGCGGTCCGTGAGCCGGGCTTCGTGCCGGTCACCGATGTGCCCCTGACCCTGATCGATGCCATCAGTGCCAGTGGTGGCGTCACCGAACTCGCCAATACCCACGACATCACCCTGACCCGCGACGGCCACCAGGAGCACCTGAGCCTCTATCAGCTGCTGCAGCAGGGCAACATGCGTGAGAACCGCCTGCTGCACGATGGCGACGTCATCAATATCCCGGTGGCGACCGACCAGAACGTCTTCGTACTGGGGCAGGTCCTCAAGCCCGGCAACATGCCGGTGGGCAACGAGCGTCTGAGTCTGACCGATGCCCTGTCACGCGCCGGTGGCGTGGATGAGGACCGTGCCGACCCCTCCGGTGTCTTCGTGGTCCGGGAGAACGGCCCGGACGCTGACAAGCTCGCCACCGTCTATGTGCTCGATATCTCCGATGCCACCTCGCTGATGCTGGGGGCACGCTTCCCGCTGCAGCCCAGGGATGTGGTCTATGTCACCGCGGCGCCGGTCAGCCGTTGGAACCGCGTGCTGAGTCAGTTGCTGCCGTCGGTCACCAGTACCGGGGCCTTCGTCTCGGTCATCGACGACATCGAGGGAGATTGAGGTCCATGAATCAGTTCACTTCTCCCATGCCGCCATCTTCCGGTGACGCTGGCCGGGACGCGACGCGTCGCCTGGACTTCAGCACCCTGCTGGCACTGCTCTGGCATCGTCGCTGGTGGTTGATCGCCAGCACCGTGCTGCTGACGTTGATCGGCATCTATGTGGTCGGCAGCCAGCAGCGCATCTATCTGGCTGACTCGCTGATCCAGATCGAGGACAAGGGCGGCAGCGCCAGCCTGCTGGGCACGCTGACGGGTCAGTCCGGAGGCCCCGAGGAGGGCAGTACCAGTGACGAGCTGGAGATCCTGGCCTCGCGGCTGGTGCTCGGGCAGGCCGTGGCGCGTGAGCGTCTCAACATCGTCGTCACACCGGTGCGCTACCCCGTCATCGGCGACTGGCTGTCCCATCGCGGAATGCGTCTGCCGGAGAGTCTCGGCGGCAATGAATATGCCTGGGGGGATGACGTCCTGAAGGTCACCACGCTGGAGCTTGGCGGCCAGTGGCAGGGACAGACGCTGACCCTGGAAGTGGTCGATGAGCAGCACTATCGCCTGCTGGACGCCGAGGGCAACCTGCTGATGCATGGCACGGTGGGCGAGAATGCGCTGTCCGGTGACATCAAGGTCTTCGTCCAGCGCATGGAGGCCAGCCCCGGGGCGCGCTTCGCGCTGACCAGCATCTCGGACCTCAGTGCCATCAACTCCATCAAGTCGCGTTTCACCGCCGAGCGCAACGGCAGCGATACCGGCGTGGTGACCCTGAGTCTGTCCGGCAGCGACCAGCAGGCCATCGTCAGCACCCTGGACACCATCACCGACGTCTTCCTGCAGCAGAATATCGAGCGCGAATCCGCCGAGGCCGACAATCAGCTGGGCTTTTTGGGTGACCAGATCCCGACGCTGCGCGGCCAGCTCGATGAGGCGGAATCCGCCCTCAACGACTATCGCCGCCGCCGCGATTCCGTGGACCTGACCGCCGAGAGCCAGCAGGTGATGGAGAACCTGGTGGGGCTGGACAACCAGCTGACCGAGATCAAGCTGCGACTGGCGGAGCTGTCGCGTGCCTACACCCATGAGCACCCGGCCTATCGGGCACTGGTGGCGCGTCGTGACTCCCTCAATCAGGAAAAGGCGCGGGTCCAGAAGCAGGCGGAACAGCTGCCGGCGGCGCAGCGCGAAGCGCTCAATCTGAACCGCAACGTCAATGTCAGCCAGGAAATCTACGTCGCGCTGCTCAACAAGCGCGAAGAAGTGCGCCTCAAGAAGGCCGGTACGGTCGGCAACGTGCGGATTCTGGATCCCGCCGTCCTGCAGCCTGGCCCCATCTCGCCGAGAACCTCGCTGATGATGGTGGTCTTCGCGATGGCCGGTTTCCTGCTGGGCGTGCTGGGCATCCTGCTGCGGCATTCCATGCGCAAGGGCATCGACAGCGCCGAACAGATCGAGTCCCTGGACCTGCCGGTCTACGCCACCATCCCGCTCTCGCCGCTGCAGCAGGGCATGATGCGTCGCGTGCGCCTCAAGGGCGAGAAGTCCGGGCGCGAGATCTATCAGGGCGTGCTGGCGACCTCGCAGCCTTCCGACATCAGCATCGAGGCGCTGCGCAGCCTGCGCACCAGCCTGCACTTCGCGCTGCTGGACAATCAGCGCAAGTCGGTGATGTTCACCGGCCCGAGTCCGGGCATCGGCAAGAGCTTCGTGAGCCTCAACCTGGCCGCGGTGAGCGCCGAGGCCGGCCAGCGCGTGCTGCTGATCGATGCCGACATGCGGCGCGGACATCTTCACCACGCCTTCCAGCGCACCTCCGAGCAGGGCGGCCTCTCGGATGTCCTCAGCGGCGCAAGTCCTCTGGAAGAGGTCATCTATCACACGCGCATCGACAACCTGGACTTCCTGGGCCGTGGGGTGGCGCCACCGAATCCGTCCGAGCTCCTGATGCAGGAAAACTTTGCCCAGTTGCTGGAGCAGCTGGGAGAGCGCTATGACCTGATCATCATCGATACCCCGCCGGTACTCGCCGTCACCGAGGCGCTGATCATCGGGCGCCATGTCGGTGCGAGCCTGATGGTGGCGCGCTTCGGCATGAACCAGGTGCGTGAGCTGGAACATGCTCGCAAGAAGCTCGAGAACAACGGCATCCACGTCAAGGGCGCGATCTTGAATGCCATCGAGCAGCAGGCCGGGGATAAGCAGCACTACGGGTATTACAACTACAGCTATACCTGATGCCGTGTCGCGGCACGGCTCTCATGACGCTTGAATCACGGAGGAGATGGCACGATGAGCGGTTTACCCTTATCGATGGAGCACCAGCGTCGTTACTCGCATCATTACGAGCGCTTGATCGCCAGCAAACGCCTGCAGCTGGTCTTCGGCATGCTGGTGGTGGTGATCGCGCCGGCACTCTACCAGGCGGGGCTCAACGAGCTGGTACCCGGTGACCACGGCTGGTGGCTGACCAGCGATGCCCAATGGCACGCCATGATCGGCACGGGGGTGGCCTATACGCTGTCCATCACCGCCGTCAATCGCCTGTCGCGCCTGCCGGGGACCCGCTCCTACCTCTACGTGGTACCCACCATCGTCATCTGCTATCTGATGCTGATGCTGGCGCTGGGGGTCTTCGATCTCGACTACTCGCGTCATCAGGTCGGCCTGTCCTTCCTGCTCGCCGTGAGCCTGTGCACGGCCTACTACTACATCGACACCCATGTCCGGCGCATGCGCTTTGCCGTGGTGCCGTTCGGCAAGGCGCCGGCGCTGTGTCAGCGTCGCGAGGTCGAGTGGCTGACGCTCAAGGGGCCGGACCTCGTGGGCATGCGGCGCATCGATGGCGTGGTGGCAGACCTGCGTGCCGAGATGCCCCGTGAGTGGGAGAGCTTCCTCGCTGACTGCACCATCCACCGCATTCCCGTCTATCACGCCACCCAGGCCCACGAGATGATCACCGGCCGCGTGCTGCTCGATCACCTCTATGCCAATGAATTCGGCTCGCTGATGCCGCGTGAGGATTACGAGGTCATCAAGCGCTGGATGGACTTCAGCGTGGCGCTGGTGCTGCTGCCGCTGCTGGCACCGGTGATGCTGCTGACCGCGCTGGCCATCCGACTGGACAGCCCGGGCCCCGTGGTCTTCCGTCAGCCACGCATGGGCTTTCATTGCCGTCCCTTCACCGTCTACAAGTTTCGCAGCATGTATGACGGCATGAAGGGGGCCGGCTTCACCCAGGAAGGCAGTGACCCGCGCATCACCCGGGTCGGGCGCTTCATCCGCAAGTGCCGTCTCGATGAACTCCCGCAGCTGTTCAACGTGCTCAAGGGTGACATGAGCCTGATCGGGCCGCGTCCGGAATCGATGAATCTGGCGGACTGGTATCGCAAGGATGTGCCGTTCTTCCATTACCGCCATGTGGTACGCCCGGGCATCACCGGCTGGGCGCAGGTCGAGCAGGGCTATGCCGCGGAAGTCGAGGGCATGATCCGCAAGCTTGAATACGACTTCTTCTACATCAAGCACTTTTCCTTCTGGCTGGATCTGCTGGTGGTGATTCGCACCATCCGGATCGTGATCAGCGGGAACGGGTCGCGCTAGCCGACCCTCCTTCTTCCGGTTACCCCTGGCACTCGCGACCTGACAGGGGCCCATGAGCTACCACCCATTGTCTGATGCACGAAAGGAGTCGAGATCATGATCACGGTGACGCGCCCCTATTTTCCCGAGCGGAAGAATTTCGATCGTTATGTGGATGCCATCTTCCAGAGCCGCTGGTTGACCAATCATGGCCCGCTGGAGCAGGAGCTGACCCGGCGCCTGGAGACCTATCTGGGCGTCAAGCATCTGCTGCTGGTCAGCAATGGCACCCTGGCACTGCAGGTGGCCTATCGCGCGCTGGGGATCAACAACGTGGTCGGGCAGCGCGAACCCGCCGAGGTCATCACGACTCCCTTCACCTTCATCGCCACGGCCAGCAGTCTGAAGTGGGAAGGGATGCAGCCGGTCTTCGCGGACATCGATCCTGCCACCCTGTGCCTGGACCCCGCACAGGTCGAGGCAGCCATCACGCCGCGTACCCGCGCCATCGTGCCGGTGCACGTGTTCGGCAACGCCTGTGACGTGGAAGCCATCGATGCGCTGGGGGAAGAGCACGACCTCAAGGTCATCTATGACGGCGCCCATGCCTTCGGCGCGACCTACCGTGGCAACAGCCTGCTGTCGTACGGGGATGCCAGCACCCTGAGCTTCCATGCCACCAAGCTGTTCCACAGCATCGAGGGCGGCGCGATCATCTTCAAGCGCAAGGAAGACCTGGAGCGTGCCCGCAAGATGATCAACTTCGGCATCACCGGTCCCGAGTGCATCGAGGAGCTGGGCATCAATGCCAAGATGAACGAGTTCCAGGCCGCCATGGGGCTGTGCGTGCTCGACGAGATCGAGGGCAACCTCGAGAGCCGCGCGCTGGTCTGGCATGCCTATGCCCAGGCGTTTCAGGGCAACGTGCAGCTTCAGGCACGTCAGCCGGGCGTCAGCCTCAACTACGCCTATTTCCCGATCATTCTGGAAAGCGAAAGTGTCCTGCTGGAGGTGATGCAGCGTCTGGAGCGGGAAGGCTACCAGCCGCGGCGCTATTTCTGCCCGTCGCTGGAGTCACTGGCATTTCTGGGGCGACCGGCGGCAGACCTGCAGGACGCGGACTTCCAGCAGCCCGAGATCGTGCATTCCAGAGACATCGCCAGCCGTATCCTGTGTCTGCCGTTGTTCTCGGGACTTCAGGTCAGCGAGATTCTCGCCGCGGTGCGCGTCATCGTCGATCGGCATCAGAAGGCAGCCTGAACGATGAACATCGCGATCATGCAACCCTATCTGTTGCCGCATCTGGGCTACTTCCAGCTGATGCACGCCTGTGACGAATTCCTCATCTATGACGACGTCGCCTACTATGACGACGTCGCCGACATTCCGCGTGGCTACATCAACCGCAACAGCGTGCTGCTGGGCGGCAAGGCCCATCGCTTCACGCTGTCGGTGCCGGATGCCTCACCCAATCGGCGCATCAGCGAGCTGTCGTTCGCGCCTACCCCTCAGTCACTGTTGACCACTCTGCACCATGCCTATGCCAAGGCGCCGCATTACGCAGAGGTCATGCCGCTGCTGCAGACGATTCTCATGCATGAGGATCGCCGCATCGGGGCGCTGTGCCAGTTCAGCTTCGAGACGATCTGCCGCTATCTGGGGCTCGAGTGTCGCTTCGCGCTGACCAGCGAGATGGACTACGAGCGCAGCCAGTCGGCGCAGGACCGTCTCATCGAACTTTCCCGCCAGCGCGGCGGGCGCGGCTACGTCAACAGTATCGGCGGGCGCAAGCTCTACCGGGGGGAGGCCTTCGAGCAGGCAGAGCTACGTCTGTCCTTTCTCTCCAGCCATCCGCGTGATTACCGCCAGGCGGCGCCCGGCGCACGCGAGGGCGAGTTCGTCGGCAGTCTCTCGATCATCGATGTGCTGATGTGGTGCTCGCCCGCCGACGTCGTCTCGCGGCTGGCGGAGTACACCCTGCTGTCAGGAGATGCACCCTGGGGGCCCGCCGCTGAGGGCATGGATCAGCTCTGGCAGCCGTCGCTTGCAGAGCCTGCTTCGCGCCCGCTCCCCTCTTCACGAGAAGCAGCCGGAGGCGTTGCCACGTGTCACTGACTAAAAAGACGACCGTGGGCATCCTGTGGAATTTCATGGATCAGCTGTTGCGCCGTGGCATGGCCAGCATCGTCACCTTGCTGCTGGCCCGTCTGCTGCTGCCGGAGGATTTCGGGCTGATGGCCATGGTGCTGGTCTTCCTGACCATCGCCTCGGCCATGATGGATTCGGGCCTGCAGCAGGCCATCCTGCGTCTGCCGGCTCTCGGCCCGCGTGATGCCAGCACCGCCTTCTTCAGCAACATCGGCTTCGGGGTGGTGGCCTATGCGCTGCTGTATCTCAGCGCTCCGTTGATTGCCGATTTCTACGCTGAACCACGGCTTGTGATGTTGGTGCGTATCGGCGGGCTGGTGGTGCTGATCAACGCCTTCGAGGTGATCCAGGGCGCGATGCTCAACCGGGCACTGGATTTTCGCACCCGCATGAAGGCCGGCATCCCCGGCAGCGTGATCTCGGGCAGCGTCGCGGTGTTGCTGGGCTGGCTGGGTTTCGGGGTCTGGGCGCTGGCGGGCCAGATGCTGACGGCGGCCTTCGTGACCACGGCGCTGCTATGGTGGTGGGGCAGCTGGCGTCCGCGCCTGACCTTCGACATGGACGCCTTCAAGGCCATGTTCAGCTTCGGCTACAAGATGTTCCTGTCGCGCATGCTGGACGTGGTGTTCGTCAATCTCTACGTGCTGGTGATCGCCAAGCTGTTCTCGGCCTCGGTGGCGGGGCTGTTCTTCTTTGCGGATCGCCTCAAGGAGCTGGTGATCAATCAGCTGGTAACCGCGATCCAGAACGTGACCTTCCCGGCCCTGGCCAGCATCCAGCACGACCCGGTGCGGTTGAAGGATGCCTATCGGCGCATCCTGCAGCTGATGGTCTACCTGCTGTTTCCCGGGGTGCTGCTGATGGCGGCGCTGGCCCGACCGCTGTTCGAGGCACTGTTCCCCGACCGCTGGCTGGACGCCGTGCCCAACCTGCAGTTGATGTGCATCGCCGCGGTCATGCATCCGCTCAGTGCCCTCAATCTCAATGTGCTTCAGGTCAAGGGACGCTCGGACCTGTTCCTGGGGCTTGAGGTGATCAAGAAGCTGCTGATCTGTGTGGTGCTGGTATTTACCTGGCAACACGGCGTGATCGCGATCCTGATCGGTCAGATCGTAGTGGCGGTGCTGTCCTACATCCCCAATGCGTGGTTCTCGCGAACGCTGATCGATTACAGCATCCGCGAGCAGTGCGCCGACTTCCTGCCGAGCCTGATGCTGTCATCGGCCATCGCGCTTTGCTGCTGGCTGGCGGTGGAGCATCTGGCGGCATCGCCAGACTGGTCTCCGTGGGCGGCGCTGCTGGGACTGGGATGTCTCTCCGGCGCAAGTTACCTGTTGCTCTCTTGCCTGCTGCGCTTTCCGGCCTGGCAGTCGGGTGTTGGTCTGATACGAGATCGTCTTTCACAACGGAAAGTGGAGAATCTTCATGCTAGCTGAAGTGAGCTATTCCCAGGCGCAGGGTACCCCGGTCACGGGGGGCGCCCTCGAGGAAGGGCCGATTCCGGTTCCCCCGGCACCGGCGGATGAAGCCACCATCATGGCGAACTGGGAGGGGAATCTCTCCACGCCGCGTGTCTCGGTGATGTGCTTCGCCTTCAACCACGGCGACTACATCGCGATGGCGCTGGATGGTTTTCTGATGCAGCACACGCGGTTTCCCTTCGAGATCGTGGTGCATGATGATGCCTCCACCGATGGCACGCGCGAGATCATCGAGGAGTATGCCGCGCGTTACCCCTCCATCATCCGGCCGATCCTGCAGGACGTGAACCAGTACTCGCAGCACGTGTGGCCCATCACCTTCTGCATGCCGGTGATGCGTGGCGACATCATCGCCTACTGCGAAGGGGATGATTACTGGGTCAAGGCCGACAAGCTGGCGCGTCAGGTGGCGCTGTTCGATGCCAACCCGCGTGCCACCGTGTGCTTCCACCCGGCCATCGAGTATGACGAGCATCGCGATGAGCATTCGATCATCTGCCGCTATGCCGACAGCGTCGCGCGTCTCTCCCCCGAGGCCATCATCGGGCTGCGGGGCGGCTCCATTCCGTCACCGGCGCTGACCTTCCGCCGCGTGGAGTCGCATGTGGACGCCATGCTGGAATCCTACCGTGGTGCGCCGATCATGGACTTCTTCCTGCAGGCCTACATGGCGCTGCTGGGTGAGACGCTCTATTACGAGGATGCCGCCTGCGTCTATCGTCGCAACGCCAAGGGCTCCTGGACCTCCCAGCAGCAGGACCATGAGGTCGAGCAGCGCTACCAGCGCGACATGCTGGCCGCCATCGACACCTTCTATGGCGCCACGCGCACGCTGCCGGAAGCCGACACCCTGTATATCCCGCTCTATCACTATTTCAAGCAGTACGTGATGGCGCCCGGCACCACCCAGCAGCGCCTCGCCAACTTCCGCCGCGGGCTGGGCTATCTGCACCACATGCAGCGCAACAAGGTGCTGTCGCTGGTCCGCCGCGACATGTTCGCCAAGCTGACGCGTCGCAAGGCTGCCACGCCCGGGCAGGCGAAGGACACGGAGGCAGCGGCATGAACTATCGCAGCTACGGCGATCTGGGCCGTGACATCGCCAGTCAGATGTCACGCCTGCAGGCAGGGGACTTCGACCTGATCGTCGGCATTCCGCGCAGTGGCATGGTGCCGGCCTACATGATCAGCGCGATGCTCAATCGCGCCTGTACCGATCTCGATACCTTCCTGGCGGATGGCGTGCCCGGCAAGGGCATCACGCGCAAGTTGCGCGAGTCCACCGCCGGCGAGGTGTCCGAGGAAGGCACACGTTCCGCCTGGGCCTATCGTCGCGTGCTGCTGGTGGATGACAGCCTCAACAGCGGTGCCTCGCTCAAGGCCTCCCTGGCGCGCATCCCGGCGGATTGCCCCTGCGAGATCATGACCTGCGTGATCTACGCCAACCCCGGGGTCACCAATGAAGTGGATCTGGCGCTCGTCGAGCTCGAACACCCGCGCGCCTTCCAGTGGAACCTCTTCCACCATCCGGCACTGGAGGATGCCTGCGTGGATATCGATGGCGTGCTGTGTCTCGATCCTTCTCCCGAAGACAACGATGACGGCCCGCGCTATCGCAGATTCCTGCTCGAGGCGACCCCGCTGCATCTGCCCACCTACCGGGTGCACTCGCTGGTCACCAACCGTCTCGAGAAGTACCGCCCCGAGACGGAGGCCTGGCTTGCGCGCCATGACGTGACCTATGAGCGACTGATCATGCTGGATCTGCCGAGCAAGGAAGCGCGACTGAAACTGGGCTGTCATGCCAGCCACAAGGCCGGCTATTACCGCGAGTCGGGCTGTCGGCTGTTCATCGAGAGTGAAGTGGGGCAGGCCAGCAGCATCGCGCAGATGACCGGCAAGCCGGTCTACTGCGTGGATGCCCAGCAGATGGTCAACCCCGAATGGCTGGCCATGCTGAAGTTGCAGCGTGGCAAGTGGATGACACGCCAATGCAAGCGTGGCATCCGCCGGGTGATGAGGCTGCTGCCGGCTTCCTGGGAGCGTCAGGCACGGGGCGTCTTCCAGCGAGTGGCATGAACCTCGCGCGGACACCCCCTCGGGGGTGTCCATCCACTGCAAAGGAATCGTTATGAAAACGCACAGGATGGCGCTATTCGTCTCGGCCGGCTCCGATCATGGCGAGACTCGTCAGATGCTGGCGCTGGCCGCGGGTCTGACCCGCCTGGGACACGAGGTGGATGTGGTACTGCCGCATGCCGAGGAAGAAGTCGTCACGTCGCTGGCGCATGGCGTGCGTCTGGTGGAGCTTGGCAGGCAGGGGGCGTTGGCCCTGTCATTGGCCCTGACGCGCTACCTGGCGCGCCACAAGCCCTGTGTGCTGATGTCCAGCGGTCTGGAAGCCAACCTGACGGCGCTCAAGGCGGCGCGCCTCAATCGGCGACGCGTGCCGGTGGTCATCCACCACGTCGTGGCGCTGGCGCAGGAGCTGGCAGCGGCGGGGAATCGTCGCGACGCGGCAAGACGTGCGATGGCGCTCAAGTATCCGCAGGCGGCATTGGTGATCGGGGCCAGCGAGGCGATCACTCAGGCACTGGCCAGCGAGGCAGGCATCCCGCAGGCGAATACCGCGCAACTGGATCTCGCGCCACAGCGCATCGGTGGCGCGGCGCACGCTGGGGAATCGTCTGCGGCCGGGGAGCTGGAAGAAGGGCCCTTGATGCGGTGCCTGTGGCTCTTGATGCAGGCGGCAGGCATGAACACGCAAGAGCTGGAAGACAGCCCGTCAGTCGTGTCCGCGACTCCCGCACGCGTGCAGGGACGGGACACGCAGGTCGTGCCGGTCACCGCGTTTGCGGGTGACAGGGCATCGGCGACGTATCGCGTCTCGGCCAATGCCGGCCTGTCTGCTACACACACCGACGTCAGGGACTGAGCCGTTTCATGGAAGCCATACTGCTCGACCTGCCCAATCTGCTTTTTTGCCTGGTACTGGTGATGGTGGGCTTCGTGCGCGGGTGGGTGACCCGCAACGTCGCGATCATCCTGAGTCTGAGCAGCCTGGTGCCTTATCTGCTCAACAATGTGCTGTTCTCGCCGGAATACATGCCGGACCAGTTTCGCTACTGGAGACAAGTCATGGCATTTCGCAGCATGGATTGGGACTCGGTGGACCATGCGCTGACCGTCTCGTCCTCCTCGAGCCTGCTGGCCCTGGTGCCATTGCCGCTGGTGGAGACGATTTCCAGTCTGGGATTCTTCAACAAGTTTCTCTACATCGGCGGGCTGATGGTCATGCTACGCCGCGGGATCATCTCGCATGCGGTGCTGCTGTTCCTGCTCTGCTACCCGAGTCTGGTGCTCTACAGCTCGCTGAGTCTGCGCGATACCCTGGTGACGGGCTTCATGCTGGCCAGCTTCCTGCTGGCCATCGATCGGCGACCGGGCTGGGCACTGCTGATGCTGATGCCGCTGTGGCTGATCAAGTTCCAGAACATGCTGATCATGCTGGTGTTCCTCGGCGTCTACGTGGTCTACGACGTCAGCCGTCGTGGCCTCTCTCTCAAGCGTTTCTGCTGGTTGCTGGTCGGCCTGGTCGCCAGCGTACTGATCATCTACCCGCTGGCGGTGGACCAGATCAACTTCTTCCGTGCGGCCATGTACATCGAGGATGGCGGCAAGAAGGAGGATATCGAGATCATCCAGGGCTTCGGCGACTTCGTGGTCACGGGCATCCAGGGAGCGCTGTACTTCCTGATCAAACCGCTGCCCTGGGAGGCGACCAACCCGCTGCAGCTGATCCAGGCCGGCGAGAATCTGCTGGTGGTGGTCTTCCTCGTCTGGCTGACCCTGCAATGCTGGCAGGTCCAGCGCGAGAAGACGCTCTTCTGGCTGCTGTACCTGATCGGCGCCTTCACCATCTATGGACTGGTGGTCTTCAACTACGGGACGGCAGTGCGCTACCGCTTCCCGTTCCTGGTCATCTACGTGGTCTGCATGGCCTACGACACCGGGCTGATTCGCCGCTGGCAGCAGGAACGCCGCCCGGCCTTGCTCGACTGACGCCTCGCGCTGATCGCCTGCCCGCACACTTCCCGCCGCTCATGTGGTTGGCAGATCACCGGGCAGGCGATCCGTGCCCCTCGCTTGTTCCTCTGCATCACATGCCAAGGATAGCCACATGCCGACATCAGATTCCCGGCCCGCCACGGTGGTGCTGGTCTCCAACTCGTCCTTCTTCCTCTACAACTTCCATCGCGGTGTCATCGAGGGCCTGCGCGACACGGGCTATCGCGTGGTGTGTCTCGCTCCCACCGATGCACACAGCGCGCGCCTGGTCGATGAGCTCAAGGTCGAGCATCGGCCGCTGGGGATGGAAGGCAAGGGCACGTCACTCGTGGGTGAGGGCAAGAGCCTGATGGCGCTGTTGATGACGCTGCTCAAGCTCAGGCCACGCTATGTCCTCAACTTCACCATCAAGGCCAATATCTACTCGGGGCTTGCCTGTCGCCTGCTCAACATCCCCTACACCAACAACGTCTCGGGACTGGGCACCGCCTTCCTCCACGACAGCTGGCTGTTCCGCCGGGTACGGGCGCTCTACGGCATCGCCAATCGCGGCGCACGCTGCGTGTTCTTCGAGAACCGGGATGACCAGGCGCTGTTCCTGCGCATGGGGCTGCAGAAGTCGACACCTTCCGTGGTGCTGCCCGGTGCGGGGATCGACCCTGAACGCTTCGCCTTCACCGAACAGCCCCAGAGCCCGCCGCTGACCTTCGTGATGGTCGCGCGGCTCATCGCCGACAAGGGCGTGCGGGAGTACGTGGCAGCGGCGGAACGCCTGCATGAGCGCTATCCCCAGGCACGCTTCTGGCTGATCGGACCGTCGGGCATCAGCAACCGCACCGCGATCAGTGACGAGGAAATCGCCCAGTGGCGTGCGCGGGGCGTGCTGCATTATCTGGGGGAACAGCGTGATGTCAGGCCGTTCCTGGCCGAGTCCAACATCCTGGTGTTGCCGTCCTACCGAGAAGGCATGCCGCGTACGGTACTGGAAGCGGCCTCGATGGGGCGTCCCGCCATCGTCAGCGACGTGCCCGGCTGTCGCAGCTCGGTGCTGCCGGGGGCCACTGGCTGGCTGTGCGAGGCCGGCAGCATCGACTCTCTCGAGCAGCACATGCAGGCCTGCCTGGAAATGCCCCGCGAGGCCCTGGAGGCGGCGGGGCTGGCCTCACGGGAGCGTATCGAGCGCGAGTTCGATCAGGCCATCGTGGTACGGGCCTATCTCGGGTGCATGCAGCACACCCTGGCGCCGGAAATCGGACGGGGGCGCGGTGCGATGTCACCGGCCTGAGCGGCGAAAGCATGACGGATTTGCTGCTATGCAGTGCGGCGAATATCGGAAACGGCGTGCGCGCGAGAGGCGCATAATGGACAGACCACGTTACCTGTCAGGCCGTCATCCTTCTGGTGCCTGCGCCGCCGTTGCCTTCACGTCGTCATCGCCTTGTCGTTACCACGCCCACACGGCGCGAGCCCGCGGTGTCAGTCTGCCGAGTAGAGGGCAGCGCATGATGGCGATTGCGCCATTTGACTGTCCTGCCAGTTGCCATGCACGTAATGGAAGCATCTCGGGGTCGTGCTCGGGATATCTGAGAATACATGGAGTAGAGAGTCATCATGCGTGGATATCGTTTCTGCACCCAATGTGGCGGTGCCAGCGTGCACCGTATCAAGCGCCACTGGTGGCAGCGGCTGATCGGGCTGCCGCCTCGCTATCATTGCGAGGACTGTGGCGTGATTGACCAGGTCTCCGACAGGGAGCATCACCCAGCTCTGCATGAGGCGAAGCCGGGCGGTAGAGCCTCCTCCTGAGCGACGCATGATGTCTGATGACACCGTGCCGAGCTCGCGATTGTCAGGCGAGACAGCGCGATGGCCATGCGTGATCGACCCTCGCCAGAGCCCCCGGACATGGCTTCTCGCCAGAGCCCCTCGAACTGGCTTCCGAGCTAGCCTTTCGAAATGGCTCACTCGATATCGTCCACTCGAAATAGCCCTTCAAAATAGACCCCGCCATCGACATTCGTCGGTGGCGGGTTTTTTCTGCGCCGGAGAGTGTCATGTCAGGTACATCGCGCCCCTGGCTGTACCTGTCGGACACGACTCTCCTGCGTGAATTTCCCTGCACGGAGCGCATGAGAAATGAAGATCCTGTTCATCGTCGGCAATCTTTCCAGTGACGGCGGTACGGAACGCGTGACCTGCGAGATCGCCAGTGGACTGGCACGCGCGGGACATGATGTCGCCATCACCAGCCTGTTCGGTCCCGCGACCACCTCCTTTCATCTCGATGACGCTGTCATGACCAGTGAGCTCAAGCTCAAGGAAGCGCGTGGTAGCGTGCGCCGCTTCATGGGCATCAGCTCAGGTCTGCTTGCCAAGGTGCGCCGCCATCAGGCGGATGCGGTGATTCTGGTGGACTCCATCCTGTTCGCCTTCTGTGCGTCATGGGCACCTTTCGTGCGTTCGCGACTGGTGTGCTGGGAGCACTTCAATCTCGGCACGCATCATGGCTCGCACCTGCGCACGGTGGGGCGCTCGACCGCGGTGCGTCTGGCGGATGCCATCGTGGTGCTGACCGAGCGGGACGCCACGGCGTGGCGTGCACGCTATGGCATCACCGACAAGGTGCAGGCGATCTGGAATCCGGTGCCGCGCATCCCCCAGGAGAATGCGCCGACTCAGGCATCGCGCACCGTGCTGGCCGTCGGCCGCCTCACCGAGCAGAAGGGATTTGATGTCCTGCTGGAGGCCTGGGCCAGGGTCGCCCGTCAACATCCGGACTGGCGACTGCGCATCGTCGGCTGGGGAGAGGATGAGAACGCCCTCAAGGCCCAGGCCTGGACGCTGGGACTGAGCGAGAGCGTGGTCTTCGTCGGTCGCACCTCCCGGGTGGAAGAGGAGTATCAGCGGGCGGCGCTGTTCGCGATGAGTTCGCGCTGGGAGGGATTGCCGATGACGTTGCTGGAGGCGCAGTCCTTCGGTCTTCCCGTGGTCTCCACCAACTGCGAGACCGGCCCGGCGGAGATCCTCCAGGGCGGCAGTGGCGTGCTGGTGGATGTGGAAGATGCTGCGGCACTGGCGCGTGAGCTTTGCCTGCTGATCGAGGACGCGCCGCGGCGCCAGCAGATGTCCCTGCTGGCGCGCGAGAACGCGGCACGCTTCGATGCCGACGTCCTGTGTGACGAGTGGCAGCAGCTGCTGGCGCGCATGCTGCCCGGGCAGCGGGTGCTGGACAAGGCATCCTGAGGCTCGGCCTAGAATGCCTCGCGCAATATCAGAAACGTGCCGGGGAGCAGGGTGCCAGCCAGTCAGGTAAGCCTTCGGCTAAACACTCGCTGACAAGTCGCCCGGTCACGCCCGCCAGGGTCACGCCGATATGCTGGTGGCCATAGGCATGGATCACGCGTGGCTCGTTGGGTGACGGGCCGATCACCGGCACGGAGTCCGGCAGGGTGGGGCGAAAGCCCAGCCAGCGCCGGGCTACTGGAGCATCCAGTCCCAGCACCCTGCGCACTCGGGTTTCCAGATAGTCGAAGCGGGCCGGGTTGGCGGGCCCCGCAAGCGAACTCAACTCCACGGTGCCTGCCACTCGCAGACGCGGCCCTTCGGCGCCTCGCAGAGGCGTCATGTAGAAGGCGCTCTCCACCGGACAGGTCGGGCGGTTGAGCGGCGAGTGCTCGAGATCGAATTCGATGTGGTAGCCACGCTCGGTATCCAGCGGAATCCTGTCGCCGATCTGGCGGGCGAGATGTGCCGACCAGGCCCCGGCCGCCAGTACCACGCGGTCCGCCATCAGCCGTCTGCCGTCGGCGTACTCCAGCAGCATGCCGGAGGCCTGAGAGCTCAGGCGGGTGACCTCGGCGGTGACGAGTCGGCCCTCCTCACGCAGCGGAGCGGCCAGGGTATCGATGAACACCTGCGGGTCATCCAGATGACAGGAAGAGGGGAACAGCACGCCGCCGGCGGTATGGCCTGCCATGGCGGGTTCCAGCGCGATCAGCTCGTCCGCTGTCAGTACCTGCTGCTGGATGCCGAGCTGGTCACGCAGCCGGATATCGCCCTGTGCGGCCTGCAGGTTCTCGGCCTTGCCGTAGGCATATAGACAGCCCTTGCGCTGAATCATCCCGGCCGCCGCCGGGGCAGCGTCCAGCAGCGGCTGATAGTCCTCGTAGGTGTGACTGAGCAGACGCGCCAGCATCTCGCTGTTGGCTCGAAAGCGCGTGGCGTTGCACTGACCCATGAAGCGCATCAGCCAGGGCGAGAGTCTCGGCAGGCACTTCCAGTCGATGACGAAGGGGGAGTCAGGTGACAGCAGCAGCGAGGGCATGCTGCGCCAGATCTCGGGGCGAGCGATGGGCAGGCAGCCATAATCCGCCAGGGTACTGGCATTGCCGAAGGAGGTGCCGCTGGCGATGCCCTCGCGCTCGATCATCGTCACCTCGTGGCCGCTGCGCCGCAGCCACAGGGCGCAGGCGACACCGACGGCGCCCGCGCCGATCACGGCCACTTCCGTGTGTTCGCTATCACTCATCGAATGCTCACCATGTTGTCTTGTCGTTGTTGTCGGGGTGCTTGCGCCGCAATGCATCGCGCCCCGGAGTCAGCCGGGGCGCAGAGTGTGACAACCCGAGCATGCCTCGCAGGGGAAATCTCGGCAAGGGCGTCCTGCGTTTCGGCAGCGTGTCCGCCAGGGCGATGGGCGCCGGGCGATGAGCGACTTGCGGCGAGCGGTTCAGGAGCCGTTCGGCTCCTCGAAGGGCAGCGGGATGTCATCGCCACGCCGCACGGCGAATACATTCAGCGTCATCGCCACCAGAGCGTAGTAACCCAGTATGCCAACCAGTTCGACCACGACCGTCTCGCCGAACATCGCGACGGCCTCGGCATACAGCGCATCATCGATACGTCGCTCGGCGTAGAGTGCGCGGGTGACGCGATAGATCAGCCGCTCATCATCGCGGTCGAACTCAGGCTCCCGCTCCTCGCGCAGTGCCGTGATGACATCCGGCGAGAGACCGGCCTGCTCGGCGATCGGCGCGTGGATCTGCCATTCCGCCTGGGACTTCCACCACACCGCCGTGGTGAGAATCGCCAGCTCGCTCAGGCGCAGCTCAAGGCCGGTGGCGTAGCGGCAGAAGGCGCCGAGGCGCTGGGCGTGATTGGCAAGCTCCGGACTGTGGACCCAGGCCAGAAACGGGCCGTCGAGGTTGCCGCGCGGGCCGCTGAGAATCTCGGCGATCACCTCACGTTGGGCTTCGCTCATGCTGGCCTCATCCAGTTCGGTCAGGCGCGATGTGATCGCCATGAAAGTCACTCCATTCAAATCCATTCAAAGATCGTGGGTAGGCAATGCGCCTGCAGCTGAGCCGTCACAGGCTGGCAAGGGTGGTGTCGATGGCACGCCCCAGCCTGTCGGTGATCTCGTCCAGATGTGAGTCTTCCAGCATGAACGGCGGCGCCAGCAGGATGTGATCGCCCTGGCGGCCATCCAAGGTGCCGCCCATCGGGTAGCACATCAGGCCTTCGGCCATGGCGGCCTTCTTGAGGCGTGCGTGCAGCTTGAGGGCAGGGTCGAAGGGGCGCTTGCTGTCGCGATCCGCCACCAGCTCCAGCCCCTGGAAGAGGCCGCGACCACGGATGTTGCCGATGTGCGGGTGGTCCGCGAAGCGCTCGCCCAGGCGTGCTTGCAGTCCCTCGCCGAGGACGTTGACACGTGTGAGCAGCTCGCGGGACTCGATGGCCTGCTGGACGGCCAGTGCCGCGGCACAGGCGGTGGCATGGCCGATGTAGGTATGGCCGTGCTGGAAGAAGCCGGAGCCATTGGCGATGGCGTCACGAATGCGCTGGCTGACCAGGGTCGCGCCGATCGGTTGATAGCCGGCGCCCAGCCCCTTGGCGATGGTGATCAGGTCCGCCGTGACACCTTCCTGCTCGGCGGCGAACAGGCTGCCGGTGCGTCCCATGCCGCACATCACCTCGTCGAGAATCAGCAGCACGCCGTAGCGGTCACAGACCTCGCGGATGCGCGTGAAGTAGCCCGGCACCGCCGTGACGGCCCCCAGGGTGGCACCCACGACGGGCTCTGCCACGAAGGCCATCACGTTCTCACCGCCCAGCCGCAGGATTTCCGCCTCAAGCTCGGCGGCGAGACGCACGCCCATCGCCTCGGGCGTCTCGTCGGGCTGCTGGTCCCGATAGGCGTAGCAGGGGCTGACGTGACTGACGTTGATCAGCAGCGGCTCGAACTGCTGGCGGCGCCAGGCGTTGCCGCCAGTGGCCAGCGCGCCCAGCGTATTGCCGTGATAGCTCTGCCGCCGCGCGATCAGATGCTTGCGTTGGGGCTGGCCGATCTCGACGAAATACTGACGGGCCAGCTTGAGCGCCGCCTCGACCGCTTCCGAGCCACCGGAGACGAAGTAGACGGACTCTAGCCCCTCGGGGGCGCGCTCGATGAGGAAGTCGGCCAGCTGCTCCATCGGCTCGCTGGTGAAGAACGAGGTATGCGCGTAGGCCAGTCGGCTGACCTGATCCTTGATGGCCTGAGCTACCGCTTCATCGCTGTGGCCCAGGCATGACACGGCAGCGCCACCGCTGGCATCCAGATAACGGCGACCCTCTCGGTCGACGATGTAGGGGCCATCGCCCTGCACGGCGGTGGGGTAGTCCTGATGGAGGTTGCGATGGAAGACGTGGCTCATGGGGGCTCCGTGGGGCGGGGGCGCGAAGGCGTAATGCAAATATGTAGTGCATTTGTCGTTTATGCAATAAATAATTGCATGTGTCGCTTGTGCCTTCGGACTCGACCAGCCAGAGATGCTACCGTTGCCGCCATCTGTCCTGTCCCTTGCCAAGGAGGCATCCCATGCCCCCATCCTCCCGAGCCCCCGGGCCCGCATCCCCTGACTCGCCGCCGGAGACCCTGGAAGGGTTGAAGCAGCTGCTGGTGGCGATCGATCGTCGTGAGGTGGAGATCCGCCTCGGCGCGAGTTCCCGACGCGTGCTGGCCGTGCTGATCGAATCGCCGCAGCGCACGGCGGTATCTTCCATCAGCCAGCTGGCGGAGATGACCGGCGTGAATGCCTCGACCTTCTCGCGTCTGGCGCAGCGCCTGGGCTATGAGGGCTTCAGCCGGTTTCAGGCTGTCTTCCGTCAGGCCGTGACGGATGGCCAGCATTTCTACAGCGCCCAGGCGGCGCAACTCTCGTCACGTGATGCGGATAGCACCGCCATGGCACAGCTGGCACGACTGGGGCGCCAGGAAAGCGCCAATATTCTCGGCATGTTGGAGAGGGTGGACGCCGCGGCCTTCGAGGCCGCCACCACCTTGCTGGCCGAGGCACCGCGCGTGCGCCTGCATGGCATGCGCCAGTTCAATTCTCTGGCACTGTTCATGGCCTATGGACTTGGCATGCTGCGCCCGGACGTGGCGCCGCTGGATGCCAGTCGTCAGGGCGTGGCGGATGCGCTGGCCCAGCTGACGGCCGGCGACGTGCTGGTGGTGGCCAGTTGCTTCCCCTATACCCCAAGCGTGGTGGCCTGTGCCGAGGTCGCAGTGAAACGCGGAGTCGTGGTGATCGCGTTGACCGATTCGGCCAGCTCCCCGCTGGAGCCGCTGGCGCGCCACAGTTTCCATGTGCCCAATCACAGCCTCTTCTACAGCAACAGCATGAGCGCCTTCATGTTTCTCGCCGAAGGTCTGCTCAGCGAGGTGGCCAGCAAGCTGGGAGAGGCAGGCGTGGCCTCGCTCAAGCAGCGCGAGGCGATCATCACGGAGCTGGGAGGCGCACGTCGCTGATCTGGCGCCGATGCACTTGTCCCATCTCACGCGGCATGGCTGGGCGGGCGCACCAATTGGCAGCATCTGTCTGCTCGCCTCCATTCGCGAATGACTGAATGCGCGCCAATCTGGTGCGAGAGTGTCGCCGCGGCGATGTTCACTCTCGCCGTGCAGGCGTGTCAGTCATGAAGGCACGCCTTGCAGCGTGGGGTCTGCAGGCATGTGCAGGACCAAAGAGGGGCCTGAAGAAATTGGCGTGATTCCTGCAAAACGACTGAGATGAAATGACATCTGTCAGTGCAAGGAATCACCCATGAGTCGCGAATACCGTTACACCCTGGGCAGTCAGGTCCATCGCTTCGCCAGTCTGGCCGAGCTGATGGCCAAGGCGACCCCCGCCCGCTCAGGAGATCGCCTTGCTGGCGTGATCGCGGAAACCGCCGAGGAGCGAGTGATCGCTCAGCTGTGTCTGGCCGAATTGCCCCTCAAGACCTTCCTGGACGACGTGCTGATTCCCTACGAACAGGACGACATCACCCGCCTGATCATCGATGAGCATGATCCGGTAGCCTTCCTGCCGATCGCCCATCTCACCGTCGGCGACTTCCGCAACTGGCTGCTGAGTGATCTCGCGACGCCCGCGGTGCTGGCGCAGGTGCGTGCCGGCATTACCCCCGAAATGGCCGCGGCGGTCAGCAAGCTGATGCGCAATCAGGACCTGATTCTGGTCGCCAGGAAGTGCGAGGTGGTCACGGCCTTTCGCAATACCATCGGCAAGAGCGGCCATCTCTCCACACGTCTGCAGCCCAACCATCCCACCGATGATGTCACCGGCATCGCTGCCAGCATTCTCGATGGCCTGCTCTACGGCAACGGCGACGCCGTGATCGGCATCAATCCGGCCACCGACAACGTGGCCCAGAGCATCAAGCTGATGCGTCTGATGGATGAAGTGATCCAGAAATACGAAATCCCCACCCAGTCCTGCGTGCTCACCCACGTCACCAACACCATTGAATGCATCGAGCAGGGCGCTCCGGTGGATCTTGTCTTCCAGTCCATCGGCGGCACCCAGGCCACCAACGAGAGCTTCGGCGTCGAGCTTTCCGTGCTGGCGGAGGCCCAGCAGGCCGCGCTGTCGCTCAAGCGCGGCACGGTGGGCGACAACGTGATGTATTTCGAGACCGGCCAGGGCAGTGCGCTGTCCGCCGATGCCCATCACGGCCTGGACCAGCAGACCTGCGAGGCACGCGCCTATGCGGTGGCCCGCAAGTACTCGCCGTTGCTGGTGAACACCGTGGTCGGCTTCATCGGTCCCGAGTATCTGTTCAATGGCAAGGAGATCATCCGCGCGGGGCTTGAGGACCATTTCTGCGGCAAGCTGCTGGGCCTGCCGATGGGCTGCGACATCTGCTACACCAATCATGCCGATGCCGACCAGAACGACATGGATACCCTGCTGACGCTGCTCGGGGTGGCCGGCTGCAACTTCATCATGGGCATCCCCGGCTCCGATGACATCATGCTCAACTATCAGACCACCTCCTTCCACGATGCTCTCTATGCACGACGGGTGCTGGGCCTGGGCCCGGCGCCGGAATTCGCCGCCTGGCTCGAGGAGATGCAGATCTTCACCGATGTCGCCCAGCAGAAGCTGCCCGCTGACATGCCGTCCTGCTTTGCCGATTCCCTGCGTCAGGTATCCGGAGGTGATGCATGAGCCATGACTCTTCCGCCAGTGATGCGTCATCCACGGCTCGCGAGGGCCAGCAGGGAACGGCTGTCAGCGAATCGCCCGCCATCGTCACGCCCAATGCCTGGCAGTTGCTGGGGCAGTTCACGGATGCGCGCATCGGCCTGGGCCGCGCCGGCATCAGCCTGCCGACCCAACGCTCGCTGGAATTCCAGCTGGCGCATGCCCGCGCGCAGGACGCCGTCCATCTGCCGCTGGAGATTCCCCGACTGATCGAGGATCTCAATCAGCTACCTGCACTCGAGAACGCCCCTGACCTTCAGCGCCTGCACAGTCGCGCCGTGGATCGCACCACCTATCTGCAACGCCCCGACTATGGGCGACGTCTCGATGCGGCCTCGTGTGAGCAATTGTCCAGCCTCGCACCGGAGCCTGCGGATCTGGCCATCGTGATCGTCGATGGGCTGTCGTCTCTGGCGGTCCAGAACAACGCCGCGCCCTTCATCGCGGCATTGCTGGAAACGCTTGCCGAGGAGGGTCCGGATGCCTGGACGCTGTCACCCATCAGCGTGGTGGAGCAGGGACGGGTCGCGATCGGCGATGAAGTCGGTGAACTGCTCAGGGCGCGGGCGGTGCTGGTGATGGTCGGCGAGCGCCCCGGTCTCAGCTCACCGGACAGCCTCGGCCTCTATCTCACCTGGCAGCCGCGCGTCGGACTCAGTGATGCCAGTCGCAACTGCATCTCCAACGTGCGCCCGGCAGGGCTCGACTTCGCCATGGCCGCCCAGCGGCTGCATTACCTGCTGTGCGAGGCCCGCAAGCTCGGCCTCACCGGGGTGGGGCTCAAGGACAGAAGTGGTGACAACTCGCTGGAGAGCGGGGGCGGTATCCAGAACTTCCTGCTGTCCTGACGGGATGGCAGCGCATCAGCGGGAATCTCCCGATCCAACAATGACAATGCTTGACGGAAACTAGGCGGCACCATGACTCGCGACACGAATCACGACATGAATCACGACACCAACGAGCAGGACTATCTGGCCAGACGGCAGTTGAAGAAGGGCACGGCGGGCTGGATTCTGCTGGCGGGACTCGGGGTCTCCTATGTGATCTCCGGTGATTTCGCCGGCTGGAATTTCGGTATCGCGGAGGCGGGCTGGGGCGGCTTCGCGATCGCGGCGCTACTGATGGGCATCATGTATCTGGCGCTGGTGCTGTCGCTGGCGGAAATGTCAGCGGCGATACCGGCCGCCGGCGGCGGTTACAGCTTCGCGCGCCAGGCCATGGGCCCGGCTGGCGGCTATCTCACCGGCCTTGCGGTATTGATCGAATATGCGCTGGCACCCGCAGCCATCGTCATCTTCATCGGTAGCGCGGTGGAGTCGCTGCTGGGCATCAATGGTCCGATCATCTACGCCATCTTCTACCTGGTGTTCATCGGCATCCACCTGGCGGGGGTCGGCGAGGCGCTCAAGGTGATGATGGTGATCAGCGGCCTGGCGGTGTTCGCGATCATCGCCACCGCGGTCGCGCTGATCGGTGACTTCGACAGCAGTCGCCTGTTCGACATCGCGCCGACGGATGCCTGGGGTGCCAGCGATTTCATGCCCAATGGCTGGTATGGCATCTGGGCGGCGCTGCCCTTCGGCATGTGGCTGTTCCTGGCCGTGGAAGGGGTGCCGCTGGCGGCTGAGGAATCGCGCAATCCGGCTCGTGATGTTCCGCGTGGCATCATCGGCGCCATGCTGTTTCTGATGTTCACCGCCGTGCTCGTCGTCTTCCTGCTGGCCGGTGCCGCCGGTGCCGAGGCGATCGGCAGCAGTGCCGTGCCGTTGGTGGATGCGCTGAACGCGACCGGCAGCGAAGGGCTGGCGACGCTGGTCAACGTGCTGGCACTGGCCGGGCTGGTGGCCTCGTTCTTCTCGATCATCTACGGCTACAGCCGTCTGGTATTCGCGCTGTCACGGGCCGGCTATCTGCCCAAGACGCTGTCGCTGACCAGCAAGCGCAAGGCGCCGACCTGGGCGCTGGTGGTGCCGGGCGTCTTCGGTTTCCTGGTCTCGCTGACCGGTGAAGGCGATCTCATCCTGGGCATGGCGGTGGTGGGGGCGACCGTCTCCTACGCACTGATGGCCGCCAGCCACATCCTGCTGCGCCTGCGCCAGCCGCAGATGGCGCGCCCTTATCGCACGCCGGGTGGCATCGTGACCTCCTCCATCGCGCTGGTGCTGTCGCTGATCGCGCTGACCGGGGTCTATGCCTTTGACCCGCGCGCCTTCAACTACACTCTGGTGCTGTTCGTGGTGGGCATCGCCTACTACGCCATCTTCAGTCGCCATCAGCTGGTGGCGAAGACCGCCGAGGAAGAGTTCGCGCTGGTGGCCAATGCCGAGAGTGATCTCGCGGCCAGCTGATCCGCTCAGGCAGACCCTTTAGCAAAGACGACAACGCCCGCCATGGCTGACCATGGCGGGCGTTGTATTTAGACTCTGAGTCTTCTTATGTTACATAAAATGCGTTAATAACCTGCCTATTGAGTTAGTTAAGTCCCTCGTGTAAGTTGCAAGCCAGATTTTAGCATCTTGGTCGAAATGCGACTCACTGAATCCATTTCGAGAATTAGCTATTGCATTAGTAATAGTTGGGATAGAGTTGATTATCTGTTCAGGGGCTTGACTACCATCTTTTACTTTATCAAGTATGTCATTTTTAACTAGTTTGGCCATTGCTAGAAGGTCATTTGGTGGCGCTTGCAGTGTCATGTTCTTCGTTAGATAGGCTTTGTAAATGCCTTCTAGGCAGGAATATGAAAGTGTGACTGCGCGGCTATGCTGGCCCGATTCGATCGCACTATCAATATTGTTGAGTGATCTCGTCAATCTTTCGACACCTGAAAAATCAGTCGATATATCTGTTACCGGTACCGGGGAGCCGCCACCATGAATAAAGCTTTCGAGCTCATTCATTTCATCTCTAGCGTAAGGTTTTAATGACTCAATAAAATTTTTGAATAGAGCTTTCTTTTCTGCTTCAGTCAAGGATTCGATTATATCAAAAAAATATTGTTTTCTTGTTGTGCTTTTACTTTTTAATCTTCTTTGTTCTATGTACTTTTGGTAGTCAGGGAATTCGTGTGTTACTTGGTGAAGCATTTTGAAAAATCTTGGGCCGGAAAAATAAGTGTCACCCTCACGGTTTAATACTACAAAGAGATGGTTGAATGCCGATGTCCAATGTATTTTCATATTTTTTCCCTAAAGTTAAAACGCTGGTGTTGAGTTCTGTTATGTATACAGCTCTGTGGTTTAATTTTTGCACATTGTAAGGTTTATGCTAAGGTATAATCTTTAATTGTATGTTAAGCATAACCCTTATGTGCCATATTCCATCATTGATGTTTAAGTCGACATTGCATGAAATAATAAACCATAAATAGTTTTTCATGAAACTTTGCATAAGCCAAAGTGTAGATCTGCTCAATGTAAAGCAAAAAGCCCGCCATGGCTGACCATGGCGGGCGTTGTCGTCTCTAGCTGATGGGCAGGATCAGATCAGAAAGGATACTGCGCCAGAAATTGCTGGGCGGCGGCGGCGGGGTTCTCGGCACTGCACAGCGCCGAGACCACGGCGAGGCCGTCAGTGCCGCTGCTCATGACGTCTCCCGCATTGGTCAGCGAGATGCCGCCGATGGCCACCGTCGGCAGCGGGCTTGAGCGCACCAGCTGGGTGAGTCCTTCGATGCCCAGCGGTGCGGCGTGATCGGGCTTGGTCGCGGTGGCATAGACCGGGCCGAGGCCGAGGTAGTCGATGCGCTCGACATCGACAGCCTTGAGCTGCTCAAGCGTCTGGACCGACAGGCCGATCAAGGCGTCCTCGCCCAGACGGCGACGCGCCTCGACCGGGTCGCCATCGCTCTGGCCGATGTGCAGGCCATCGGCGCCACTGGCCAGCGCGACCTCGATGCGGTCATTGATGATCAGCGGCACCTCGTACTCGTCCAGCAGCGCCTTGAGGCGGATGGCCTGGGCGATCATCTCCTCGTCGCTGGCGTGCTTGTCGCGCAGCTGCACGACACTGACGCCGCCGCGCACGGCGGCCATCACGGTGGCTTCCAGGCCGCGCTCGGCGCACAGCGCGGGGTCGGTGACCAGGTAAAGGGATAGATCAAGTGACATCGGTCAGCTCCAGGCGAGAGGCAAGCAGGGTGGAATCGGCGTCGAGAGTATACAGGGCATCCAGGAAGCGTGGCACGAAGCTGCCCGGGCCCTCTACTGACTGGCTCGCCGTCTCACCGGCCTCGGCGTAACAGGCCAGCGCGGCGGCGGTGGCCTGCAAGGTGTCGTCATGTCCGTCGAGTGAGGCGGCGAGGAAGGCGGCGACCACGCTGCTCAGTGCGCAGCCCATGGCGGTGACGCGGCCCATCAGCGCATGGCCGCCCTGAATCGTGATTTGCCGCTGGCCATCGGTGACGACATCGACGTGGCCGGTCATCGCCACCACGCAGTTCTGCGTGCGCGCCAGGGCGACGGCGGCGCGGCTGGCGCGCTCCAGCGCATCCTCACTGTCATCGCCGCTGTCCACGCCACGGCCCTGATTCATCTCGCCGGCCAGCGCCAGCACCTCCGAGGCATTGGCACGTATCACGCTGGGGCGATATTCCAGCAGCGCGCGGCACGCGTACTGGCGCAGGCTGGAGGCGCCGATGCCGACGGGGTCCAGCACCCAGGGTTTGCCATCGCGGTGGGCGCACATCGCCGCCAGCTGCATGGCCTCGATCCAGCTGGGCGACAGGGTGCCGATATTGATCGACAGCGCCGCACTGATGGCGGAGATTTCCTGGATCTCCTGCTGCGCATGCGCCATCAGCGGCGAGGCGCCAATGGCCAGCAGGGTATTGGCGGTCGGGGTCATGGCGACATGATTGGTGATGTTGTGCACCAGCGGGGTGGTCTGACGCAGACGGCGCAACGCGTTGCCGGGGGAGTGGGATGGCGATGTCATCATGGAAGCTCGTGGTGAAAGACAGGGAAGACGCTGTGAGTCGAGGGTAAGAGCTTGCGCTGCAAGGTCAAGCGACGACCGTCGTGAGCGTGTGGCTGACCCGGTAGTCATCGAAAGTCGCGCAAAGGGTAATAAATAACATCATGGTTCTATAAACCTTGACGACAAGTCCATAAGATACAGGGCCTTACGGTCTTTTGTGTACGAGTCATCAGTCAAGGGTCATGCAGTGATACGCACAGGTCATCGCGGTAGCGTCAGCAATTCGAGCAGCAGTCACTCAAATATCGCCAGCAACAGCAGCACGAGTAGCATCAGCAAGAACACGCGCGGCCGGCAGCCCTCTGATGGCTCTCGGCTTGAGCGGATTGTCAGGCGGATGGTGACGGCGCTGGCAGTCCCCGTGCTGTTGGGCGCTGCGGCCAGCAGTCAGGCGAATGCGGTGAGTGCCAGCTGGAATCTGAAGCATGCCGGCTGGAACAACGGCAAGCATCTCGAGCAGGTCGCGGCGGTGGCCAGCCACATGGATCTGATCGGCCTGCAGGAGGTGATGAAGGAGGAGGTCGTCAGCGAGCTCGAGCAGCAGCTGGAGGCCCTGACCGGCGACGAGTGGGACAGCCTGGTCAGCCATGCGGTGGGGCGCAGCACCTATACCGAGCGTTATGCCTATCTGTATCGCGACAAGACGATCGCCTATCAGGGCGGGGCTACCGTCTATCTCGATCCCGAGGATGTGTTCTCGCGCGAGCCGCTGCTCGCCACCTTCGTCGAGAAGGACACTGGGCGGGCCTTCAGCGCCGCCAACGTGCACATCGCCTATGGCGACAGCAAGGCGGATCGCTCGCCGGAAATCCGCGCGCTGGCCGATATCTATGACCTGATGAAGGAAATCTCGCCCGGCACTCCGGCGATCATCATGGGCGACTTCAACATGGCACCGACCGAGCCTGCGTGGGGAGATCTGCGTACCCTCGGCCTGCGCCCGTTGATCACCGAGGGTGCGACGACGCTCTCCAAGACCGATGGCCGCTATGCCTCGCTCTACGACAACATCTGGTATGTGCCGAGCGAATGGCCCAAGGCCAGCGGCGATGTGTTCCGCTTCCCGGACTATCTGGGCATCAGTCATGTGACAGCGCGTGCCGATGTCTCGGACCACGCCCCGATCTATCTGTCGGTGACCGGCGAGACACTGGCGTTGCTGCCGCTGGAGGGTAGTCAGCCGCAGGCAGCCGGGGCAGAGGTCGCCTCCCGCAGGGCGTCAAAGACCTCCAGTTCAGCGAGTCAGACCTGTATCGACCTCAACACCGCCAATGCCGACCAGCTGGATCAGCTGCCCAATATCGGGCCGGCGCGTGCCGCAGACATCATCCGTCAGCGTCCGTGGAGTTCCAGTGGTCAACTGACCCGTATCAGCGGTATCGGCCAGGGCACGCTCAGCGAGATCGTCGCCAGTGGGCTGCTGTGCAGCTGAGCTTTTTTCAGAACTGGCCTGTGCTGAACTGATCAGGCCTTAGCCTGAAGGGGCATCGGCCCCGGTCACACGGAAATGACGAAGCCAGCCATCACGCAATCCAGGTGATGGCTGGCTTCGTCGTATCGAGGCTGGTGGCAGTTTCCCCGGTGCCGCCTGAGGTCAGCTCAGATACTTCTCGAACCAGGCAAGGGTTCTGTCCCAGGCGAGCTTGGCGGCCTGTTCGTCATAGCGTGGGGTCGAGTCGTTGTGGAAGCCGTGGTGGGTGCCGGGGTAGAGATAGGCCTCGTAGACCTTGTCATGCTCCTTCAGCGCGGCTTCATAGGCGGGCCAGCCGGCATTGACGCGCTCGTCATGCTCGGCGTAATGCAAGAGCAGCGGAGCCTGGATGGCGGCGACTTCCTCGGCGCGTGGCTGGCGGCCGTAGAAGGGCACGGCGCAGGCCAGTTCCGGATAGGCGACGGCGGCCGCATTGGAGACCCCGCCACCGTAGCAGAAGCCGGTGATGCCGATCTTGCCGGTGGTGCGGTTCTCGGCCATCAGGTAATCGATGGCGGCAAAGAAGTCGTTCATCAGCTTTTCCGGGTCTACCTGTGCCTGCAGCTCCTTGCCTCTGGGGTCGTTGCCGGGATAGCCGCCCACCGAACTGAGGCCATCCGGCGCCAGCGCGACATAGCCGGCCTTGGCCACACGCCGCGCGACATCCTCGATATAGGGGTTCAGGCCGCGGTTCTCGTGCACCACCACCACGCCGGGCAACGGCCCGCTGGCATTGGCCGGTGTCACTCGATAGGCGCGCACCTCGCCGTGGCCTTCGGGAGAGGGGTAGGTGATGTACTCGGCCACGATGTCGGGGTCGGTGAACTCGACCTGTGAGGCCAGCGCGTAGTTCGGGCTTAGGCTGGCCAGTATCGAGGTGGCCGTCATGCCCGCGACGGCAAAGGCTGCCGCGCGATCCAGAAACTGGCGGCGGGTGATCTGGCCATGCACATAGCCGTCATACAGCTCCAGCAACTCGGGGGCAAAATCCTTTGCGGTCAGGCGGGTCATGTCAGACTCCTGTGATCAAGGGAATTCTGAACATAGCAACCCTGAGGTGACGCCACCATGTCAGCGCGAGTCTTTTTGTCGGATAGGCGAAGGGAGGCTGAATTCGGCATTCTTCCTGTACTACGCTCACCAGAGCGGTGGCCAATCGCTTGAGGCAAGCAGCGGGTGAGCGGTGAGCCGCCTGAGAAGCGTGCTCAAGACGTCTGACGTGGAGGCCAGCATGACAGAGGCGGAGTATCAGAGATTGCGCTGGAGAAGCATCGCGCTCACCAATGCCCAGTTGGTATCGGCCGGTCTGGCGGTGGTGAATCTGTTTCGCGGCGATTTCGCCTCGGTGGTGGTGCTCGTCGGGGTCTGCTGGGTGCTTGGCTGGTTCAAGCCACGCTGGGATGTCTAGCGCCGATGGCGGGCCTATCGCGCCAGTTGTGGATGGATATTCATGAAAATGGAACGTATTGTATGAAAAAGTAATGTTTGATGGCGGATGATGGCGGAGCAGGCCGAGAGATTGCTCTGACTTGCCTTCATTTCCGTGCCATCGCCATGGCGCGGTGCACGACGTTTCTCAAGGAGGCCACATGTCCAGGACACGCATGGTGACCCAGTTCGGTATGGGCACTTCCATTCGCAGCCAGAACTACACCGAGGCGGCGGCCCGCGGGATACGTGATGCCCTGTGGCACAACTCCCTGAATGTGGCGGATGCCTTCGGCTTTCCCAAGGAGGCGATGCTGATCGAGGTCGAGATCGGCGTGCAGCAGCCCGACAAGGTTGACAGTGACGCCCTGCTGGGGATCTTTCCCTATGGCCAGCCCAGCGTGAAGGTGGTCAAGGGCGGGTTAGACGTGACCAAGCCGGATGGCAGCGGGGTGAGCGTGATCGCCAATGTCGCCCTCATCGTGTCGTTTGACATGCTGGCGAGCGGTACCGACATGCCGGAGCACCCTCAGGCTTCGCGACAGACCCGCCATCCGTCAGGAGGTCAGGCATGAGCGAGCAGCGCATCATTCTCGAGATGGGCACCGGCAATGACCTCTACGGAGAGGACTACACCAAGGCCGCCTGCCGCGCAGTGCAGGATGCCCTGCATCATTCCTCCATCGTACTGTTTCAGTCCTTGGGCATCGATCATCGTCAGATGCGTGTCGAGGTCACCATCGGCGTACAGACACCGGAGGCCGTGGATGTGGATGCCGTGACACGCGAGTTGCCACGCGGGCGCGCCGAGGTCACGGTGGTGCACGGTGGGCTGAATGTGCATGATGAGGCCAATGGCCAGACCCATGTCATCGCCTCGGCCGCCATCGCGGCAATGCTCGATATCGAGCACGACGACTGGCAGCTGTGCCCGCCATCGTCTGGATAGTCCGGAGTGTCCAGGCAGGCCGTATCGCCTGCATCGCCTGTCTGCAAGGGCACGCCAGACAAGACGCCCCATCTGTCACTGACAGATGGGGCGTCTTGTCTGGCCGGCTAGCCGGCCGTCGCGTCCGGGAGCGAGTCCCTTGGATCAGGAGGCGTCCCGAGTGGTGACGTGGGTGATCACCGACATGCCGATGCGCACCTTGTCGAAGTCGGGTTGATCGGGGTCAAACGCGATCTTGACCGGCATGCGCTGGGTGATCTTGGTGAAGTTGCCGGTGGCGTTCTCGCTGGCCACTGCCGAGAAGGCGTTGCTGGAGGCCGGTGCGATGCTCTCGACATGACCATGGAAGGTCTTGCCCGGCAGGCTGTCCAGCGTCATCTCTACCGGCTGGCCCGGCGCCATCTCGGCCATCTGGGTCTCGAGATAGTTGGCGACCACGTAGGCTTCCTTGTGTGGCACGATGGCCAGCAGCGAGGAGCCCGGCTGCACGTAGGCACCGACACGCAATGAGCGCTGGGTGACGATGCCATCCTTGGGGGCGCGGATGGTGGTGTAATCGACGTTCAGCGCTGCCTGCTCAAGCGTGGCGCGCGAGCGCTCGACCTCGGCGCGGGCCTCGACGCGCTGAGCCTGCAGGACACCGATCTGTTTCTCGGCCGAGCGCTGAGCGGCCTGATACTGCACGAGTCGTGCCTCCCAGATGCCCTGTTCCTCATCGGCCTTTTCCTTGTCCTGCTGGGAGGCGGCATTGGTCATGCGCAGGCTGCGATAGCGTTTGGCATCATTGCGTGCGTAACGTAGTGACGCCTCGGTCGCCTTCACTTCGGCGAGGGCTTGCTGCACCACCGCGCGCTGACGTTCGATGTTGGCGTCCAGATCTCCCACCGCCGCCTGACTGGCGGCGAGATCCGCCTGGGCGGAATGCAGGGAGGCCTGGTAATCACGGTCGTCCAGCGTGGCCAGTATCTGCCCCTCGTGAACCACCTGGTTGTCTTCCACCCGTACCGTGTCGATCTGGCCGGCCACCCGTGGGGTGACCATCACGCTATCGGCACGCACGTAGGCGTTGTTGGTGGCCTCGCGGCCATCGTGACCCTTCCAGTAGAGCGCTGCATAGAGAATCAGCAGCAGCAGGGCCAGTCCGCTCAGCAGCAGAGTCGTGCGTGTCTTGTTCATGGCAGTATCGTGTTCTCGCTTTTCAGGTCGCAGGAGAGTGGGTGTGCTGGCGGGCGGCAGGTGCCGGTTGCGGCGGGTAGGCGCGCACCGGCAACACTATGACCAGCACCAGCAGGGCCACCACGAAGGGAATGATGGCGAGGTAGGCATCCGCGTAGCTCATCACCGCGGCCTGCTCGGAGAGGCGAGTGGCGATATCGCGCGCGGCGTCCAGCGGGATGAGGCCGGCGGGCTGATTGCCCTGCAGGCCCAGCGCCTCGCTCAGACGGGTCGAATGCAGGGCATCACGCTGGACGATGAAGCTGCCATAGACGGTGGCGGCCACCACCGTGAACAGCGCCCGCAGCGAGTTGACCATCGCGGTGGCGAAGGGGCCGTCCAGCGGACTGATGGCGCCGGTGGCATTCATCAAGAGCGGCACGACCACCATCGGTTGGCCCAGGGTATTGAGCACCTCGATGAGCAGGAAGTTGTCACGGTTCCAGTCGCTGGTGAGCTGCGAGCCCAGCAGGCAGCTGATCAGGATCAACACCAGGCCCGTGGCCATCACATAGCGGCTGTCGACGCTCCTGCGATTGATC
This sequence comes from Cobetia sp. BL01, assembly GCF_056493605.1. NCBI lineage: Bacteria > Pseudomonadati > Pseudomonadota > Gammaproteobacteria > Oceanospirillales > Halomonadaceae > Cobetia > Cobetia sp. BL01. The sequence goes on along the minus strand of NZ_JBVBEE010000001.1, from coordinate 136,444 downwards.
AGTGTCGCCACCAGCGGTGCCAGCACGAGCTGCGGCAGAGCCATGGTCAGCATCACCGGGAACAGCTGCATGGGCCGATAGCCCTGTACCTCGCCCAGGAAGGCGGCGGGAATGGTGCCGGCGGCCAGGGTCAGGAACATGAAGGTACACAGGGTGAGAATGCCGAAGGCGAAGTTGCGATGGGCCAGGAGCTGCAGCTTGTAGAGCGGCAACGGGTGGAACCATTCATGGATCAGGAAGGCAGCGAAGGCCAGTCCGCCCGTGCCCAGCAGGGCGATGATCACGGGGGAGTTGCCCCAGTCGAGACGCTCGCCCTGGGTCATGCCGGCCACCAGAGCACAGAGACCGGTGACGCCAAGCAGGGCGCCGAGCCAGTCGAACTGCTTGAGGCGCTCCAGCTTGAGCGGGTCCTGTGGCAGGCCCCAGGACACCAGCGCCGCCGCGATGAGACACATCGGCGCGGTTTCCCAGAACACCAGATTCCAGTCGCCCAGGTCGCCATAGAGCGCGGCCAGCGGTGCCGACAGATAAGGGCCGAAGGTGGCCGTCATCGCATAGGCCGACAGGCCATAGAGCTTGCTGTGCCACGGCAGAAATCGCTTCCAATAATCCCCCTTATTTTATGTGCTTAATTAAATCAGTCACTTGCTGTAGAGCAATAGATGAGAAGTCGCACTTTGTTGTCATATGGTAAGCCATTCTAGGGGGCAGCGCTCCTTGTCATTCAGCAAAATATGCCGATTTCCTGATGGCCATCAACAGGTTGTGAGGATGGCCTGACCTGACGGCCTACCCCGGGGGCGGTCCGGAAATTTCCGCGTGGGAGCGGCTGTTGAGGGCCTGTCGGAGGAGGTGAGATTCCGTGGTATCGTAACGCACCATGAGGGGGAAAGGGAAATAATATAATTGGATTTGCCATGTATTATTATTGCGTTATTTGCGGTTTGTTGTATGAGTCATGCAAGGCAGCCACCTCCATATAAGATGGAGGAGTTATCGTTATCCTTCTGTCGCAGTGCCAATCGGGTGGGAATCTGGCTCGAAACGACGTCGTGGTCGGTCAATGGGATATACATGGCGAGGAGGCACCAGCGCACGGAACTCGAGCAGCGCCTTCAGTGCGCCCTGAAAGGGGCACGGAGAACTTCGGACTGGCGATAGCCTGACGTCTATTGTCACGACATGTGACGGGATATCGTCATGTACCGTGAGCGCTTTCAGCCCTGTCAACATGACCCCCCATCTCTTGGCGATGCGGTGGGCAGGCAAGGAGCGAGGGATCGTCTCGCCCCCAAGACATCATATCGGGCGTATCACATGGGTGAGGTACTCTCGAGAGAAGTGAATCTCTGCGATAAGGTCGCGGTCTGAGTAGGGGCCTGGCGTGTCTGCCGCGAGCCTGGCGATCATGGCATCGGTCAGTGTGCCGGGAGGCCATCGATGTCCAGCGTCAGCTGCTTGGGTCGCTCCCCGTTCTTCAACGACGTCAGCCGCCAGACCACCAGCCGCAGCAGGCCTTCGTGTACGGCATTGATATTGTCGTTGCGCCCGAGGCAGGTCAGCAGCCGCGACAGCGTGGCTTGAGACGGTCGGTCCTGGGCCAGGGGCGTCATCCCACGCACATCACTGCAGGCCAACTGCCAGAGCGGGTCGTGGCGCAGCGCGTCGGTATCGCTAAGATCGATCCAGCCCATCGCCCGTTGCAGCACCAAGGTCCGCAACTGGCTGGCCAGTGAGTGGCGGACGCGTAGCGGGTTACGGAGGTCGACCAGGTTGTCTTCCAGCGCCTTGATCACGCCGCTGTTGTCGAGGGCTTCACGCAGCAGCAGCGCGCCGCTGTCGCTGGTGGTTCGCTGGCCGCTCAGCACGACACGCACAGCGCCGTTGCACGAAGGCGTCCAGGTAGATAGGCTTTCACCCATAGCGGATGGCTCTCTTGGTTCAGGTTCTTGGCGGAACACACTGAATTTTCAAGAGAATACCATCTGCTATCTTCGTTTTCAGGCCGGCCTCATGAATAAGCGGGGCTGATCTAGAGGTTGCGCAAGCGCGATGCTGGGTAAGCCACCGCATTGCTCAGCGAAGTTGGCGAGCATTGCGGTGGCGAGTCGGTAATGCGCAAGAGGCTGGTCAAGGGGAAGTCAGCCGACGAGTTGATGGAGTCTGATCGTGCGAGCATGGTGGGCCCGTTCAAGTTGGAGATCACCCATTTCGTCGCGTGCGTGCCATGTATCCTGAGTGCTGGCACATTGCGCTGTAGGGACACTGCATGAGTGACTGACAACGGGGGTTGGCCATTGGCCATTGGTGCTGCGCGACCACGCCTTGATCTTACCGGCTTCGGTAGTTCCGGCGTGATGACGATGAACACTCCCGCGAACGATCGCGTCTTTCGTCAGCAGGTAGCGCTAACAACAGCAGGAGATCATTGGGGCCGGTAGGCCTTGTAGTCGTACTCCCGCCCAAGGTGCCGCCTTGGCGCGTTCTTTCGTGAAAATAAAAATGAGATTTAATCATATTAAGGGAGGATTGGCCGTTCGTGCTGATCAAGGTACCTGAAATCACTGGCATGCCTGTTTCTCATGATATTTAGCGTTGAGACTTAAACGGCAAGTTTCTTTATCCTCTTGTTCGTGCATTGAGGCAAGACCTCTTCACCCTGTACGAGGTTTCCCACAATGATCAACGCGTGCGACGTACTTCGTAATAAGGCGTCGTAGGCCGATAGGATGGTTTCTTCTTCGTTGAGTGTCGTCTGCCACATGGCGTGACCGCCATTGTCATCAGGAGTCGCTAAAGAATCCACCATGAATGCCGTTAGCCAGTGACTCAGTCTGCATGACAATGTCGGCAGTGATCGAGCATGGCGTACGACCCTTCAAGGACTTTCACACGCTGGATGACCATGACTTCATATCCCGTACCAGACTCTCCTGATGAAAGTGCTCGTTACGCGGCCACCTCTCGGTTGGCTTCACGTCTTTTCACGTACCTCACTGTCTTCCTGTTTTTCATGGCGGGTGGCGCTCTGGTATATCTCAGTATGGCGATTGATGAAGAGCAGCTGGCACATGACAAAGCCGATGTCTTGCTGGCCCTGGAGGATCGTCAGACACAGATTGCCATTGCCTTGGATGATTACGCCTTCTGGATTGATTCGTATCAGTATACCTATGGTGCCGTCGACCATGAGTGGGCGTATGACCGAGATAACATTGGCCCCTCTCTGTATCCCACCTATGGATTGGATGGCGTGTTCATCGTAGGACCGGCAGGTGGTACTCGCTATGCGCTCCTCGAAGGTGAGTTGCAAGATGTCAATCTCGAGGATTGGGTCGAGAGTGACGTACCACGGTTGCTGGAAAGTGCCAGAGAGGGCTCACGGGAGGATGAGGTCGCCACGGAATATACGACAGTGGGCGGTGTGCCGGCAGTCGTGTCCGCTGCCGTGATTCGTCCCGACAGTTCCTACACTCAGTTCGAGACGCTTTCCTACCTTGTGTATGTCGACATTCTGGATGGGGCTAAACTTGCTGCCATCTCGGAACTTTACGGGCTGACGGATCTGCGTATTGGTGTTGTTGGGACCAAGGACATCGAAGAGCCCTACGTGATTCTCGCCACTGAGAATGTCGGGGACATTGTCGTGCAATGGCAGAAAGAGGCTTATGGCCGACATCTTCTGATCAACGTCTTGCCTCTCTGGGGGATGGTGGGAGCGTTGGTCGTGTTCCTGTTGATATGGCTTCGCAAGCATTTGCATCATGCCAGTCAGGCCGTGGTCGAGGTACAGCATGCCTTGAAGCTCAGTGAGCGTCGCTTCAAGAATTTGTCAGAAATCTCCTCGGACTGGATCTGGCAGTCCGATACGCAGCAGGTCTTGACCTACCTGTCAGATCGATTTGAGCCGTTGACGGGGCTCACGGCATCCGAGTGGCTAGGTAGGCCCTTGTCAGAACTCTTGCATTACGATCCGTCGATATTGGCCGACATTGCGGCTCACGGTGCGGGCGCTGGACGTCAACCAATCGCGTGTGAGTTGCAGGATGGAGAGGGCCGCACTCGGTATTGCCAGGTCTTTGCCTGTGAATTTCGTGCCGGTGGAGAGCTCAAGGGGTACCAGGGGACCGTGTGTGACATCACGCGTGAAATGGAAGCCAAGGCGCAGATCGAGCACATCAGTCAACATGATCCGCTGACCGGGCTCGCCAACCGCCATCGGCTCGATCGGTTTCTTGACGAGAGGTTGCGTACCGAGGTGAGTGGTGACCAGCCGTTGTTCGTGCTGGCGCTTGATCTTGATCGGTTCAAGCCAGTCAATGATACCTACGGGCACGCAGTTGGGGATCAGGTGCTCCGTGAAATTGCGAAAGCGATCCAAGGCTGCATAGAGGGTCGCGATATGGTCGCAAGACTCGGGGGAGATGAATTCATTGTGGTCGCCACGCAGTGCAAGACGCCTCAGGACGCAACACGACTGGGCCAGTGTCTGATCGACAAGATCAATCAACCGATCCAGATCGAGAATCACGTGATTCACGTCGGGACCAGCATTGGTATCGTCGCCGCGCCGTATCATGCATTGACTCATGATGCGCTGTTGCGGGGTGCGGATATTGCGCTTTATGAAGCCAAGTCCCAGGGCAGAAATGTGGCATGCATTTACGACCCTTCCATGAGCGAGCGCATCATGGAGCGACGTCAGCTGGAAATGGATTTGTGCCAGGCTGTCGCGCGCAAGGAGTTGCGGCTTGAGTTTCAGCCGCGTTTCGATGCAATGACTCAGGACATCATCGGCGCAGAGGCGTTGGTACGCTGGCATCACCCTATTCGGGATGTGTTAAGTCCGGCTTGCTTCATTCCTGTGGCAGAAGAAAATGGCGTGATCTTCGAGATCAGCGATTGGGTCTTGCGAGAAGCCTGCTGGAACGCCATGAGTTGGGACAACAAGCTTTGGGTGTCAGTCAATCTGTCGCCGGTCGAGTTCCAGCGTCATGATCTGGTGCAGCGCATCCAACGGGTACTTGAGGAAACTGGCTTGTCTGCTGAACGTCTGGAGCTGGAAATCACCGAGAACATCATGCGGGAGGATTCCGAGGCGATCCTGACGACGATGAGCGATCTCAAAGCTCTCGGGGTTCGGCTGTCAATGGATAATTTCGGGACGGATTACTCCTCGCTGGGGTACCTGCAAAGCTATCCATTCGATGGCATCAAGATTGATCGCAGCTTTCTCATGTACCTCGATCATTCCGAGCGTCATGAGGCGGTCGTGGATGCGATCATCAGAATGGGGCATGCCCTGTCTCTCAATGTGACAGTTGGCGGTGTGGAAACGACCGAGCAGCTCGAGAGGGTCTCCAGCCTATCCTGTGATCAGGTACAAGGGTTCTATCTTGGCCCGCCAGTCTCACCAGCCTCTTTCAAGGAGCTGTTATGTGACGACGTTTCCCGCTAGTGCTGGGATGTGCGTCATCGGCGTGTCTCGCGTTGTACGGCTCACTCTCTATCGAGGATCGTGTCGAGCTCGATCTCCCGTTGAGAACGGCGTCGATGCCTGATCGTCATAGGGAGCTGATTGCAATGTTCCGGGAAGCGCAAACGCCGCCGGCGTCCTGTTCAGAGTGCCGGCGGCGTTTGCGTGTGGGCCCTACCGCTGAAGGCGTCAATGCATCTCGGTTTATGATCCCGTTACCATTACCGAGGAAGCGGTAGGTGGTGTCTCGTGCGAGCCAGAGGAGATGTCCTCGATTGGCTCGCACGCCAGGGGTGTTGGCCAGATCGAGAGTTTTATCGACCTGACTGAGGAATTGCAGATGGCGCTGATAGTCATTCAGGCCGTCATGAGCGACCTGCGTATGTGTGAAGCCATTGATATCCTGGCCGATCCTCCCTTCGGCGAGATGCACATCCAGTCGTAGATAGTCGTCATTATCTGCAGGCAGGAAGCTCGGGGTACGCATGCAGCATGGACGCACCTGATACAGGAAGGCGGGGCGCCGGGAAAATCAACCTGCAGGGTGGGGCCTATCCATGTGTGTGGCGACTCTCTTGGCAGTGCTGGATGGCGTCGAGGATGTCATGGAAAGGAAGCTTGTCGTTTTCCTACGCCTGGGCAATCTGACCCTGAAAAAGCACCAGGCGTAGTGGGATCGAGTGACATGTCACGATGAGGTTGGAACATCTCGTCGGACACAGGGTATGGGGTGTCGTGGCGTGGGGCAGTCAACTGCGTGACATCAGAGGCCCCGGATTATCAAGATAGCGTTCTCGAATATGCTGTGCCGACCAATAGGTGAGGGCTGCGACCGTTCCCGTGGGGTTGTGTTGCATATTCTGTGGGAAGGCACTGGCCCCCATGACGAAGAGATTGTGCGCATCCCAATGCTGTAGATATCGATTGAGGACGGATGTCTTTGGATCTGTCCCCATGATGGCACCACCGGTCAGATGCGTTGACTGATAACTTGAGGGATCGAAGTGGTCACCCCGCTGTTTGACGCTCTCGGTATGGTAGTCAGGTTGCAACTGGGCGACGATTTCACGCATCCGCTCTGCCATGAATTCCGTCATTCGTAGGTCGTTATCTTTCCAGTCATAGGTCATGCGCAGCAAGGGATCACCATGCGGATCCTTGTACGTGGGGTCCAGATCCAGGTAGACGTCTCGATAGGACATGTTCGTTCCGGTAGTGCCCAGCATCATGTGATGTCCGTAGTGCTCGCGTACCTGCTTTTTCCATTCACTGCCCCACTGCGGCGTTCCCGGAGGCGTGCGCAGTGCACCGATAGCGCCTCCCGGACCTTGGGTGGTATAGATGTAGGAGCCTCCAATGAAACCGTGTTGCTCGGTATCGAAGGTATCGGGGCTGAAGTCATCAATGACCTGTCCACTTCCTCCAGCTGAGATGAAGGGGTTGAATTGATGATCCTTGAAGTAAAGATCCATGGAGCCCGTGATCTGGTAGGAGAAGTTGCGCCCCACCACCCCGGTGTTGCTTTCCGGGTCATAGGGTTTTCCAATCTCGGATAGCAGCAGCAAGCGGACATTGGACAGGGGGAATGAGGCAAGAATGACCATGCCCGCGGGCTGAAAGACCTCATTGCCATCAGCATCGCGATAGATGACCCCTTTGACCGTATCGTCTTCCTTGCGCTTCACGATACGTGTGACTTCACAGCCCGTCCGATACGCGAAGTTCTCGCGTTGCTTGAGTGCATCAAGTGTGCAGGTCTGTGGGGATGCCTTGGAATAGTTGAGGCATCCGTAGTTGCTGCAAAAGCCGCAAAAGTTGCAGGGACCCAATTGCATGCCATAGGGGTTGGTCCAGGCGCCTGACACATTGGCAGAAGGGTAGGGATAAGGGTGCCAGCCCAGTGCCTTGGTCGCCTTGGTGAACAAGGTGTCCGTCAGGGTTCTCGGCAAGGGAGGGAGCGGGAACGGGTTCTTGCGCGGCCCTTCGAAGGGGTTCCCCCCTTCAATCATTTCCCCTTGGATATTGCCAGCCTGACCGGATAAGCCTGCGACCTTTTCGAAGAAGTCATAGTGAGGTTCCAGCTCGTCGTAGCTGACGCCATAGTCCTGGATGGTCATGTCCTCAGGCAGAAATCCGGGAGAAAAGGTGCGATCGGCAAAGCTCTTGAGTGCCAGTTCGTTTGGTGTGGCACGATATAGCACGCCAGTCCAATGCGAACCCGCGCCGCCCACGCCATCACCGGGATGGAAGGTTGTCCAATGACGTTGGGGAACGGCCTGTTCCTGGCGATTGCGTCGTATCGTGACAGTGCTCTGACGTGGGCGCTGCATCATCTTGAGGCGTACGCCGTACTTGAGCTCATCGGCAGGCTTGGGATACAGAAAGTCTTCTTTGCTACGATCTTCCCCGCGCTCAAGCGCCAGCACGTTCAATCCAGCGCTCGTCATTTCCAGGCCCATGATGGACCCGGTCCAGCCAAGACCGATGATGACGACATCGACGTCTGGTTGTGTAACGGACATGTCGTGATTCCTTTCAGTTCGACAGAGGAGTGGACGTGGCGCCTTCGGGCGCGTGGCCTAGGGAGTCTGGTCGGCCTTGTTGCGCATGATTGACAGGCCCGTGTGCCTGCCTCACTTCCGCCACCTGCTCAGGAGTCACCCTGGAGGCGTCATTGCTCCAGCTCTGTCGGACAAAGCTTGCCAGGCTGGCGGCTTCCTCGTTGCTCAAGCGCCAATCAAAGCCCGGCATTTGCAAGCGTTCTGGGCGTTTTGGCGTCGACGGCAATTGCGCGCCATACAGAATGGTACTGATCAGGGCTGTCGGATTGTCAGCGTTGACCTGACTGTTACCGGAAAGCGGGGGGAAGACGCTATCTGCCCCTCTGCCATTGGCGAAATGACAAGCATTGCAGTTGTCTAGATACAGACGAGCCCCCTCGTCCAGGGAAGTCGCGCTCGTCAGTTGCCGTGTCGTGGCATCCGGTGCTGTGTGGGAAGGTGGCGTCGATGCGGGGGCGGACGAGGCATGTTGCTTGTCCGTGGCGCCCAGAGTCGTCAGATAGGCCGCGATGGACGATAAGTCCGCATCAGTGAGGTGAGACGTGCTGTGCTGAATGACAGAGGTCATTTCGCCGCCAGTCGCGGCGTGGCGATTGCGTCCAGTGGCCAGATAATCGATGACATCGTCTTCCGACCAATCGCGTAATCCTGATGCGTCGCCCCCACGCAGAGAAGGTACCTGCCACTCGTTCAGCTCAGTTCCAGCCAGGTACTCGTCGCCGTCCTGGTCGTTGAGCGCTTTTTCCTGCATGAACAGGCCGCGGGGCGTATGACAACTGCCGCAATGTCCCGCGCCTTGCACCAGATAGCGTCCACGCTCCAACAGTTGCTGTCGATCACCAGAGAGATCACTGGAAAGGTTGGCGGAAGAAGTATTCGATACCTCATCGACGAACAGCCAGTTCCAGAACCGAATCGCCCAGCGCTGATTGAATGGGAAGCTGAGAGAGGTCTTCGGTGCGGGCTCGGTGACAGGGGCGACTCCCTCCATGAAATAGGCATACAGTGCCTTGATATCGTCGTCACTCAGGCTGGCATAAGACGGGTACGGCATTGCCGGGTACAGATAACTGCCATCTGCACGTATCCCTTGTCGCAGAGCAGCGGCGAAATCCTGCTCACGATATTCCCCGATCCCTGCCTTGGGCGCTGGCGTGATATTGGTGGCGTAGATGGTACCGAAGGGGCTTTCGATGGGGCGTCCCCCTGCATACTCTTGACTCGCGCCCTCACGGGTGTGGCATGCCATGCAATCTGCTGCTCGGGCCAGGTAGGCGCCGCGCTTGATCAGTTGGGGATTGGCCGTACTATCCGTACTGATAGAGGACTGACTATGTGTAGGGCTGTCACCGAAAACGGCCATTGCCACACCTGCGGCACTCACGGCAGCCGCCAGGAGTGCGAGGCGTACTGGCCAATTTCTGTATTGGGGCATCCGTTGCTCCTGTTACCCGTTGTCCAGTGGGATATTGGCTGAATAATTTGAGCGGTGCTGATCAGCCGCGCTTTCCGGCAAGGCTGACTGGACCGAGCGGATAGGGCACATCATGTTGTGTGACCCACTCGCGGAAGCTGGCGCGAGCGCCGGTGAAGCCAAGCATCTTCCAGCCCACCATGTCCCGGTTTCCGCCATACATGGGATCGGAGAGATACCCTTCGCGTGTGTTCTGCAAGAGAAAAGCAAAAAAGGTGGCGGAAGGGAGGTCAGGTATCCCCACGGCTTTGAAATCAGCTCGTCCGATTTCCAGGTCGGTTAGCAGCGCATCTTGTTGCTCTGATGAAAGGTCAGTGAATTCCTGTCCCGTTTGTTGCTTGGCATGATGACGAGCGCCTTGAATCCCCAAGCGATAGAGTTCTGCAGGTGTGTGGGGGAGCTGATACCCAAAGACGGGATCGGCGTTCGGGTGAAAGGGGCCTTGCATGTACCAGTCGCTCGCCTGCCCGTAGTCTCCACTCAACTCCTTGTCAATGAAGACTGGGACGTTGGCCGTCAAGGCCCCGGCCCCATGTTCATCTTCAGGTATCAGGCGATCGGTGGCGGCGAGAATGAATTCCCATTCTTCCGCGTTGAAAAACGCGGGAGCGTACTGATGAAGAGGTGGGGTCGCCGCATCCGACGTCTGGCTGAACAGCAGGCTTGGGGCCAAGGTGACGGCAGGAATGACAGTCAGTGAGTCTCGCATGAACTCACGGCGTTTCTGGCCTTCGGGATCAAGCGACATATTGCCTCCTTACGCGCGGTGCATCGGTGACTGGCTTAACTTCTCAGCGAGTATTCAACGCGATATCTGGCTTACTCCTTCGGGAGCGGGGCACACCATATGACGACTCTTGCCGCCTCTCTTCGACGTCACTCCTGTCATGGGGTGGTGATGCCTAGAGAATGCAGAGGGGGTGTCAGAATTCTATGCTACAATATTAGAATAACATCATGATTGGTTGCATTTGAGAGGAGAGGGTAAAGAGTTGGTGTGACGCAGCGTTGCGTTTACCAGTCTGCTAGGCGTGAGAGGCTTGTCAGCAGGTAATGGCGTGTGGAGTGATTCAATACTTCTAGACTCCAACGTGATGGATAAGATTGCCCCTTAACGAAGGTTACCTGACTCAGTAAGTGTCGTGCATTTTGGCTCTTCGACGCCAGGTGTGGAATTAGTGCCCTGGAATGGTCCAGGATATGGGGCCTGAACAGACTGGAGAATTGATATGGATGGTACTCAGATCCTGACCCTTGGTTTGGGCTTGCAAGCGCCTTGGAAACTCAAGGACCAGCATCTGGATACCACGTCATCTCCACATCGTCTCGAGCTTTACGTGGGCTCTACGCCACGCAGCGCGATAGACGGGTGCTCGGGGTTCCCCGACAGCAACGCCGCTGGCCATGCCATTGGCCCAACATGCTGTCGCCTTGGCTCGACAGAAGTCGCTGGTGCTGGGGTGAGGGATCAGGTGTTCGGTGGGGCCCAATACGTGATCAAGCGCCGCATCCGCGTGGATGGAAACCCAGCCCGAACCTCCCCAGCCATCAACGGCAGGGTATAGCAAGAATCGCTAGCCGACTGCCCCAGCATTTCGACTCCGCAAGGGGTGGCGTCATCATATTGGAAGGGCAGCGTCTCCCTCTCGACTTTTATGTAGGCATACAGTGTCAGAGGGGCAAAGGAGCGAGGCAATAGCGCTCCTGACAGAAAGAAAGAGCAACACACGGCTTTCCCGGTGCAAAGGGGAGCGCTGATACTGAGGGGGCACTACAGTCGACGATCTGGAGTGAAATCGACCTCTTCGGCACTTTGGGCCAGAGCCAGAAAAGCGGGGTGCTCTGGATTAACGAGGTAGTTCGTTTCTCGGGGCGCGACCACACTTGGAACCGCCAGAACTAGGCTCGACTGTCCCTCAAGCCAGTCGTCACCGATCTCGGCTGTGGAGGGTGGCGCCGGCTCAGCTCGCCAATCTGCTGGCAGAACGTCCTCCGGGAGCTGCATTAGCACCTCTTCCCGGAATGTCACCTCTAGGAGCGCATACTCCTTCAGCAGTTGATTGTCTTCCAGGTGAACCATCACCTCGAGCATGGCCAATGACTCTGTGCTCGCGAGGTACACACAGGCCTTACCTTTGCTGTTCCAGCGCCCGCCGTACAGCCGAGCCCCTTCCCCATCAAAGGCTGTCTTTAGCCACTTCCGCTTAACGAGCCGATAACCGCGCACCACAGTCATGCAAAGACGCCATGCTCAAGCCGGCCGATCAGATCTAGAACGGCTTCGGCGCCAGCAGTGGTAGCCACCATCTCGACCGGTCGACGGCCCCCCAGCCCACGCACGGGGCTGAGCAACCATTCTTTCGCCTTCGCCTTGTCGCCTTCGAACAGGTCCACCGCGCTCTTGTACATCTCAGCGAAACGGTAAAGCCGATCGCCCTCGGCAGGTTTGAAGTAGCCAGTATCGGCACGACGCTTCAGGGTTGCCGGAGGAATGACCACATACCGTGCCAGCTCCTTGCTCTCAAGCCCGGAGGCCTCGGTGAGCTTGGTATAGACTTTGTACGAGATGCCGGCACTCAGCGCTTCATGCAGCTTGGTTCCACGCGAGGGGAGACCCAGAGCCCTCCAGAAGTCGTCCTTCCGAGCGGCTGGTTTTGGGCGATACTCTTTGATAGCGGCTTGCATAGCTCTCTCCCGTGACTTCATTTGATACCTCTTCAGGGTATCAGATGATTCACTTGACAGCATGTCGTATCGTTTGTCGGCTTCCTGAGGTAGTACTGGCCATAGGCCAAAACCTGAACAGGCATCAGACAGAAGAACACGAACGCCGCCACCAGCCTCGCCGACGCGATATCGACAAGGGTGCCCGAGCGGATATCAATCTTGTTGTTGGTCATCACCCTGTAATTGCTTCCTGAAGTTTGACGCTATCAATCACAGGCTAGCGGGTTTATGGAGAAGGGGTTGGGCGAGGTTCGGGTATTTATGATTTACGCGCTCCTAGAATGCCCGCGCGCTTCACGATCTCGGGCACGAAGGCCTCCTGGCGATGCGCCATGATATGCACGCCGCTCACGCCTTCGATCTCACGTAATTGCTGGATCATTTCGATGCAGATATCCCGTCCTTCCGCCTTCTGATCCCTGGCTCCTTTCAAGCGCTTGAGTACGCCATCCGGGATATGCACGCCAGGAACATGGTGGCGCATCCACTCGGCGGTGCGTGCCGAGGCAAGCGGGCCGACGCCGGGTAGAATGAAGCACTTCTCTACCAGCCCCAAATCACGGGCACGATGCATGAAGTCCTGAAAGCGCGGCAGGTCGAAACAGTACTGTGTTTGGATGAACTGAGCCCCGGCGGCGATTTTCTTGGCCAGACGATGAGGGCGAAACGCGAAGGGCGGGGCGAAGGGGTTGGCGGCTGCGCCCAGAAATACCTGGGGCGCTGAGGTCAGTGTCCGGCCGCTGGCAAAGGCGTGCTTGTCACGCAATCCGGCGACGATTTCCAGCAGCGACAGGGAGTCGAGATCGAACACCGGCTTGGCCTCGGGGTGATCCCCGACCTGCACGCCATCGCCGGTCAGACACAGCAGGTTGCGAATGCCCAACGCCGCGGCCCCCAGCACATCGCCCTGGATGGCGATGCGGTTTCTGTCACGACACGAGATCTGCATCACCGTCTCATGGCCTTCGCGGGCCAGCAGGGCACACATCGCCACGCTCGACATATGACAGTTGGCGCCCGAGCCATCGGTGGCGTTCATGGCATCCACATGGCCGGCAAACAGTTGCGCGCGCGCATGCACCTCCTCTGGATCGGCCGAGTCGGGCGGCGCCAGCTCGGCGGTGACGGCAAACTGACCGCTTCTAAGCACTCGCTCCAGGTGACCGACGTTGCCAGCGTCCTCGGCAGGTGGCAGCTGGGAACTGTTCGGGATAGTGAGTCTGGAGGTCATTTCAGGCTCTCTCGACGCTCAGCGGCTTGCCGGGCCACGCGCAGCCAGGATGAGGTGCCCTGCAGGCGGTGGTCCACCGGCAACTGCACGATCTGGATCGCGTCGCTATCCTTCATCCGCTGGCTGCCTTCCCAGGCTTCCACCCAGACGCAGCGTGTGTCCGGTTTGACTTCACAGTTGCCATTCTGCATGACACCGCCGCAGGGGCCGTTGCGCAGGTGCTTGGGGCAGTTCATTGAGCAGGACATGCCGGTCGAACTCAGGATGCACTGGCCACACATCTGGCAATCAAACAGCAAGCCCTTGCAGGCTTGCTCCAGCCTGGCGACGGGCTTCTCGGCGCGTGCGTAACCGACGGACTTCCACAGCGGCTGCAGTTTGATGATCACCGGCTCAACGGCCTGATAGGTGAGCTCCAGCAGTCGCGCGTGACGTGCGGCCCACAGACGAATCGAATACACGCATGCCTCCTGTCAAAACCTGGCGGGGGTAACGCGCCTTGGGCGTTTCAAAGCGCTATCTTCGCACGGCCGCCACCCGGGCCGACATCCCATGGGCGACAGGGTCACCATCGAATGGCGCAGGCCAAGGCGCAGGCGACGGGCCATGAAGGACTCATTGTTTGGCGCCGAGGCTTTCAATGATGAAGCTCTCCATGGCCTGCGCCGCCGGCGACAAGCTGGCGCCCTTGCGGCGAATCAGGCCCACTTCGCGACTGACTCGCGGTTCGGCGAGTTCGATGAACCGCAGGCGTTCATATTCCTGCGGAAACGCCAGGCGGGGCAGCGTCGTGATCCCCATCCCGGCGACCAGCGTGGCTGTCAGCGAAATCATGTTGGAGATATACAAGGCATGCATCTCGAGCAGTGACTCGGCCGCCGTGCCTTGCAACAGCCGAGAGGTGCCATTGCCGATCAGGGATTCTGTCTCCAGTGCTTGCCATGTCAGAGTCTGGCGCTCGGCCAGGGGGTGATCGTCACGGCAGACCACACCGACTTCGTCATGAAACAACGGATGAAAGAGCAATTCTTCCTCCAATCCCCACAGGCTGGTGATGCCGATGTCGACCTGACCGCTGATGACCTGCTCGCGAACAAAATCGGCGTTGCCATCGTGGAGGCCGACCTTAATCCCCGGATAGCGACTGACGAACTCGGAGAGCAATTTCGGCATCAGTCGGCTGGCCACTGACGGCACCACTGCCATGTCCAGTTGGCCTGCCTCTTTGGCGGCACGCGCCTGTAGTTCCCGGCTCAGACGATCATGCTGATTGATCAGCTCCCGAAAGCGCGGCACGCAATAGCTGCCATAGGGTGTCAGAGTCGCCTTGGCACTCTTCTCGAACAGTGCCTCCCCCAGGCGGTTTTCCAGCTCGCGGATGGCCATCGACAGGGCCGGCTGCGTGCGATGCAGATAACGAGAGGCTGCGTGAAAACCACCGTGATCCACCACTGCCAGGACATAGCGCAGCGGTGTGATCTTCAGCTCTGCGACCATCGCGTCGAACCTCTTCAAAGTGGTAAGGGAAATTTATCATAGGGTATTTATTATTGATTATCTTTATCCCTCTGGTCCTCCTAGTCTGTTGTCACCGCGTTCAAGGAGGTTCACATGTCACACCACACCACTACCGCCACTCACGCCGCTGTTCACGATCTCTACATCGATGGTCAGTGGGTCGCAGGTCAGGGCAGCATCGCCAATCTCAATCCGTCCGATACCCGTGATGTCATCGGCCATTATGCGCAGGCCAGTGTCGATCAGGTCGCCGGTGCCATCCGGGCGGCCAAGCGTGGCCAGGCACAATGGGCACAGTCAGGCCTCGAGCAACGTTATTCCGTGTTGATGGCCATTGGCGATGAGCTGATCGCCCGCAAGACGGAGCTGGGTGAGTTGCTGGCGCGTGAAGAGGGCAAGACCCTGGCGGAGGGAGTGGGTGAGGTACATCGCTCCGGGCAGTTCTTCCATTACTACGGCGCTGAAGTGCTGCGCCAGATTGATGAACGCGCAGACTCTGTGCGCCCTGGTGTCGAGGTCGAGGTCCGCCGAGAGCCCGTTGGTGTCGTCGGTGTGATCAGCCCCTGGAATTTCCCGATGGCGACAGCGGTCTGGAAGATTGCGCCTGCGCTGGCCTTCGGCAACGCGGTCGTCTTCAAACCGGCCAATCTGGTTCCTGCGAGCGCATGGGCGCTGACCGAAATCATTCATCGCCAGTCACTCCCGGCAGGCACTTTCAATCTGGTGATGGGCCCGGGCAGCAGCATCGGGGATGAACTGATCTCCAGCCCTGATATTCATGCCCTGTCCTTCACTGGCTCTCTGGAAGTGGGGCGCCGAGTGGCGGCGGCCACTGCTGCCAATCTGGTCAAGTGCCAGTTGGAAATGGGCTCCAAGAACGCCCTGATCATCGCCGATGATGCCGACATGGATCTGGCCGTCGAGGCAGCCTTCAATGGTGCCTACTCAGGCACTGGTCAGAAATGCACGGCATCTTCGCGGCTGATCGTGATGGAATCAGTCCATGACGAGTTCGTGGAAAAGCTGACTCAGCGACTGTCTCAGGTACGCGTCGGCCACGCATTGGAAGAGGGCGTTCACATGGGGCCGGCCGTCGATGCCAGACAGCTCGAGTCCAATCTGTCCTGGGTGCAGCGCGCACAGCAAGAGGGGGCAACGTTGGTCTGCGGCGGCGAGCGTGTGGAGTGCGCCACCGAGGGTTACTTCATGAGCCCGGCGCTGCTGGTAAATACCAGCAACGACATGGCCATCAATCGCGAGGAGATCTTCGGTCCCATCGCCTGTGTCATCAAGGTGAGCGACGCAGAAGAGGCCATCAATGTGCTCAATGACACACACTTCGGGCTCACGGCGGGCATCATCACCAACTCCCTGAAACTGGCCAGCAGCTTCAAGGCGCGTGCCGAGACCGGCTGCGTGATGGTCAATCTGCCGACTGCGGGGACGGATTACCACGTGCCCTTTGGCGGACGTAAGGCTTCAAGCTTTGGGCCTCGTGAGCAGGGGCGATACGCGCGCGAGTTCTACACCATCGTGAAGACCTGCTACATCAAGGCGTGAGGAGGCCCCATGTCAAAGACAATGCTGACGATCGATGGCCTGCAGTATTCCAACTGGTCACGCGAGATATTTGAACAGATGCGTGAAGGCGGGCTGGACGCCGTGCACGCCACCCTTGTGTACCACGAGACGACGCGAGAGACCTTGTCGCGTCTTGGCGAGTGGAATCGCCGTTTCGAGGCTTGGCCTGATCTGATCATGCCCGTGCATGTGCCGCAGGACATCGCGGTTGCGCAGGCCAGCGGGCGTGTCGGCATCATTCTGGGGGCGCAGAACTGCTCGCCCATCGAGGATGATATCGACATGGTCGAGGTGATGCGTGATCTCGGGTTGATGATCATGCAGCTGACCTACAACAACCAGAGTCTGCTGGCCTGCGGGTGTTATGAGGCGGAAGACAGCGGGATCACTCGCTTCGGACGCCAGGTGATCCGTGAGATGAATCGCGTCGGCATGGTCATCGACATGTCACACAGCGCAGAGCGCTCCACGCTCGAGGCGATAGAGATATCCGAGCGCCCCGTGATCATTTCCCATGCCAACCCGGAAAGCTTCCATCCGGCAAAGCGCAACAAGTCCGACAAGGTGCTCAAGGCCATCGCGGAGAGTGATGGGCTGTTGGGGTTCTCGGCGTATCCCTTCCATCTGCGCAATGGCTCCGACTGTACCCTGACCGAATACTGCGAAATGATCGCCAGAACCGCAGACCTGATGGGCATCGAGCACCTGGGGATCGGTACCGACCTGTGCCAGAACCAGCCGGTGTCCATTCTGGAGTGGATGCGCAATGGTCGCTGGTCCAAGGACATGGATTACGGTGAAGGCAGTGCCAACAACGCTGACTGGCCGCGTCCGCTGTCCTGGCTGCGAGACAGTCGTGACTTCCCCAACCTGATTGCCGGTTTGCGCAAGGTCGGCATGTCCGAGGACGAAGTGGCCGGCATCATGGGCAAGAACTGGGTTGCGCTCCTCAAGCGCGCCGCGACCCGTAAGGAGACCGCGCCTGGCTGATCAACGTAACGCTATGCCATGGCACCTGTGCCGAGCCAGGAATCCTCAGGGTATCGCTCGGCAACCAACAACCATAATAAATGCCTGCCAATGACGAGAGCTCGTCAGAGGAATGCCACATGACTTCATCTCGCAAGACCACGACGTCTGCCACGTCGGATGCGTTACCACAAGGTCAGTACCGCTTTGGTGACCCTGTCGTTCTGACCTGCAGCATCGGCTTCATACTGCTGTTCGTCGGCCTGTCCCTGTTTGATCTTGAAGGGGTTGCGCAAGCCATCAGTGCCGGCTTTGCCTGGACCGCCAGAACACTGGGCAGCTACTTCCAGATTCTGTTGCTGCTTACCTTCTTCATTGCCCTGGGGCTGACCGCAACGCCTGCGGCCAGTGCCCGTATCGGTGGCACACGAACGCCTGAGCTATCCACCTTCAAGTGGGTGTCGATCATCATGTGCACCTTGCTGGCGGGAGGCGGGGTCTTCTTCGCTGCCGGCGAACCGGTGTACCACTTCCTGGTGACGCCGCCTGCCTTTGATACCGAACCGGGCACTGCGAACGCCATCGCGCCTGCACTGGCGCAATCCTTCATGCACTGGGGCTTTCTTGCCTGGGCCATCCTGGGCAGCCTGACCGCCGTCGTGCTGGCGCATGCCCATTACGACAAGGGCCAGCCCCTGCAGCCGAGAACGCTGCTGTATCCCGTCTTCGGCGAGAAGATCATGAAGGGCAAGCTGGGGGGCGTGGTGGATGCCATGTGCGTCATCGCCGTAGTGGCGGGAACGGTGGGCCCGATCGGTTTTCTGGCCACCCAGGTCAGCTTCGGCCTGCATGAACTCTTTGGCGTGACCAATGACTATTCGACGCAGCTGAGCGTGCTGGTAGTGCTCGGGGTGATCTATGTCACCTCGGCCGTGACCGGCATCGACAAGGGCATCCAGATCATGTCGCGCTTCAACGTCTTCCTGGCGCTGGGCGTGGCGGCGGTGATCTTCGTCTTCGGGCCGACCCTGTTCATGGTCAATGCCTTCACTCAGGGCTTTGGCGAGTATCTGAGCTCGTTCTTCACCATGTCGACCATGACGGCACAGAGCGCTCCAGACTGGTGGATGCAGTGGTGGACCGTGTTCTTCTTTGCCTGGTTCCTCGGCTATGGCCCGCTGATGGCGATCTTCGTGGCGCGCATTTCCAAGGGCAGAACCATCCGCCAGATGATCCTGACCGTTGCCGTACTAGCGCCCCTGGCGACCGCTGTCTGGTTCACGCTACTGGGCGGAGCGGGCATCTTTTATCAGTTCACCGGCGTGATCGACCTCACCGAAGCGCTCAACAACTTCCAGTTCGATGTCGCGACCCTCACCGTGGCGCAGGCACTGCCGGGCGGGACCGCAATGGCAGCTGCCATCCTGACGCTGACCACCATCTTCGTCGCCACCACCGGTGACTCGATGAGCTACGCGATCGCTGTCGTCAGTGCCGGGCACGATGACCCCAGCCCGCTGGTGCGTGCCTTCTGGGGCATCAGCATGGCGTTGATGGCTGCGATACTCCTCTATATGGGAGCCGGTCAGATCAGTGCGCTTCAGCAGTTCATCGTCATCACCGCCATCCCTGTCTCGCTGGTGCTGCTGCCCTCATTGTGGACAGGCCCCCAATCCGCCTTCGCGATGGCACGTGCGCAGGGAATCACCAGCCAGCGGCCCACCATGCCGGCCCCGGAACACGAAGGAGAGCGTTGATATGTCGCGCAATTACCAGGGTGCACGCCTCTCATCCACCGAGCAGCGGCTACGGCTACGGGCACCGGACGATGTGATGCAGCTGGAGCGCCTCGGCAGTCTGCATGCCAGCCGCCTGAGTTTCGTGAGAAGTCTGGTGCGCCAGATGGCACTTGAAAAATGGAAGATCACCACGACCCGCTTCGAACTGGATGCCCTCGGTCACGGTGTGGCGATCTACTGCCTGCAGACGCCGAGCAAGCGCTATCACGGCGTCATATTTTCTCAGGCGCTTGAGGATTCCGCACGCTCTGACCGCGTCATCGCCGAAGCCTGGGATGTCACCTTCGGCGTCGTGGAAGGTGATGTGGATGATGCGCTTCTCGAGCAGATGGCGGCCAATGTGCCGTTGCAGGAAGCCGGGCGCCAGCATCCCAGACTGTTGGTCCTTTCACGTGCCAATCGTAGCTTGCGTAACTTCGCAAGCTTCCTGGAGGCACTGAGTGCAGGCCAGCAACCTGATCCTGAGTGGCTGACCCGGGTCGGCTATCTGTATCGAACCACGGCCGTCTATGGCAATGGCAAGTTCGGCATCGCGGATTATGACCGTCTCAAGGACAACGCGGATTTCCATCGGCCATTTTCTGCCCAGATGCTGGGAGTCTACCTGCTGCGTCATTTCTCGATCCAGCAGATAGAGTACATGGCCCGTGCCCAGGCCCCCGAGACCGCCGCACCTCTGGCAACCTCATTGAAGCGTTATCTGGGCATTGGCAACTCCACTGGCCTCGGAATGGCGCCGTTCCTGATCAATCATCCCCAGCTGGTACAGCGCTGGGTGGAAAGCCGAGAACTGGCGCTTGCCGAAGTGACGGCACAGGTGCCGGGAGAGCAGGAGCGTTCACTTCTGCTGGCTCTCCTCAAGCGCGCCGAGACCCATCTTCGCCAGACGGTCACGGATGATCACGAGCAGACCTTGCGCAACCAGGCCACGGTGGCGTCCTTGCCTGAGCTGATGACCTGGCTCGAGCTTGTGCCGCTGTCGCCGGAGCTCTGGCAGGAGTTGATCGACTGGAGCCACCAGCAGCATGGGCTCGAAGCCCAGGAGCTGGTGAATACCCTCTTGCTGGAACTGTACCCGAGCATCGTCGACCGCTATGAGGACCTGATGGCGGTGGAGGAAAGTCTGGAGCTGACCCCGGACATGCCACTGGTTCACCTCAAGCAGGTGATCGAAACGCACTACGACTGGACGTTGCGCTTCGATTTTTCACTTCCCGAGAATCGCCACTGGTTCTGGTATCGCTCGGTCGAGAAGGAGGAGCCTCGTCTGGGAGTCCGCGACAGGGAGGCGGGCGCCGACAAGGAAATGAAACTGGCGATTGCCCCGCGCGTCGCGGATACCCATGCGGCGATCAGTCAGTACTTGGAAGACCACCCTCGTGCCTTGGTGGTGGAATTCCTCATCCATTGCCCACGTCACAAGGATATCGTGCGCCGCATCCAGAGCATGGCCAACACCAGCTTTGGCGAGATACGCGCCAACCTGTGGGCGCGGGACATGAAGCCCATGCACCTGTTGCGGACCAAGCTCTCATTCTTCGGTGCCAGCCGTTTCGACCCGAAGTCTGATCGTTGGGTGCGTATCACGCTCTTCCAGGGGGCTCCGCTGGTGGAGGAACTCAACGCCGAGCCAGAGGATCCTGTCGCGTTTGATGATTGGAGCTTCCCGCTGGCACCGCAGCTTGCCAGCACGACGCGGCCAGAGATGACTGCCGATCCTCGGCAGGGCAACACCACGACAGTGGGAGGAATGCCATGAAGGTCTCCTACAACGAGCTTCACGGACTGTGTCGCAAGGCCTTTCAGGCGATGGGGTTCGAAGACGGTGATGCCGGTGATGCCGCCGACATGGTTGCCTGGATGCAGCTCTATGAGCTGGAAGGGCTGGCGGCGCTCAATCGCGGACTGCGTTTCTTGCTGGAGGATACCGAGGAGCGTCCGCCGGAAATTGTCTATGCCGATGGAGACCTCGCGATACTCGATAGTCACGGCCACAGCGTATTGAAGAGCTCATCGCTGGCGTTGGAACTCGGTTTCGCCAAGGCCCGTGCGCGTGGCCTCGCTGTCATCAAGATCCAGCATTGCCACAATCGGCAGCTGATCATGGGCTATCTGGCGCGTCTTGCGGGGCGTGGCATGAATGTTACCGCCTTCTGGCGCAACGCCCAGGATGTGGATGAGGCGATCGGCTGCCCCATGATCGAGCAGGTCGTGGGTTTCAGGGCCAACAGCTCGGTCCCCGAGATACGGGTCTATGCCGTGCGTGAAGTGCCAGAAGAGAATGAGCCCAATGACGGCATCACCCTGGTGATGGCCAACCATGTCGATCTGCTGCCATCCCTTCGCTCCGACTATGACGTTGACCTGCTGGCCTGTCATGAAGAGTCGAAGCTGCTTGCCTGTCGCCAACGAGCCATGCAGGAAGGGATCGAGGTGGATGACGAACTCTGGTCACGCCTGAAAGCGCTCTCGACACGCCTGCTGGTCGAGGCAACGGAAGGTTCTCGCAGTGGTGCCGGCGCCGGTATCACCGACAACGACTGACCTCTCGCTTCTCAATACGCCCCAACATTCCATGATTCGCCGCTCTTGCGCCGGCGAGTCATGGAGTGCACCTATCGAAAGATTTTCGAGGAATCACCCATGGTTCATCCCGTCAAGACTGATCTGTTTGCCTCTCGTGCGCCCCTGTCATGGGCGAGTGTCGGCAATGGCATCCTGTTCACTGCGCAGATTCCAATCGACGCCGCTGGCAATGTCGTGGAGGGTGGAATTGCGGCTCAGACCCGCCAGACCCTGGATAATCTGATTCATACCCTGGAATGCGCCGGTGGTGACGCCTCCTCGCTGACCCAGGTACTGATCTATGTGACTGATCGCGAGCACCTGGCGACGGTCAATGGCATCTATGCCGAGTACGTGCGTGAGCCGTATCCCAATCGGGCTGCCATCATCGTCTCCGGGTTTGCACGCGAAGAGATGCTGGTGGAGATGGTCGCCTATGCCGCACTGGAGGTAGATGGTTAAAGCCACCGGGATGCGGGTGAGGATATGACCCGACACATTTGCGCCCTGCATTGAGTGGTCATTGAGGCCCATCGGTTTACCAAGCCCTCAGGCCAACAAGAAAGACGCCGAAGCATTCCCCGCTTCGGCGTCTTTTGGTCTCTACGTGATGTTTTCTTTCGCTGTGCTTTCAGGGCGTAAGGCCCGCGGCCTGCATGAAGCGACGCAGTGCCAGAGAGACGAGGCCCAGCGCGCTGACGCTGCCTCCCCAGATCACCACCAGCCAGCCGACTTTTCTGAGCCAGCTGGCCGGGCGCACAGGTGTTCTGGAAGGCTCGATGCTGGGCCTGGCTGTGGGGGCGTGCAGTGGCGCTGAAGGTGACTCACGTGTCGGGGATGTCATGTCAGCGCCTCTCAATGGTAACCATCGGTATGACGGACCTTGCCCTTGAACACGAAGTAGCTCCACGCCGTGTACACCAGGATGATCGGCAGGATGAAGAGCGTGCCGACGAGGGCAAAGCCCTGACTTTGTGGCGGAGAGGCCGCTTCCCAGATCGTCACATGACCGGGAATGATGTCAGGCCACATGCTGATGCCGAAACCGCTGTAGCCCAGGAAGATCAAGGCCAGCACCAGCAGGAAAGGCTGGGCATGATATTCAAAGGCGACGGCGCGGATCAGCGCATAACCGG
Source organism: Cobetia sp. BL01 (assembly GCF_056493605.1). NCBI lineage: Bacteria > Pseudomonadati > Pseudomonadota > Gammaproteobacteria > Oceanospirillales > Halomonadaceae > Cobetia > Cobetia sp. BL01. The sequence goes on along the minus strand of NZ_JBVBEE010000001.1, from coordinate 113,407 downwards.
CCAGCACTACCAGCACTGGCACCGGCAGGAACCAGAACAGCTGCGGCAGCGTGAACCAGCGTTCGGCGATGGCGGGGTGCGCCAGCGGAGTCCACAGACTGACGGCCGCGATCATGATCAATACCCACAGCGTCAGCGGGCGCGTCAGGGCAAACATGCGCGCCTGGAGAATGCCTTCGGTCTTCATGATCAGCCAGGTGCTGCCGAGAAGCGCATAGGTGAACAGCAGCGCCACACCGCAGAACAGCGGGAAGGGTGATAGCCAGTCCAGCGAACCGCCGCTGAAGTGAACCCCATCGAAGGCGATGCCCTGGATGTAGCCTCCCAGTGCGACGCCTTGACTGAAGGTAGCCAGCACCGAGCCGCCCACGAAGGCCTTGTCCCACCAGTGGCGACTCGCGTCCGAGGCCTTGAAGCGAAATTCGAAGGCGACACCGCGGAAGATGAGGCCGATCAACATGGCGACAAGAGGAATGCTCAGGGCTTCCAGCAAGACGGCGTAGGCCAGCGGGAAGGCCGCGAACAGCCCCGCGCCGCCCAGCACCAGCCATGTCTCGTTGCCATCCCACACGGGCGCCACGGTATTCATCATCACATCGCGGTCCACCTTTTCCTCCACCCACGGGAAGAGAATGCCGATGCCCAGATCAAAGCCGTCCATGATCACGTACATCATCAGGCCGAACAGGATGATGCCCGCCCAGATGACAGAAAGGTCGATACCCATAGCGTTCATCGCTCCGGTCAGTGAGTGGTGCCGTCGAGAGATTCCTCGATGGCCGACAGTGGACGGGATGGCGTGCGTGGCTTGCCGGGGCCGCCGCTGGGGGCGTGACTGTCATCACCCTCAGGCCCTTTCTTGATCAGCTTGAAGATGTAGTTGATCCCCGTGCCGAAGACGATGAAGTAGACCGTGACAAAGGCTGTCAGGCTGATGCTGAGGTGAACGGCACTGTGGGCAGAGACGGCATCTTCCGTTCTCATCAAGCCGTAGATCACCCACGGCTGGCGGCCGACCTCGGTGGTGAACCAGCCCGCGAGTATCGCGATCAGACCGGCCGGCCCCATGGCGACGGCCAGTCTCAGCCAGCGCCGCGAGGTGAAGAGCCTGCCCTTGCGGGCCAGATAGACACCCGAGAGGCCGAGCAGAATCATCGCAAGGCCCAGGCCGACCATCAGGCGGAAGCTCCAGAACACGACGGTCGAATTGGGGCGGTCGGCGGCGGGGAAGTCCTTGAGCGCCGGCACCTGCTTGTCGATGTCATGCATCAACAGCAGGCTGCCGAGGGCCGGAATCTCGAGCGCAAATCGCGTCTCTTCGCGCTGCATGTCGGGCACACCGAAAAGGATCAACGGTGTCGGTTCCCCATGGCTGTTGTCCCAATGGCCTTCGATGGCCGCGATCTTGGCCGGTTGGTGCTTGAGCGTATTAAGGCCATGCATGTCGCCGACGAAGGCCTGCAGCGGGGCGGTCACCATCAACATCAGCACCGCCATGACGAGCATCTTGCGCACTTCCGGGGTGTCGCGTTTCTTGAGCAGCAACCAGGCGGCGGAGGCAGCGACGAACAGCGAGGTGCTCAGGAAGGAGGCCAGTGCCATGTGGGCCAGGCGATAAGGGAAGGAGGGATTGAAGACGATCGCGAGCCAGTCGACCGGCACGACGATGCCATCGATGACCTCATGCCCCTGAGGGGTCTGCATCCAGCTGTTGGACGACAGGATCCAGAACATCGAGACCAGGGTGCCGAGCGCCACCATGCAGGTCGAGAAGAAGTGCAGGCCGCGGCCGACGCGATTCCAGCCAAATAGCATCACGCCGAGGAAGCCGGCTTCGAGGAAGAAGGCGGTCAGCACTTCATAGGTCAGCAGTGGCCCGGTCACGCTGCCGGCAAAGGCCGAGAAACCGCTCCAATGCGTGCCGAACTGGTAGGCCATGACCAGCCCTGACACCACGCCCATCGCGAAGTTGACCGCGAAAATCTTCGACCAGAAATGATAGAGGTTGCGGTAGACCTGTGTGCCCGTCTTCAACCACATGCCTTCCAGCACCGCCAGATAGCTGGCGAGGCCAATGGTGATGGCCGGGAAGATGATGTGAAACGAGATGGTGAAGGCGAACTGTATCCTGGCCAGGTCGATGGCCTCGGTGCCGAACATGGCAATGTCTCCTGAGTAGGCGGCAAGGGGGACGGCCCTGCCTGAATCTTCGCCGCTACTCTAGGGAGCCACCGGAAGCCATAACAGGCTCAGTTGTGCGAGAAAAAACCATATCAGTTGCGAGCTGAATCTTGGTCAGTCGTTAAATGCCCGTGAGCCAGCCAGGTGGTCTGGCGAGAATCCAGCAAGGCGAGTCGGGCAGGAGGGCGCACTCTGATTCACGTCAGCACTATGACGGGGTCAGGCGCGTGCCACATCGCCCTTAGCGGCAGGCCCCGCCATGGCGGGCTCTTGCGCACCCTGCTAGGGCACGCGTGCGGCATCAAGGCATGCAGCCAGGGTGCGCAACAAGGTGCGACATCCAGGTGTGGCAAGCGGCTGGCGCGCGAGTGACATGTGCCGCAAAAGGCTGTTTTCGCCCCCGCGGATGACGAGTGAAGACTGTGTGGCAAGGCGGCCACAAGGGCTGCGGCATTTGCGCGCACTCATGCGCGGATATACTCGAGGCACTCCTCGCACCTCGCATGCAGCCTGAGCGGTCCGCGTTTCAGGCTGCCTTGAGCAATTCACCCAATGTCTGCATGGCGCGCTCTGACGCCGCATCCCATGGGTGGCCGTAGCTCAAGCGAATGCAATTCTTGAAGCCCTGGGTGGCCGAGAAGATAGGCCCCGGCGCTAGGCTGATGCCGTGGGCCAACGCCTGCTGGAACAGGGCCAGCGAGTCGATGTGCTCGGGAAGCTCGCACCACAGGAAATAACCCCCGTGGGGGTGGGTCACGCGAGTGTCTTCGGGGAAGTAGCGATCAATGGCTGCCAGCATGGCTGTCTGCTGGGTCTCGAGCGCCAGACGTAGCTTGCGCAGGTGGCGGTCGTAGCCGCCATGCTGAAGGTAGTCGGCCAGGGCCACTTGGGCGGGCAGCGATGGCGAGATGGTCGTCATCAGCTTGAGGCGCGAAATCTCCCGGGTATGCCGCCCCGCGGATATCCAGCCCACCCGATAGCCCGGTGCCAGGCACTTGGAGAACGACCCGCAATGCATCACCAGACCTTCGACATCCAGCGCCTTGACGGGTTGCGGGGGCGACACCTCGGCACGTTGATCGAAATACAGTTCCGCGTAGACATCATCCTCCAGCATCGGTAGCTGATGACGGCAGAGCAGCGCATACAGTTCGGCCTTGCGTGCATCGCTCAGGCTGGCCCCCAGCGGATTCTGCAGATGACTCATGAACCAGCAGGCCTTGATGGGCAGCGTCTCCAGACGATTCTCGAGTACCTCGAGATCAATCCCTTCGCGCGGGTGTACCGGAATTTCCACCGCGCGCAGCTTGAGCCGCTCAAGCACCTGAAGCGTGGCATAGAAGGCCGGCGCCTCGATGGCGACAAGGTCCCCGGGCTGGGTGACACATTGCAGACCAAGATTGAGCGCCTCCATGGCACCATTGGTGATCACCAACTCCTCTGTCGGCAGCTGCATGCCATTGACCATGTAGCGCTGAGCGATCTGTCGGCACAGGTCAGGATGGCCTGTGGTCATGTCGGAGATCACGGCATGCGATGACAGCTGGCGCAGCCCGCGCGTCATGCTGGTCGCAAGCCGCGCGAGGGGAAAGAGCTCCGGGCTCGGGAAGGCAGAGCCGAAGGGGACGGTATCGTTGTCGCGCAGTGAGCCCAGCACCGAGAACACCAGTTCACTGACGGCGACATCGGAAGGAGCTTGCTGCTGCAGGGCGACATGCGGCTCATCGAGTATCCGCGAGGCATTGTCACGCACGAAATATCCCGAGCGCGGCCGCGCACTGATCAATCCCTGATTCTCCAGCAGGTAATACGCTTGGAAGACGGTAGAGGGACTGATGCCATGCGCCTTGCTGGCCTGACGCACTGACGGCACGCGCTCACCTGGGGCGAGAATGCCGGTACGAATCAGGTTTGAGATCTCGGCAGCAAAGCGTTCATAACGCTTCATGGGAGCTATCCTGGTGGGCTGTGGAAGGGCAAGGATACCGAAGTGGGGGACGGCGCTATACCAGAGAGTCTCAGGTGGCATCGCGACTGATACCTTAATTCTCATGGTGTTCGCTCACTTCTCTGGCTATCGGAGCAAGCCCCTTTGCATAGAGGTTTGCTTCGGTCCATGAGGCTTGTTAGGCCTGCCCTATGGCGGCGAATCCGTCTGGTTTACTAGCAGTCCCGTAATTTGCTCCAATATCGTCATATTTCTATGGAGAGTGCCGCTGTGGCAGCCACTGGTTTGAGTAATGCATCGTTCGCCTTGAATATCGCACTCCTTCAGCATGGATGGCGTGATGAGTTTGATGCAGGCACCTTGGAGCGTGGTCTGCGTTACGCGCGCCAGCAGCGAGTGGATGAGCAGTGGCAGGTAGAGTTGGATGAGAAGGGTGGTTTGACGCTTTCTGGCGATGTCGCGGGCAGTCTGGGCACCCCTTATCGCACGATGATCATGTTGGCTCCTGTGGGTACTCGGCACCAGATGCGAACAGCTTGTAGTTGTCCGGTGGGCAGTACCTGCAAGCACGCAGTCGCATTGATCGATACCTTCCTGAGTAGCGGCCCTTTGGGGAAAGCCCTGGAGGTTCCTGACACGCTTGAGCCCGACGAAGTGGAGCAAGCGCCGTCACTTCAGGCGGCGAAACGTGAGTGGACAATCTGGCTGCAACATCACAGTCAAGCCCCGGCGGTGCCGTCAGCCGTCCAAGTAGGTGCCAACCACCGTCTCGGGTTGTTCCTTGATGTGCAGTCCGGCCACAGGGGGCTTCCCGCGCTGACGGTGCAGCCGGTGTGGTTGAGGCCCTCCAAGAGCAAGACGCAGCTTGATCGATGGGTCTCGCCAGTGAAAGTTGAAGTCTCTCACGTGGGGGAGTTGTCACCTGTTCCTGCAATGGGATGGCAGCCGGCGCAGGAGGAGGCCATCGAGCAGTTATTGCATGGCAGCAAAGATTCGCAATGGTACTTTCCTGGGCAATCCAAAGGTTTGACGTTGAACAAGGCATTCCAGGCGAAAGCGCTCTGGTCCCTGCTGGCAAGCGATGCCTCCCCCTTGCTTTTCCATCAGAAGCAGACGGGCCCACAGCTTGGTATTGGGCCGACCTGCCGTATCGCCCCGACCTGGCAGATGGATGAGCAGGGTGTGCAGCGGCTGCAGATGTCCACGATACCTGAAGATATCTTGTCTCCCGCGGCTATCGTAGCCAGTGTCGGCAAGTCGCTTTGTTATCTTGACCCTCAGAATAAGCAGTTTGGCCCTCTGGAGGGGGATGTTGAGCTTTGGCGCCAACTCCAGCACGTTCCCGCGTTACCGCCGGAAATGAGCGAGTGGTTGACCTCTCGCCTCCAGAATGTCTCGGGGCTGGCAGCCCAAGTCCCCTCTCCGAGAACCCTCGTGGAAACAACGCTCGAGGATGTGAAACCCAAGCTGAAGATCACCATGTGTGTCGCACAGGCACGTCTGCCAACGCGCCGCCATGTCTGGAACGAAACTCCTATTCGGTTGGGCGCTGGTGTCGTGAGCCTGAGCTATGCCGGTATCGAGATACCCCCAGAGGAGGGAGAGGTGGCCCAGGGGCTGCGCGATGGGCAGCGTTTGACGATACCACGTGATCAACAGGCGGAAATCGCGCTGATTCGCGCCATTCCGCCAGGCATGGTCACGTTGGAAGAACTCGCCGCGCACCACGATGTACCGGATGGGTTGGAGTTGCCCTCGTGGAGCTTGTTGCTGCCGATAGATAGGCAGGTGCCAGAAAATGCGGCGGAATGGAGGACCTGTCTTTCTGCTCCTGAGGAATGGTGGGACATGATCCTGCAATTACGTCAGGCGGGATGTGTGGTCGAGTTCAGTGACGACTTCCCGCAAGAGCCCGAATATCTATCGCCAGACAACTGGTATGGAGCGCTCGAGTCCGCCGAGAACGGCTGGTTCGATCTTGCGTTGGGCGTTGAGGTGGAGAATGAATCCTTCAATCTGCTCCCCATTCTGCGTCAACTCATTCAGCGCGAAGACTTTCCGTTGACGCCGGAGGAGGATGAGGAAGCGGGGGCAAGCTGGGTAGTACACCTGCCGGATAACCGTCGGCTGGTGCTTCCACTTGCCAAGCTACGTGCCTGGTTGGCTCCCTTGATGGACTGGCTTCACGATAGCGAGGCACCCACAAGCGCACTTCGTGTGCCATTGACCTCCATCGATCAGCTGGCCCCCTTGGCAGATCATGAGCGCTGGGTGGGGCGAGAGGATGCCGTGGCCCTTGCCCAACGATTGCGTGAGCTTCCTGATAAATTGCCAGCCCCTGACGGTTTCCAGGGTGAATTGCGCGATTATCAGGCGCGAGGACTAGCCTGGTTGCGATTCCTCTCGGAGTTGAGTACTGGCGGTATTTTGGCCGATGACATGGGGCTTGGAAAAACCATCCAGATCCTTGCACACGTGCTCGATGAGCGTTCGCGAGGGGAGCTGCGCGGGCCTGTCATGGTGGTGGCCCCGACAAGTCTCGTCGGTAACTGGTGCGCCGAAGCGGCTCGATTTGCGCCGACACTGAGCGTGCTGGCGCTTCAGGGAGCCAAGGCCAGCCGTCGTGAGCAGATCGATACTGTTGTCGCCAATGTGGATCTCGTCATCACGACATACCCCCTCCTGGTGCGAGATATTGAGCATCTGTGCGAGCAGCACTTCGGTATCGTGGTACTGGATGAGGCCCAAGCCATCAAGAATGCTGCCAGTCAGACCGCGCGTACCGTACGCAGGCTCAATGCAGATCGCATGATCGCGATGACCGGAACGCCATTGGAAAACCACCTGGGTGAGTTATGGGCGCAATTGGATGTTGCTGCACCAGGCGCCTTGGGAAGCCAGCAGTGGTTTGGTCGGCATTTTCGTACCCCTATCGAGAAACATGCTGACGACGCTGTGAGTCAGCGACTTTCTCGTCGTATCTCGCCACTCATCCTCCGGCGTACCAAACAGCAAGTCCTCAATGAATTGCCGGACAAGACGGAGACTCAGCGAGACGTCACGCTGACCGGTGCACAGCGAGAGCTTTATGAGAGTCTTCGACTGACACAGCATCAACGGGTCAAGGAGGCGATCGAGACACGCGGGCTGGCAGCCTCCGGCATCGTGATGCTAGATGCGCTGTTGAAATTACGCCAGGTGTGCTGTGACCCACGGCTTGTCAAACATCAAAGTGCGGCGACGGTTCAGCGCTCAGCCAAACTGGAGGCGCTACGTGAACTGTTGCCATCGTTGGTCGAGGACGGTCGGCGTATCCTCATCTTCTCGCAATTTACGGAAATGCTTGAATTGATCGGGGGAGCACTGGAGCGGGGGGGGATTTCTCACTTGACTCTCACAGGGCAGACGCCCGGGGCAGTGCGAACCGAGCGTGTGGCGCAATTTCAGCGTGGCGAGGTACCCGTATTCCTGATCAGCCTCAAGGCAGGGGGGACTGGGCTCAATCTCACGACGGCAGATACGGTCATCCACTACGACCCCTGGTGGAATCCTGCCGTAGAGGCCCAAGCCACCGGGCGTGCTCATCGAATGGGCCAGACGAATCCGGTGTTTGTCTACAAGCTGGTTTGTGCAGGAACTGTTGAGGAACGCATCCTGGAGCTGCAGTCTCGCAAGGCGGATCTTGCCGCATCAGTACTGGAAGGGGGAAGCGGGCGTCAGGAGGAGGGGCCCCTGTTTGATGAGGAGGATCTGGCCTTGTTGTTTGCTCCGGTGTGATCCCGATATGGCCCCCCCCGTTGGGGCATGGCAAGGCGGTTGCCTATTGGGGGGAGAGGCGTTGAGTCAGGCCATGGCACCTCATGTTACTGGGGCTACCCAGGGTGTGATCGCCCGGGTGTACTCACTGGCGCGCCGCATGGCCTGCCGGTGCAGGTATTCCAGACTATGGGCATAGTGCGTCAATGTCTGTTCCGGGGTGCGGTGGCCGATCCAGACGGCAAGTTGATACAACAACATGCCGCGATCCTGACTGTCCTGTCCGGCATAGCCTCGAACCCCCTTCAGAAAGCGTTTCAGGGGCGCTTTTTGCAGTCCCCAGGAGCCGTGCTCCTGCAAGTCGTCGAGTATGTCACGGTTCTGCGCCGCCTCAAGACGAATCAGCCACCAACTGACCGCTGCATGGCGCAACGAGTGAAAATCGATGGCACTCCCCAGCACACTTCGCATGGTGTCGATTGCCGGAGCGATCAGGCCGGCATGATTGAATGCCTGACAACTCTCGCTCGGGCCGAACAGCGCGATATCAGAGAGGGCTGTCGAGGGGAAGCATCGCCGTCGATATACCCACCATGCTGCCAACATTTCAATATCGCCGAAGAATGTCAGAAGGTGCAGGGGAAGTACGCGCCGCGCTGAAGGCGTCTTTCCGGCGTGAATATAAACGCGACACTCAATCTCCGGCAATGACTTCAGAAGTTCACGCAACTTCACGTGCAGGGTCTCTCTCTCATGCGGTGCGGGAGGTGAGAATCCCGTATCAGGTAGCGCCTTTGCGAGCTCGGCTGGGCAGTGGTCCTCCAACCACTGCTCGAGCGAAAAGGTGCCCTGAGGACATTCGATGCGAATGTCCCGTAGCGTCAGGGCGCAGACCTCGCTGGCGCGCATCCCCCCGTGGAAGCCCAGCGCGATGCTGAGCCACTGCATGGTGGCATCAGGTGTTGCATCGGGTACTGCGAGAAGATGAGTACGTACCTTTTCCATCTGTCTCAGGGTGGCGAAATGAATTCGTTTGGCGCTGGGGGTCTTGTGATTGCCTGATATCGGCGGCTCCACGTCCAGCAATACTCCCATGCTGTGCATGAAGCGGATGAGCTGCCCCATATTGCCAAGAAAGCTGTGTGTCGTGCTGGCTGACCACCCCATATCGCGTGGCACGCACCAGCACATTTCCTGGGCACTGTCGTTGTCCCACTCCTGAATGTCGATCGACAAGGTGTAGTCCGCCATCGCCATCGGCAAGCTGCGAGAAAGATAGGTGTGCAGCGAACTGACGCGCAGCATGCGAGTCACGCGCAGATCATGCAGCCAATAGAGCACCATGACCGGGTAGCTATGGCGGATGCCCATGAGTCTTGTGAGGCGTCTGCTTGTCTCGAGCAGCAGCGCCTCCAGACGCTTCTTGACCCTTTCGTCACTTGTCTTGCGAAGATGATCAGAGGAAATGACCCCGATCCATTGCTTGAGGATGCGTCTCGCCGACGGAAGCCAGTCTATCTGCCAGGAATCCTGGGTCATCAAGCGCTGCCCCGGAGGTTGTGTCAATACGGTTGAGTGGGGGGTAGCGTTCGTTTCTGATGCCTTGGTCGCGAAAAGATCCATGGCGCTCACCGAGTCGTCATCCGCCATGGGTTCCTGCTGATGGTAGCCGGAATCAGTCGCCATGACCGTGCTGACCGGTGGAGCCTCGAGCCGAGCGAAGTAGGAGTGGGGCTCATAAAGCCCATGCGCGCTGCTGTAGGGAATCGGATAGCGACTGAACTGGCTGACCCAGTAGCCGGGCAATCCCCCCAGGACTGCCGCATGAGGCAATGCGCTCAGCAAGGTGGTCAGCTTAAGCCTTCGGCGTTCCTCGGTTGTCATGGGCAGTGTGGTGATCAGGGAGGCCAGCTCCTGTCTCATGCGACCCTTGACGATGCGAATCCGTTCGGGAATCGAGAGGGACTGGTCTTCTGGCCTCTCGGCCAATAACCACTCGTCCTTGGCTGTGGTGGGTTTTCTGGCTCTCAATGTCTTGAGCGCAGTCGTCAGTGTCGACTCCAATGGCAGACGGTAGGCCGTCATGTGAGGCGACATGACCGTCGACGGTGCCGCGTGAGCGGGGATCCAGACCCACTCATTGGGGGCGTTGCGATCGCTCTCGAAGTGACGACGCGTCAGGCAGGCCAATGTGACCAGAATCACCTGTTGGCCTAACCCTGCACGCACACCGAGCTCTACGGCAGCGCGCAACAGCGGAAAGCCAGTCCCGGGTTGACGTAGCGCGCGGATGATCGGCAAGACCCTGGTCGCGCGGTCCAGAGCTTTGGCCTCCATTGGTAGCACGCTTTTGCGCCGGGCCTGTGTGGGCCACTGTGGCAGCATCGCCACGACTCCCGGGCTTTGGTTGACTTCCTCCAGAAAGCGGCCGATGACGCGGTAAGCTTCACGGGGCCTTATCGGCCGGCGATGATGCACCTTTCTCCATCGAATCAGTTCCGTGACCATTGCCTTGGCTTGCGTATGGTTGAGGTACAGCATCATGCTTCCGGCCTCTGCCGGCATATCGTTGGCCGGTTGGCGCTTGGCGTGACGCTCGATCCAGTACAGCAGGTGCAGGCTTTGCTGGCGTTGCGTGCCTTTGACTCGATCAAGTCGGCGTTCCTCCCAGCGCGACCATAGCTCTTGCATGTGGTGGGTGCTCATGAGCTTTAGGTGCAAGTCAGGGTCGAGCTTGGCCAGTGATCGGATTCCTGACGTCTCCCTTGCAGGTGCAAGGTAAAACTTCCCATCTCTACTCATGGCAAATCCTTGAGAGGTATCACCTTGATTCGCAACTCATCGGACAACTCCCCCAAGAGGCGTTGCATCTCCGGCGGTAGGCAGATGTTGCTGGCATAGGGGGCATGGCGCTGCTGGCCGCGTTTGACATGGCCCAGCAGCATATCCAGCGTGTTCGCTTGCATTCGCCCATCGAGTGTCTGGGCGACGAAATGACGTGGCGCGTTATCGGGAAGTGCCAGCAGGGTTGCGAGTGCACTGCGTGACGCGGCTGTCAGTGACGGCGCTTGATGATGTGTGCTGATCCAGCCTCGGATGTGGGTCTGCTGGCAAGGCTTTGCGGTCAGATTGAGGCTGGCTTGGCGTCTTGACCACCATATGGCCAGTGCCTGCTCGTCTTCAGGCCATGACAGCCAGGTCCCGCCATTTCGTGGCCAGTGCTGCCGCCAGGAGGCCTGCCATGCCTGCAGGGTATCGAGATTCTGGCAAACCGGGAGAGGCAACGGGATGACCCGGCTTTCTCTGTAGAGGCCTGAATCCTTGTCAGCGATCCACAGCAGGCGTCCACGCCGAGACATTTGCGTAGTGGCACCTGGTGGACGAAGTCCTACCGTCAGCTGGACTCCCATGAGTACGTAGCAGCAAAGCGCACTGTTGAGCTCGATCAAGGCCGAGCAGTCCTCAGGTGAAGGGGTTCGGCCACGGGCAGCAATGGGAAAGTCGGAAAGACCCTTTTGGGCCAGATCATGCAAGCCCTTCAGTGCCACCCTGGCAGTGTGGAGCGAAAGTGTCATGCTCGAGCCCAAGGTCGTGATGGCGTGTGCATTCCTGGGAGGCAGGGTCGCGTTAATCGGTGTCGTGATCTCCCACCACCCCAGCGACGTGTTCATGAGACGCTGCAGTTCACGTAGGGACGTCTTGCGGTAAGCGGCAGGCGCTGCTGTTTTCAGGCTGAGCTCCCCGTGAAGCCACTCCGCTTCGATATCGGTCTTCGCCATGCCGAGAAGATGAAGCCGTGCGGCTCTGGCCACGCGCTGGGCCGTGGGAGTCGTGCCTGTGTGCGTTGCCATATGTTGCCTCAGCTGGCGGTTGAGCACCGCCAGACTCTTGGTCAGAGGCTGAGTTGTCGCTTCGCTCAATTGATTGAGGGGTATCGCGAGGGCGTCCGGTAGGCGAAGAGGCAGGGGTGGGCTTTGTGACGGTGCATGAATGACAGGAACGTAGAGTGTGTTGCTATCGGGGACCCACTGCAGTGATTGATTCCGCGACACCGTCGCAGTGCAGAGCAGTGCCTCCTGCTCGACACCCGTCACACGGAGCTGACTGAGACGTTCGGGGGCAATACCTGTTGCGAGCACAAGCTGCACCAGCAGTCTGGCATCAGGCGGGAAAGGTAATGTCAGTATTCTTCGGATCTGCCCTTGAGTGGTGGCGAAATTCGACAGACTTCCCAGGCTCTGTGCGATAGAGGTTTGCTGGCGTTTGCGCGCGATCACCCTGCAATCTTGCGGTGTCAACAGGGTATCTCCCTTGTGATGAAAGGGCGCTTCCACTTCTTCTTGTGGCTGAGAGATCTTGTCTGGTTCGAGACTGGTGTCAACGTCCTCGTTGTCGTCCGAGAGTCGTGCGGTAACGAGTGTCTCAGATAGTTCAGGACTGGAGGCAACCGATGAAAAGTCGCGCTTGAATGAGTCGTGAAAAAAGACGGAGCGTTGTGGGAGCCGCTTCGCGTAGGGCGCGCGACGAGTTCCGATGGGCAGGTAACCGGAGAGCAATTCCTGGGCCTGCTGCAATTGGTCATACAGTCTTGGGTTGCCGTTTTTCAGCCACGGGATATGTTTACAGGCGCTGAGTAACGAGAGATTGGCAGAACGATGCCACGCGATCGGGTGCTGCCAAAGTGGCAGCATGTACTTCAATGCGACATGTAGGGTCGATAAATGCTGGTAATAGAGATTGCAATCGACAGAAGGCCCCGAGTGATAGCCGGCCATGTCGCGCAAGGCAAGACGAATCAATCGGCGATTGTGCTCGATGGGGGATGGCTCGCCATTGCTTGGCAAGAGTTCGAAAGCGTGTGTTGAGGTCGTGCCATGGCGCGCGAGCTGTATTGCCTGGTTTGCGATATTGGCTCGCACCATGGAGGGAGCGAATTTATCGGGAAAGGTCAGCTGGCTATGCAGTGGGTGGCTCTGACGAATCGCCTGTAATGGTCCCGGCGCAAGAGGGAGTATCCTCAGGAGTTTGTTGATGAGGTCGAGCAACTCAGGATCATTGTCATCCGCTGCCTGAATATGAGCGGATATCCAGAGATCCGCCTGACTACATGGGGGAAGATTACAGTGAAGAAACGGCCATAAGCGCGTTTCCTCCGAAGCCGACAATACCACGTCATCTAGTTGTTCTTCCCACTGATGAAGGATGGTTTCGGGGAGCCATGTCTTGCTTTCGGGAGTATCATCCATCATGAGGAGGACTCCCTTCCTCGTCCAATAGATCGCCAAACAGGTCGTCAACCCTTTGTGCTACATGGGACCTGCGAGTGGGTGAGGTGGCTGGCCTCGTGGTGTCTGGGGCGGAGCCCGATGCTGATTGGTACCGAGCGGATGGAATCGGCTTGGGCGCTGGGGGAGTGAGGGGCACTGATGTTGGCGCCGCTTTTTGTGCCTCGTTGTCCTTGCTTGTCTCGGGGGAGAGTGGCTCTGAGGCTCCGCGATCATCGTCGAGACTCCGCTGGCCTTTGGGGCTGTGGGCACGTTGCAGTGTGCTCTTCGCCCAGCGGCCCTGGGTCAGGATCATGAGACTCTTGATATCCAGGGTGGGTTTCGATAACCCGAACACGATACGGGCCAACTTCTCTTCCAGCCCAGGCTTCTCATTGAGCTGCTTGATGAATGCACGGGCTTCCATCACGTGTGAGGTGTTGAAAAGCTCCTGAGGTAGCACCTCTGACAGATAGCGCAACACCTCCAGCTCCTCGTAGGTGAGACCTTCACGGTCCACCTCAAACACCTTGAGGGAACGGAAGTTCTCGAGAGATGACTCTCTGAGTTGTCGCAGGAGCATGCCATGGGTGAGCAGCTCGGTGTGGCCCTGGGCACCGACAAGCACGATGGGGAGGTGGCTGAGCAGCAGGCCCTTGTATGAAGGGGCCTTGCCTTTGCGTGGAGGCGGAAGGGAGATGAGATCGCCAAGAGAGCGTCGTGAAAGATTCCGTATCTTGCCTGAGATGGAAAACTCAGCCTCAGGCAGGGGCGTGTAGGTATCGGTCATGAGCTCTCCCTTGCGTCTTATTAATTATCTCATCCTTATAGTAGGATAAATATCATCTCATCGACCCCGCTGGAAGTGCTGCCGTCCTTGGCAGCGCCTTTCAGGGTGCGAGCTATCAAAAGATGTCATTGCCCGGGTCATGCATGTCATCCGCCAGTCGAATGTAGCGTTCGAAAGTCTTCTGATCACGATGCCCGCTGATGCGCTTTATCTGTTGATCGCTTTTCCCACGAAGATGCGCTTCGGTAATGAAGCCGGCACGAAAGCTGTGGGTGGTGAACTTTTCTGCACTGAGGTTGGCGCGCTGTAACGCCTTCTTGAGTAGATTGCCGAACGTGACGGGGTGCATTCTGCCGGCCCCCACTCGATCTGCCTGATCGATGGAGCGATATAGTGCACCTCGACGAATGCCACTCCAGGCAAGCCAAGCCTCCAGTAACGTCACTGGGCAGCAACGCCCGCCGGCTGGATTGCGGGGGAGCGTCTTCTGTTCGATCCGTCCGCTTTGATTGGTTTTGCTGTGGCGCAACGTGATCACGATACCGGCATCACGCCATTCGATATCCTCTCGGTAGAGCGCGACGACCTCACTTGCGCGAAACGCCCCGTAGAAGCACAGGCAGAACATGCTGGCATCACGTAGATCTCGGGGAGCATCTAGGTCCAGAGCTTGCAACAGCTGTTGCAAATGATGGAGCCGCAAAGCGGGGGCCTGGCGCTGTCGTCCATCACTCTTGCGATGAATCCCCTTCAATACCCCTTTCACTTCCAGGCTCAGCGTGGGCGAGGGCAACTGCATATAGACATGCCAGGTACCCAGCGAGCTGGCGTGACGAGAAATCGTGGCAGGCTTGCGTCCTTTGGCATGCATCTCCGCCAGATAGTTGGCGACCTGATGGGAAGTGGCGGGGAGTGAGTAGCCGGCTTTCAAGAAGCCCCGGATATCTGATCGAAATGCCAGGATGGTGTTCTTTGCCATGCTGTCAGCCAGTAGCCGTCTCGCGGCGCGTGACAATTGCATGTTGCCTGTCAGCTCATGGCTCTGCTCTTTCCCGAGCCATGGCGTGACTTCGCTCGGTAAGCGTCCCGGTTCCTTTTCAAGCGACATGCTCACCTCCTGATGGTGTCAATCCATCGAAGTCAGAGGGTGTTATCCAGCACGGGGCGTTTTCACGCCTGGATGAATACCGGTATGGCAATGGGATGGTCATGAAGCACCTCGGTTGATCAGTAGTGTGGGGCGTCGACGCTGTGACGCCTGTGACTTGCGCTGTTGTTCGCAAGTCCCACCTACGCTATCGGGCTTCGTGCTTCAGGGAAGGCGATCTGCAACGGCCTGACGGCCGCACTCCTGCAGTCTGTATGTCAGAAGTCGCTGTCCTCATAGAGAGGGGAAGGGCTGTTAAAAAGGGGTTGATTTCGCAGAGACATCATGTGGACGGAAAGTCTGTCGAATGCGATATGCACCAGTACGCAACAATATAAAACCAGTCTAAGAAGCACTGTGAAACAGAGGCTTATATGAGGTGTTTGTAGAAAGCTCACCATGTTGGTGCGCTTTCAACATGAAGGAGATTTTGTTGCTCTGTTTCGGTGCACTTAAGGTATGTGTGCATCTCTCCAGACAACGCGTTACGAGGGTGATTCCCCTATACGGGTGCGCTTGATCACGGGCTGGCACATCGATTGCACTACTTCAATCGGGACAACAAGTACAACAAGACACGAGGGAATGTCGTGAACAAGAAAATCGCTGCCGCAATGCTATCCGCCTGTGTCGGTTTCTCGCTGGCCAATGTCGCCCAGGCAGAAGAGGGGCCGATCAAGGTCGGCATCCTGCACTCACTGTCCGGCACCATGGCGATCAGTGAATCGACACTGAAAGACACCATGTTGATGCTGATCGAGAAGCAGAACGAGCAGGGCGGGCTGCTGGGACGCAAGCTAGAGCCTGTCGTGGTCGACCCGGCCTCCAACTGGCCGCTGTTCGCCGAGAAGGCGCGTGAGCTGCTGGCGCAGGACAAGGTCGACGTGATCTTCGGCAACTGGACGTCCGTCTCGCGCAAGTCGGTGCTGCCGGTGGTCGAGGAGCTCAACGGCCTGCTGTTCTATCCGGTGCAGTATGAGGGCGAGGAGTCCTCGGAGAACGTCTTCTACACCGGAGCGGCGCCCAATCAGCAGGCGATTCCGGCAGTGGATTACTTGATGAACGATGTGGGCGTGGAGCGCTGGGTGCTGGCGGGCACGGACTATGTCTATCCGCGTACCACCAACAAGATCCTGGCCGCCTACCTCAAGTCGAAGGGCGTGGCGGACGCGGATGTGATGGTCAATTACACCCCCTTCGGCCATTCCAACTGGCAGTCCATCGTCTCGGATATCAAGTCCTTCGGCAGTGCCGGCAAGAAGACGGCCGTGGTGTCCACCATCAATGGCGATGCCAATGTGCCGTTCTATCGTGAGCTGGCCAACCAGGGCATCAATGCCGAGGACATCCCGGTGGTGGCCTTCTCGGTGGGCGAGCAGGAGCTCTCGGGCATCGATACCGCGCCGCTGATCGGCCACCTGGCCGCCTGGAACTACTTCATGAGCGTGGACAGCGACACCAACTACGACTTCATCGATGAGTGGATTGATTACACCGGCAAGGAAGATGCGGTCACCAACGACCCGATGGAAGCCCACTACATCGGCTTCAATATGTGGATGGAAGCCGCGCGCAAGGCCGGCAGTGTCGAGGTCGATGCGGTCAAGGACGCCATCATCGGTGTCTCGGTGCCCAACCTGACCGGCGGCTACGCCACCATGATGCCCAACCATCACATCACCAAGCCGGTGCTTATCGGCGAGATCCAGGACAACGGCCAGTTCTCCGTCGTCTGGCAGACCCCGTCCACCGTGGCAGGCGATGCCTGGTCGGACTATCTGGAAGGCTCGAAAGACTTGATCAGTGACTGGCGCAAACCGATGGAGTGCGGCAACTACAACGTCGAGACCCATTCCTGTGGGGCTCAACCGAACGTCGCCACGCAATGATGCGTAGCACGTTCTGAGAGTGAGGCGGCGCGCATTCGAACCTGCGTGCCGCCTCGCTGAGTGTCGGTTCCGGGGGCGCGACGCCCTCGGAGACTGATGACGCCTTCGCGCGTTCACCATGGATGGCCTTCTTGATGTCTATCTCCGTTGCAATATTGTTCCGCTGGTGCTGGCAGAGGATGCTGCTGATCTGTCTTCTGTCATTCCCCCTGTTTGCCGCTGCCCAGTCCGAATCCGCGACTGGGCAGTCAGCACGTCTGTCTGACAGCGCTGCCCAGACCTTGCTGACCCGACTTGCCGAAGCGCGCAATCCCGCCAAGCCGGCCGTGATCGATGAGATCGCCATGAGCGGCGATGAGCGCGCGCGTGGCTGGCTAGAAGCCTTCTCCTCAAGCAAGCTGGCTCGTCTCAAGGACGCCGAGCGCTTCTTGATCATCGACAACAATCGTGGCCGTGAGTGGACCGTTTCTGACGCTCTGTCGGGAGAATCGGCGGGCAAGGTTTCGCGCCGTGACCTCAAGGCACTGCGCAGCAACAACTCGCTGCGCGGACATATCGATGGCGTGCTCTCGATGATCGACCTATTGTCCTCGAATACGGAGGTCAGGCTCGTCGCGGCGCGCGGCCTGCGCGGCAGTGTCGATGAGGCCATGGCTGAGCGGCTGCCAAGCCTAATCGAGCAGGAAGCCGATGCTGATATCCGCGACACCTTGGCGGAGGCACTCGCCATTCAGCAGCTGGAAGCCAATGGCGATCCTGCGGCGCTGGAGACGCTGTCCGGCAGCCTGAACGCCGCCGCGATCGCTGCTATCAATGGCGCCGCGGTGAGTGATGATCCGCAGCTGGCCCAGGCCGCCAAGGTGGCGCTGGCCGGTATCGAGCAGAAGCTTCAGCTCAACAGCGGGCTCGAGACGCTGTATTTCGGCCTCTCGCTGGGCTCGGTACTGGTGCTGGCTGCCATCGGGCTTGCCATCACCTTCGGTGTCATGGGCGTGATCAACATGGCGCATGGTGAACTGATCATGCTAGGTGCCTACACCACCTGGGGCATGCAGCAGCTGCTGCCCGGGCAGCCGGGGCTGGCGCTGCTGCTGTCGATTCCGGCGGGTTTTCTGGTCGCGGCGGCGGTGGGCGTGATCATCGAGCGCAGCGTCATCCAGCACCTCAAGGGGCGACCGCTGGAGACCTTGCTGGCCACCTTCGGCATCAGCCTGATCCTGCAGCAGCTGGTACGCACCACCATCTCGCCCTTGAATCGCATCGTGGTGACGCCGGAGTGGATGAGCGGCTCGCTGATGATCAACGAGGCGCTGTCACTGACGCTCAATCGCCTCTACATCATCGGCTTCGCGCTGTTCGTATTCGCTGGCCTGATGCTGATCATGCGCCGCACCCGTCTCGGTCTCGAGGTGCGGGCGGTAACCCAGAACCGTGCCATGGCGCGCTCGATGGGCATCAAGGCGACGCGTGTCGACATCATGACTTTCGCACTCGGCTCCGGCGTTGCCGGCCTTGCCGGAGTAGCGCTCTCGCAGATCACCAACGTCGGGCCGAACCTGGGCCAGAACTACATCATCGATTCCTTCATGGTGGTGGTGTTCGGCGGGGTCGGCAATCTGTGGGGCACGCTGGTGGCCGGCATGTCGCTGGGACTTCTCAATCAGTTCCTCGAGCCCTGGGCGGGCGCGGTCCTCGCCAAGATCGTGGTGCTGGTGTTCATCATCCTGTTCATTCAAAAGCGCCCGCGGGGACTCTTCCCGCAGAAGGGCCGCGCCGCGGAGGGTTGATCCATGCCTGATTCACGTTCCTGGCTGGCGCGCCCCTTCACGGAGCGCTCCACCCAGATATTCCTGGCAGTTCTGACACTGTCGGTACTCGCGGTCACGCTGCTGCATGTGCTGCTGCCCGAGAGTAATCCGCTGCATGTCAGCACCTTCACCGTCACCTTGCTGGGCAAGTACCTGTGCTATGCGCTGCTGGCGGTGGCGGTGGATCTCGTCTGGGGCTACCTGGGCATCCTCAGCCTGGGCCACGGCGCCTTCTTCGCGCTGGGCGGTTACGCCATGGGCATGTACCTGATGCGCCAGGTGGGCGACCGCGGCGTGTATGGCAATCCGGAACTGCCGGACTTCATGGTCTTCCTCAACTGGCAGGAGCTGCCGTGGTTCTGGCAGGGCTTTGACATGCCGGCCTTCGCCTTCCTGATGGTGCTGCTGGCACCGGGGCTGCTGGCGCTGGTGTTCGGCTTCCTGGCCTTCCGCTCCCGCGTCACCGGTGTCTATCTCTCCATCATTACCCAGGCGCTGACCTTCGCCTTGATGCTGGCGTTCTTCCGCAACGAGATGGGCTTTGGCGGCAACAACGGCCTGACTGACTTCAAGGACATGCTGGGCTTCGATCTGCGCACGGATGCCATGCGCATCGCGCTGTTCATCGCCAGCGGTGTGGCGCTGGGACTCGGTTATCTGCTGTGTCGCGGCATCGTCGGCTCCAAGCTCGGGCGGCTGAGCATCGCCTGTCGCGACGCCGAGGCGCGCACGCGCTTTCTGGGCTATCGCGTCGAACGTGTCCAGCTGTTCATCTTCGTGGTCTCGGCGATGCTGGCCGGAGTGGCGGGAGCGCTGTATGTGCCGCAGGTCGGCATCATCAATCCCGGCGAGTTCTCGCCGCTGTTCTCCATCGAGGTGGTGGTGTGGGTGGCGCTCGGTGGCCGTGCGACGCTCTACGGCGCCGTGCTGGGCGCGCTGATCGTCAATTACGCCAAGACGGTGTTCACCGGCATCATGCCGGACGCCTGGCTGTTCGCTCTCGGCGGTCTGTTCGTGCTGGTCACCGTGCTGTTGCCCAAGGGGATCGCCGGCCTGTTCGCCCAGCGTGGCTGGGGCCGGCGCTCGTCGTCCAAGGCGAAGATTGATCCGACGAACGCGACTCGTCCCACCGAGCAGGAGGCCACTGCATGAGCCTGTTAAAAGAGATGGCGACGCGGGATCGCGTGTTCGACTTCCTGACCCCACGTGTCTCGCCAGTGGATGTGACCCACGGGCCGATCCTCTATTTGGAGGATGTCAGTGTCAGCTTCGATGGCTTCAAGGCGATCAACGACCTCAACCTGACCATCGACGATGGTGAGCTGCGCTGCATCATCGGCCCCAACGGCGCCGGCAAGACCACGATGATGGACATCATCACCGGCAAGACGCGCCCCGACAGTGGCTCGGTGTGGTTCGGCAGCCGCCACGATCTGCTGCACATGAGTGAGCCCGAGATCGCCACCCTGGGCATCGGTCGCAAGTTCCAGAAGCCCACCGTCTTCGAGGCGCTCAGCGTGTTCGAGAATCTCGAACTCGCGATGGCCACCGACAAGCGCATCTTCCCGACCCTGACCGCGCGCATGACCGGCGAGACTCGGGATCGGATCGAGGAAGTGCTGCAGACGATTCATCTCAAGGAATGGCATGCGCGCGAGGCGGGCATCCTGTCCCACGGCCAGAAGCAGTGGCTGGAGATCGGCATGCTGTTGATGCAGAAACCGCGTCTGCTGCTGGTCGATGAGCCGGTGGCCGGCATGACCGAGCAGGAGATGGAGCGCACCGCGGAGCTGCTGACCAGCTTGGCGGGACGCCAGTCGGTGGTGGTGGTCGAGCATGACATGGGCTTCGTGCGCTCCATCGCGCGCAAGGTCACGGTGCTACATCAGGGCTCGGTACTGGCGGAAGGCAGCATGGATGAGGTATCGAGCGACCCCAAGGTCGTCGAGGTCTACCTGGGAGAGAGTGACGGATGACGCAAGCGCAGATGACCGATACCCCGATGTCCCCCGCATCGCCGACCCGTGACGCGGAGACGAATGATGCGGCGACGAATGACGTGGCGCCGCTGCTGAGCATCGAGTCGCTCAATCAGTTCTACGGCGAGAGTCATACGCTGTGGGATCTCACGCTGGAGATTCCCGCCGGCCAATGCACCTGCGTGATGGGCCGCAACGGCGTCGGCAAGACCACCTTGATGAAGTGCATCATGGGTGAGGAGAGTGTCCGTGACGGCAAGCTGCTGTATCGCGCCGAGGGCGAGGGCGGTAGTGGTGAGAACATCAGTGGCGATGCCAGTGGCCACGAGCCCCTTGACCTGACACGTCGCAAGCTCGAGGAGCGCGCCCGCCTGGGCGTCGGCTATGTCCCCCAGGGGCGTCAGATCTTCCCGATGATGACGGTGGAAGAGAACCTGCGCACCGGGCTCGCCGTACGTCGTGATGGGCTGCGTCAGATTCCCGAGCGCATCTATGAGCTGTTTCCCGTGCTCAAGGAGATGCGTCACCGGCGTGGGGGTGACCTGTCCGGCGGGCAGCAGCAACAGCTCGCCATCGGCCGCGCGTTGGTGATCGAACCGCGCCTGCTGATCCTCGATGAGCCCGGCGAAGGCATCCAGCCCAATATCGTCGCCCAGATAGGCGATGTCATTCGCCGCCTGATCAAGGAAGACGGCCTGACGGTGCTGCTGGTCGAGCAGAAGCTGCCCTTCGCGCGCAAGTACGCCGATCGCTTCGTGATCATGGATCGCGGCCGGCGGGTGGCCGAAGGCGAAATCGCGGCGCTGTCCGATGAATTGATCAAGCAGCACCTGACCGTATGACCATCCAGTGCATGATTTCCGCAGACGGCGCGACGGATGTCGCGTCCGGCCATCGCTTCGATGATCAGCGTCAGTGGCAGGCCTCGCTGGCGCTGCGCTTCGAGACCGACACCCGTGATGGCGCAGGCCCCATCACGCGACTGACGCGTCGTCGTCATCACGGCCCGCTGCGTGTGCAGCGCCCTTTCTATCCGGAAGGCCGCCACGGATGCTGCCATGTCTATCTGCTGCACCCTCCCGGCGGGCTGGTCAGTGGTGATGCGCTGCATATCACGGCAGAGGTTGAGCAAGGCGCGCAGGTGCTGTTGACCACGCCTGCGGCCGCCAAGCTCTACAAGGCGGATCGCAACGGCGTGGCCTGGGGCCAGCATACGCATCTCAAGGTCGCCAACGGCGCCACTCTGGAATGGCTGCCACAGGAGACGCTGGCCTTCAATGGCTCGCGCGGCGAGCAGACCACCACTCTCGAGCTTGAGGGCAATGCCCGTTGTCTGGGCTGGGAAGTGCTGGCACTCGGCCGGCCCGTCGGTGAGTTGCCCTTCGTCAGCGGCCATCTGGAACAACGCTTTCGCCTGACGCGTGACGGCAAGCCAGTCTGGATCGAGCGCCAGTCGCTGGACCCGCTGCATCCGCGCTTCACGGGGCGCTGGGGGCAGGGCGGCTGCAGTGTCCAGGCCACGCTGTGGGCGGTCGGGCTTGCAGATGAGGCGGCGGCCATTGAGGCGCTGCGTGAGGCGTTGTCGTTTTCCCCGCGCTGGGCGGTGACACGCCGCGAAGGCGTATTGCTGCTGCGCTATCTGGGCCATGAACGCAACGAGGCCTGGGCGCTGTGCCAGCAGGCATGGCGGATCCTGCGCCCACTGATGACGGGGCGTGAGGCACAGGTGCCGCGTATCTGGCTGACCTGACCTCGAGAGCCCCCACGCAATGACAACCACAAGAGCCACGACATGGAACTGACGCCAAGAGACAAGGATAAGCTGTTGCTGTTTACCGCAGCGCTGCTGGCCGAGCGCCGCAAGGCCAAGGGCCTCAAGCTCAACTATCCGGAATCCATCGCATTGATCAGCGCCGAGATTCTGGAAGGGGCACGCGAAGGATTGAGTGTGGCTGAGCTGATGGGGCGCGGGGCAGAGGTGCTGACCCGTGATGACGTGATGGAAGGCATCGCCGAGATGATTCCCGAGGTGCAGGTCGAGGCGACCTTCCCGGATGGCACCAAGCTGGTGACCGTTCACAACCCCATCGTGTGAGGTGAGCAATGATGATTCCCGGTGAATATCAGGTGGCGGACGGCGAGATCTCTCTCTGCGAGGACCGCCTGCGCACCACGCTCTCGGTCGGCAATCGCGGTGACCGACCGATCCAGATCGGCTCGCACTATCACTTTGCCGAGGCCAATCCGGCGCTGGTGTTCGATCGCGAGGCCGCCCTCGGACAGCGGCTGGACATCGCCGCCGGCACGGCGATTCGCTTCGAGCCCGGGCAGACGCGTGACGTCACGCTGATTCCCTTCGCCGGCAGTCGCCACATCTATGGCTTCCGTGGCGAGGTGATGGGACAGCTCAAGGATGACGGCAGTGTCGAGCGCTGAGCGAGTGACAATCTTTCCGTCAAGGCGTCAGGCAATGGCACCGACAGGCATTTACCTTGGAGCTCATTCAGAGACTGCGGCTCAGGGATCAAGAGGCAACCCATGAAGATAACGCGACAGGCCTATGCCGACATGTACGGCCCGACCACTGGTGACCGCGTACGTCTGGGCGATACGGCACTGTGGATCGAGGTGGAGAAGGATTTCACCCATTACGGGGAAGAAGTGAAGTTCGGCGGTGGCAAGGTGATTCGCGATGGCATGGGCCAGAGTCAGCGCGCTGATGAGAGCGTGATGGATACTGTGATCACCAATGCGCTGATTCTGGACTGGTGGGGCATCGTCAAGGCGGATGTCGGTCTCAAGGCCGGGCGCATCGCGGCCATCGGCAAGGCCGGTAATCCCGACACCCAGCCTGACGTGGACATCGTGATCGGTCCGGGTACCGAGGTCATCGCCGGCGAGGGCAAGATCCTGACTGCCGGCGGTGTCGACCCGCACATTCACTTCATCTGCCCCCAGCAGGTGGAAGAGGCGCTGATGAGCGGCATCACCACCATGCTCGGCGGTGGCACGGGGCCGGCCACCGGCACCAATGCCACCACCTGTACGCCGGGGCCCTGGCATATCGGCAAGATGTTGCAGTCGGTGGACAGCCTGCCGATGAACATCGGCTTTCTTGGCAAGGGCAATGCCTCGCTGCCCGAGGGGCTGGAGCTGCAGATCGAGGCCGGTGTGATCGGCCTCAAGCTGCATGAGGACTGGGGCACCTCGCCGGCCTCCATCGACAACTGTCTCACGGTGGCCGACGCCTACGATGTGCAGGTGGCGATCCATACCGACACCCTGAATGAATCAGGCTTCGTCGAGGATACGCTGGCGGCCTTCAAGGATCGTTGCATCCACACCTTCCATACCGAAGGCGCCGGTGGCGGCCATGCGCCGGACATCATCACCGCCTGTTCGCGGCCCAATGTGCTGCCGTCCTCCACCAACCCGACGCGTCCCTATACCGTCAACACGGTGGATGAGCATCTCGACATGCTGATGGTCTGCCACCACCTGGACCCGAGCATCCCCGAGGATGTGGCCTTCGCCGATTCGCGCATTCGCCGCGAGACCATCGCCGCCGAGGACATCCTGCATGACCTGGGTGTCATCTCGATGATGTCCTCGGATTCCCAAGCGATGGGCCGTGTGGGCGAGGTGATCTGCCGCACCTGGCAGACCGCGCACAAGATGCGTGAGCAGCGCGGCCTGCTGGCGGAGGATGCCGAGCGCGGCACCGACAACTTCCGTGCCCGCCGCTATATCGCCAAGTACACCATCAACTCGGCCATTACCCACGGCATCGCCCATGAAGTCGGCTCCATTGAGGTCGGCAAGCTGGCGGATCTGGTGCTTTGGTCACCGGCGTTCTTTGGCGTCAAACCGGCCTGCATTCTCAAGGGCGGCATGATCGCCGCCGCGCCGATGGGCGACCCGAATGCCTCGATTCCCACGCCGCAGCCCGTGCATTACCGCCCGATGTTCGGCGCCTTCGGCAAGGCAGCCAGCGCCACGCGTCTGACCTTCGTCTCTCAGGCGGCACTCAAGGCCGGTGTCGGCGAGGCCCTCGGACTCGATAGCCCGTTGTCCGCCTGTCGCGATGTACGCCAGGTGCGCAAGCGTGACATGAAACTCAACGATGCCTGCCCGGAGCTCAAGGTCGACCCCGAAACCTACGAAGTCTTCGCCGACGGTGAACTTCTGACCTGTGAGCCTGCCACCGAGCTGCCGCTGGCCCAGCGCTATCATCTGTTCTGAGGGCCTGTTTCCAGTGCCTGTTCTGATTCCCTATTCGAGATTGACGCCATGATGGAACTGATACATCGCCTGCCAGACGCCAGTGGATCAGGCGACCCAGCGAGCGCTCACACCGAGGCGGAGCCTCTGGATACCTTGACTCTGCCGCTGGAGCTGCGCATCCGCGGGCGGCTGCGTGCCACCACGGACGGCGGGCGCGAGGTCGGCCTGTTTCTGGATCGCGGACCGGTGCTGCGTGACGGCGATCGGCTGGCCTCACGCGAAGGCGAGGTGATCTGCATCCGCGCCGCGGATGAGCCGGTAGTGACTGCCCACATCGCCGCCGGGCGTCCGATGGCGGCGCTCTGCTATCACCTAGGCAATCGCCACGTGCAGCTGGCGATCGGCATGCAGACGGCTGACGCTGATACTGAAGCCAAGGGCGAAACCGGCTGGGTGCGCTTCCCGCCGGACCACGTGCTGGAAGCACTGGCCGAGCGACTGGGCGCGACCCTCACCCATCACGAGGCGCCCTTTGATCCTGAGCCGGGCGCCTATGCCCAGGTGGGACAGGGGGCTCATTCTCACGATCATGGTCATTCGCACGGGCATGAGCACAGCCACGGTCATTCTCATAGCCACGCCCATGAGCACACGCATGAGCACTGATGCCATGGCGGGCCTGCCGGCGCAGGAGGACCTGGCACTGCTGGGGCTCCTGCAGTTGGTGAGTCCGGCCTTGCCCATCGGCGCCTTTGCCTGGTCCCAGGGGCTGGAGAGTGCCTTCGAACTGGGGTGGGTCACTCAGGAGCAGGAGCTTGGCGAGTGGATCGACGGCGTGCTGGAAGACGGGCTCGGCCGTTGCGAACTGCCGTTGCTGGTGCGCCTGCAGCAGGCATGGGCCGAGGAGGATGCGGCGGCGCTCAATGAGTGGGATGGCTGGCTCAAGGCGACACGCGAAACCGCCGAACTCAGCGATGAGGACGCGCGTCTCGGGGCGGCGCTGCTGCGGCTGCTCAGAAGCCTCGAACGTGAACCGCCAGCGGCGCTGATGCCCGAGACACCGGGCTACGTCACGGTGTTTGCCTGGGTGGCGCACCAGCGTGGGGTGCCACTGCGCCAGACCTTGATCGGCTTCTCCTGGGCCTGGCTGGAAAACCAGCTGGCGGTGGCCTGCAAGGCCATGCCGCTGGGGCATACCGCCGCGCAGCGCCTGACCGAGCAACTGCGCCCCCGCGTGGTGGAGGTCGTCGCACAGGCGCTTGAGCGCCCGGATGCAGCGCTTGGCCCGATACTGCCGGGGCTGGCACTCGCCTCCGCACAGCACGAAACCCAATATTCCCGTCTGTTCAGGAGTTGAGCGAACGCCGCCTGTCCTGAGGCGGCGGCGCCTGAACCGACCGACACGAACGCCTGATATCTCACGAGAAAGGAAGCTGTCATGAAGCATTGTCTACGCGTAGGAGTGGGTGGGCCGGTGGGCTCCGGCAAGACGGCGCTGTTGCGTCAGCTGTGTCTGGCCCTGCGCGATCACTACGACATCGGGGTAGTCACCAATGACATCTACACCCGCGAAGATGCCGATTTCCTGCTGCGTCATGAAGCACTGGAGGCGGACCGTATTCTCGGCGTCGAGACCGGCGGCTGTCCGCATACCGCGATCCGCGAAGACGCCTCGATGAATCTGGCGGCCATCGATGATCTTCAGGCCCGCCATCCGAACATGGAGCTGGTGCTGGTGGAATCCGGCGGTGACAACCTGTCCGCGACCTTCAGCCCCGAACTTTCCGATCTCACGCTCTATGTAATCGACGTCTCGGCAGGTGACAAGATTCCGCGCAAGGGCGGGCCGGGCATCACCAAGTCCGACCTTCTGATCATCAACAAGATCGACATCGCCGAGCAGGTGCATGCCTCGCTTGAGGTGATGGACCGCGACTCGCGCAAGATGCGTGGCGAGCGGCCCTTCGTGTTCGCCAACCTGTATGACGGCGTCGGTTTGGAAGAGATCATCGCCTTCATTCTGGATCGCGGCATGCTGCCGGAGCGCCGCCCGGAAAAGTTGGCCGCACAGGCCTGACGGCGCAGCGTTTTCTACCGCTTGCTTGGGATCCATTGTCTCCCGGTAGTCGACACATGACGGATATCGGGTGAATTCATCATCATCTTGTTCAGGAATGACACATGAAGCGTTCTCACTCCGCACTGCTGGCCACCTCACTGTTACTGGTGGCGACCTCGGCCTCCGCACATCCCGGCCATGATGCCCAGGGACTGATGGCCGGCCTGACGCATCCCTTCACCGGGCTGGATCATCTGCTGGCCATGCTGGCCATCGGCATCTGGAGCGCGCGCCAGTCACGGGCCTTGAGGGTTGGTACACCGCTGCTGATGGTCATCGGCATGCTGGCGGGGGCCGGTATTGCGCTTCTCAGCGGTGGACAGGCGCTGCATGCGCTGATTGCGGAGCAGGGCATCCTGCTCTCGGTGCTGGTGTCCGGTGCGCTGGTGGCATTGCTGCTGCGTCTGCCGACTCTGGCTGGCGCCGTCATGGTGGCCGGCTTCATGGCCTTCCACGGCTTCGCCCACGCGCTGGAAATGCCGGCGGCTGGCAGTGCCATGGGTTACATGGCGGGCTTCGTGGTCGCGACACTGGCCCTGGCGTTGCTGGGCCGTGCAGTGGGTCTGCGCCTGATGAGTGTGCCAACCATCGCGTCTCGCCTGGTGGGTGGGGCAGTGATGGCCTCTGCCGTGATGATGGCGGTCTGATCGTCACCTGACATTCTGCTCGGGATGAGAAACGCCCCGCTGGCTTGCCAGCGGGGCGTTTTTTTTCTTTCTGATGCTGACGATACAAGAGAGGTGGGGCGCTTCATCAGAAAATGGCTGACGGGAGATTATGTTATAACGTATCATTTTCCGCATCTGATGATCAAGAAACCAGCGGTCCCCACGTCAGCGAATCACCTGACCCTGCGCCGGCAAGAATGTCGTCATGCGCGCACGGCGTGGCAATGACCCAACCCATTGAGGTAGTGCCTGATGACTTCCCCCCAAATGTCTCCTTCATATCCCTTGTCGGTAACCGTGTTGTCCGGTTTTCTGGGCGCCGGCAAGACGACGCTGTTGAATCACATTCTGGCCAACCGCGAAGGGCGGCGAGTCGCGGTGATCGTCAATGACATGAGCGAGGTCAATATCGACGCCGCCATGGTACGCGGCGCATCCGGCACAGGTGGCGAGGTGGCGCTCAATCGCGCCGAGGAGCAGCTGGTGGAGATGAGTAATGGCTGTATCTGCTGCACGTTGCGCGAGGACCTGCTCATTGAGGTCCGGCGATTGGCCGAGGAGGGGCGCTTCGACTGTCTGGTGATCGAGTCCACCGGCATTTCCGAGCCGCTGCCGGTGGCGGAGACCTTCACCTTCGAGGACGAAGATGGCCAGTGCCTCTCGGATGTCGCACGTCTCGACACCATGGTCACCGTCGTGGATGGCGCCAACTTCCTTGCTCAGTATCGCGAGGCGCAGTCACTGGCCGAAGCCGGAGAAAGCCTCGGCGAGGACGATGAGCGCAATGTCGCGGATCTGCTGGTCGACCAGATCGAGTTCTGCGATGTGCTGCTGATTAGCAAGACGGACATGATCGAGGCAACTCAGCTGGATGAGCTGACGGCCGTGCTGCGCTCGCTCAACCCGGAAGCCGAGATTCTGCCCATGACGCAGGGCACCGTGCCGCTTTCCAAGGTGCTGGACACCGGTCGCTTCAGTTTCGATCGAGCGCAGCAGGCACCGGGCTGGCTGAAGGAGATGCGCGGCGAGCACGTGCCGGAGATCGAGGAGTACGGCATCTCGAGCTTCTCCTACCATGCGCGTGTACCGTTTCATCCCGAGAAATTCCACCAGCTGCTCCACGGTGACTGGTTCGGTGGCAAGCTGCTGCGCTCCAAGGGCTTCTTCTGGCTGGCCACGCGCCCACAGTTCGCGGGGCAGTGGAACCAGGCCGGTGGCATCGCCCACTATGGGTTCGGCGGCATGTTCTGGAAGGCGGTACCGAAGGTCGAATGGCCCGAAGACCCCGAGTACCTGGCGTCGATCCAGGAAAAATGGCAAGAGCCCTTCGGCGACATGCGCCAGGAGCTGGTGTTCATCGGTCAGAACCTGGAGGAAGACCGTATCCGCCAGGCGCTGGATGAGTGTCTGCTCGATGACGCCACGCTGCTGGCAGGCAAGGAAGCCTGGCATATTCTGCCGGACCCGTTTCCCGCCTGGGAATGAGCGATAGCACCTGAGTCCCTGATCTGCTGGGACTCGCCAAACCATCCCACTGATCCGCGATCAGTGGGATGTTCTGTTTCTACGTTCATTGCTTGATGCACCTGCTCTTCGTTCCTTGAAGAGATGACTTTCCCGTTCAAGGCAGACTGCCTATGCACGTGGGATTTGCCCTGTTGTGTCATCGAGTCAATTCATGACGGCTTGGCTGAGTGCTACGTCGCTTGAGCGATACCCAGAGGGGGCATGTCAGGGCAGAAGCGATGCAGAGAGTGCCAAGCCATTGAAGGGAGCCGAATGACTCGCCCATCCATAGAAACCCCAGCACAGTTGCCGTCAGCGGGCTGAGCATTCCCAGCAGTGATGCGGAAAAGGCGGGCAGTCGTTGGACGCCGGCAAACCAGAGGCCATAGCCGAGCACGCCACCCGGCAGGATCAGGTAGCCATAGCCCAGCAGATGTTGCGGCTCGAGGGTGGTCGGAATACCTTCCGACCAGGCGGCCAAAGGCAGCAACAACAGTCCACCGAAGATCAATTGCCAGCCCGTCAGGCTCAATTGACTGACGTCGGGCGGACGTTGCCAGCGCTTGCTGAGTACGATGCCGGCGGCCATCGAGACAGCACCGAGCAGTGCGACCCCGCCCCCTGTCATGTCCAGTCCACCTTGGCCGGGATTGAGCAGCATCACCACTCCGACCATGCCCAGTCCACACTGCATTGCGGCTGTCATGTTGAAGTCTGTCCCTAGCCACCAGCGACTCAACAGTAGAACCCACACCGACTGACTTGCCAGCAGCAAGGCGGCCATGCTGCCGGGGATGCGGTATGCCGCGGCAAATAGGCAGGTAAAGAAGAGTCCGATGTTGAGGGTGCCCAGTACCATGGCCCTCACCCACCACCCTCCCGACAAGGTCTGTCGAGTCCAGAGCAGAATCAGTATTCCCGCGGGAAGGGCGCGAATGGTGGCTGCGGTGAATGGCGTGTCGGCAGGGAGAAGGGTCTGTGTCACCAGGTAAGTACTCCCCCATATGATCGGGGCTGTAGCGGTCATGGCGAGAACCTTCAGGTGTGAAGATGGCATGCTTGTCTCTCCTCGAAGTATCTTTTTAAAAAGATAAATGTAAGAGTGCTCGTAAAACCGCCGACGTCAAAGTATCTTTTGGAAAAGATAACTGGGAGGTTTCATGATGTTGGATACCGTGGATCGCATTCTTGCGCAGTGGGAGGAAGCTCGTCCCGATCTGGATTGCCGGCCGATGGGCATATTCGGGCGTATCAGCCGGGCAGGTCGTGTGTTTGGCTCGAGGATGGAGCAGGTATTCGAGAAGGAGGGCCTGTCGACTATCGAGTTTGACATCCTGGCGACGCTGCGACGTTCACAGGTGCAATTGACCCCGACTCAGCTGTATCAGACGTTGATGCTTTCTTCCGGTGCCATGAGCACGCGGATAGATCAGCTGGTGAAGCGAGGGTTGTTGCAACGCCGGGCCAGTGATGAGGATCGGCGCAGCAATCGCGTCGCGCTGACGGAAGCAGGGCGTCGTCTGATCGACACCACTCTGGAAGCGCATGTCGAGAATCAGCACCGGATGGCGAGTGCGCTGGACAGCGATGAGCAACATCAGCTTGCCTGTCTGCTGCGCAAGCTAATGACTGATGAAGAACGCTAGGGATCATGCAGCACTCATTGGGCCTCTGTAGGGGCATGCACCAGGTCAACCTCGAGTAGAAGTCTCGCTGCCGGTCTGAGAAACGAGGTGTGAGATGCGTGCCGCTGCAGTGCTCAGGGCAAACAGCAGCGTGGCGAGGCACACGATGGTGGGGCCGGTGGGCGTATCCAGCCAGTAGGCTGCCTGCAGACCGCCGGTGGTGGAAATCCCGCCGATGATGGCAGCGGTAACCGCCATGAGTTCTGGGGTGTGGCAGAAGCGGCGTGCCGTGGCCGCTGGAATGATCAGCAGCGCGGTGATCAGAAGCGCCCCGACCACCACGGCCAGCGACAATGTCAGCACCAGCTGCTCGCGTCGCGGGTTGATGCCGCTGGCACGCGCCAGGTCTTCATTGAGTGTCGCAGTGAGCAATGCCGACCAGCGCCAGCGAAGCAGCCCGAGGACCAGCAGGCCGCCAGTGGCGATGATCGCAAGATCCGTCTTGCTGACGGCCAGGATATCGCCGAACAGATAGGCCATCAGGTCGATCCGTACGCCAGGCAGGAAGGACACGGCGACCAACCCGAAGGCGAGCGCGGAGTGCGCCATGACGCCAAGCAGGGTGTCCATGGCATAGCCCCGCCCGCTCAGCAGGGTCACCAGCGTCGCCATGATCAGCGAGACGATGAGCACGCCTGCCAGCATCGAGGTGGACATCAACAGTGACAGCGCCACCCCGAGAATCGCGGCGTGGGCCGTGGCATCACCGAAATAGGCCATGCGCCGCCAGACGACGAAACAGCCCAAGGGCGCTGCCGCAAGCGCGACGGCAATGCCAGCCAGAGCGGCGCGGACCATGAAATCGTCCATGACATTGTCCAGCATCAGTGCAATCTCTCTGTGATCGGTGTCGCGGGTGTCGTGAGGGGCTGTGCAGGCGGCACCCTGTCATCCATCGGCGGCGCCGTGTGGCTGTGTCGATGGTCATGTCGGTAGAAGGCGAGGGCGTCAGCAGTGTCGATTCCGAACAGATTCTGATAGGCCGGTGAGGCCATGACGCGCTCAGGCGTGCCCTGGCAGCAGACGTGCCCATGCAGGCAGACGACGCGGTCGGAGGCGCGCATCACCACATGCAGTTCGTGGCTGACCATCAGCACTCCGCAGCCTAGGGTGTGACGGACGCGATCGATCTGACGATAGAAATCCGCGATGCCACGATGATCCAGGCCTTGGGTCGCCTCATCCAGCAGCAGGAGATCAGGCGAATCCAGCAGTGCACGAGCCAGCAGAATGCGCTGGAACTGACCACCGGAGAGACTGGCGATCTGCTGAACCTCGGCACCGGGAATACCGGCCTGCAGGAGGGCATGGGCCACGGTATCCAGCGAGTGTCGATGTGGCAGGTTCAGGAAGCGTTCCACCGTCATCGGCAGCGTCGGGTCCAGGCTCAGACGTTGAGGAACATAGCCGATCTTGAGTCCCGGCTCTCGTTGTATCCGACCGTGCGACGGGGTGATGGACCCGATGATGCTGCGAAGCAGCGTGGACTTGCCGGACCCATTGGGGCCTACGAGGGTGACGATTTCACCGCGTTCCACCTGTAGCTCGATCTCCTCGAGAATGCGGTGCTTGCCGAGGGTGACGCAGAGGTTCTCGATCGATAACAGCGGCATGGAGAGCGGACCCTTGAAGAATGACAACGTTGGCGGTTCAGTGATCGCAAGTGTTATGTTATAACATATTGGATCGAGACGGTAGCGTCTCCGAACTTCCTTCGGTGTCATCGCATCTTCTGGAGAACCGTCATGCGCAATCGGTTGCTGCCTTTACTCTCGCTGCCAGTGTTGATGTTACCCGCCGTGGCCATGGCGGAGGTGCCATCCGTCGCGGTGGATATCCCACCGGTGCATTCACTGGTCTCGCGCGTCATGGGGGAGCTGGGCAGTCCCGAGCTTGTCATCCAGCCCGGCGCCTCGCCGCATGGCTATTCCATGCGGCCCTCCGAGGCCAGGTCACTGGCCGACGCGGATGTCATGATCTTCGTGAGTGATGAGCTGACGCCCTGGCTTGCCAAGGCGCGTGAGACGCTGGCCGCGGATGCCGATGCCGTCGAGTTGATGGAAGTGCCCGGCACCCTTCATCTGCGCTATCGCGAGGGCGCCACCTTCGAGGCGCATCATGATGAGCATGACGACCATGACAGCCATGATGATCACCATGAGCATGCCCACGCTGGCATGAACCCGCATGGCTGGTTGGACCCGATGAATGCGCGTCTCTGGCTGGCAGAGATCGCGGAATCGCTGGCAGCACAGGACCCGGAGCATGCCGCGACCTATCGCAGGAATGCCCAGGCGGGCCAGCGGGAGCTCGACACCATGACAGAGTCACTGTCGGTGCGTCTGGCGCAAGTTCAGGGCACTCGCTACATCGTCTTCCATGATGCCTACCAGTACTTCGAGCACCGCTTCGATGTCCCCGCGTCCGGTGCCATCTCGCTGGGGGATGCCTCCACGCCCAGCCCGGCGCGCGTCAAGGAGATCCAGACGCGCGTGGCGCGGGACAACATCCAGTGCGTCTTCCGTGAGCCACAGTACAACCCGGCGTTGATCGAGAGTGTCTTCGAGGGGGTCGGCGTCAAGACCTCCATCGTCTTCGAGCCGCTGGGTGTCGGGCTGCCGCTGGGCGAGACACTCTATCCGCAGCTGATCAAGCGTCTGGGGCAGGGCATCCTGCGGTGTGCCGACGCCTGAGCGATCACGTGATATCAGGGCGGGGAGGCCGGCAGCCCCCGTCTTTCTTTCCATATCCTCAAGAGCACCATCCTCAAGGGAGAGCCACTGCATGCCCCATCCGACGTCCCCTCCATTGACGGAACGTGACGCTGAATTCTGCATCAATGCCGCGACTCGCACGCTCGAGCGCTGGGCGATCGCCGTCACGCGTGGGGAAAAGGAAACGCTTCTCTCGCTGTATGCCGAGGACGCGATTCTGGTGCCGACGGTCGCCGATGATGTGCGTGAGAATCGCCAGCAGCGGCAGGCCTATTTCGATGGTTTTCTCGCCAATGAGGCGCTGGCCTGCGAGCTGGGTGAGTACTCGCCACGGGTCAGTCGCAAGCTGGGCACCGTGGTGATCGGCGGCCATTACACCTTCGAGTATCGCGTCGCTAACGAGACGGTCACGATTCCGGCCCGCTTTCTGTTCACCTTCGAGGAGATCCTCGGCGAGTGGAAGATCACCGGCCATCACTCCTCGCGACTGGCGGGATGATCCTGCGCTGACGGCGAGCCGTCCGCGCTCTGTTCTTCACCTCTCCTGACACTCCCCACACTTCGGCGGAACTCAGTGCCTGCCTCCCACCGGCGTGAGGGAGGCGGCACTGATGAGAGCCGCTCTGGATATCTGACGAATGACCGCAATACTCCCCGACGTTTCCCTGACCGAGCGCTCCCGTTCCCTGAGCCCCCTTGAGTGGGTGGGCATGCAGGGGATCGATCTGCCCGTGCTCATCGAGGAGGGCGATTACCGCCGTGAATTGCATGCCCGCGTGGATGCGCAGGTCGACCTTCCGATGCCGCACACCAAGGGCATTCACATGTCGCGCCTCTATTGTCTGCTGGATGGGCTGGCGGAGGGCAAGGCGCTGATCCCCGGCAGTCTGCGGGATGTGCTCGCTGCAATGGTCGAAAGTCATCATGACTGCGCCTCGCGCAATGCCCGCGTGAAGATGGCGTTCGCACTGCTGGTGAAGCGTCCGGCGCTAGTCACGCCGGCACTCTACGGATGGAAGTCGTATCCCGTCACGCTGGAGGCCAGTCTGCACGAGGGCAGGTTCACGCTGCAGGCCAGTGTCACGGTGGGCTATTCCTCCACCTGTCCCTGCTCGGCGGCCCTGTCGCGTCAGCTGATCGAGCAGGCGTTTCTGGAGGCTCACCACAATGATGCAACGCTGACGCCTGAGCAGGTCGCCGAGTGGCTCACCCACCATGCCACCCTGGCCACACCCCACAGCCAGCGCAGTGAAGCGATTGTCCAGGTCACCCTCAAGCCTGAGGCCGAGGATCTGGGACTGATCGCGCTGATCGATGCCATCGAGCAGGCCGTAGCGACGCCCGTCCAGACGGCCGTGAAACGTGCCGATGAGCAGGCGTTTGCGGCACTCAATGGTCAGAATCTGATGTTCGTCGAAGACGCGGCGCGCCGCTTGATCAATGGCCTGGCGGTCTCACAGGGTGAGGCGCATGTCCATGTGCGGCATATCGAGAGCCTTCACCCCCATGATGCCGTGGCCTGGGGAGGTGGTGCGTAAGAAACCCCCTGCACCATGGTGAGTGCCAGCTCATGGCCCCGCTGAAGAGACATCGAGGTTGATGTCCTGATCTGTCCAGGCCCTGCCGGCGATGCCGGTGGGCCTTCGCGTCTGGAGCACCGCCATCAGGCATCATGTGGTTTGTAAAACAGTCCAGATGCTATGGTGTAGAGTGATATATTGCGTATATGTCTAGACAAAGGTCTATTTCTGCGCCAATTGGATTGACCCTTGAGTCGGAAGGCGTCTAAGTTCTGCTCTATCTGGTATGGTTTGCAGTCCACTTGAGGAGGGCGGCTCTTGCGCGTGAAGCGCTCGAAGCTCCGTCGCCAGCACACGCTCACCGTCCTCAAGCGTCATGCCAGACGCGATACGTCCATACCCATAATCAGAACAATCAAAGGGATTCGACAATGAAGCGAGTCATGCTTGCCGCCACGCTGTTAGCCGCCGCCTTGGGTACCACGACCGCGCATGCCGAGAAGATCGTGTTTGCCATCGGGGGAAGTCCCAACAGTCTGCAGGGCCAGACCGCGCAGTACTTCGCCGATAGCCTGCAAGCCCGGCTCGGTGATGAGCATCAGGTCGAGTACTACCACAGTGGGCAGCTGGGGGATGAGCGCCAGCTGATCCAGAAGCTGCGCCTGGGTACGGTCGACCTGGCCGCGATTTCCTCGGTGATGTCGTCCGTGTCACCAAGCTTCGCCCTGTTCGACATGCCGTTCATGGTCAAGGACCGTGAGCACCTCAAGCGCATCGATGACGAGATCGTGATGACGGATCTGGCCGAGGATGCCAAGTCCAAGGGCCTCAAGCTGGTCTCCACCTGGGAGAACGGCTTCCGTCAGATCACCAACAACGAGCATCCGATCGTTGCGCCAGAAGACCTGGACGGGCTGAAGCTGCGTACCCCACAGAGCGAATGGCGGACCGGCATGTTCAACGCCTGGGGCGCCAACCCGACACCGATGGCCTTCTCGGAAGTCTTCGTGGCGCTGCAGACCGGGGTCGTCGATGGTCAGGAGAACCCGCTGTCCAACATCGATGGCGCCAAGTTCCAGGAGGTGCAGAAGTACCTGTCACTCTCCAATCATGTCTATTCGCCCATCTGGTTGACCAGCAGTCAGGCCGGCTGGAACAAGATGCCCGAGGACGTGAAGGCAGCGATTGCCGAAGTCTCCGCCGAGACCCAGAGCTGGGCCTTCGCCAAGGGTGCGGAGCTTGATGACAAGCTGCTGGCAAGCCTCAAGGCGGGTGGCATGGCCGTCAACGAGGTGAATCGGGATGCCTTCGTCACTGCAAGTGCGCCGGTCTATCAGGCGTTCTCCGACAAGGTCGATGGCGGCCAGGCGCTGGTTGACCGGGCCATGGCACTGGCCAAGGAGTAAGTCATGAGCTCGCATTCCCATGCGGCTAAGGCAACCTTCCCCACCGAGAGTGGGGAAGGACTGACGGCCAAGGCTGACTTGACAGTGCTGGACAGGATCAACCGTGTGGTAGAACGCTGCCTTGAGGTATTTACCGTCGGCCTGCTGTTGTCGCTGACGGTGATCGTGCTGGCGGCAGTGGCCTTGCGTACCTTTGGTGGCTCCTTGCCGTGGTATGACGAGGTCGCCTCGATCAATTTGGCCTGGCTCAGCTTCTATGGCGCTTGTCTCGCGGCCTTGAAGCGTTCGCATATGGGCTTTCCCGGCTTGATCACCAAGGCGCCTATCGCACTGCGCAGTACGCTGTTCATTACCTCTGAACTCATCGTGATCGGATTCTTTGCCGTGGTTGGCTGGTTTGGGTATCAGGTGCTGGACGTGCTGGCCTGGGATGCCTTGATCGCCTTGCCGAGCATCGGCCTGGATGTCACCCAGTCGGTGATCCCGCTCAGTGCGGCACTCTTCATCGTGTGTGAGCTGCTAAGCCTGCCCCACGCATGGCGCAAGATGTGTGAAGGCGTCAACAGCGAAAAGGAAGAGATCGCGGAAGCCATCCGTCTGGCCGAGGAAGACCTCAAGGAGCACCGCTCATGACGCTACTGATCATTATCGCGGCCCTGTTCGCACTGGTGCTGATCAACGTTCCCATCGCGGTTGCCATCGGCACGGTGGGGGTCGTGGGTGTGGTGATCTTCATGGGCGTGGACGCGCTGGTGAACGTGCCGCTGACGCTCTTCAATGGCGCGACCAAGTTCCCGCTGATCGCGATTCCGCTATTCATCCTCGCCGGTGCGCTGATGAACACGTCAGGCATCTCCATGCGGCTGATCAATCTCGTCACAGCGATGGTGGGGTTCGTGCGCGGTGGCCTAGCCATGGTAAATGTCGGGGTGTCACTGTTCTTTGCCGAGATTTCCGGCTCGGCTGTCGCGGACGTGGCAGCCACGGGGTCGGTGTTGATTCCCGAGATGAAGAAGCGCAAGTACACGCCAGAGTTCTCGGCGGCCATCACGTCATCCTCCGCGTCACTGGCGATCATCATTCCGCCGTCGCTGTCGATGATCCTGTATGGCGCCATCGCGGATACCTCCATCGTCAAACTGTTCGTGGCGGGGATCATTCCGGGCCTGTTGGGGGGATTCGGCCTGGCAGTGCTCTGCTACTACTATGCCCGCAAGTACGACATGCCGCGTGAGGCTGCCTTCTCGCTATCAGCGCTTAGTAAGGCGTTCCGGGAAGCCTTCTGGGCGCTGACGTTGCCGGTCATCATCCTGGGCGGAATCTTCGGCGGCTTCGTGACTGCCACGGAAGGGGCGGGCATCGCCGTGCTGGCGGCGCTGGTCATCGGTGGGCTGGTCTATCGCGAGTTGAATCTGCAGGTGCTGTATCGGGCGGTGATCGATGGCGTGATCCAGACGTCCGTCGTCATGCTGCTGGTCGCGAGCTCAGCCGTCCTGGGACTCTTTCTGACCGAGATGCAGCTGCCGCAGCAACTGGCGCAGGAAATCACCTCCCTGACCACGGACCCTGTGGCTGTGCTGGCATTGCTCAATATCCTGCTGCTGTTGCTGGGGATGTTCCTGCATGGTGCAGCGGCCATCATCCTGGTCGTACCGATCGTGATGCCGCTGATCCAGCAGATTGGGATCGACCCGATCCACTTCGGCCTGATCCTGACGCTCAACCTGGCCATCGGTCAGCAGACACCCCCCGTCGCCTCGGTGCTGGCGACCTCCTGCTCGATTGCCAGAACGGACATGTGGGAAACCACCAAGGTCAATCTGCCAATGATCTTCGTGCTCTTCCTGGTGCTGATGCTGGTCACCTACGTGCCGGCGATTCCCATGAGCCTTGTCGAGCACTTCTATGGGGGAGTGTTTGATTGATAGGTAGATATGTAGATAGGTAGGTAAATAGGGCAGTGATGGAGACTGCTCACCAGACACGCCAAGGCCGCCCTTTGAGGCGGCCTTGGCGTGTCTGAAGCCAGCAAGCGAGCCCCGAGGTGCATGTCCCTCAGGCAATCCACGCTGCATCAGGCGGGGGATTTCACTTTTCCGGTCCAGCAACCGGCACGCCTTGTGCTATCTGGCGGGGGGCGGACACATGCTGTTCGGCACGGAGAATCCAGGTGACACCTCCAAGCATCAGCAGCATGCCCAATACTTCGTTGGTCTGCGGCCATTGCCATGCCAGCAGGTATCCGTAGAGCAACACACAGCAGGTCTCGAAGATGGTCATCTGCCCACCCACGGAGACCGGCAACCGCTGGGCGGAGGAGGTTCACAAGGCATTGGCAATCCACGAACCGCCCACCGACATGAAGACGACTGCGGAACCGAAAGCCCACCAGCACTCTGATGACAGCACCAGCGGCAGTATTCGCGGCTGCAAGACGGCGACGCCTACGCGCGACAGCACCCTGACACCGTCAGCGTGCTGGCAATGCATGCCGCCATTCAGCGAGGCGCCGGCACCGGTCTGGCCTGGGATTTCATGGCGGGAGACGCCATCGCAAAGGGCGAGCTGGTGCGTGTCACAGACCATCGCGCGATCATTGGCCAGGCTGAGCATCTTGTCCACGGCCTTCATCGCCCGTTACCGGCCTCCGCGCGACGGTTCAGGGATTGGCTGATCGCCAGGGTGGGCAATATCAAGTCAGTGGATGGCGGATACTGACAACTAAGGTCAGAATCAGAGCTCAAGACGCAAAGTCGAATGACGGACATCGGATTAGTTGCCGAAGTGTCGTCGCAGTAGTGACGCATTCAGACATCATCGCTCCCTGGAGTTCTTGTCCCAGAGATGAGCTCAACAGATGAGATGAGCCTTATGTAACAGAGAGTGATTTAACGTATCATTCCAGTGATCAGAAGTTATCTTTGTCATGTGGACTTCGGGGTAGTCATGACACAGATAATATTGTGCGAGGCGTCGTCGAGTCTGTAGACCTGCTTCATTTTGCCAACTATGTTGACAGATTCCGGGGAGGCTGACCCGATGATGGGCAAGCAGGGCCTTGCGATGGCTTGACTAATGGCAACCTCCTGTTTCACTACTCAAAAAGTGGGTGGCGTCTCCTCCTTTGAGCGGTCTTCGTTGTGGTGGCAGGAAAGACTGTGTAAAATTTTGCATCCAGAGTTCGTCATTCGATAACTCAGCTTGAAAGAGTCTATCTAGATCGCATAGAGACAAGACTCTTTGATATCCCCAAGATAAACCCCAGTGTGATAAAGACACCTTGGATAAGTAGAGTCATTATGCAATCTGTAAAGTGTTGGTATTCGATTGATGATCGTCTCGGAGCTCGTTGGCTGGCCTATATAGGCGTCATGTCGTTATTATTATATGCCGCTTTACAATTTGTCTTGCCAAACACTCAAGAAGTGATGGAACGAGTCTTGGCATTTTCGGGGCTTGTCGCATTCTGCGTATACGGTAAAGGCTTGCGCAAGGCCCCCCTATTGTTATTACTGGGGGTTCTCTGCGTACAATTGTTTTCCT
Organism: Cobetia sp. BL01; assembly: GCF_056493605.1. Classification (NCBI taxonomy): domain Bacteria; kingdom Pseudomonadati; phylum Pseudomonadota; class Gammaproteobacteria; order Oceanospirillales; family Halomonadaceae; genus Cobetia; species Cobetia sp. BL01. Next base: position 73,260 of record NZ_JBVBEE010000001.1, on the reverse strand, counting down.
GGAGCCTGGGATTATGGCAGTACCCGCAATGGGCGATAGATGACCCTAGACTCCAGGATCTGGCCAAATTGTTTATCTTCATCAGTGTGGCCTGGTGGTTGAACGGAAGTACACGAAATACTCTCATCGTGTGGGGACTGGCAGTCGGCGGGGTCTTGATCACGACGCTGTTTGCACCAGGTGACGACGGATGGCTCACCGGGTTTACTGGGGAAAGAGTGGGATTCGGAATCCGTAACAACCAGCATGCATCCATGTTGTTTGGGGTTTCGCTATTGGGTTTGCTCTGTTTTGCTCGTCGCTTTTGGAGCGACGGTAACGCGCGGTATTTGAGAATAGCGCTTTGGTGCCTGGCTATGGTGATGGTGGTGACTGGCATCGCCGTTGGTCAGACAAGAGCTGTCTGGCTCAGTGCAACGATTGCGAGTGGCATCGGTCTGATACTCTGGGTTATTAAGTCCGTACTGGAGGGTAGAACCAGACATTTGACAAAGTATCTCGTCACAATTTCATTATCCATCGTAATCGGGGCAGGGGTACTGGTCTCTACACTGGGAGACTCTCTCAATCATCGCTTCCATAAAGAGAGCAGTGTGATATCTCAGTTGGTAGATGGCGAAATCACGGAAGTTCCTTATACAAGCATCGGCATTCGTATCAATAGCTGGATCGCGGCGAGCCAGTGGATTGCGAAACGCCCGATGACAGGGTGGGGACCTGAAGGGCGTCAGTTGGTCATGTCGGAAACGACCTGGCTGCCAGATTGGGTACTGGCAAAATATGGCCACCTGCATAATTACTTCCTTGAAACCTGGGTCGAATATGGGATTGTTGGTCTTGTCGCGATGTCTCTATTGGCATTCTGGATTGGCCGTGCCACCTGGCTCGCATGGCGGGGTAATGCGATGCCTGATGACATTGCCTGCTTCGGCCTGATGTTCTTCATCTATTGGATGATAATCAGTAACTTTGAATCCTATAATTCATTCCCGACAGGCCTGTTTGTCCATAATCTGATTGTCGGTGGTTTGATCACGCATTATTGGCGTTTGAGTCACCAGACGGCGTAGCCGAATCTGTAAAGAAGTATGAATAAAGCGTGTCAGAAAATTCTGGCGCGCTTTATTTTTGAATAAAAGATTATCGAATGTCACCTAATATGAGCAAGAGGTGCCAGTAAGCTGAAAGGGGACGAGTGAGTCCATGCTTCTGATACGGTGCATCATTGAAATATTTATGAATAATGATCCGGGTCTCTGATTTGAGGTATCTCAAGCGGTCATCAGATAGACACGATCTGATACGCATCACCATCTGCTGATATCCTCTAGACTTTCCTCCACTGTTGCATCGATAGATAAATACAGTGAGTGTTAGAGTAATGTAAATGAACAATTCAATGAAAACATGGGCTGGGGAGTGGCATACGATGTAAGCGATCAATTACTGACCAAGCTAGAAGGCGGGAGGTTAAAGCCAGAAACCATCTGACGACTGAGACGCATTACTATCGTGCTGAGAGTCGCTCTCATGATAAATAATTAACATGATCTGATGCTTGCGAGTCTGCTCTGTCCCATCCGGTGCCGGGTGCATTTCACAAGAACAGCACCGTTTCTGTCGATCCCTTGGTCGCTTCATGCCTACGATGCACACTAGGGTGATGATTATCCGATGTTTTCTTGATCTAGCACCTGCAGGAAGATGGGCTTCATTGCCCTGAATCTAGCCAAATATGACGAAAATATGTATAATCCATGAAGCTTTCAATAAAAAACCTCGCTATTTTATCCAACAGGGCACCGTGCTCTCACTACGGCGCCCTGTTTGTCGTCTGGCCTCAGGAATTGCCCCAAAATCCTGGGGCGGTAGCGTGCCTAAATAAACAGAGACCCGAGACGTTATGAAAGGCATCTTGCGCAAGATAGGTAAGCATAAGTTATTGCCAGTCGTATTTTCCGTTACTTCACTTCTGGTTGGTAGTATGGTAACCGGTTCTGTCACTTCATTCACGATAGCCATATTTGCACTAGTATGCGGGTTGCAATTCCTGACGGGAAAATCAGCAAAGCTAGAGTATTATCTGTCTGGCTTGGAAGTCAAAGTGGCTTCCAATGAAAACCCTATTGGTAAATACGGGCAGAAAATCAATTTTGCTGCCTCACTTATACCGTTATTGACAAGTCAATTGGGTTTATATGTACTCCCTATAGTACTACTATATATCGTGACTTCGCTGATTGTCGCATGGCCGGTCATCCTCAAATTATTCAATAGAAAAAAGATAAGAGCGTATGCCGTGAAGGTGCTTGAGACAAAGCGTCCGACCGTCGCCGTGTACGTAACTGGAATGAAGGGGGTCGCATATCAAATCAACCAATGGCTTCCTGTATTGGAAAAGCTAGATCAGCCAGTGATTATCATACTTCGTGAGGCTGATATTTTCTCAGGGATGCTGCCTACGGATATTCTTACAGTAACAGCTAGAACACAGATCGATCTTGAGGCCATATTGGGCGGGGCTACCTCCATAAAGAAATTATTATATCCCGCCAATACGATGAAAAATGTGCAAGCATTGCGTTATCACCACCTGGATCATATTTTCATCAATCATGGTGAGAGTGATAAAGCCGTTAACCAAAGCAAATTGCTGATGGCCTATGATTATCTGTTTGTGGCTGGCCCTCTCTCGGAAGAGCGTTTGAGAGCTGCAGGGCTTCCGCTGAGAGAAGGGCAGGTGTTACATGTTGGACGTCCTCAAGCGGAAATGGCACTGAAATATCAAAAGGAGATAAATAGAATAAACACTATTCTGTATGCTCCTACTTGGGAAGGGCATGTCAAGAAAGTTGATTACAGCTCCATTGGAGAATTAGGTTACAAGTTATGTAAAGAAATTATAGAGCATGATGGTTTTTCACTGATATTCAAGCCTCATCCTTATACTGGGAGTATAAGCAGTACTCATAAGTATTGGTTAAGCAAGATCCTGAAGTTGTGCGAAGATCATGGTGTTGAAGTGCTGGATGAAAATAACTCACTGCATTGCGCAATGAACACAAGCGATATATTGGTGTGTGATATTTCAAGCGTATTGAATGAATATCTTGTTACAGGGAAACCTATCATTCTTTGTAATATCCAATCACTTGATTTTGAACAATTGCATTCAGAGTATCCTTCTGCTGCGGCAGCTAGCCTTGTCAATGTAGAAAGTAATATCGTAGATGTCATACAACTGATTGAAAGAGAAGATCCACTCCAAGCATCAAGACAGAGGTTGAGAGTTTCTTCCTTGGGTGATCGAATAGATGATCCTTTGAGTATGTTCAAGTCACTACTATAGTATGGATGTTGTCGCGATGAATTTTTTTACTCATTTCAAGATAATGCTTGCAACATGGTCGTTAATAAATAAAGAGTCTCCTTACTTTATCGGTGGTGCATTCTTTTTAGCAACATCCAGGCTGTTTCAACTGGCTGCTTTTTTCCTACCATTGAAGATACTTATCTTGGTCTCATCGGATGTTAAGCCAAGCTACATACAAATATTACCATTTGACCTTGGTTTGAACGAAGCTGTTGTAATTTTTTCCTGCCTTGTTCCTATTGTCTATATCATGTATATAGTATGTGGGGTAATAAGTCGAAGAAGCCTCGACTATAGTCAATCTATCTTCATTGAAAATAGTGCTATTACATCCAAAGATAAAAAAGCTAACAAGCTTAAAAAAATGCATGGACACATCGGAAAAGCAGCATCTGAATTCGTTTTAATTTCGTTATCCATGTTGCTGGTGTTAATGGTAAGTATCTCTACTGCATTAATATTGCTATTAATGATGATAATCACGATAGCTGCTATGTTCAAGATAGCGATATTTATGAAAGATACTGACAGAACCAGTTACTTCAAGTTGCATCGGAAACAATGTATAGAATATGCAACTTCTGCGAATTTTATATTGGTATTTGTGGCCATACTGACTCAGGTGATGTATTTTGGGATGGGAGTAATCATAGCAATTTACGTATTACTTATGTCACGAATGCTATTTCAAGCACTTCAGCGTTACTGCATAGAATTGATGTATATCGACATTAATTTATTAGATTCAAAGATGAGATAAATAATTCATATCGGCGATTATATCTCGACTGAATCTAAAGCAAAAAATGCAAATAGTTAAGCTGGATTGTGCCACCATCTTTTATAGGATGGCAATTTCATTTTTAGCGTCAAGTTCACATATTGGAATAAGTAATGAACCAGGTATCCTCTCCCGTTTCTACAATTGATGATATTGAAGACAATATCGTCGCGTCCCTAAATGGTAATATTTTAGAAATAAGCGATGACACAAAATTAAGATCGATCACCTTGAATTTAGATAAATTGTCTGGCAGTAATAAAGTTGCTTTTAAGTTACAACTGAAGAAAAATGAAATAAATAGAGTGTTGTTGGTACAGGACTTGTCTGCTACTAACGAGATACTGGTTGTTTACACCACTAAACATTCAGTCATCTGCATGAGGAAGTTAAACAATGGTAGTCATCCGCTAAAGCAGTTTGTTAAAGTAAAATTTAAAATACTATATTTAAGTATAAATAAGCAAAATTTTAGCTTCGTTTATATAGCTGCTATATCTAACCCATATGGTTTAAGTATTTCAAAAACTGAGATATATTTAGATGACCAAAATATTTTTCCGATAGACGTGCCCATACATCTATCTTTCCCTAAAACAAAGCTTAAGCTATTGAGATTAGCAAAGGTAAAAAGAATAAGTATGCAACAGCTATTGTGCGATGGAGAACCGCCTATTAATAGCCATTTGAAGATTAGGCTAGAAATAAACGATATGGCTACTACATACTCAGCTCAAACACTAAAGATACACAAGCCAAAAAATAAAAGAAATTATTACGTACCTATATCTACGTGTTCCTATAAAGATTATGCTTTTCATATCAGGCGCACACTCAATGGAACTCCAACTTTAGTTCGTCGACTAAAAGATCCAGTAGAAAAAACTCGTCAGTTCAAGATACTGGAGTCTAGCTTAGTAAGCTTGTCATTATATGGCGCCGGTAAGTGTGTCAAATATCTTAGTCGTAAAAGCTGTAATGTTTTTTTTGAGAAGTTTGCCGCTAAAGCAGAAGAAGGGACTTACGAAATATTCTGTAAGTCTATTCAAAGCAATAATTCCAATAATGTTTTTGTCATCAGTAAGGAGTCGGATGATTACCCTGAAATTCAAGGAAATCCTAAAGTGGTGGTAAAGTATTCGCCGAAATATTACTGGTACCTATATAGAGCGAATAATTTAATTTCAACCGAAGCTCCGGCGCATGTCAATTTATTGAGAAGCAATAATAAATATATAAAAAAAGCATTAATAAATACAAGTTTTGTTTTTCTGCAGCATGGTATTATATATATGAAGAATATGGATAGAAAGGGGGCATTTTCAAGAGGTAAAGAAGCAGAGCCAAGTTATATGGTTGTTAGTAGTGAGAAAGAAAAGCAAATTGTATCAAAAATGTTAAAATTGCCAGAAGATAGGTTGCTAAATGTAGGGTTGCCCTCTTTTGATAGTATTCAGCCCAACAGCATAGATTGTACTTCCAGAAATATAGTTACAATAATGTTGACTTGGAAGCCTTACGAAGAGCATTTCAGGGATTTCTCCTCAACAAGTTATTATCAAAATACAGTTGCCATAGCTAGATCGCTAAAAAATCGTCTACATAGTTCTGAAGTTAGAATTGTCGCTCATCCCAAAGTATATGAGGCAATAAGCAATACTGATCTCAAGGGTCAATTATGGTCCGGGAAAATTTCTGAGGCTTTGAAAGATACAAAACTACTTATTACAGATTATTCGTCTGTATGTTATAACTCTTTCTATCGCGGTGCAGGTATTATTTTTTTCCAGCCAGACATCGCTGAGTATGAGAAAGAAACTGGTACTTTAATCCCAAGCGATGATGAATATATTGGGCGAAGATGTTTTTCTATAATAGAACTAAGATCTATTCTTGACGAGGTGATAATAGATAATGAGATAAGCTTAGCCGACGTAAGAACTGCTGAGCACGAAGCGAGATATAAAGAAATCAATCAGTTTAGTGATGGCAACAATGTCGATAGGCTGTTTAGTGCACTTTCTTCACTCAAGATTGTTTGACGTCAAGCAGATGTGAAAAGAGTGAAGAGATATTAGCTTCCGCCTTGATGATGCCTGAATAGGGTTAAGCTAAGATGAGGTTATATTAGATGAAGCAAAACCCAATAGATATTTCACATGAGAGTGTGAAAACGGTTATTACCTATGGCACGTTTGATATGTTCCATATCGGGCATCTCAACCTCCTGAAGCGTCTCAGTGAGAGAGGTGATCGCCTGATCGTCGGTGTGTCGACTGATGAGTTCAACTTGCTGAAAGGCAAGAAGACACTGATTCCCTACGATCAGCGTGCCAAGATCGTGGAAGCGATCGATTGTGTAGATCTCGTGATCCCTGAAAACGACTGGGAGCAAAAAGTACGCGACGTCAAGGAATATAATGTCGATACTTTCGCAATAGGGGAAGATTGGAAAGGGGAGTTCGACTTCCTGCAGGAATATTGTGAGGTGCTGTATCTGGAGCGCACCAAGGATATTTCCACGACGGATTTGAAGCGCTCACTGAAGCGGTTCTTGTCAATTCCTCATGAAGATCTCATCAAGGCTTTCGAAGTCTTGGAATTGCTCCGTAGAGATCTTGAATAATGATTATATTACGAACGCTATGAAAGCTCAAAATCGTGTCTTGAGTGGCTATACTATGTATACCACTGAATTGGTACGCCTGGTTGATTTCTGTATTATCTTTCTGGCAGGGTTCAGTGCGCACTGGTTCCATTTTGGGGGGCTGGATGTTTCCGAGAGATATGGATGGGGCATGTTGCTGGGGGGGATATTAGCTCTTCTGGTATTGCCGCATTTCAATATCTATCGTTCCTGGAGAGGGCAAGTCCGCTTCCGCCTGGTATTCCAGATCATGGCCGGATACATGATGTTGGGAGGGCTGTTGGCGCTGGTCATGTTCATGACCAAGACAGGTGACAAGTTCTCCCGGCTGTGGGTTGGTTACTGGATGGTAAGTGCTACGACCTACTCCATCCTGATACGTGCGAGTGCTTATCCTGTCCTCAATCATTTGCGAGCCAAGGGCAAGAATCGCAAAAGTGTCCTCTTGATTGGCGATGCCTTAACCTGTGTTGGTGCTGTGCGTCAGCTAGCCAAGATCCCGACAGCAGGATTTGATGTAGAACGAGTCATCTTGACTGGGGGGGTTGAGCATTGGGGGTGGAGCGCGATCGAGCCAGAGCGCTACCAGCCTGACCAACAGATCGTCCATCAGGAGCAGGAAGTCTGGATCTGTCTCCCATTGACGCAAGGTAACCTGGTTCGTGATATCCAGTCAGAGTTGAGCCTGACGACCTGCAATGTGCGTTATATGCCCGATATGCGTGATTTCCGCCTTATCAACCATGATGTATCAGATGTTGCCGGTCTGTTCATGCTTGATCTGAGTTGCAGTCGCATGTCGCTGGGCGCAAAGCTTCTCAAGTGGATCGAGGATCGCCTGTTGTCATTGATCATCGTGATTCTGCTGTCACCTTTATTGGCGCTTATCGCGCTATTGGTGAAATGTACCTCTGCGGGTCCGGTGTTCTATACCCAAGAAAGGGTCGGGCTGAACGGAAAGCCTTTCAATATGCTGAAATTCCGCTCGATGCCAGTCGACAGTGAAAAGGGTGGGGTGCAATGGGGAAATGCCCAGACGAAACGAACTACCCTTGTGGGCAGGTTCCTTCGCAAGACCAGCCTAGATGAGTTGCCGCAGTTCCTCAACGTGCTCAAAGGTGACATGTCAATCGTGGGGCCGCGTCCGGAACGCACGATCTTCGTCGAAAAACTTCGTCACGAAATTCCTGGTTATATGCAAAAGCATATGGTCAAGGCCGGTATCACGGGCTGGGCACAGATCAATGGTTGGCGAGGCGATACGGACCTGGCCAAGCGAATTGAATGCGATCTGTGGTATGTAGAGCATTGGTCATTATGGCTGGACTTACGTATCATCATGCTGACTCTCTTCAAGGGTTTGATCCATAAACATGCGTACTGACACATTGGTGAAAGTGAAATGAATATCGAAGTCGAAAAATCCTATCGGCTTCTACGGTTTTTGAATAAACCACGCCACCCATTACTTCGTTATCCTTTGGCCTTGTTATCCGGCATTGGTGTGTGGATGTTGGGTGCGCCTCTGGCCGTAGCGGCAGACAGTATCAAGCTTGCATCGCGAAGCAATGGACTGAAAATCGTCGTGCGGCGAGGCATCTGGTTTGCGCATACCGGGTGGCTGCCTGTGTCGACCAGATCTGATTTCTTCTTCGATATTTCTGAAGAAATGTCTACCAAGGCGGCCGACTGCCTCATTGCCTGGTTGGCTGACAACCGGCGCATCACTGACTTTGAGCGCCATATCTGGCAAGCTGATCTGCATGGTGGGAAGCTGGAAGAAGCCGATTTCTCAGAGTGTGATAATGATCGTGATACGTCTACCAGCAGTCTGGTCATCTCTCCGCAAGACTCACTCTGGCAATATGACAAATCCTTCTGCGCCAGCGTCAATCATGCATTGTCGATCATTAGCGCTGACATGGACAATCCGACAGCAGTGCCTGTCGTGGCGCATAAGTTCCAGAAGTCAGCGCAGTCGTTTGACAAGAATGATGCCTATCGCACGATCAAGGATTGCGATAGTTTGATGGGTAGCCTTGAGTGGCCCTGGTATGTCATCAGTGGCACGCTTCTTGGAGCCGTGAGAGAACAGGATTTTCTGGGACATGACTACGATATTGATATCGGTGTCGATGCCAAGGACTTCGATATCAAGCAACTTCGAGATGCTGTTGCTGGATCCAATAATACCTGGTTCATAAAGTCAGAAAGTTATTGTACTTTCCGGGAAGTCGTATCCGAGAGTGCTGTGCGATATTCCAGATTGACTCAGCCGATACTTGTCAAACTCGTGCACCATACCGGCCTTGTCGCTGACCTTTTTGTTCATGTGCAAGAGGGGAGCGTCGTCTGGCATGGCTCCGCTATCCATCGGTGGGACAACTCGGAGTTTTCGTTGACTGACTACACCTTGGGCAGTCAGGTAGTCAAAGGTGCCGCAGATGCAGATCGTTACTTGACTGAGAACTATGGCGATTGGCGTACCCCCGTGACGCGTTTCGATTGTAGTATTGATCCTCCGAATATCCGTTATTCTCGAACTGCGCGTTCAATCACGTACTTGAGCAAGGTCATTTATCGCTATCTGCTTGACGGTGATGTCGAGAAGGCACGGCAATACCTCTCTGCACTGGAAAGCGATGGGATGATCCTCAAGCAAGACGGTGTCTATCGTTATTGTTAGAGGATCGCGAAGATACCGCTTCTCGCATCGTGGGAATGCTGCAGGTATCGCGTGACGGTATCATGGATATGAATGACAAAAGCCCGCCAAATTGGCGGGCTTTTTTGTTTGTCATCGCATGACCTGGCGCTCCCCATCCACCAAGCGGCTGATGTCTGAGGACGCATCGTGCTTGAGCTCCGGCGGGAGCAGGGCATCCGGCAGATCCTGATAGCAGACTGGACGCAGAAAGCGGTGAATGGCGGCGGTGCCCACCGAGGTGGTGCGGCTGTCGGAGGTGGCGGGCCAGGGGCCGCCGTGCACCATGGCGTCACAGACTTCGACCCCTGTCGGCCAGCCATTGACGAGGATGCGGCCTGCACGACGCTCCAGCACTGGTAGTAAGTGGCAGGCCGCGGTGTGATCTGCCTCATCGAGATGCAGCGTGGCGGTCAGTTGGCCTTCGAGTGCACTGCAGACCTGCTTGAGCTGAGCGAGATCCTCGCATTCGATGATCAGCGAACTTGAGCCGAACACTTCCGCCTGCATGGCCTCATTGGCAAGAAAGTCACTCGCCTGGGTGCTGAACAGCTGTGTCTGACACGGGCTGGCGATGGGAGAGTCGCTTTCACCGCTGGCCAGACAGGTGATGCCTGGCTGTTCGGACAGGCTCGCGACGCCTTGGGCATAGGCCTTGTGGATGCCGGGTGTCAGCATGGTCTGCACCGGGCTTGCCTGGATGGCAGGGATGGCCGCCTGCTTGAAGCGTTCCAGCGCTGCGCCTTTCACTGCCAGCACCAGGCCCGGGTTGGTGCAGAACTGCCCGGCGCCCATGTTGAGCGAGCCGACGAAGGCCTCACCCAGCAATTCGGCGCGGGCTTCCAGGGCAGCCGGCATCAGGATGACCGGATTGATGCTGCTCATTTCGGCGTAGACTGGAATCGGCTGCGGACGCGATTGGGCGAGCGTCAGCAGGGCGGTGCCCCCACTGCGCGAGCCGGTAAAGCCGACCGCCTGGATCTCGGGATGCTTGACCAGTGCCTGACCGACCTCATTTCCCGGGCCGAACAGCAACGAGAAGATGCCTTCCGGCATCTGACAACGCTTGGCGGCGCGAGCGACGGCCTGACCGACCAGTTCCGAGGTACCCGGGTGGGCCGAGTGTCCCTTGACCACGACCGGACAGCCTGCAGCCAGTGCGGAGGCGGTATCGCCGCCGGCCACCGAGAAGGCCAGCGGGAAGTTGCTGGCACCGAAGACGGCGACCGGGCCAAGCGGGATCTGACGCTGGCGCAGATCGGCACGCGGCAGGGGAGTGCGCTCCGGCAGCGCAGGGTCGACGCGCACATCCTGCCACTCACCGCGACGCAGCACCTTGGCGAACAGCTTGAGCTGTCCGCAGGTGCGACCGCGTTCACCGTTCAGGCGTGCCTCTGGCAGGCCGGTTTCCTGCATTCCGCGCTGGGTCAGGGTCTCGCCGAGTGCCTCGATCTCCTCGGCGATGGTCTCGAGGAAGAGGGCTCTTTCTTCGGGCGTCGTGGCGCGATAGGCATCAAAGGCCTGGCCGGCCAGTCGGCAGGCCTCTTCCACATCCCCTGCATTGGCCCCCGGGTAGCCGGGTGCCAGGCGCTCTCCGGTGGCCGGATTGATGGCGTGGATCGCCTCGCCCTTGGCGGCAAAGCTTCGCTGTCCGATGAGCTGATGGCCGTTGAGTGTCATGGTGCCTCCTGTCTGGCATGTTGGGTGAGTCTGGCATCGGGGGTGATAGCGGCAATCGGCAGCCGATACCAGTGAATGGCGTTGTCGTGCAGAACCTGGTCGAACGCGATCTGGCGTAGGTCGTGAGACGCCGTCTGCGCAATGGCACCGGTCACCAGTGATAGCCAGTCGCCATAGCTGACCTTGAGGCCGGAGACCGGGAAGTTGCTGGCGAACAGGCAACGACGGGGGCCGAAGATGTCCAGTACCTCGCAGAGCAGCTCGTGATTGGCGCTGGCATCCCAGGCATGCCAGGGCGTGCCCAGCTCCGAGAGCTTGACGGCGACATTCGGGTTCTCAGAAAGCGCCCGCATGCCTGCGCGCCACTGGGCGAGGCCTTCCGGCGTGCGATCCCACGGCAGGCCGCTGTGATTGAGAATGACGCGCAAGCCGGGGTAGTCCTGAAGCGTCGTGGCCGCCTCTTCGAGATGCCAGGCGGGCACGCGCAGGTCCCAGCTCAGGTCACGAGCTTTGAGCAGCGTCAGCCCCTCGCACCAGCGTGGGTCCTGCAGACTGCCGCGAGTGCCCGTTACCGACTGGCGGGTCTGGGGTGTGGCGGCGGTGACCGGCTTGGCACGCACGCCACGAAACAGCGCTGAGTCACATTGCGCGTCAAGCTGTGCGGCGCACGCCTCAGTGCCGAAAGCCGCCCAACCGACATGCGCACTTGGCAGGCCCTCGGTTACGTTCTGCTCGGTAATCCAGCGCGTCTCTTTCTCAGCCTGTGGGCGTGACGCTTCGGCTTCGCAGTGCACGCTGCCGACCAGGCGATAGCCCGCAGGCACCAGACGCTTGAGATCCGCGACCTGAAAGGGCTGGCGAATCGCGGCATAGTCGCCGAGAAAGAAGTTCTCCAGCGGCGAGTCTTCCAGCCAGGGATACGCCACCTGGCCATCCAGCGCCCAGAGATGGTGGTGCGCATCGATCAGCGGCTGGCTTTGTGAAGGTTCGCGCTGTATTGGGGTATCCGTCATGACTGGCTCGTGTCCTGGCAAGAAGTATCAAGTGCCCACTGACTCAGTGGTCACGCACCAGCAAGCAAGACACGTCCGGCTCGGCGCGTGTCGCGAAGCTTCGGCGTACCTGACCGCTCTCCAGATCCAGCACCGCGATGCGATCCCCCTTGAGCGAGACGAAGGCCTGCTCGCCATCCGGATGGAAGCTCATCGCGATGGGAATCGCCTCAAGCTGGATGGTTCCCAGCGGTGCCAGCGTTTCATCGAACAATGACAGCGAGCTTTCGCCGTAGTTGGTGGTGATCAGGCGGCCCCTGGGGTCACGGTAGACGCGATTGGGGTCACGACCGGTGGTCGCCGAGGCGCGCACGGTCATTGATTCGGTATCCACCGCCACGATGCTGTCGTCATCGCGATTGCTGATGAACAGGGTGCGGCCATCGGCGGACAGGCTGTTGCCTTCCGGCTTGCGGCCCGGAATCATCGCGATGGGCGCGAAGGTGGCATCGTGCGGCTTGAACTTGGTGATGGTGTTGCTGAGCAGGTTGATGCCGTAGGCCCAGTCGCCTACCTGGGTGAGCGCGAACAGGTGGGTCTTGTAGCCCCCGGAGGACACGGCCAGGTCCGGCGTGGTCTGGGTCAGGGGCGTGTTGAACAGCAAGAGGGTGTTGTGGCCCTCGCTCATCGCATACAGACGATCCTGCTCATCGATGCCCAGCCCATGGATGCGGTAGTACGGCCAGGTGCTGAGCGTGTTGACCAGCGTGAAGGTCTCGAGATCGACCACGAACACCGAGCAGCCGCCCTGGTCGCCGATGCAGTCGGCGCCGAGGATGCCGTAGTGGCCCACGAAGGCATAGCGGCCAGTGGAATCCACCACGAACTCATGCGGGTAATCCGGCAGGCGCAGATGGTTGAGCTCCTCGCCGCTGGTGGCGTCGTAAAGGCTCAGGGTGTGTGCGCATTTCTGGTTGAGCAGCAGAACATCTCGGGACATGACATTTCTCCAATCAGCGAGGGCCTGTTTGTTAGGGCCTGTATGTCGAGGGCTTATGCCCTCGCTGGGGTGACAGATAGATAAAACGAGCAACCGTTCAGGCGTTACTGAGTCACGGCGGCCGTGGTCTTCTGCGTGCCTTGCGGCTGGGCGTCGGTCGCGACATCGGCACTGGCCTGACTGGCGCCCTGGATGGCATCGATCCAGTCACGGCCATTGGCGGCGATATAGCTATCCCAGGTGGGCAGCACGACTTTCTGGAAGGCGGCGGTATCGACGTCGGTCTCGATCTCCATGCCTTTGGCGGCCAGTTCAGTGAGAATCTTCTGCTCGTTCTTCGCGTTCAGTTCGCGCTGATAATCACCGGCCTCGCGTGCTGCGCTCACCAGCACCTGCTGATATGCCGGTGACAGGCTCTCGAAGGTGTCGTCGTTCATCACCATCAACAGCGAGGTATAGGCCTGGTTGGTCAGTGACAGGTAGTCCTGCACTTCGTAGAAGCCCGCCGACCAGACGATGCTGATCGGGTGGTCCTGCGCATCGACCGTGCCGGTCTCCATCGCGGTGTAGAGCTCACCCAGCGGCATCGGCACCGGGTTCGCGCCGAGCAGGGAGAAGGCCTCGATCAGTGACTTGTTGGAGTTGGTGCGCATCACCAGGCCATCGACATCCGCGGGTGTCTTGATCGGATGTTTCGAGTTGGTCATCGCGCGGAAGCCGACCTCCCAGAAGGCCAGGCCCTTGAGGTTGTCTCCCCTGAGCAGTGCCAGGGCATTGTCGCCGACCTTGCCGTCCAGCACCCGATAGGCCGTCTTGCGGTCGGGGAAGATGTAGGGCAGATCGAAGGCGCCCAGCGCCGGCTGCAGGCCCGCGAAGTTGGGGTTGCCGGACAGCTCGATATCGATGGTGCCGCTGCGCACGCCGGCGATCATCTGCTGGTCACCGCCGAGCACGCCGTTGCCGAAGATGTTGACGGTGATCTCGCCATCCGTGCCTTCCTTGACCAGCTCGGCGAAGCGCTCGGCCGCCTGTTGCTGGGTATCGGTGGTCGGGGCCGCGTGCGCCAGCTTGAGCACCGTGGCTGCATGCGCGGCGCTCATTGGCGCAAGGAGAAGCAGGCTGGCGAGGGAGGTCTTAAGCATTGGCGTCATGGAAAGGCTCTCTTGTCGTTGTTGTCGTGAGTGGCTCGGTTTTCGTGAGTGGCGCTGGCGACCTGCAGAATTGCGGGTCAGTCGGTCATCCAGTACAGGGGCACGGTGATGATCTGCGGGAAGGCCACGAACAGCAGCAGAATCACCACATAGGCGAGGGCGAAGGGCGCGACGCCACTGACCGCTTTCTCGAACTTGAGGTTGCCGACGCTGGTGATCACGTTGAGCACGTTGCCGACCGGCGGTGTGATCAGGCCGATGGCGCAGTTGAGGACGAACATGATCCCGAAGTAGACCGGATCGATACCGGCCAGCTTGACGATGGGCATCAGGATCGGCGTGAGCACCAGAATGGTCGGCGTCAGGTCCATCACCATGCCGACCACCAGCACGATGCCCATGATGGCGAGCATCAGGATGCGCGGATCATCGGCCAGCGGCTGCAGCAGACCGGCGACCATCAGCGGCAGCTGGGCGATGCTGATCAGCCAGGAGGCGACCATCGCGGCGGCCACCAGGAACATCACGATGGCGGTGCTGCGCGCGGCCTGGGCGAGGACGGCGTAGAGCTGGCTCAAGTCCAGTTCCCGGTAGACCACGGTGGCGACGAAGATGGCGTAGACCGCGGCGACCACGCCGGCTTCGGTCGGGGTGAAGATGCCGCTCTTGATGCCGCCGATGATGATGACCGGCAGCATGATGGCCCAGAAGCTGTCCTTGAGTGCCTTGAGGCGCTCACGCCCGCTGGCCTTCTTGGTGACGACCAGATCTTCCTTGCGGGTCATGAACAGCCACATCACCACCAGAGTCACGCCCATGATCAGCCCCGGCACGATCCCGGCGAGGAACAGCTTGCTGATCGAGATGCCACCGGCGACCCCGATGATGATCAGAGGAATCGAGGGCGGGATGATCGGCGCGATGATCCCGCCGGCAGCCATCAGGCCGGAGGAGCGACCCAGCGGATAGCCCGCCTTGCGCATCATCGGCAGCAGCATGCTAGCAAGCGCGGCGGTATCCGCGACCGCGGAGCCGGACAGACTGGCCATGACGATGGCGGCGAAGATGGCCACGAAACCCAGTCCGCCCTTGCGGTGACCCACCAACGACATCGCCAGCGTGACGATGCGCTGGGAGAGCCCGCCACGCGACATCACTTCCCCGGCGGTGAGGAAGAAGGGAATGGCCAGCAGGGTGTAGCTGTCGGCGCCGTTGACGAGGTTCTGGGCCAGGATCTGCGAGTTGAACAGATCCAGATGCAGCATCAGCACGATGGCACTGACCAGCAGGGCAAAGGCGATGGGGAGGCTCAGGCCGATGGCGGCCAGCAGGGAGCCGAGGAAGAGCCCGATGGTCATGGCGTGTCTCCTTGCTGATCAGATGAGGGGCTGGCGGCATTCGGTGGCGTGATGCCATGTAGGGCAAGGGGCGTCAGCAATCGCCACAGCAGGATCAGCGACATCAATACGCCTGCCATCAGGCCGGCGAGATAGAAGACGCCGACGGGAATGCCGCTGATGGGAGAGAGATTGCTCCAGTTGAGCACCGTCTGATCGAAGCTGCCCTTGAGCAGCATCAGGCAGCAGCCGAGCATCACCAGGGTGACGACGCGATCCAGCACCCTGCGACATGCCGCCGGCAGCTTGTCGGCGAAGGTGTTGACGCTCAGGTGCTCCTGGCGGATCAATGCCGTCACGGCGCCCATGAAGGTGACCCAGACGAACAGGAAGCGGGACAGCTCGACGCTGATCGAGATGCCGCTGTTGAAGCCGTAGCGCAGCACGACATTGACGAAGACCAGCGCGATCATCGCCACCAGTGCCAGCACCATCAGCAGGGTGAGGGCCTTCTCCAGTCCCTTGAAGATCGTCGTGATGCCGGCGGCAGTGCGGGTAGGCGCCGCTGACGCCAGCGGGGTGGCGTGGCTTCCCCGTGACTCGGAGGATGGCGCGATGGGCGGTTTGATCGACATGGATAACGGCATCTCTTGGGTCAGTTTGTTCATGGTGTTATCCCCGAAGGAAGCATCTCGATGACGGCGCGGCAGTGCGACGCTGTGGCGGGGCGTGGCAGCACTGCCGCGGGTCGTTTTCTGAGACTGGTCACCGGAACTGGTCACCGGGACTGGTTGCTCAGACTGGTCGCCGGGACTGGTTATGTTGACTAACGGGCGTCGGCCAGCGCTGCCTGGAATTGCGTCACCACCGCCGGGTCCAGCGCCTGGGTGTGCTGCTGGATCACCGGTGCCAGTGCCTCACGCATGCGCTGACGTTCACTGTCCGCCACCACGTTGACGGTCATCTTGTCCTGCAGCTCGCTCAGCAGTTCCTCGTTCATGGCGCGGCTCTGCGCACGCTGATACAGCGTGGCTTCACGAGCGGCCTCGCGGACCAGCTGGCGTTGGGCGTCATCGAGTGACTGCATGAAGCCCGCCGAGGCGACCAGCACCTGAGCGTCATAGGCATGCGCGGTACGCGACAGGTACGTCTGGACCTCGAAGAAGCGCTTGGCGTCGATGACGGTGTAGGGATTTTCCTGACCATCCACCGTGCGGGTCTCCATGGCGGTGAACAGTTCATTGACCGACATGGGTACGGCGTTGGCATTCAGTCCATTGAAGAGGTCGATGTAGAGGGCGTTCTGCATGGTGCGAATCTTGAGTCCCTCGATGTCCTCGAGCGTCTCGATGGGACGGCGGCTGTTGGTCATGTGACGGAAGCCGTTCTCCCAGTACTCGAGTGCCACCAGCTTCTTGTCATCGAGGCTTGCGAGCAGGGCGCGGCCGGCCTCGCCATCCAGCACCGCATCGGCGTGTTCACTGTCATCGAACTGGAAGGGCAGGCTGACGATGTTGAAGTCAGGGTTGAGGCTGCTCAGCGTGGCGGTGGAGGGCGCGGTGAAGTCCAGGGTGTTGGACTGCAGCATCGAGGTCATGTTGACGTCATTGCCCAAGATGCCGTTGGAGAACACCGTGATGGTGATCTCGCCGTCCGACTTCTCCTCGACGAGCTCCGCAAACTTCTTGGCGCCCAGTGTCTGGGGATGCGCCTCCGGCAGGCTGGTGCCCATGCGCGCGGTGATCTCGGCGTGGGCGGTGGTCGCGAAAGTCAACATCAGCCCCAGGGTGGAGACCGTCTTGAGCAGGGCGTTCGTGTGCTGGGCTTTGTTGGACTGGGCTTTGTTGAGCAGTGTTTTGTTGAGCAGTGTTTTGTTGAGCAGAGCGTGGCGGATGGACATGGCGAATTCCTTGCGAGTTGTTGTTATGGCAATCGTGGTGATGGCGATCGTTGCTGAGTTGATCGCTGCGGTGTCGATCGGTCACTGGATGCTGGTGTCCAGCGAGTAGCAGCGCACGGCGTTGTCGCAGAACAGCGCTAGTCGCTGCTCGGGACTGAGCGGACGACTGAGTGTCTTGAAGCCTCGAAACAGCGTGTCGAGAGAGGTCACCAGCCCATCGACCGGGAAGTTGCTGGCGAACATCACGCGCTGGGCCCCGAAGTGATGCAGCACGCTGTCGAAGACCTCGCGGTTGTCTTGCAGACGCCAGGCCTGACCCGCAATCCCGAGCCCCGAGAACTTGATCATCACCTGCGGCCAGACAGCGACCCTGGCGAGGGCGTGTGACCATTCCCGCAGAGTGTCGGGATCACGATCCCCGGGCACGCCGGCGTGATTGATCACCACCGGCATCTCCGGATGGCGCTCCAGCAGCGGCAGCAGTTCCGCCAGGTGCCACCAGGGCACCTGCAGCTCGAAGATCAGCCCGTGGCGGGCGACTTCACTGACGCCGGACTGATAACGCGGGCAGCGCAGCGAGCCGGGCAAGGCGTGGGTGGCAAGCGCCGGATCGTGACGCTCCAGTGCGGCCGGCTTGTGGCGGACACCCTTGACCATCCCTGATGTGCAAAGGCTCTCGAGCTGCTCGCCGATGTCATCCTGATCCAGCCAGGCCTGGGCGATCATGGCATCGGGCCAGCCGCTCTCGCGGGCAGTCTCCTCGATCCAGCGCACTTCCTTGAGCGCATCGCCCCGCGCCCATTCCGCCTCCATGTAGACACCCCCCAGCAACCGATGCGTCTCGCCCGCCGCCTGGAGATGCTCGGCGGGGAGGTAGGGGCGACGGATCGCGGAGTAGTCGCCGTAGCGGAAGGGGATCATCGGCTCATCACACAGCCAGGGGTGGTAGTTCCGCGTCGGGTCCCAGACATGCATGTGGGCATCGATGATCGGCAGGTCTTCCTCCTGGCGGGTGGCCAGATAACGTGCGCGCTGCTCGCCCAGTTCCGCCAGAGACGCAGGTATTACCGGAAATTGGAGTGAGTCAGAGAGCATGGCGTGCCTCCTTGAATGGGCGAGTCAGGCGAGCGTGATCAGCGCGCGAGGGCGGTGTCGATGCGATCCAGCAGCTCGCTGCCGTGCTTCTCGGTGAACTCGGCGCGCACCGGTTCGGCGACCTTGGCACGCATGCTGGCGGTATCGGGTTCACGCACGACCTGCATGCCTTGCTCCTCGAGGAAGGCCAGATCGCCCTGCTCATTGTCATGATTGAGCTGGCGCTGATAGCGGGCCGCTTCCTGAGCTTCTTCCTTGATCAGTGTCTGCAGTTCGGGCGCGAGGCTGTCGAACGTCTGCTTGTTCATGATCAAGGGGGCGGCGGTGTAGGCGTGTGCGGTGAGCGACAGGTGCTCCTGCACGGAATACAGGTTGGCGGAGCGGATCAGGCTGACCGGATTCTCCTGGCCATCCACGGTACGGGTTTCCAGCGCGGTATAGAGCTCCGCGAAGGGCATCGGAGTCGGATTGGCACCGAGTGCATGGAAGGCGGCGATATGCGCCGGATTTGGGGTGGTGCGCAGGGTCAGCCCGCTGACGTCATCGGCGTTCTCGACCGCACGTCGCGAGTTGGTTAGGTTGCGAAAGCCGATTTCCCAGAAGGCCAGTCCTTCGATCTGTTGCGGCTGCATGGCGGTCAGTAGCTCCTGGCCTATATCGCCATCCAGCACCTGATAGGCCTGCTCACGGGTGTCGAACAGGAAGGGCAGGTCGAGCACGTTCAGCTCGCCGACCAGCCCGCTGAAGTAGGGGTTGCCTGAGAGCTCGATATCGATGGTGCCGCTGCGCACACCCGAGATCATGGCCTGGTCATTGCCCAACTGGCCGTTGGGGAAGATCTTGACGGTCAGTTCACCGTCACTGCGTTCTGCCAGACGTTCGGCGAAGCGTTCGGCGGCCAGATGCTGCGAGTCGGTGACCGGATGCGCATGCGCGAAGGTCAGCGAGGTGGCGGCGTGTGCGGGGCCTGCCAGTAGCAGACTGGCAAGAGCGGCGGTGATAAATGAGGCGGTGGCGTGGCGGGTCGAGAGTGTCATGGCGAAGCCCTTTTCTCGTTATTGTCGTGATGCTTCTGGTGCGTACAGGCGTTATTGACGCTGGTGCTGTTGGTGTTACTGGTGCTGACGGGGTCAGGGCCGGGTGGTGGCGACACTCTCCAGGCCCTGATCCCTCCTCTATGGCTCGTACTGATCAAGCGTGCTCACAGCACCGCCATGGCGGATGGCTGCTCAGCGTCGTTGGCGTGGGTCTCGAACGCGACGGGATTGCGCAGTGCACGCCCGAAGGCGGGCAGTTCGATCTCGAAGCGATCCCCTTCCTGCACCTTGATCTGATCGGCGAAGCTCAGGGTGGCGGTGCCGAAGAAGTGCACGTGCAGATCCCCCGGCGCGCAGAACTGGGCGTACTTGAAGTGGTGGTGCTCCAGATTGGCCAGGCTGTGGGCCATGTTGGCCTCACCGGTCAGGAAGGGCTTCTCCCACAGGGTCTGGCCGTCGCGGGTGATGCGGCTGGTGCCTTCCAGGTGCTGGGGCAGCTCGCCGATCAGTAGTTCAGGGCCGTAGCTGCAGGCGCGCAGCTTGGAGTGGGCCAGCCATAGATAGTTGGCGCGCTCGGTGATGTGGTCGGAGAACTCGTTGCCTACCGCGTAGCCGATGCGATGCGGCTGACCGTTGGCATCGTTCAAGTACAGGCCGACCAGCTCGGGCTCTTCGCCGGCGTCTTCGGCAAAGGCCGGCACGCTGATCGCGGTTTCCGGTGCCACCACGATGCTGCCGTCACCCTTGTAGAACCATTCCGGCTGCGCGCCGACCTGACCCTCGGCGGGCTTGCCACCCTCGAGCCCCAGGCGAAACATGCGCATCGAGTCGGTAAGGCTTGCGTCATCCTGCGCCTGAGCGGCGGCATGCATGGCGTCGCGGGTATCGGCGCTGCCCAGATGGGTCAGGCCGGTACCGGTGACGGTGCAGCGCGCGCGATCCGGGTGGGTGACCGGCGGCAGCAGTTCCTGGCGATCAATGGCCTGCTTGTAGTCGACCAGGGTGTGGGAGTAGTGCTGTTCGATCAGTACGCTGAGCCTGATGCCCAGCTCGATGGCGCGAGAGGCCAGCTCATAGGTGCCGCCCGGGAAGTCGAGCAGGCGCAGCTGGTCGCGGCTTTCGACCACGGCGACCCGCGGGCCGTTGGCGGTGCGAAGTTGGACGAGTTTCATGATGGCTTCCTCACTCGATGATGTTGAACTGATCGAAGTAGTCGCTGTTCAGCTCAAGGCCCAGCCCCGGGGTCTCTTCGTCGAGGTCGATGAAGCCGTTCACCGGCTCCGGGTCGCCCTTGAAGATGTAGTAGAAGAGCTCGTTGCCGATCTCGACGTCATGCACCGGGAAGTACTCACTCATCGGGGAGGCCAGTGAGGCCATGGTGAGGTGGTAGTTGTGCATCTGGCCGGCATGCGGGATGACCGGCACGCTGAAGGATTCGGCCAGGGCGTTGATCTTGCGCGCCGCGGTGATGCCACCGACCCGGTTGGTGTCGTACTGGATGACGGAAACGGCACGCTTTTCCAGCAGCTGGCGGAAGCCGTAATGGGTGAATTCGTGCTCGCCACCGGAGATGGGAATGCTGGTCAGCTGATTGAGTTCGGCGTAACCATCAATGTCATCGGCGATCACCGGCTCTTCCAGCCAACGCGGCTGGAAGCGCTCGAGCTTCGGCAACATGCGCTTGGCATAGTCCAGGTTCCAGCCCATGTAGCATTCGAGCATCAGGTCGATATCCTCGCCGATGACTTCGCGCACGGCGGCGACGCTATCGAGGTTGGCACGTACGCCCTCGACGCCGTCACGCGGACCGTAGCCGAAGCGCATCTTCATGGCGGTGAAGCCTTGATCCAGATAGGACTGGGCCTCTTCCTGCATGCCCTTGAGGTCCGTGCGGTAGAGCTTGGAGGCGTAGCAGGGGATCTTGTCCTTGGTGCGCCCGCCCAGCAGCTTGAAGACCGGCTTGCCGACTGCCTTGCCCATGATGTCCCAGATGGCGATATCCACGCCGGAAATGGCGGCCATGCCGATGCCCTTGCGACCCCAGGCGTGGGTGGAGCGGTACATGCGCTGCCACAGGTATTCGTAGTCGAAGGGGTCCTGACCGATGATCAGCGGCGCGAGGTACTGATCGATGATCGCCTTGGCGATGCGCGGGGCGAGTGCCACGTTGCCAAGCCCTACCAGCCCGTTGTCGGTCTCGATTTCCACCACCGTCCAGCCGTGGAAGCAGAAGGTGCCCATCGAGTCGCCCTTGTCCCACAGCTCGTCCATGGCGTTGGAGCAGAAGTGGGCAGTGGGGGGGACGGTGTGGCCTTTCCATTCGAAGACGCGAGTTCTGACCTTGGTGATTTTCATCGGATTATCCTTGTTGTGGATGACGTTGGCGCAGATAGGTGAGCAAGAGTGACAAGTCGTCAGGCCGACGCGGTCTCGAGGCGCAGCGCGCGCAGGTTGGTGCCCATGCGCTTGGCGATCGCGAAGGCATTGCGGGTCGGGTTCACGTCCGCCTTGCCCTGGCCTGCGATATCGAAGGCGGTGCCGTGGGCTGGCGTGGTGATGGGGATCGGCAGGCCGCCCTGGACGGTGACGCCGGACTTGAAGCCCAGCAGCTTGATCGCGATCTGCCCCTGGTCGTGGTACATGGTCACGATGGCGTCGTACTCGCCATCGCGTGCCTTGAGGAAGATGGTGTCAGCCGGGAAGGGGCCTTCCACGGGATAGCCCTGGGCGCGGCACTCGGCGACGGCAGGCGCGATGACATCGATCTCCTCACGCCCGCAGGTGCCGCCCTCGCCACCATGGGGATTGAAGGCGGCCACGGCGATGCGCGGCTGCTCGACGCCGGCCAGTGTCAGCGAGTCATGAATCAGCTGGCTGGCGGCGATGATGCGCTCCTGAGTGACGTACTCGGCGGCATCCTTGAGCGGGATATGCGAGGAGATGCGCGAGGTCCACAGCGTCCCCAGGGTGTTGAACTCGCAGAAGTAGCCCTTGACGCCCAGCGTCTCGGCGAAGAAGTGCAGCTCGTCCTCATGGCCCAGGCCGCCTTTCTTCATCGACAGCTTGTTGAGGGGCGCGAAGCAGATGGCGTCGACTTCCTCGTTCTGGGCCGCTTCCAGGCAACGAGACAGCACCGCGAGGGTCGAGGCGCCACAGGCGGCACTTTCCTCGGCCAGCGTCACCTTCTGCTGTGCCACGCTCTCTACCAGCATCAATGACAGGCCTTCATGTTCACGGGCTTCCGCGAAGCTTGTGACGCGTGGCAGCTCGGTGAAGAGCCCGGCCTGGCGTTGGCCCTGTTCCCAAAGCCACTGATCCCCGACCAGCACGCTGTGGGTCTCGGCGAACTGCTCGGGTTCCGCGATCAGGCGAGCGATCAGCTCCGGGCCGATACCGGCGGGGTCACCGAGGGTCAGGGCAATGACAGGGCGTGTTGCGGACATGGGGTCAACCTCTTGGTGTTGTCGTCGTTGTTGTCGTCGACCGTTGTCGATCGTGTCGATGTCAGGCGTGCTCAGCAGTTCGGCCTCTGGCGTGGGGGCCTTCTCAAGACAGTTCAGGACTGTGAAACATCACGACTTGATTGGACTGCTGGTTGGTTTACCGGACCAGTTGAGATGAAAACTAGCCGAGCGCACGATGATTGGTCAAGGATTTCTCGAAAATTGCGACCATGGTCGGTTTTCTGGTGCGTCTGATTCGGTTGTCAGTTATTCTGGTATGAAATCTATACCAGTGGGGGCCGTATGAACCAGACGCCTTTCGCCTTCGAGAAAGCGCTGAAGAATCAGACCAAGAAGGAAATTCTCGCCGACAAGCTCATCGAGATGATCCTGACCGGCCTGCTGCGCGATGGGGATGAGCTGCCCAGCGAGCGTGAGCTGGCGCAGTTGTTTGAAGTGAGTCGTGAGACCGTGCGCGGGGGGCTGGCGCTGTTGACGGGCTATGGCCTGCTGAATGTCTCGCATGGCAGCAAGTCACGGGTGTGTGCCAGCGAGGCGGTGATCGACAGCTTCCGCAATCATCCCGCGCGTCAGCAGGGCGACGAGCTCAACAATCTGGACATCGAGAGCGTCTTCGAGAGCCGTATCGTGGTGGAGTCGGCCATCGCCCGCCGCGCAGCACGGCACATCGATGCCGCGGGCCTCAAGAAGCTGGATGCCTTGCTGGACGCCCAGTCCCAGCACTTCGACTCGCCGGTGAACTTCCAGCTCTCGGATCAGAACTTCCATCAGGTGATCGCGGAGTATTCGCGCAACGAGATCCTGATCCGCTACGCCCACGAGCTCTATACCTATGCGCTCAACATTCGTCGCCAGGTCATGGCCGAGCATGGCTCGATCAAGCGCAGCTATGAAGAGCACGTACGTATCGTCGAAGCGCTGCGCGCCGGCGACCCTGACGCCGCCGAACGCGCCATGCTCTCGCATATCGACAGCGTCTATTACACTACGCGGGACAAGATGCCTCGTTGAAGGTGCCTCATGGAGAAGAGGGGGCCAGTACTCCACGCCCGTCATCACCCAGACGATACGGGTCTCGGTCTCGCCGGGGTTGCGAATCCAGTGGGGTTCCTCCCCGGTCAGCGAGAAGCTGTCGCCCGGGTTGAGCAGGAATACCTGCTCGCCGATGGTCAGCTCCAATTGGCCACTTTCCACATAGCCCGCTTCCGCACCGCGCCGCTCACGAGGCGTCTCACCACCGCTGCCGCCGGGCTGCAGGCGGGTCATGATCAGGATGAGCTGACCGCTCAGGCGGGGGGAGAGCAGTTCTTCCCGTGCACCGATGGCGCTGAGGTTCATGGCACGGCGTTGATCCGCGCGCACGATAGTTTCCTGCTCGGCCGCCGAGTCACTCCCGCCCGGCTGGAAGAACCAGCTGACGCGCACACCGAAGGCATCACTCAGGGCCTGTAGTACCCCGATGGGGAGGGAGGAGACGCCGCGCTCCACCTGGCTCAGATAGCCGACGGATTTTCCGACGCGCTTCGCCAGTTGGCTGAGTGTCATCTGACGGGACTTGCGCAGGTCGCGCAGCTGTCTGCCGATACGACGGTCTTCCTGTTCTGCATTGCTGAGTGCGGTGCTGCCGGCTGATGCCTGTGAGGAGTCTGTCTCCGTGATCATCCGGCACCCTACATCTAGCGCTAACGTCTTGAAATAAAGAATCAATTGGGTGCACTGCGCAGGTTGGTTCGAGGGGCGAAGGCGGGCGAGCAGAGGTAGGGGAGGAACGGGATAGGAATGAGGAGGTGAGGGGGAGTGTGGAGTACTGAGTGAGGCAGCCTGTCAGGAGTGGCACTGCACTGAAGGTGCAGCGCCTTGCTCTGACCCGTTATCTCCGCAATGACATTGCCCTACACGCCATTCGATATTCCTTTCCCAATATTGCCATCAGCTCTCCCGCTGGCATCGCTCTGGCCAGCGGGGCGCCCTGGCCCGCCCACTGTGCCCCGAAACCGGTGTC
The DNA here is from genome assembly GCF_056493605.1 of Cobetia sp. BL01. Classification (NCBI taxonomy): domain Bacteria; kingdom Pseudomonadati; phylum Pseudomonadota; class Gammaproteobacteria; order Oceanospirillales; family Halomonadaceae; genus Cobetia; species Cobetia sp. BL01. The sequence goes on along the minus strand of NZ_JBVBEE010000001.1, from coordinate 48,097 downwards.
GCCCTGCGAGCGGGCGGCGGCGTTGAGCGCCTTGCCGGCGGCGTAGGTGAGAGGGTAGTCCGGTGGTGCGGGGCATGATGGGTCTTCCATCAGGCTGACGAATCGATTGGCGAGAATGCGTGCGGGGCGGCCCGAGACGATCGAGGTCATGCGGGTGTCATGCGCTGCCGGTCCTGTGAGTGCGTCTCGATAGGCGGCATCGGCGCTGGATTCCGGGCAGGCGATGAAGGCGGTTCCGAGTTGGGCTGCCACGGCGCCATTCGCGAGAGCGGCGGCAATGGCCTCACCGTTCATGATGCCCCCTGCGGCAATGATCGGCAGGTGCGTGGCGTCTACTAGCTGCCTGGTCAGGGCGGCAGTGCTCAGCTGGGTATCTGCGGCTTTTGGATCAAACATGCCGCGATGACCTCCCGCTTCGAATCCCTGCGCCACGATGGCGTCCAGGCCGGCCCGCTCGATGGCGCGGGCTTCCTCCAGGTGGGTCGCCGTCGCCATGAGCCAGATGCCTGCCTCCTTCAAGGCGCGGATGAAATCGCGTGAGGGCAGGCCGAAGTGAAAGCTGACGACGGGTGGGCGAGTCTCCAGCAACATCGCCTGCATGTCGGGGTCATCGGCGACGCTGGTATAGAGCGTGTCGAGTCTGGTGGGGGGCGTTGCCTCGAAGGCCTGGAAGTACGGCGTCAGCCACTCCCGCCAGGCGCTCTCGCTAGCAGCGTCATGTGCCGGGGCCGGGTGCACGAAGACATTGACGTTGAAGGGCCTGTCGGTCAGCGCTTGCAGTTCTGTGATCATCCTGCGGGCGCCGGCGGCATCCGTGGCCCCGACGCCGATCGAGCCCAGCCCGCCTGTCTGCGAGACCTCGGCTGCCAGACGCGGCGTCGAGACGCCTGCCATCGGGGCCTGAATGATCGGCCACTGCATCCCCATCCTCTTCAGCATTTTCGTTCTCCCCAGCATCGTTCTCTCCGGTATTGCGCACTTTCCGGCTTTGCGATCTCTCCAGTATTGCTCCATCCAGCATCGCGCTCTGCTCTGCATGCACACTCTGCCTGTGCACTCCGCCTGTGCACGCTGCGTGGCGTGATCAGGTCCTCGTGGCTTCGGGTGCCTCAGGCTTATGCTACGCCGCACGCAACGCCGTGTGCCACTTATGCCTTGCGCCCTCACCATTGCAATCCCTCGGGTCATCCCAACGTCTTGTTTACTGTTTATTCGAATGAGTGAATGCATTGCTCATCCTTCACCGCAACTCAACGGAAAAGGAAAGCGCCCCCATGTCCAAGTCCCATTCTTCGGCCCACAGTGTCTCCGAGATCATCACCGAATCTCTGCTCGAGGCAGGTGCCAAGCGCTGTTACGGCATCGTCGGCGATACCATCAACCATTTCACCGACGCCATCCGGCGCTCCGAAATGGAGTGGGTGCATGTGCGGCATGAGGAGGTGGCCGGCTTCGCGGCAGGGGGCGAGTCCTTCATCAGCGGGGAGCTGACCTGCTGTGCCGGCACCTGTGGGCCGGGGAGCACTCACTTTCTCAATGGTCTGATCGAATCGCATCGCAATGGCGGACCGGTGGTGTTCATCGCCTCGCAGATCGATACCGCCGAGATGGGCGTGGGCTTCCCGCAGGATGTGGATCAGAAGGCGCTTTACTCCCAGTACAGCGTGTTCTGTGAATACCTGACCAATCCCGAGAATGCTCGCCGCATGGTGGCCATCGCGGCGCAGAAGGCGCTGGCGGAAGGTGGGGTCGCGGTGCTGATCGTCCCGGGGGATCTATTCTCGCAGAAGCCGAAGGCCTCGCTGCCCTGGCGTGCCCACCGCTTCTCGCCGGTAATCCGCCCGAGTGAGCAGGAGCTGGCCGCCGTCGCCGAGGCGCTCAATCAGCCGGGCAAAGTGTCGATCTACGCCGGGGTCGGCTGTCAGGATGCGCAGGAAGAAGTGCTGGCATTGGCACGTCGCCTCAAGGCGCCGGTGGCCTGGACGTCGCGTGCCAAGGACTTCATCGAGCCCAACAACGAGCAGGAAGTCGGCATGACCGGCGTGTTCGGCCTGCAGGGCGGCTACGAGGCCGTCGCGGAATGTGACATCTTGCTGCTGCTGGGCTGCAGCTTTGCCTGGTCCCAGTTCTATCCGGACAAGGCCACCGTGATCCAGGTGGATCTCGACCCCGGCAAGATCGGTATCCGTCATCCGGTGGATCTTGGTGTCGTCGGTAGCGTCAAGGATACCTGCGACGCGCTGCTGACCCGCGTGGACCCGCGTGATGACAGTGGCTGGCTGGACAGCTGCCGCAAGAAATATCTCGAGGCACGCGACGAGGCCGCCGTCACCTCCGACGATGAGCATCTGATTCACCCGCAGGAGCTGACCCTGGCGCTGGACCGCCATGCCAGTGAGGACGCCGTCTTTACCGCCGATGGCGGCAGCCCCATGGTGTGGTGCCTGCGTCATATCCGCGCCAACGGCAAGCGCCGCACGCTGCCAAGTCTGATGCATGGCACCATGGCCAATGCCTACCCTCAGGGCATCGGCATCCAGAAGGCCTACCCTGAGCGTCAGGTGATCGCCATGTGCGGTGATGGTGGTCTGTCGATGCTGATGGGGGACCTGCTGACCCTCAAGCAGGAGAAGATCCCGCTCAAGATCGTCATCTTCAACAACAGCACGCTGGGCTTCGTTGAGCTGGAGCAGAAGGTCGAGGGCATCCTGGATACCTACACCGAACTCGAGAACCCCGACTTCTCGCTGGTCGCCCAGTCCATGGGGCTGTGGGGACTGCGTGTCGAGGAGAAGCACGAGCTGGATGAGGCAGTGCAGAGCCTGCTGGCCCAGGACGGCCCTGGGGTACTCGAGGTCAAGGTCAACCGCATGGAGCTGGTGATGCCGCCGCACATCGAAGCCGGACAGGTCGCCTCCACCGCGCTCTATTCCGCCAAGGCGGTGCTCAATGGGCGCATGGATGATGTCGTCGATCTGGTGCGCAACAACTTCACCGGGCGGTGAGTACGATGTGCGAGATTGTGACCCACCCATGCCTTCACTCAAGAAGGAATGAGTGAAGGCGCAGACAAGACGGCCCCGATCCAGAGGATCGGGGCCTTGTCATTGGTACGGCAGGTGACAGAGGGAAACTTCAGCACGACCGGCCGTTGTCTGCGGGAGCAGAGGTCAGCTCGCGGTCAGGATCCTTTCCATACCTGTGAGGCGAAACCGCGCCAGTAGTCGTCCATGTCGCGATAGCTGGTCATGGGATTTCACGGTATGAGAATTTTGCGTCTTTTGAGAGCCGCACCGAGGATGCAGTATATCGTAATTCGGCGTTATGCTATGGCGCTATTTCGTTGCGCAACAAGAAGCATCCCGAATGTTCTTTTCGTGTTCTGAATATGAACTGATCGTTGGGGATATGCTGCTCAATGGTTGTTTATGAATTACAGGAATCTTCAGTATGAAAATCGCCATCGCAGGCACCGGTTATGTTGGTCTCTCCAACGCCATGCTGCTGTCTCAGCATCATGAAGTCGTCGCGTTGGATATCGTGCCGGAGAAGGTGGAGGGCCTGAACCGTGGTATCTCACCTATCGTCGATAATGAGATTCATGAGTTTCTGGCGCGTGGAGATCTGAATTTCCGCGCTACCCTCGACAAGGAAGAGGCTTACGGCGATGCCGATTTCGTGATCATCGCGACGCCAACGGACTACGATGCCACCACCAACTACTTCACTACCAAGAGTGTGGAAGCGGTGATTCAGGATGTGCGTGACATCAATCCTGACGCGGTGATGGTCATCAAGTCCACCGTGCCGGTGGGCTATACGGTAGAGGCGCGTGAGCGCTTCAATACCGAGAACCTGATCTTCTCGCCCGAGTTCCTGCGCGAAGGCAAGGCGCTGTACGACAATCTGCATCCGTCTCGCATCATTGTCGGTGAGCGCTCCGAGCGTGCCGAGGTATTCGCCGGGCTGCTCAAGGAAGGTGCCATCAAGCAGGATGTCGATGTGCTGTTCACTGACAGCACCGAGGCAGAGGCCATCAAGCTGTTCGCCAATACCTACCTGGCAATGCGCGTCGCCTATTTCAATGAGCTGGATACCTACGCCGAATCACATGGCCTGGATGCCAGGCAGATCATCGAAGGGGTGGGGCTGGACCCGCGCATCGGCCAGCACTATCACAACCCGTCCTTCGGGTATGGGGGTTACTGCTTGCCAAAGGATACCAAGCAGTTGTTGGCCAATTATCAGGAAGTGCCTAACAACATGATCCAGGCCATCGTCGATGCCAACACCACGCGCAAGGACTTCATTGCGGAATCCGTGCTCAAGCGCAACCCGCAGGTGGTGGGGGTGTATCGCCTGGTGATGAAGTCCGGCTCTGACAACTTCCGCGCCAGTGCCATGCAGGGCGTGATGAAGCGCATCAAGGCCAAGGGTGTGGAAGTGGTGGTGTACGAGCCGGTACTGGAAGAGGACACCTTCTTCGGGTCACGCGTCATGCGAGACCTAGAGGCGTTCAAGCAGGAAGCTGACGTCATTCTGAGCAATCGCATGGCGGAAGAGCTCGCCGATGTGGTCGACAAGGTCTACACGCGCGATCTGTTTGGCAACGATTGACCCTGAGCGCTGATTCTTGATCGAAAATACAACGCCGCATCCTCGTGATGCGGCGTTTTCATATGGGTTCACAGGGCACCGGGTAGAGAGGGCATAGGTGAAGACTTTCATGCTGCTTGCCTGATGCCAAGGAGGAGGAGAGTTGTGTCAGGCTATCCCTCCCATGGAGTCCTCAATAGCCCTCTGCAGCATGCGCCTGAGTGGCTCGTGCCATCCTTCATAGAGTCATCACTGGGTCAGGAAGGCCAGGTATGCCGTCATACGATTCCCTCGCTCGTTCAGCTTCATCCCCCGTTGACGCCGATGTTTCCTCGGTGACGTCGCGCCCCGTGTCCTGCGGCGTTTTCCTGTTCGGTCTGCTCAGCTTGGTCGTGCCCTCTGGCTATAGCATCGGGCCGGCACTGCTGGTGTTGCTCAGTGGCTATGGATTGCTGCGTGAGCCGCGTACGCTGCTGCGCGCGCCTGGCAAGGAGGATGTGACCGTCATCGGCGTGATGGCGTGCCTCGCAGCCTTGTTGCTAGTGAACATCCTGCTGCAGGGGGATGCGTGGCAGACGGCAGGTGTGCCTATCCGCCTGTTGCTGGCTGTACCGGTGCTGTTGCTCGTATTGTCGTGTCCTCCGTCGCTGGGGGCGATGTGGGGTGGGTTGATCCTCGGCAGCGTGCTGGCCGGCAGCTGGGCGATGTGGCAGAAGCTGGTGTGGGGCGTGCACCGCGCCGGCGGCTTCACCAACACCATCAATTTCGGTGATATCTGCATGTTGATGGGACTGATTTGTCTCGCGGGACTTGGCTGGGCCATGAGTCTGGCAGGTGCCCGGCGGCGCTATTGGATACTGGCGCTGCTGGTTGGCGGGGCGTTCGGCATTATCGGCTCGTTGATGTCGGGGACACGCGGCGGTTGGATCGGCTTTCCCTTCGCGGCCTGGGTGCTGTATCGCAGTTATGGGGAGGTGATTTCACGCCGTGTGCTCAGAATGGGCGTCTTCATGTGTGCCGGGGGGATCGCCTTGATGGTGATCACCCCGGCCACCGGTATCCAGCAACGTGTCGAAGCCGGTGTCTCGGATGTCACGAAGTACGTGGAGGACCGCAATGCCGGCACCTCCGCGGGGGCGCGACTCGAGATGTGGCGGGGCGCCTTCATGATGATTGCCGAGCAGCCGTGGCTGGGCAGGGGCGAGACGGGGTATGCCGAGGCGCGTGATGCGATGATCGAGCGGGGAGAGCTCAGTCGCCATGTCCAACGGTATGAGCATCCCCACAACGAGTTTCTCGATGCCTGGGTTAAGCGCGGGATACTGGGCTTGCTGGCGTTGCTGGCACTCTATCTGGTGCCGCTGCGACTCTTCTACCGTCGCCTGGACAGCAACGACCTGACATTGCGCTCACTGGCTGTCGCCGGCGTACTGTTGCCGCTGACCTTCCTCGATTTCGGGATGACTTGGGTGATGTTCTCCCAGGCCAGCGGCGTGATGGTCTTCGCCTTCTGGCTGGCGATCGTGTGGGGCACGCTGCGCGCCCACGAGCGACGCCTCGAGACACTGCAGGCACCCTGAGAGTATTTTGACCTGCGAAGGTGACGGGTCTACAGTACGCGCAAAATTTGAGCAATTGCTCACGACTATTCACGTAGGGTGAAGGAGGCTGCTTCACCGCTCAGGAGAACTGACATGCAAGACAAGCTCAAGATCGACATCGTCTCCGACGTGATGTGCCCGTGGTGCGTGATCGGCTACAAGCGCCTCGAGAGCGCCATTCAGTCACTCGGTCTGGAAGATAGCGTCGAGATCGAATGGCAGCCCTTCGAGCTGAATCCGGACATGCCGGCACATGGCGAGAATCTGCGCGCCCATATCGAGCGCAAGTACGACACCACGCCTAAGGCCAGTGCCGAGGTACGTCGCAACCTGACCGCTCTGGCAGCCGAGGAAGGCCTGGTCTTCAATTTCTTCGACGACATGCGCATGGTGAATACCCTCGAGCTCCACGTTCTGCTCGAGTACGCCGCCGAACAGGGCATGCAGCATGACCTGATGATGCAGTTCTACGCCGACTACTTCACCTTGCAGAAGGACATGTCGGACCGCGCCGTGATGGCGGACGCTCTGGCCGCGGTCGGGCTGGATGCCACTGAAGGGCTGGCAAGACTGGACGACCCGGAAGCCCTCCAGCAGGTAAGGGCGCACGAAGCCCAGTGGCAGAAGATGGGCATCTCCAGCGCACCGACCTTCGTCTTCAATCGTCGCAGCGCTCTGAACGGGGCCCAACCTAAAGAGGTGTTCGAGCAGGTGTTGAGCGAGCTTGCGGGAGATCAGGCTTGAGGCTCACCGAATGAGGTGCCACTCAAGCACTGATGTCGGTAGTGACGATCCCGTGACAAAAACGCGGCCCCGCTTTTGAGCAGGGCCGCGTTTTTTCGTTCTGGGGTGTGAACTGGCAGAACGGGCCGATCCGTCACGTGTGGGCTAATAACCCTCAGAGCCCTGCCTTGATGTCGCTCAGCTGTTGGATGAGGGTCTTGAGGACGGCGTCCACCTGGGTTTCGGTATGCTCGCAGGAGAGGAAGAAACGCAGACGGGCGCTTTTCTCCGGGACGGCGGGGTGCAGGATGGGCTGGACGTTGAAGCCGGCCTCGAACAGCTGGTTGGAGAGGCGTGCCGCCACCAGGGAGCTGCCGAGGATGACAGGCACCACCGCGACGCCCAGGCTGTCGCCGACATCCAGCCCCAGCGCACGGGCGCGCGTGAGGAAGTAGCCGGAGACGGCATGCAGGCGCGCGATGCGCTGTCTGGCATCCTCACCCTGGAGCAGTTCGAGGATCTTCAGTGACGGGGCGGCGACCTGTGCCGGCATGCCCACCGAGTAGAGGAAGCCCGGCGCGAAGTAGCGCAGCATGCTGACCAGTTCCTTGCAGCCGGCGATGTAGCCGCCGCAGCCGGACAGCGTCTTGCTCATCGTGCCCATCCAGATATCGACATCATGCGCAGCGATGTCGAAGTGCTCTCTCAGGCCGAGCCCGTGCTCCCCGAGCACGCCGAAGGAATGGGCCTCATCGACCATCAGCCAGCAGCGGTACTGTTGCTTGAGGGCGATCAGGCGCGGCAGGTCTGGCACATCGCCGTCCATGCTGTAGAGGCCTTCAGTGACGATCAGTACGCGCTCGAACTTGCTGCGCTGACTGCTGAGCAGAGCTTCCAGCGCATCGGGGTCGTTGTGCGCGAAGGGCATGCGACGAGCGCCGGAGAGCTGAGCGCCGACCAGCGAGCTGTTATGGATCCACTCGTCATGCAGGATCAGGTCCTTCGGGCCGAGCAGATAGCCCAGCGTGGACACGTTGGTGGCATGACCGCTGACGAACACCACTGCATCCTCCACCTCGTAGGTGCGCGCCACCGCCGCTTCCAGCTGCCGATGGATCGGGCGCTCACCGGAGACGGCGCGTGAGGCCGACACCGAGGTGCCGTAATGGGCCGCCGCCTCGGCCGCGGCCTTGATCACCTCGGGATGACGGGAATAGTCGAGGTAGTTGTAGCTGGCGAAGTTGACCAGCTCGCGCCCATCGATGCATGTGGTGGCGCCGGCGCAGCCTTCATGCACGCGGAAGAACGGCTCCGGCACGCCGAAGGCGGCACCGGCCTGCTGCATCATGCTCAGCTGCTGATAACCGGGCTGGCGATCGAAACGCACGAAGTCATCGCTGATCTGAAGCGGTGTTGGCTTGCTGGCAAACATATCGTCGCCTGCGTCGTCCGCCACGCGAGCGGTTGTCTGGGTACGACGGGCACGCGCCTTGTCCAGCAGCTGTTGTTTCATGTCGCGGGGAGAGAGGCCGGAGGAGTGACGTGTTGCCAAAGAGGAAGTCCTTGAAGTTGAAGCGGTCTTTCCCTTGATGATGATGGGGTGTCAGCAAGAGGGCAAGCCTTTGCGCGCGTGGGAACGAATCTCTCTGGGACTTGCTGAGCACCCGCCACATGCGGTTGCGCGCGAGCGGTCGGTGAGTCACGCGTCAGGGCTGCTCAAGCGCCACCCACAATAATGCCGATTATCGAGTCTCACCTGTCCATTCAAGGAGCTAACTCCTCTCGAGGCCGCTCATCGTTGGGTAAGGTGACGCCATCGGCTGTTGATATCAGGCAGCAGGCTCTAAAAAATTGCTTGGCAAGGGCGTGCGCGCTAAATGGTCTTTTGCCTTGAGCCGGATGTGCATATCGAGATCTGTGCCCTGAATCCCTGGATGTCGCCGAATGTGCTCATCGATGAGCTGAATGACAAAGTCCCCATAACGTGCTGAAGCCAGCTCTAGCGTCGAGACGGTCTGCCCAATGAACTGGACGATCACGAGGTAGGTCTCGCTTTGTGTCTTGGCCAGCAGTAGCGTAAAGCCTTCCGCGCTCGTTGTGAGTGCCAAGGGGGTATGATCCTGCAGATCATGGTGCGTATTGACAGACAGGATGGTCATTTCGTCCATGAGGATTTGCTCCATCAAAAATGAGAAGCCATAAAGTCGGCTATGGATTGGGCTTTATTTGGTGAACAACCGAGTGCTCCATGCACTGCGATGGCAGCTGAACAAACTTTAGTTCAGTTCACGCTAAAATTCAGTAGATAGTATGGCGCCATTAGTTTTACTCGATGGCAAATTTCATCCTGCATGACCTGCAACCCGGTCCCTGATAGAAAAAAGGCGAGAGTGGTAGTGTTACCAGCTCTCGCCTATCACGTGATGCGTTTACGCTTATTTGCTCATGACGGCAGTGTCTTCTCCTTGAGTGATGGAGTCACCGCCATGCTGCTTCACGAGCTGTGCCATGGCCTGGTCTTCAGAGCTGTTTTCAGCTTCCTCACTGTCGGCATTGCCCATCTTGTGCATCAGGCGCTCCGCGAGGCGCCACAGGGTGGCGGCTTCACTGATCATCATGACCGGAATGCTGATCCCCAGGCGCGCCTCGACCGCCGTCATCAGCTCGACCCCCATCAGCGAGTCGAAGCCCATGTCGTAGACGCTCTTGTTGACGTCGATGGCGCTGGCGTCGATCAACAGAATCTTGCTCAGCTCGCCCTTGAGAATCTCGACGATAGCGGTCTGCAGCGCTTCACCGGACAGGCCCGCCAGTGCCGCGGCGATATCATCCTGCTGCGCCTGGCTATTGTCATCCTCACCGGCGCGGCGGGAGATTTCCTCGAAGCGCGGCGTGGCGGCGGTCGGCAGGAAGCGCGCAAGCGCGCCCCAGTCCAGTTCCAGCACCCCCAATGAGCGTCCCGGCAAGCCGAGTGCCTGGGCATGCTGATCCGCGCTGATCATCTCGCCGAGACAGGCCAGAGCGTGGTCTGCCATCAGCGCATCGCCGCCGAGGCGATTCTTGAGTGCTTCACGGGTCTTCTCGTTGCGTGCCAGGAAGCCGGCATCCTCGATCGCGCCCCAGCGTGCGCAGGTGGCGGGCAGGCCACGCGCACGACGGTTGGCGGCGAGCCCTTCCAGCCAGTGGTTGGCCGCCACGTAGACACTCTGCCCCGGGTTACCGAACAGAGTGGTGGCCGAGGAATAGAGCACGAAGAAGTCCAGCGCATGCTCGGCACTCAGGCGGTCCAGCAGTCGCGCACCTTCCAGTTTCGGCGTCATCACGCGCTGGATGCGCTCGGCATCGAGATGGCGAATCAGCGCATCATCGATCACCGCAGCGGCATGGATGATGCCCTTGAGCGGTGCAATGCCATCGCCGTCAGCGGACTTGCCGAAGCGTGCGAACACCTTTGATAACGCGGCCTCATCGGCGACATCACAGGCCAGCGCGTGTACGTTCACGCCCTGGGCCTCGAGACGCGCGACGCCTTGCTGTGCTTCTTCACTGGCCGCGCCGGAACGCCCGAGCAGTACCAGCTCACGCGCGCCCATCGCGGCCAGCCACTCGGCGGTGCGCAGGCCAAAGCCGCCCAGACCGCCGGTGACCAGATAGCTGCCAGCCGGGTCGATCGTCAGTGTCTTTTGATTGGCCGCTAATGCGTCGCGCTGAGTGGACACTGCACCTGCACCTGCACCTGCTCCCGCCTCCGCACTTGCACTTGTCTGCTCCGCGGCGTGCTCGGCTACGCGCTGAGTGACGACGACCTTGCCGATCTGGCGGGCCTGCTGCATGTAGCGGAAGGCCTCGACCACCTGGCTGGCATCGAAGGTGGTGTAGGGCAGTGGCGCCAGGGTGCCGTCCTCGAACAGCGCCATCATCTCGCGGAACAGACGCGTGGTCAGGCTCGGGCATTCCTTCATCAGCTGATCGGAATCGATGCCGAAGTAGCTCAAGTTATTGCGGAACGGACGCAGCCCCATCGGGGTGTTCTCGTAGAAGTCGCGCTTGCCCAGCTCACAGAAGCGTCCGAACGGCTTGAGCACGCGCAGATTCTGGGCGATGGCCTCACCGGCCAGCGAGTTGAGCACCACATCGACACCGCGCGCATCGACAGACGGATCATGCTGCTGGCATGCGGCGAGATCGGCCAGGATATCCTCGGCGAAGCCATGGCTGCGCGAGTCATAGACGTTGTCGATGCCCATCAGCGCAAGGAAGTCGCGCTTGGCCGGCGAGCCGACGGTGGCGAACACCTCGGCGCCCAGCCACTCGGCGATCTGCAATGCCGCGATGCCCACGCCGCCGGCGGCGCCGTGAATCAGTACCTTCTCGCCTTCTTCCAATCGCGCCAGATGTTTGAGCGCGTAGTAGACGGTGAAGAAGGTGGTCGGGATGGTCGCTGCGGCTTCCAGGCTGACGCCGTGGGGCACATGGGCCAGCGCCGTATCGGCGATCACCAGACGGTCGGAGAAGCTGGCCGGGCCGAAGCCAACTACGCGCTCGCCGACCTTGAACTCGGCATTGGCGCCGGCCTGAGTGACGATGCCGGAGAACTCGAGCCCTAGGCTCGGGCCTGAGAAGCCGTGTTCGATGGCCTCATCCGACAGCAGGCCGAGGGTGTACATGACATCGCGGAAGTTGAGACCGGTCGCCTCGACACGCACTTCCACTTCGCCGGCTGCCACGGCGGGCAGAATACGTGGCTGCCATTCTAGGTTGCGCAATTGGCCGGGCTGGCTGAAGCCGAGGCTGACGCCGTGGCGCTGAGCGCCTGAGGTCTGCGAGCCTGAGATCTGCGAGAGGGAGCTCTCGCCACCAGCGGCCTGCTGAGGCGCCGTCACCTGACGCAGGCGTGTCGCGAAGCGCGCGCCAGTGGCATTCAGCACCACTTCCTGCTCTTGATCCGGTGCTTCGAGTTCCTGCACCAGCGCGTCCATCAAGGCCGGCGTGCAGGCGTCGTCGTGCTCAAGCGTCGGCGTATCCAGCAGGCGAATGGTCAGCGACTGGCTCTCGTTGGCCAGACTGCGCGCAAAGCCCCAGCTGGCTGCATCCGCCGGTGGCGTCGCGGCGGGGGCACCATCTGTCTGCCACAGCGTCGCCACGTCATGTGTCAGCACCCACAGGGTCGGGGCGAGGCGGCTGTCGTCCTGCTCCTGGGCGCTGTCAAAGGCCTGGGCGACCTGTGTCAGTAGCTGTTGGCGTGCGCACTGGAGGGCGTTGGTGCTGTCCGTATCATTCTGCTCAGCTGTCGCCGCAGCGCTGGGCAGCGCGATCAGGTGATCAACGTCGCCAAGCTGCTCGATCAATGCGGACATGTCCGCGGGCAGGCTGGCTGACAGAGGCTGATGGCTGACCTGATGACCACGTGCGGTCAGTGAGTCGCTCAAGCGCGTCAGCAGTGCCTGATCCGCCGGTGCCTGCGGGCTATCCAGCAGCGCGATGGAGAGCGTGGCGGCCTGGCTTGCCACTGCTTCGCCTTCCACTGATTCACTCTCGATTGATTCACCTGCCGCCGTCTGGCCTTCAGCGGTTTTCGCAAGAGCCGCGAGTGGTGTCTGAGCGGCGAGCGTCGCGGACAGCCACCAGGCGCCTGATGTATCAGTACCCAGATGATCGCTGGCCAGGCTATCGCTGGCAGGCGCTGGTGACTCGATGTCGAGGCCCAGCTGGGTCAAGAGACGCTGCCATTGCGCGATGCCCGGATGACTGCGCAGCTGCTCACCATCATCGAGGGCCAGGATCGGCCCGGCCCAGGCCGCCGGTTCACAGCCACACAGCAGCAGCTGCGCGCCGGGGGCCAGACGGGCGATCAGCGCTGTCAGCAGCTCGCGCGCCTGTGACGGTGCTTCGAAGTCCAGATGCACGATGGCGAGCTGCGCCTTGTGGGTCGTAACAGTGTCCTGGAAGGCCTCGCCCGTGATCACGTCGATCAGCGGCAAGTCATCCTGCAGGCGATTGGCTTCATTGAGGGCGCCGGCACTGGCGGCCACGAAGCGGTAATCCAGCGCTGAGTAGCGACCGTTGCGTGCATCCGCCTCGCGCAGTGTCGCGAGACGCTGGCCCAGCCAGGGGCCGCCGGCACCCAGCTCCAGCACATCGAGGCGCTGGCCGGCAGGCAAGGCGGCAAGCGCGCTGCTGATGCGTTGATCGAGCTGTGCGCTCAACCACTGCCAGCCAGCATTGCCGACCGCCGTCTTGAGCAGCGTCGGGATCAGCGGCTGGCGCAGATGCTCCAGTGCGGCACTGGCGTCCGTCGAGAGCAGCGCCTCGCGATCTGCCACCACTTCATCAGCCTCATTCCTTTCTGACTGAGTACCGTCCAACGGCATGCCGCGATTGAGCCATTCATCCAGATGCAGGTGCAGGCGACCGGCGGCATGCGTCAGCGGGAACTGGCCCGGGTAGTCGCGTACCAGCAGCTGCCAGATGTCATTCGCGGCGGGCAGGTCCAGCGAGTTGATCTGCCAGTCGCCGCTGTCGAGTGCTTCCGTCAGACCTTGTGACTCGGCCCAGTCGAGCAGGGCACGGCTGAACAGCGGACAACGGCGCTGCCAGCGCGACAACGCCTCGTGATCCAGATGGGCCACCTCCGGGTCGCCCGGCGCGGCGTGACGCAGCAGGGTTTCATGGACGCTGGCGAGCATCAGGCTGTCGAGCAGCGGCTCCAGCTCATCGCGGAAGCACTGGCTGTCGGCCAGCAGTGTCTGTGCGCTGGCGGCCGTGTCGCTCTCAGCAATATTCTCACCAACACCCTCACCGCCATCGGCAGCTTCTGACGCCTGCATGGCGTCATTCACCAGGCCTGCGAGATTTAAGGCCGGGGCGGACGGCTGAGTGAGCGGGTGCGGGGCGGCAGTCAGTTCGATATCCAGATAATCCAGATGCGCCGTGCCGTCACGTCCCAGGCGTACGGCGCGGAAGCGGGCCTCTTCAGCAACCGCCACGGCGCGGCCTTCGGCATCGAACAGCTCGAAGTCGGCGCACAGGGAGTGCGGGCCACGCGAGCGCAGCACGACGCGCGCGGTGACGATCTGCGAGGCGCGTACCTGCTCACGCACCTGCAGGCGACCTACACGCACCGGCACGAAGGCCATGCCATTGCTGGCCGCCATCTGGCCCTTGAGCACGCCCAGTAGCGGAATGAACAGCTGGAAGGCGCTGTCGAGCACGCCGGGGTGCAGGTGGAAGTCTCCGTCCTGGCTGGCCATTTCCTCGGTCAACGAGAAACGGGCCAGCACCTGCGGACGCGCAGTGCCCGGTGTGTGATGGTCGGCGCCCGCGTCGACCCAGATCTGCTCGGCGGCGCGGAAATGCGGGCCGTAATGCAGGCCGAGTTGCGCGGCAGCCGCCACGTGCTCATCGCGGCCGAAATCGGCGGCGCGAGTCGGCATGACTGGGGCGGCTCGCTCCAGCAGGCGTCCACGCGTGGCGGTGAAGGCGCGCGCTACGGCGTGCAGGTTCCACTTGTCGGCATCTTCCGCGCGTGTCTCACGACTTTCCAGACGCATGGCGCCATTGGAGCTGTCCAGCGACAGGCGGGTTAGACGCAGCGTGCTGTCATCGAGCAGCAGTGGGGCGCGAATCTCGAAGTCTTCCAGATCCAGCACGTCGGGCAGGCTGTCCGCATCAGCGCTGGCGGCCTGCCATTCGTGGGCCGCGGCCAGGCATTGCTCCAGATAGCCGGTCCCCGGGAAGACGGCACTCTCGCCGACCTGGTGATCGGCCAGCCACGCGACCTTCTGGGTATCGAGCTGGGCTTCCCAGGTCAGGCGCTGCTGGGCGAGACGATAGCCGAGCAGCGGATGCACGTAATGACGATCCAGCAGACGCTGGCTTTCGCTGGTGGTCTGGATCCAGCACGGGATGCGTTGCCACGGGTAGCCTGGCAGCTCGACGAACTGACCGGCGACCGGGAACAGGCCGGTGATGTCGACGGCGCCGGAAAGCAGCACGCGACCGCGCAGATGCTCCAGGGCATCTAGCCCGGCATGGCGACGATCGAGACTGGCGAGCACCTGACCGGCGGGTGCCTCGTCACTGCGCGCCTTGAGGATGTCGTTCAGGTAGCTGCGCAGGATCGGGTGTGCACCGATCTCGACCAGCAGGCGATGGCGGCCGAGGGCAGCGTTCTCTTCCGCGTCGGAGTGCCAGTTGACCAGCGAGGTGACGGCGGCCTCGAACATGACCGGCTGACGGATGTTTTCCCACCAGTAGCGTGCATCCAGCTGCTCGCCGGCAATGACGCTGCCGGTGACGGTGGAGATGAACGGGGTATGGGTGGCGCGGGGCGTTAGGCCGTCGAGGGATTCGAGCAGGCCGGGCTTGATCGGGTCCATCGCCGGGCTGTGGAAGGCGTAATCCAGCCCCAGTACCCGCGCGAAGGTGCCCTGGGCGGAGAGCTCCTTGCTCAGCGCTTCCAGCAGCTCACGCTCGCCGGCCAGGGTGGTGCCGCGCGGGCCATTGATGCCAGCCAGTGACAGCGACGCCCATTGCGGCTGCTCCAGCCACTCGCGCATCTCGCATTCGCCGAGACCGACGGCCATCATCGCGCCGGTGCCCCGGGTGCGCCCCTGGTGGTAGCTGCGCTGGAAGATGACGCGGGTGGCCTGTTCGAGCGTCAGCGCGCCACTGGCCCAGGCGGCAGCGACTTCGCCGACACTGTGGCCGGTGACGGCAGCAGGGCGAATACCGCGTTCGATCAGCCATTCGGTGACCGCGACCTGCAGCGCGAACAGCGTCGGCTGGGCGATCTCGGTAGCGTCCAGGCGGTTCTCGCCTTTCTCGCTCAGGCTGCCGTCCAGCTCCTTGAGCAGCTCGAAGCCATTGAAGTCGCGGAAGGCTGCATCGAGGCGCTCAAGACAGGCGCGCACGCTGGCGGACTCTTCCATCAGGGCACGGCCCATGCCGGCCCACTGGCAGCCATTGCCGGAATACACGAACACCGGGCCGCGCTCCTGCTGCACTCCGCTGACGACTTTTGCGCCATGACGCGGCGAGGCACCATTGTCGCTGGCGCTCGGCAAAGCCAGCAGACGGTCTGCCAGGGTGATGCGCGGATGGTCACCGAGATCTCCCTCGCTACCGAGGGTGTCCAGGTCTTGAAGCAGGGTAGTGAAGGTGTCTGCGCTGAGCAGGGCGCCATGCACATGGTGCTCGCGGCGGGCGGCCAACTGCCAGGCGAGATCGTAGAGGCTGGGCGCCATGTCGTGGGCGGCGAGCTCACGCAGGTGCTCTGCCAGCTCCAGTGCGGATTGCTTGAGCGCCTGCGGCGAACGGGCACTCAGGCGCAGCGGCGGCATTTGTTCACCTTCAGAGTGCGATTGCGCTACCGACTGTTCCGGAGCACTTTCCAGCAGCACGTGGGCATTGGCGCCACCGAAGCCGAAGGAGTTGACCCCGACGACCAGGCGCCCGTCCGCCTTGAGCTTGCGCGGCTGGGTGACGATATCCAGATTCCACTCGTCGGTACGAATCTTCGGATTCAGACGCTGGATCTTGATCGTCGCCGGCACTTCACGGTGCGCGATCACGCCCAGTGCCTTGGCCAGCCCAGCCACGCCAGAGGCGGTTTCCAGGTGACCCATGTTGCTCTTGATCGAGCCGATCGGCAGCGGACTGGTGCGCTTCTGGCCGATGGCGGCGCCGATGGCGCGGGTTTCCAGCGGGTCACCGACTGCGGTGCCGGTGCCGTGGGCCTCGAGATAGTCGATTTCGTCCGGTTGAATTCCGGCCTGCTCGCAGGCCTGCTCCATTAACTGAATTTGCGCCGCCGGGTTGGGCACGGTCAGGCCGGACTTGTAGCCATCGGTATTGACCACGGAAGAGGCCACCACGGTGAGGATGCGGTCGCCATCGGCGATGGCCTGGTCGAGATCCTTGAGCAGGAAGACGCCGCCGCCTTCGGAGCGCGCATAGCCGTCACCGGCCTCATCGAAGACTTGGCAGCGGCCGGTCTTCGACAGCATCGTGGCCTTGGAGAAGATCAGGAAGCCGTACGGATGTAGGTGCAGGCTGATGCCGCCGGTCAGCGCCATGTCGGTCTCGCCGCTTCTGATCGACTGGCAAGCCTGGTGGAAGGCGACCAGCGAGGAGGAACAGGCGGTATCCAGCGACAGGCTCGGGCCGTGCAGGTCAAAGGCATACGACAGGCGGTTGGAGGCCACGCTGGAGGTATTGCCGGTTGCGGTATTCGGGCCGATGGCGCTGAGGTCATCCGCCATGCGATAGGAATAATCCAGGCTCGCGATGCCCATGAAGACGCCACAGCGTGAGCCGCGCATCTTCTCGGCCGGGATGCCGGCGTGCTCGATGGCTTCCCAGCTCATCTCCAGCAGTATGCGTTGCTGGGGGTCCATGCTGGCGGCTTCACGCGGGCTGATGCCGAAGAAGGCGGGGTCAAAGCCCGTGATGTCGCCCAGTGAACCTGCGGCGAAGCTGTAGCTCATGCCCGGGGCTTTCTTGTCCGGGTGCGAGAGAGACTCCTTGCTCCAGCGGTCGTCGGCGACTTCGGTCACCATGTCCTTGCCGGCCAGGAGGTCGTCCCACAGGTTGGCCTGAGTGGTGCCGGGGAAACGGCTGGCTGCGCCGATGATGGCAACGCGTCGGGTCATGACAAGCTCCTGAACTTCTGAGTCACTGCACTGTGGCGAGCATGTTTCGCGGTCGCCTTCAGCAGCGCACTTCCTAATCTATCGATATTGATGACGCGCGGGTCGCCCTTGCGGCATTGCTCGTCAGTCTTGAAGGGCCCTTCGCAGTCGAGGGCCCACTCCATCAGCTCCGGGTCCTTGTCGCGCACGGCCGACATGGTCTGGCGGGCTGTGTCGTCGGACTCCGGCAGGGCGCTGGACCAGATGAAGCAGTCGGTCACGCCATTGGGCTCGCCCAGGGTCGTATAAACCTCAGGCATGATCGGCACATGGTCTCCATAGAAACACAGCAGCCCGCCGCGCGGCAGTCGCGAAAGCGCGGTGGTGAGCTGGTCGATCATCGCATCGGCATTCACCAGATGACGCAGATAGATGCCCAGTTCCTGACAGTTCTCCGGCAGGTCGCCGTCATACCACTCCGGCAGACATGCGCTGTCGAAGGCTTCCAGGTGCAGCGGGCCGTGGTTCTCCATGGTGATCACCTGGATGAACAATGGCGTGTCGCCGGCTTCCAGCAGGCAGTCTTCGACCTTGGCCGCCACGGCGGCATCGCTGATGTACTGGCCACTCTTGTCGGCATCGCTGAAGTGGGCGATGTCGAGGAATTCATCGAAACCGAGTTGTTTCAGCACCTGATTGCGCAGATAGAAGCTGCCGGGATAGGGATGGATACACAGCGTGCGATAGCCCATCGCCTTGTAACTGGCGGCCAGGTTCGGCACGGCGCGGCGCGCCAGCTGGTGGTAGGGGTTGAACTGGTGCACGCCGAGCTCCTCGGCGGTCAGACCTGTCAGAAAGGCGGTTTCAGTGCGCACGGTATTGGCGCCCCACGCCGGCACGGCCAGACGACCGCACGGCAGGCCCTGGGCCAGGGCGGTGAAGTGGCAGCGGTCCAGGTTCGGCAGCAGGTCATCACGCACCTGGGGATAGACGCGGCGAGCATCGAAGAAGGATTCGCTCTGCACACTGACGACATGGGGCAGTGTCCTGGTGGCGCTCTTGTCATCGAGTTCGCGCAAGGTGGCGTCGAGTTCGCGCTCTCCCTCATCCAGGGGGTTGTGCTGCGGCGTGAGTGGGCGACGCGCCAGCCGCGCATAGGCCAGCAGGTAGGGCACCATGCCCAGCTCGCTCAGGTCGAATTCGGGGACCAACATCACCTTGCTGGCCAGACGGTTGCCCAGGGCGTAGACCAGGAGGCTCGCACCGATCAGTACGCTGATCAACGGCACCAGCCACAAAGCGGCATTGCCTGAGTAGGCGGCGGAGTAGCCCAGTGCGGGTTCGAGCCAGAGCCCCAGACCGATCGCCAGCGCCCCTGCCGTGGTCGCGGCGATGGTCAGCCCGATGCCGAAGAAGGGGATATACAGGCGCGGATGTTTGATGGCGTCGGTGAAGTACTCGAAGTCATGGCTGAGGAAGGGTTCACGCAACGACACGTACTTGGTGTGGCTGACCTGCAGCACTACCAACCACAACGCATTGACGACGATCAGCGAGAACCATGGCCGCTGGGTGATCAAGGTGCACAGTGACCAGCTGGCGCACCAGTACCCGACATGTGCCACCCGGGCACTGACGGGGCGGCGCCAGAATGCGGCTGGCGGTGTCGTCATCTGTTTCAGCAGCAGATGCTCAAGCTCCAACGTCAGCCCGAGGCCGACCAGCAGTGGCCCGGCCATGAAAGACACAAACGCAATGACAAACTCCATGTAATGCCGACCTCGTTAGCCGCTGCCGTCGCAGGGGCTGTGTAGTGTCCGGTCGAGTACTCGACCCTGATCAAGATCCATGGCGGCTAGGGGAGTGATAAGTCGGCCCCTCGCGTCCAGATCCTGGTCGTTTCAGCATGTTCAACGCCGCTATGGCGTTCCCGCCACTGTCTTCCTTATCGATCCTGCACGATCTACTCCAGTGGCAGGTACTGGGGCATTACGCTAACTCATTGTCATGACAATGGAAAAACGCTGAGTCATCGCCTACTGCTCATGGCGGGCCGACCCACGGCCCACGGCCCACGGCCCACGGCTCAGGCTCACGAAGACGCAAGCCTCGATCAATGAGTGTAATTGAACCACCCGAGCAGGCGCTGTGAGATTCCGGCGGGCAGGACACTCAACCACCAGCACCCGAAGTTGAGCGGGAAGGGGAAGCTGATACGCGCCCGGTTACGCGCTGCACCCTTGAGGATGCGGCGTGCGGCCTTTTCGGGGGGCATCTCGAAGGGCTTGGGCCCTGGCATGGCCTCGCACATCGGCGAGGTGACATAGCCGGGCATAACGACGGTGACCCCTACGCCATGGGGTTTGAGCCAGCTGCGCAGACCTTCGCCATATGCCTTGACCGCTGCCTTGCTGCCGCTGTAGCTGGGCGTCAATGCCAGTCCATGCCAGGCCGCCAGGGAGCTTAGCAACACCAGCTGACCACTGCCACGTTGCTTCATCGCCATGGCCAGTTGATGGGCCATGCCCAGCGTTCCGATCACGTTGGTCTGCAGCAGGCGGCGTGAAACCTCCCAGCGCTCCCCGTTGCCCTGTGGGCCAATATCGGTATTCATGCCGGCATTGGCGATGGCGATGTCCGGCACGCCGCGCGCGCAGACTTCATCCAGCCAGGTGAACAGGGTCTCTTCATCACACAGGTTGAGTACCGTGCATTCCACCTCGGCGCCCAGCTTGCGGCAATCGCTTGCGATCGCATCGAGCTTGCGCTGCTTGCGGCCGGTGAGGATCAGCGTGGTGCCTGTCTCGGCATAGGCGCGTGCCAGAGCACCTCCGATCTCGCCCGTGGCGCCGGTGATCAGGACGCGCCGCAGACGGCTGGCATCCTGCGCGGCTTGCGCACCGGAGTCGCTCTCCGCAGGTCGGCTATCCGCTCGGTGAGTGCCAGCGTCGCGCTCAGCATCGGTGGACTCTGGCTGCTGGGGGGGCATGGCCGTCATCTTTGGTCTCCTTGAATCCCGACACCGAAGGCCGGCAGTTCCCTTGCGTTTCTCGTTACGGTCGATTGAGAGGGCTGCCATCATTGGCGTGTCTCACCGTTGTTGCGTAGTCCACCAGTCTTTTTTCATGTTCAGCAGCGGCTCAACATGTTCTCCAGCGGCGAGCGTTCGGCGCACAGTATCTTGGACGCGCCCAGCACGGCCAGTTGCATACCCGGCTTGCTGTAAAACCCCCCATTTAGCTGCGCGGTATGAATCACCGTATTGCGGAAATGCCGGAATAAAGTCGTGTCGGGGCGCTGGCCCTGGGACCAGAAATCATGCAGAGAACCCTGGAAGGTCAGGCCCGGCAGATTGAATATCGGGTCACCCATACAGAAGGTCGGGCAGCGATACTGCAGCGCCACGTTGCCGGTCGTGCTGTTGACCGTAATCATGCCCTTGGCCTGCTGCAGCAGCTTCTCAAGATTGCCGCTCTCCAGGTAGACGATACGGCCGATCAGGTCGTAGCGGCGCTCCAATGAGCGAATTAGCCCCGGGTAATCCACCAGCCCCATGTCGAGAGGATGGTTCTTGATCACCAGGCGTGTACCGCGTGGCGCATTCAGGGCGAAGCTCTTCATCACCCGCTGGATGACTTCCTGCATGTTGGCGAAGCGCGAGTGGTGGCGTATCTGGGCATCGGTATTCAACTGCAGCGGCAGCATGTAGTAGGGTGCGCCACTGCCCATCAGCTGATCGATACGCTTGGCATCACGCCGCTTGTACCAGCGCATCAAGGGCAGTCGTGTTGCATAGCCCGCGTATTCCTGCACGGCGTGAATGCTGTGCGAGCGGTAGCGCGGGAACAGCAGCGGATTGGCCGCGCCCGCCAGGTGATAGGTGATGTCGTGGCGCGCCCGCTCACTGAAAGGCGCCTTGAAACGTTGCGGAGTGGGAGCATCTTCGAGGTGTCTGCCTGCCTCACGGAACCAGTCAGGGTCGCGTGGCAGCAGGGAGTGGCCATTGACGCCTTCGCGTTCCAGTGTCACCCAGTAAGGGCGAAAGTAGCCTTCCTCGAACACATGGGTACGAATACCGAGATATTCCGCTTTAAGTACCGCATCCCGATGTACCGGGCGTCGGTCACCAAATAGTACCTGATCAGTGACGTGATGCTTACGCCACAGCGCGGCGATCCAGTCGCCGAGGTCTTCGAGCTTGCCGCGATAGGCATACGCCTTGTCGTGACGCCAGTAAAAGCTATCACCACTGTTGAAGTTGACCTTGATGACCTCGTGGCCATCCTGTTTGAGCTTTTTCGCCAGATGGAGAAAGAAGGGGGAGCATACCCCCTGCAGCAACATGAATACACGCCTGCGTCCCCCCCCCGGCTGGATGTGAGCAGTGGGAGGTTGCCCTGGAGTTTGTATGTCAGTATTGCTAGAGGCGTCGGTCTGGACTGGCGGACGTGTCAAAACGGCATCATCTGACATCTTGAGCAGGCGCAGCTTTTCGATCGCGCTAGCCACGGAGGCTGTCGACGAGCCCCCTTGCTCCCCAAGGCTCTCTTGCGATTGTGCGTCCGCGGGTATAAGGGCGGAAGCTGATTTGGTGAAAGGTAATGCCAGGCGTCCATGTGACATGATTCAATGCTTCCCGATGAATAAGGCGCGATAGCCTCGATAAAGACGGGTTTTCCAAGGCAAAGCAGGCTTCAAGGTGCCCCTGCGAAGCTTGTCACGTTGTTGTTCCAGGATCGTGACGATTGTCTCGGCATTGCATAAGTGACCGTGCTCAGGGGCCACATACACGGGATACTCGATCAGAGCGCCAGCCACCAGGGCATCCACACTCAAGTGCCGCGTTCGCCTTGGGCACTCAACGAGGTCATGGGTCAATCCCCAGCCAGCATAGAAGGGCAGGCCATGGGTCGTGACGGGTACACCGCGTATCAGGGCTTCGAAGCCCGCGAGCGAGCAAAGCGTGTGTACATGATCCACCTGCTCAAATAATCGACTGATATTGCCGGTGGTCAATTCGAGATCGTACGCTTCGCCTGCCGTCACCACCTCGCCACTACGCCCCCCTGTGACAACGTCGGGATGCGGTTTATAGATCACGTAGCTTTCAGGATGCAATTTCCGCGCCGCCTCAAGTAGAGCTTGATTGGTATGTATCCCGGGACACGCATGGCGTATCGAGGCATCTGACTCCACCTGCCCGACAACCAATATCACGTCACGACCCTTGGCCATCGCGCGAAGGTCTGGCAGTTCATCACCTTCCGAATTGTACTTGCTTAGTCCCAACGTAATCAGGCGCTCGCGTAACTGGTGTGCGCGGCCTAACTCGGCATCGGTGAAATCATGGTGCATGAACCACTGCTCCAGTGTGCTTGAGCGACTGGCGTCAAAGTGCATGCCGAGCGGGTCGAGGATAAGCGAAAGTGGCCGCGTGAGATCCACCCCTAGGCCGACTGAGCGCAAGAAACCGTCCTCGATTCGCCACAGAGCGCCCCCTTGTGCAATGACGGCGGCTTCGAGCTCTACTGTGGTCCGACTCGCCCAGCTCAGCACCCGGGTAGAGTGTGGGGCCTGTTGTTCGCGCTGCGACAACGCTTGCGGATCATGAGCGATGATGACACCAGCTTTCTGTTGCAGCTTTTGCAGTGCGATGGAATCGCTTTTGACGAAGTCGTAGTGTGCCAATGGCCCCAGGAAGCCGGGTAGGAAGTTACGCTTCCAGCGCGAGTACCCCGGCGCTATCCAGTGACCTGCCAATCTCTCGGCCTGGCGCTTTTGATCCGCCAATAATTGAATGATCTCTTCGAGCGTCGCGGCCTGCTGGGTATAGGGGTTGGCATAGCGGCTGTATTCGATATAAGCAGCGGCAAACACCTGCTCAAGCGTACGCGAGATGCCGCGGCGTGGGCATTTCTGTCTATCATCCGTCAGGCCCCAGCCGGCATAGAACGGCATGCCGTGGCAGGTCACCGGCAGGCCTGCCATCACGGCCTCGAACCCAAGCTGGCTGGTCACGACATGGACGCCATCGACCTGTTCAAATAGGCACCAGGGGTTGATGTCCTCGCTCAGCAGCTTGCAGCCAAGCTTGCGCGCCTCCTCCAGTAGATAGCCGCGCTTCTTGCCGGCGATCACATCCGGATGCACCTTGATCCACACCTCGGCACTCTCAATGGCACAGGCCTCCCTCAGCATGGCAAGGAAGGTCTTAGGGCTGGCCATGCCGCCCACGACCGATGCATCCTCTGCAGTCTGGTCCACGATCAGAAGCCGCTGAATGCCAGGTTGGCGGGCTGGGAGCTGACGTTCAGGAGCATGGTTGTACTTGCTCAAGCGATGCAGGCGTAGGCTTTCGAGAACTGTGCGCGCTCGGGCCAGCAATGCCTCTCCCTGGCGTGTCGGCGCTTCATTGATCAGGTGTTCGAGATCACTCGGTTGGCGTGCGTCGTAATAGATGCCCTGATGATCGACCACCATCGACATGCTGGGATAACCGGCGCTAGCCAGGGTCAGTGAACGCAGGAATCCATCTTCCAATGCGACGTAGGGCAATCCATGTTTGAGCGCATATTGGCGTGCGTGATTCGCCGTAGATTTATGCCCCCAACCGACGACACGCATAATTTCTTGTCTGGGTGTTTTCTCCGCTGAGCCCGCCGCAGTTTTTATCGCTTTCGATGCCCCGAATTCTGACAAGGAATCGGTTCTCGTTGTCACGGAATGTTGTTCTTTTTCTACATTTTTTTTGCTCCGCATGCCTGATGGGGCACGTCGTTTGGCAACGAAAGATAAATTCTTGAAGGCTGAGGGAGTATCATTGTTTTGACATGCAAGGCATGTATGCCTTCTCTTCAACGGCAGTAGTTCGGGAATGAAAAGGGCGAGGAGAGGTTGGCGGTAAATGCCTGGGGAAAAACACAGTGATGCCCCGGAGGATACGTCATTCTTGACATCTAGTAATCCGTGCCGACTGTGAGAGGCGTTAGGCAGAGTGCGTGTGAGAAGCCTCCATCCTTGAATCATTGCCGCCTTCAGCATGCAGGGTGTCCGTTTTAGATAAGAAAAGTGACTGCGTACTCGTAATCCCCAGCACTCCCAGTGACCTTGTCACCTGAGGACGTTGACTCAGAGTCCGCAAATAGCGAAAGTACGCAAAGTGACGAACTAATTCAATCAAGGCTTTGCTCTTAATATTGGTAGCATGCGAATTATTAGCATGCATGGCTTCGTGCTTGTTTGATTTACTCACTGCACGCTTCTGCCATAATGGGTTTTCTGCTAAAGTGTTATGCTTTGTGCTGCGCCAAGTTACGGATTTATATTAAATGCTACAGCTTCGTGTGGTCAGGAAAATAGTACTGGACCGACTCAAAGAAGCGGCAGGATGCCAAGGGAACTCGATTAGATGGAAATCGCGCAGCACATGGATGCTGTCATCACACTGATGGTCACCATCAGTGTGCTGGCGGGATTGATCAGGAACCGTTGGCCGGCTGAGTGGCTAATGATGGCAGCCGCCGTGCTGTTGATTCTGTTGGGCATCATCTCGCCCGCGACCTTCCTATCTGGATTTTCCAACCCCGGCATTATGACCATTGGTGCGCTCTTCGTGGTCGCTGCCGGCGTGCAAGAAACCGGAGCGCTGCGCTGGATGCTAGAACGTCTTCTCGGCCGCCCCAGCTCTCCCTCTTCAGCACTGGCACGCCTGATGCCGATCACCTCGTTGCTGAGTGCCTTTCTGAACAACACCCCTGTCGTGGCACTTTTCATCGGCTTGGTGCAGGGCTGGTGCGCGCGCATGAAGATCTCTCCCTCTCGTCTGCTGATGCCCATGAGCTATGCCGCCATCCTCGGTGGCACCTGCACTCTGATCGGCACTAGCACCAATTTGGTGGTCGACGGCTTGCTGCAGTCCCAGGCCAATCTGCCCGGGCTCGGCATCTTTGATATCTCTGCACTGGGCGTCCCCGTCTTGATCATCGGTACCCTGTGGATGGTACTGATCGGATGGCGTTTTCTGCCCCAGCGCAAGGGGCTGGTCGAGCAGCTCGGCAATGGCCGCGAGTATTCCGTGGCCATGCGAGTCGCCGACAAGGGGCCGCTGCACGACAAGAGCATCGAAGAGGCAGGCCTGCGTAGCTTGCAGTTCGGTTATCTGGCCGAGATAGAGCGTGCCGGCAAGCTGCTGTCCATGGTCGGCCCTGACACTATCCTCCAGTCCGGCGATCGCCTCATCTTTGTAGGTGTCGCGGACACGGCGCATGAAGTACGTGCTTTCCGCGGGCTGGAGAGCGATGCTGCAGGGCTGGATCTGGATCATCACCAGCGTCGCATGGTCGAGGCCGTCATCGCCCCCAGCTCTCCCGTCGTCGGTATGAACGTGCGTGAAGCGCGTTTCCGCACTCGCTACCAATCCGTGATTCTCGCCGTGTCGCGTGATGGTGAGCGCATCAACAGCAAGGTCGGTGACATCGTGCTGCGTCCCGGTGACACCCTGTTGTTGGAAGCCGCCGCTGACTTCACGCGCCTGCATCGCTATAACCGTGAATTTCTGCTGGTCAGTACGCTGGATGGCAATGGCATGCCCAACCTCACCAAAGCGCCTATCGCACTCGCTATCATGAGCCTGATGATCATCACGCACTTGGCGGGTATGGCCGAGCTGGTCGAGGCGGCCGTGGCAGCCGCTATCCTGATGGTCTTCACCGGTTGTCTGCCGGCTGCCCAGGCACGTGCCAGCATCGATGGCAGCGTGCTGGTCGTCATTGCCGCGGCGTTGGCGCTGGGCCAGGCGATGACCTACAGTGGGGCGGCGCAGATGGTGGCGGATCAGCTGATGCAGTTGGGGGGCGGCTCGCCACTGCTGATGCTGGCGCTCGTCTATCTCACTACCACGCTATTCACCGAGATTATCACCAACAATGCTGCCGCCGTGTTGATGTTTCCGATCGCCATGGCGGTCAGCGAGCAGCTAGGGGTTTCATTGATGCCCTATGCGATTGCGATCATGTTCGCGGCCTCGGCCAGCTTTCTTACCCCGCTGGGCTATCAGACCAACCTGATGGTGATGGGGCCGGGGGGCTACAAGGTGTCCGATTACATGAAGGTCGGTTTGCCGATGAGCATCATCGTCGGCGTCACCTCGGTCGCTCTGATTCCGCTGATCTGGCCATTCACGGGCTGAGCTGGTCATTCATGGGCTTATCCATGTTCTGCTTCGCCTGGTGGCCGCTAGCGAGCGTTACCCTTTACATCGTCAGCCTGGCTGGCGAATTTACACAGACAGGAAGGCACATGACGGATACGACAGTGAGCATGACCAACAGCACGACACGCTCCATGTTGAATGCGCTGGAGGCCATTGCTCGCAGGGCGGGCGCTGCCATCATGGAGATCTATGAGAGCGGTGACTTCACGGTCGACATGAAGTCGGATGATTCTCCGCTGACCACGGCAGACCGTGCAGCGCATGCCGTCATCGTCGACGGGCTGAAGGCCATGGACGCCGAGTTCGGCGCCACACCGGTCCTTTCCGAGGAAGACGCGGACATCAGCTGGGACGTGCGCAGGGATTGGACGCGTTACTGGCTGGTCGACCCGCTGGATGGCACCAAGGAATTCATCAAGCGCAATGGTGAATTCACCGTCAACATCGCGCTGATCGAGCAGGGCGTGCCGACCATGGGAGTCGTTTATGCGCCGGCCATCGAGACACTCTACGTCGGTGCCCAGCAGGGGGAAGGCCAGGCCTCCATCGCTGAGAAGCAGGTTGGTGACGGTGAGCGTCAGGCCATCGCCGTCAGTGACGTGCCGAGCAGCACCGACAGTTGGCGTATTGTCGGTAGCCGCTCTCACCAGACCGAAGAATTCAAGGCGTTCGTTGCCGACTTCGCTGCCTGCGATATTGTCGCCATGGGCAGCTCCCTGAAGCTGTGCTTGGTCGCGGAAGGGGCAGCAGATCTCTACCCGCGCCTCGGCCCGACCTGTGAATGGGATACCGGTGCAGCGCATGCGGTGGTCGAAGCCGCGGGTGGCCAAGTGCTGAATGCCGAGACCCGTCAGGCACTGCATTACAACCAGCATGACAGCGTGCTCAACCCCTATTTCATCGTCTGTGCCAAGCCGGCTGCTCCCTGGGCATGAACAAGGCGCAAGGCAGGGGGTAGGCAAGCGTCACGGGACTGACGTCAGACGATGTCAGTCTCGTGTCAAAGATACTATGTTCTCTACGCAGCGAGTTTCGTGTGTCAGCATGTGCGGAGAGGATAAGGACAACTAGCAGAGTGATCTCAAGGACCTGTAATGACTGCATCATCTACGGCCGACAAGCTCGGCATAACACCGGAACGCCAGACTCACCTCAAGCAGCTTGAGGCCGAATCCATTCACATCATCCGTGAAGTGGCAGCGGAATTTGCCAATCCCGTCATGCTGTACTCCATCGGCAAGGATTCCGCCGTCATGCTGCACCTGGCACGCAAGGCCTTCGCGCCGGGCGTCCCCCCGTTCCCGCTGATGCACGTCAACACCACCTGGAAGTTCCAGGAAATGATCAAGTTCCGCGACGAGATGGCCGAGGAAGTCGGCATGGAGTTGATCGAGCACATCAACCTGGAAGGCGTCGCGGCGGGCATCAATCCGTTCGATCACGGCAGTGCCAAGTACACCGATATCATGAAGACTGCCGGCCTCAAGCAGGCACTCGACAAGCACGGCTTCGATGCGGCATTCGGTGGCGCACGTCGTGATGAAGAGGCTTCACGTGCGAAAGAGCGCGTCTACTCCTTCCGTGATCAGTATCACCGTTGGGACCCGAAGAACCAGCGCCCCGAGCTGTGGAACATCTACAACTCCAAGATCAATAAGGGTGAATCCATCCGTGTCTTCCCGCTCTCCAACTGGACCGAGCTGGATATCTGGCAGTACATCTACCTCGAATCCATCAAGATCGTGCCGCTGTACTATTCCGCCGTGCGTCCGGTCGTGAAGCGTGATGGTCTCGATATCATGGTTGATGACGAGCGTCTGCCGCTGGCCGAAGGCGAAGTGCCGGAAATGAAGTCCGTTCGCTTCCGTACCCTGGGTTGCTACCCGCTGACCGGTGCCGTGGAATCCACCGCCGCGACCCTGCCGGAAATCATTCAGGAAATGCTGCTGACCCGCACCAGCGAGCGCTCAGGTCGTGCGATCGATCACGATCAGGCTGGCTCCATGGAGAAGAAGAAGCGCGAAGGTTATTTCTAGGATTCATCCCGGGAAATGGCTTCAACCGGCCCGTAACGGCCATGACGCGCCTCAAGGCATGCAAGACTTTACAAATTGACAGGACGAGGGGTATCCGTATCGCTGGAAGCGTCGCGCCTCACACGCCACAAGACGCTCGCGCCGGACAGGCCTCGTTCAGGGAGAATGACAGTGTCTCACCAGTCGACGATGATCGCGGAAAACATCGAAGCATATCTCAAGGAACACGAGCAGAAAGATCTGCTGCGTTTCATCACCTGTGGCAGCGTGGATGACGGCAAGTCGACCCTGATCGGTCGCCTGCTCCACGATTCCAAGATGATCTATGAAGATCAGCTGGCCGCCATCACCCGCGACTCCAAGAAGAGCGGCACCACCGGCAAGATCGACCTGGCGCTGCTGGTCGATGGCTTGCAGTCCGAGCGTGAGCAGGGCATCACCATCGATGTCGCCTATCGTTACTTCTCTACCGACAAGCGCAAGTTCATCATCGCCGATACCCCGGGGCACGAGCAGTACACTCGCAACATGGCGACCGGTGCTTCCACCGCGAGCCTGGCGATCATCCTGATTGACGCCCGCTACGGCGTGCAGACCCAGACTCGTCGTCACAGCTACATCTGCTCGCTGCTGGGCATCAAGCACCTGATTGTCGCCGTCAACAAGATGGACATCGTCGACTACTCCCAGGAACGCTTCGACGAGATCGTCGCGGACTACCAGGAGTTCGCCAAGGACCTCGAAGTCCCGGACATCCGTTTCGTCCCGCTGTCCGCACTGGAAGGCGACAATGTCGTCTCCATCAGCGAGCATACGCCGTGGTACGACGACGCAGCCTACGAAGCGCGCCCGCTGATGGACATCCTCGAGACCGTCGATGTCACCGAGGACAGCAACCTGACCGATCTGCGCTTCCCGGTGCAGTACGTCAATCGTCCGAACCTCAACTTCCGTGGCTACTGCGGCACCCTGGCCGCCGGTACCGTCTCGCCGGGTCAGCAGATCAAGGTCCTCCCGTCCGGCAGCACCTCCACTGTCGAGCGTATCGTCACCTTCGACGGTGATCTCGACATCGCCTGGCCGGGGCAGGCCATCACGCTGACGCTGACCGACGAGATCGATATCTCGCGTGGCGACATGATCGTGGCGGAAGATTCTGATCTGGAGCCGTGCACCGCCTTCACCGCAGATGTGGTATGGATGCATGAAGACCCGCTGATCGTCGGCAAGGAATACGAGCTCAAGCTCGGCACGTCCAGTGTCATCGGTCGCGTCGGTCGCATCATCCATCAGACCGACGTCAACACCATGGCGCGCAACGAAGCGGAGAACATCCCGCTCAATGGCATCGCCCGCGTGCAGGTCGAACTGACCCAGCCGCTGGCCATGGACAGCTACCAGCGCTCGCCGCATACCGGCAGCTTCGTGTTCATTGACCGCCTGTCCAACATCACCATCGGTGCGGGTATGGTCAAGGAGACCCTGAGTGCCAGCAACATCGTGTGGCACGACATGGCGGTCACCAAGCAGCGCCGCGCCGATCGCAACAAGCAGAAGCCGTGCATCATCTGGTTCACCGGTCTGTCCGGTGCCGGCAAGTCCACCGCTGCCAACGCGCTGGAGCGTCAGTTGTTCGCCATGGGCTACAACACCTACCTGCTGGACGGTGATAACGTGCGTCACGGCCTGTGTGGTGACCTTGGTTTCAGCGAAGACGACCGCGCCGAGAACATCCGTCGTGTCGGCGAAGTCGCCAAGCTGATGGTTGATGCCGGCATGATCACCCTGGTCAGCTTCATCTCGCCGTTCCAGGCCGATCGCCAGATCGTACGCGACATGGTTGGTTCTGATGAGTTCATCGAAGTCTTCGTCAACACGCCGATCAGTGTCTGCGAAGAGCGCGATCCGAAAGGCCTGTACCGCAAGGCGCGTGCCGGCGAGATCAGCGACTTCACCGGTATCAGTTCGCCGTACGAAGCTCCGGAGAACCCGGAAATCGAGATCAACACCGGTGAACTGAGCCTCGAGCAGACTGCGCTCAAGCTGGTCAATCAGCTCAAGCACTACAACGTCATTGGTTAATGTATCCACGCCGATCAGCCCCCGCCGTAGGGAGGGGGCATATGCCGTTTCAGGACTCTGACATGACTTTTTTACGATTCAAACAGCGTTTGCCGCATGTCGCGCGTCTCGCGGCAGTGATAGGCCTGGCACTGGCCATCACCGGTTGCGCGACCTCCTATCTGGAATCCACCGGTGCCGGCAGCACTAACTTGGCCAACCTGGCCGGCGCTGCGTCGCTGTCGGCGGATGTCTCGTCATTTCTCGACAGCGCAGCCCCCGGCAGTGTGATTGCCGTGTCGACCAGCCCCTGGGGTAGTAATGTCGAAGTGGTCGCCCATGAGCGCTACTTCGCGGCCAGCGGGCGTAGCTGTCGCGAGCTGACGGTCTCCAATCAGCGTGATCTGCCCAGCAAGGAGCTGGCGTGCCGGACCAGCAATGACGGCAAGGCCGGTGAAGGCACCTGGGTGACCCAGCGGTTGGTGACCGGCCTGCTGGAAGAGGCCCGCTGAGGAGTTTCTCGATAACTTCTCAGCAACTTCTCGGCACCTTCTCGCTGAAAGGCCCGCACCTGGCCTGGCGTGAAACGACGATTACAGTAAGCAAGCTAGTGTGACCGGCACTGTCATTCCTGACCGACATTGCTCTATTTTTTGCACGATTTTCTTTGCACTACGAGGGGCCTAGCCCGATGACGATTTCCAGATTCTTGCTCCGGGCCGGGTGCCTGGTGGCGGTAGCGTGCCTGAACGCCAGCCCTGCCATGGCAGCCGGCCTGGACAGTGGTTCCATCCTGTCCAGCAATGACCAAGCCTCCAGCATCCCGCAAAAGACGGATAGTGTAGAAGACAAGGCGCGTGCCGATTGGCGCAGCGGAACCTACGGGCCGCTGACCTCCCGTGCGCAGACCGACCCTGATTCCCTGCCGCCGTTCGGCGAAAACCTCTTTACCGGTGGTTTCCGCGGCATGATGGCCGATGGCCTCAACAGCAGCTACACCATCAAGCCGGGTGACCAGATCACCCTGCGTGTCTGGGGTGGGGTCGAGATGGAGTCCGTGCTGCCTGTCGATGCGCAGGGCAACATCTTCCTGCCGGGCATCGGTCCGGTGAAGGTGCAG
The DNA here is from genome assembly GCF_056493605.1 of Cobetia sp. BL01. NCBI lineage: Bacteria > Pseudomonadati > Pseudomonadota > Gammaproteobacteria > Oceanospirillales > Halomonadaceae > Cobetia > Cobetia sp. BL01. The sequence continues at coordinate 16,118 of NZ_JBVBEE010000001.1, read as the reverse complement.
GGCACCACCAATGCCCAGCTGGATGGCAAGGTACGCAGCGCCATTCAAGAGGTGTATCCCGAGAACGTCAGCGTCTACACCAACCTGCAGGGCGTGCAGCCGGTGGGTGTCTTCGTCACCGGGTATGTCAAGAATCCGGGCCGCTACGCCGGTACCCCGAATGATTCCATGCTGTATTTCCTCGATCAGGCCGGCGGCATCGACCAGGCACTGGGCAGCTACCGCAAGATCAAGATCAAGCGCAATGGCCGCGTCATCAATACGGTCGATCTGTATGACTTCCTGATCAACGGCGAGATTGCTCGTCCGCAGTTCCGCGATGGCGATACCGTCGTCGTCGAGGAGCGTGGCCCGGCGATCAGCGTGGTCGGGGATGTCGAGCGTGATTATCGCTATGAGCTCACCGACTCGCGCCTGAGTGGCGAAGACGTCCTGAACCTGGCGCGCCTCAAGTCGGGTGTCTCTCACGTGCTGCTGCGTGGCTCCCGCCCCGACGGCCCCATCTCGCGCTATCTGCCGGTGACGGAATTCCGCGCTGCTGACGTGCGCGCTGGTGATGAAGTGCTGTTCAGTGCCGACCAGCGTGACGAGACCATCGTCGTGCAGCTAGAAGGCAGCTTCTATGGCCCGTCGCGTTATGCACTGCCGCGCGATGCCCACCTAGGGGAATTGCTCAATGCCGTCGGGGTGCCGAAAGGACTGACCGATTACCAGAGCGTTTCCATTCGTCGTGAGAGCGTCAAGGAACAGCAGGCGCAGGCACTGCAGGACAGTCTCAAGCGTCTTCAGGCTACCTATCTCGGCGCGCCTTCCTCGACCACTGAAGAATCCGAGCTTCGTGTCCAGGAAGCCGAGATGATCGAGAAGTTCGTCGAACAGGCGAAGCAGGAAGAGCCGACCGGACGACTGGTCGTGGCACGTGAAGACGGCAACATCGCCGATGTGCGCCTGCAGGATGGCGATGTCATCACCATTCCGGAAATCAGCGATTCCCTGCTGATCAGCGGCGAAGTCGTGGTGCCTCAGGCCATGGTCTACACCCAGGGCATGACGGTGATGGACTATATCAACAGCGCCGGTGGCTTCACGCAGCATGCGGATGAAGACCAGATCCTGGTCGTACGTCAGAACGGCGCCGTGCGTCGCGCCGAGGAAGTCGAGCTGCGCTCGGGTGATCAGATTCTGGTACTGCCGGAACCGCCGACCAAGAACCTGCAGCTGGCCACCAGCATCACGCAGATTCTCTACCAGGTCGCCGTCGCCACCAAAGTCGCGATAGACCTCTGATCATGGCCAGTGACATGAACGATGACATTAGCCCTTCAACTGAACGCTCATCAGGCGACAAGAAGAGCAGCCCCAAGGCGCGCTCCGCCTGGGCCGTGACGCGTAGTGTCTGGTTCGCCATGTTCATGCGCGAAGCCATCGGCCGTACCATGACTGACCGCATGGGTTGGTTCTGGATGATTGCAGAGCCTGCAATGTTCTTGCTCGTGATGATCGGCATACGCAGCTTCATCCGGGGTGACAAGCTTATCGTCAATGCTCCCTTCATCCCCTGGATGCTGGTCGGCATGATGGGCTTCTTCCTGATCCGTGAGGGGATGATGCAGGGCCTGGGCGCCATCAATGCCAACAAGGCACTGTTTGCTTACCGGCAAGTACATCCTGTCGATGGAGTCTTCGTTCGCAATGCACTCGACGGCTTGATTAGGACCCTCATCTTCCTGCTGTTTATGTTGGGTGGACTGATGCTGGGTACAGACTTCCGGCCTGACAACGGTTTTCAGGCCATCGGCGGCTGGTTGTCACTTTGGTTGTTCGGGCTGGGACTCGGGCTAGTGACGTCCGTACTGGGCACACTGGTCCCAGAGGTGAGCAAGATCATCCGCATGCTCAACATGCCGCTGCTGATTCTGTCCGGTGTCATCATGCCGCTCAACCAACTGCCGCACTACCTGTTGGAATACCTGATGCTCAATCCCATCGTCCACGGTCTCGAATATATCCGTCACGGCTTCTTTGATGGTTATCAGGTGGTACACGGCACCAGCCTGACCTACTTCTGGGCATGGACGTTGTCTTCACTCGTGCTGGGGCTACTGATGCACGTGCGTTTCAAGGAGCGCCTGAAAAGCCAATGATTGAAATACAGAACCTTTCCAAGCGCTATTACCACTCGCACTACAGTCAAAGTGAAGACCACTGGGTGCTGAAGGATATCAATCTCACCATCCCGACAGGTGTCAGTGTCGGGTTAGTGGGCGCCAACGGCGCAGGCAAGTCGACATTACTACGTTTGATTGCTGGTATGGATACTCCACAGAAGGGGCGAGTGATACGTCATTCCAAGGTGTCATGGCCGATAGGACTGGCGGCAGGGCTGCAGAGCAGTATGACAGGGCGCCAGAACGTCAAATTCGTCGCGCGCATGCATGGCACCGAGTACGACATCAACAGCATCATTGAACGAGTCCAGGATTTCGCGGAAATAGGCCCGGCATTTGATGAGCCGATTCGCACCTACTCCTCAGGCATGCGTTCGCGTCTCAACTTCGGGCTGTCGTTAGCCTTCGATTTCGATGTCTACCTCTCGGATGAAGCGACAGCGGTGGGGGATCGCTCCTTCAAGGCCAAGGCTTCCAAGGCCTTCAAGGACAAGGTGGGGCAAGCCAGCCTGATCATGGTCTCGCATGGAGAAGGCATCCTGAAGGAGTTGTGTCAGGCAGGTATCTACCTGAAAGAGGGGCAGGCCTACTGGTATGACAGTGTCCATGACGCCATCAAGGCCTATCACGCAGACAGCGATGGCCCCCAGCTCGACAAGATGACGCTGCAGGCCCTGCAGAAGCTGCGCAAGGAACGGCGCGCTGTCATGGAAGAAGCCAAGTTGGCACGAGAGTCCGCAGACACTCTACCGCCACGTGAAAAGAAGCCTTACGGCGATGCCCTGCGCGCTGCACGTGAAGCATTGCGGGAAGTGCGAGAGGAAATTGAATCTCGCCAAGCTAGCGCTGCTGGCAAGCCTGGCACCTTGTCAGATGAATGATCCAGTTGGCCAAAGCTACGCATCATGCTGACAGTCACCAATCTGTTCGCACCCTCGAATTTACTCTCATCGTTTTCACTTCATTGCCGCCGCTGAACTCGGTGCGCGCCTTCAACGGGAATACGCATGACCTCATTTATCAAACGCTATCCACAATGGGCCGTTGTCTTGCTGTCCATCGTGCTTGTCGGTTTCTACTGGCTGGTATGGGCGGACGACCGCTACGTATCCAAGGCGACAGTGGTGCTGGAAAGCCCGCAGGTCAGCGCTTCCAGTGAAGTCAGCTTCGGCTCGCTTCTTTCTGGTAGCCAGACTGACAGTGATCTGCTGCTGCTGCGTGAATACCTGATGAGCGTGGATATGCTCAAGAAGGTACAGGAAGAGCTCGATTTTCGTTCTCACTACAGCCAGCACGGTGATGTCGTTGCCCGCCTGGGAGACGCCGATGCACCGATAGAGGAACTCCATGATTACTACTTGAAACGAATCTCGGTAGAAATGGATGAGTATTCTGGCGTGCTGAATGTCAAGGTACAGGCTTGGACACCGGAATTTGCGCAGAGATTCGCCAAGCTACTGCTGGAGGAAGGCGAACGCCACATGAATGAGATGGGGCAGCGTCTGGCGGAAGACCAGGTCGAATTTCTCGACAAGCAGGTCTCCCTGCTGGAAGACAACTTCGAGAAATCCCGACAGGACCTGCTGGATTACCAGAACAAGAATGGTCTGGTATCCCCGACTCAGACAGTCGAAAGCCTGAACACCGTCGTCTCCTCACTTGAAGCCCAGTTGGCCACCTATAAGGCTCGCAAAAGTGCTTTGGGGAGCTACCAGAGTCAGCGTTCGAGTGAGATGGTGCGTGTCGAAAGCGAAATCAACGCCCTCAAGAAACAGATAGACTTGGAGAAGGAACGCCTGGCACGCCAGTCCGGCAATGCGCTCAATAGTGTCTCCAGCCAGTACGAGACACTGCAGCTGCGCGCCGACTTTGCCAAGCAGACCTACTCCAACGCGCTGGCGGCACTGGAAAATACTCGAATTGAAGCTGCTCGCAAGCTCAAGCAGGTGAGCATTCTGCAGAGCCCGATCTTGCCGGAATACCCGGAACAGCCGGAACGTCTTTATAACGTGACCATCTTTGGGTTGGTCATGATCTTCCTTGGTTTCATTTTCAGTATGTTGGTCATGATCGTGAAAGATCATCGTGATTAGACTGACTTTAAAAAAATTATCAGTTTAGAGTAATGTGGTGATGTTCATGAGTGAAACTAAAAAATATGCCTCTATTAAAAATTCTGAACTGTATATGGCCAAGACAAACGTGAAAGATAAATCCGATGATAAACTATACGATCAATATCAGAGCTTGCTTTCAGAAAAAGATACTCTCATTAAGCAGATCAATGTGTTGAGAGCAGATTTGGATAAAGCATTTTTCTTGTCTGATGGTAGTGATCTTTCTTGCGAGAATTCTCTGTTAATCAGTCAGTTGCTAGAAGTGCAGATAGCATTAGAAGAAGTAATTTTGGAAAAGAACACTATAAAGGATAAATGCGCTGAACTGCAATCGAGCTACAATTTATTATATAGACGTTTGCTTAAGCTAAGTATTGCCAATCAAAGACGCCATAAAGAGCTAATTGAGCAGAGTCAATACCTAGAGAGTTATAAGAAGGAAGAAGCTGAGAAAGAACGACGATTAGTATTAAAGATTTTCGCGATAAGACAGGAGCAGCTAATATCAGGCGGCGAACAATCACTGAAACTGAAACTGGAAGTAGAAAGTGAAGAGATAGAAAGTTCTAAGCTCTTTGACAAAGAATGGTACATTACGCAATACGAAGATGTTGCCAGGTCTGGGGTGGATCCCATCGTCCATTATTTAATGTATGGTGCATGTGAAGGACGAAGCCCTTCTCCTGAATTCGATACGCTACGTTATCTTATACAATATCCTGATGTGGCAGATAAAGGCGTTAATCCGTTGTTACACTATATTAGGCACGGGGTTGATGAAGGCCGGTCAATTATTTGAAAAAGCTAATCAAGATTTAACGATAGAGTGGTATCTGCGATATTATATATATTAAGTGCTTAGGAGTAGTTGTGAGTATTATAAAAAAGGCAGCTTTTGCGTACCGTAGTGGTAAGTACTTTGAAGCCCTAGAGCTATATCAAGAAGCAGGTAAGCTTTACGGTGAAAGTCTTTTTTATGCGAATATTATGTTATGTAATAGAGCAATCCAGAATATTGATGGTAAAAATACCTATAATTATATTCCGTTGTCAGAAGATATTAATATAATAAAACAGCTGACGGATAGTCAGGCGCACTTGGAATATTATTTCATAAAGAGCCAGAAGCTAGAAAATGAGCTTGCAAAAAAATGATTTAAAAATGTATTTCTACTACGCAAATGGGGAGCAGCTATGAAAATTCTTACTGTATTCGGTACACGCCCAGAAGCTATCAAGATGGCGCCACTCGCTTTGCAACTTGCGAAGGATGATCGCTTTGAATCCAAAGTCTGTGTAACTGCACAGCACCGTGAGATGCTGGATCAGGTGCTTGGCCTATTTGAGCTGAAGCCCGACTATGATCTGAATCTGATGAAACCCGGACAGGATCTCAATGATGTTACCTGCGGGATATTACAGGGATTGAAGAGTGTCTTGTCAGATTTCAGGCCAGATATGGTCCTGGTACATGGAGACACCGCCACCACCTTTGCCACCAGTCTGGCGGCTTATTATCAGCAGATTCCAGTCGGCCATGTTGAAGCAGGCTTACGTACAGGCAATTTGTACTCGCCTTGGCCAGAAGAGGGAAATCGCAAATTGACAGCGGCTCTGGCGGCTAAGCACTTTGCACCGACAGAGACTTCGCGACAAAATCTGCTCAAGGAGAATATTGATCCAGCTAATATATATGTTACGGGGAATACGGTCATTGATGCGCTGTTCGAAGTTGTAAGCAAGCTGGAGGCAGGCCCGCTAGGGGATGAACTGCGTTCACGCTTCGAGTTCCTGAAGGATGACAAGCGACTCGTGCTGGTTACCGGTCACCGACGTGAGAGCTTTGGCGAGGGCTTTGAGAATATCTGTCGCGCTTTAGTGGAAACGGCCAAGACACACCCAGATGTTCAGATCGTATATCCTGTCCACCTCAATCCTAATGTACGTGAACCTGTCAATCGCTTGTTGGCGGATGTCAACAATGTCACCCTGATCGAACCTCAGGATTATCTCCCCTTTGTCTACCTGATGAACCGAGCGCATATCATCCTGTCGGATTCAGGTGGTATTCAAGAAGAAGCTCCCTCTCTTGGCAAGCCAGTACTGGTCATGCGTAATACCACAGAGCGCCCGGAAGCAGTGCAAGCAGGGACGGTCAAGCTCGTGGGTACGAGTGTTGATGTAATTACCTCGGAATTGACCAAGCTGTTGGATCAACCAGAGCTTTATCGAGCCATGAGTTATGCCCATAACCCCTATGGAGATGGCAATGCTTGTCAAAATATACTGGATGCACTGGTAACAAAAAAATTGTAGTGGCTTAGAGTAAAATTCATGTGATAATGTAAGTGTATCAAAGAATATTATCCAATCTATTTGGCATGCTTCCCTTACATTTTATTTACAAACAGGCATAAAGCAAGGGCAACATAATGGAATTTAATACGATCTCAATGATAGGCCTTGGTTATATCGGCCTCCCAACAGCAGCAGTATTTGCCTCACGTCGCAAGAAGGTGATCGGGGTGGACATCGATCAGCAGGCTGTCAATATAATCAATCAGGGCAAGATACATATCATTGAGCCTGAATTGGATATGGTGGTGCATTCCGCTGTAAATGAAGGGTACCTACGTGCCACTACACAGCCAGAGCCCGCTGATGCCTTCATGGTAGCTGTTCCGACTCCCTTCCATACAGACGAGAATGGCCAGAATCACAAGGCTGACCTCCGCTATATCCAGTCTGCCTGTGAGGCGATCGCCAAAGTACTGGTGCCGGGCAATCTGGTAGTACTTGAATCAACAAGCCCGGTGGGAACCACGGAACAGATGGCCGCTTGGCTTGCGGGAGCCCGTCCGGATCTCACCTTCCCCCAAACTCACGGAGAGGCCTCAGATATCCGCATTGCTCATTGTCCGGAACGTGTGCTACCGGGGCATGTCGTGCGTGAGTTAGTAGAAAATGACCGTGTGATTGGCGGCATGACACCTAAATGCGCCGAGGTCGCTTGCGCTCTGTATCAAATTGTAGTGGAAGGTGAGTGCCTGCCGACTACTGCGCGTACTGCCGAGATGGCAAAGTTGACGGAAAACAGCTTCCGTGATGTGAATATTGCCTTCGCCAATGAGCTCTCGATAATTGCCCACGAGCTGGAAATCAATGTCTGGGATCTTATCTCGCTGGCCAATCGCCATCCACGAGTCAATATTCTTTCCCCGGGGGCAGGTGTCGGCGGTCACTGCATCGCGGTAGATCCCTGGTTCATCGTGGCGGCATGCCCTGAGCAGGCACGCCTGATTCGCACCGCGCGAGAGGTGAATGACCATAAGCCAGAGTGGGTGCTTGAGCGTGTTGGCCAGTCATTGGAAGAATTGCATCGCGCTCAACCGGGTTCAACACGTCGTGACCTCACTGTGGCTTGCCTTGGCGTAGCCTTCAAACCAGATATTGATGATCTACGTGAAAGTCCAGCCTTGGGCATCACCAAGAAAGTGGCTGAGCTCGGCTGCATGGTCCAAGTGGTTGAGCCCAATATTGACTCTCTACCCAAGGAGCTTCAATCCGAAAATGTTTCATTGGTCAGCCTGGATGAAGCTCTCGAACAAGCCGATGTCATCTGTGTGCTGGTCAAGCACAAGCTGTTTATCCACAAGGTCGAATCGTTGAAGGACAAAGCCCTAGTAATTGATGCCGTAGGTTTATTGGGGTAATTGTCAAAGCTTGACTAAAAACTTGTGGGCATAACAAAGGCGTGTATTGGACGCCTTTGTTGATTTCACTATATACGCGGAAAGGTAAAGAAGGACTTAATGGACGATCTCCTGCAGCTTGCGATGCGCCTGGCCGAACATGATGACTCTCCTTTGGCGTTTCCGATATCGGGGCGTGTGGCCTATGTCGTCAGTCACGGGCAGAGTTATGCCACTAATGGTTACGCCATTCGGACACAGGGCATTGCTCAGGCCCTGAATGCACAGGGATGTGAAGTCCTCTGCATGATTCGCCCGGGCCGCCCCTGGGAGCTGAACACCCAAGTGGACATCACGCCGGAAGTCACCATTGACGGGGTGCGCTATCTCCATAGCCGATGGCCTGCAGGTAAAGTGCCGAAGGGAGAGCATGCTCACCTTGAGGCCAGTGTCGAGCGTTTTATTGAACTATTCCGTGTCTATCGGCCTGAGAAGGTCATTGCTGCCTCAAACTATATTGTTGGACTTCCGGCCTGGGTAGCTGCCAAGCGTCTGGGCCTCCCCTTCTATAATGAGGTACGGGGTTTCTGGGAGCTATCACGTGAAGCAAGGGAGCCTGGATATGAAAAGACACCGGCATTTCAGCAGGAAGCACAGCGCGATACTTTCATAGCCCGTAAGGCAGACCGGGTATTTACCCTTAATCAACCAATGCGTAGTGAACTTGCTCGTAGGGAGATAGACCCTGCTAAAATTTCCATTGTACCCAATGGGATCAGCCAGCTGCCGGTTATCAAATCGGCTGATGACGCTCTTAGTCAAAAACTTGGAATTGACAAGGGTAGCAAGGTTATCGGCTATATCGGTAGCTTAACTGCCTATGAAGGCCTCGATGTATTGACTGAAGCTTGCACTGACTTGATAAAAGCTGGTGAGAAAATTCATCTGCTGTTCGTGGGTGATGATCAACCACTCGACCGTGCAAAAGATAGTATCAAGTCAGTAGCAGACAAACCTTGGCTGATTCAGACTGGCCGAGTTCCGCATCAACAGATCTCTGACTACTACGCGTTGCTAGATGTAGTGGTGATTCCTCGTAAGCACTCGGCAGTGTGTCAGTTAGTGCCGCCCATGAAGGCCGCCGAGGCCTTGGCCTACGGCAAGCGTTTGGTGGCCTCCGATGTCGCACCTTTGGCGGAATACGCCCAGAAGCATGAGAGCGTGATATTGTTCGAAGCCGATAATGCTGAAAGCTTGGTCGTGGCTCTTCAGGGGTCACTGAAGTTGCCTGCTCCTCAGCCGAGTGGTGAGCTGCTGTTCTCGGCGCATATCGAGCCGATGGTCAAAGCGTTGAAGGGGGAGGAAGGGCAGCAGGGCGGAGAGAGTGAGCCCGTTGCCCAGCAGGCGCCTGCACAACCTTCGACACCCAAGGCAGCGCAGAAGGCGACGCCCGCCAAGGCGCCCGCTACCGCTTCCGCCGCCTCGGACAGCTCGGCATCGCCCCAGCCCCGCCTCGGCGTCTTCAGCCGCCCCGAAACCGTCGAGCTGCCCTCCAAGGACCCGCTCTGGCACAGCGTGCCGGTCAAGGCCGGTCAGGCACTGATCATCGAAGCCGCTTCCGAATACTGCAATATCAAGGGCGCCCAGAATCGAAAGGCGGTTTTGCTGATCAACGCCTTCGACGCCGACGGCAAGCCGGTGGATACCCCCTGCGGCAAGATGGCCAAGTCCGGCCACCTCAAGGCCTACTTCAAGTACCTGCCCTGCACCCAGAACCAGATCCAGGAGCTGCACACCTTCAGCGTGCCCGAAGGCGTCAGCGAGATCCGTATAGGCGTCTGTGGCTTCAACAAGAATGATGACGAGCAGGTCATGCTGCGCGAGCTGCGCATGCAGCCCAAGCCGGATAAGTCTCAGCCCACCCAGTTCGTGCCCCCCAGCGCCCAGGCCGCCGAGATCAGCATTCTTGGCTGGCCGGAGCAGTCACCCAACGGCAAGCCCTATGTGATGGGCATCATGGACGAGTTCACCACCGGCTGCTTCGAGCAGGATGTGAACCTGATTCAGCCCCGCCCGGATAACTGGTACGCCCTGGCCGAGAAGTACCAGCCCGAGTTCTTTTTCATCGAGAGCGCCTGGAAGGGTAACTACGGCAGCTGGCAGTACCGGGTGGCGGACTATGCCAACAAGCCCGGTCAGGAAATCGCCCATATCTGCCAGTACGCCCGGGAGAAGGGCATTCCTACCCTGTTCTGGAACAAGGAGGACCCGGTTCATCACCAGAAGTTCATGTGCAGCGCCAAGCTGGTGGATCACATCTTCACCACCGACGCCAACATGAAGGACTCCTACCAGGCCAAGACCGGCAACCCCAACGTCCATGCCTTGCCCTTCGCGGCCCAGCCGGCGCTGCACAAGCCGGCGCCGCTGGCGGGACGCAAGCCCCGCGCCTGCTTCGCGGGCAGCTGGTACGGCAACCGCCACGCCGAACGCGGCGAGGCGATGCGCTGGCTGCTGCAGGCGGCCAACCGGCACGGCCTGGATATCTTCGATCGCAACCACGGCACCGGCATCTTCCCCTTCCCGGAGGAGTATCAGGCCGGCATCAAGGGCAGCCTGCCCTACAAGGAGCTCTGCGACGAGTACAGCCGCTACCGGGTGTTCCTTAACGTCAACTCGGTGACCGACTCGCCCACCATGTTCTCGCGGCGGGTGTTCGAGCTGATGGCCTGCGGTACCCCCGTGGTCAGCACCTACGCCAAGGGCATCGAGAACCTCTTCGACTCCGATGCGGTATGGCTGGTCCACAGCCAGGAAGAGGCCGACGCGGCCCTGCACACCCTGATGACCGACGACGCCGAGTGGCGCCGCCGCAGCCTGGCGGGTATCCGTGAGGTCTTCGCCAAGCACACCTACGCCCACCGCCTGAACGATATCTTCGACCGCCTGGGCATCGAAACCCGCCTGCCCACCGATCCGGCCATGGCGCTGGTGGCCGAGGCCCATAGCCACGCCGAGCTGCAGGCCCTCGACCAGTTCGCCCGCCAGCAGAGCTACCGCCACTTCCAGCTGGGCATCGCCTGTGCGCCGGGCCTGGCGCAGCTGGCCGGCTCGCTCTCGGAGAACATCACCCTGCTGCAGCGGGGGCAGAAGGCTGATTGGCTGGCCGAGCAGCACGCGGAATCCCCGCTGGCCGGCTGGTTGAGCCCCCAGGCCCACTACGGCGAGCACTACCTGCGTGACCTGGCCAACGCCAGCCTCTACGAGCCGGAGGCCGGCGGTTGGGCCAAGGCGCTGGAGCAGGATCGCTTCGCCTATGGCGGGCCGGCCAGCCTGGGCGGCGCGCTCTGGAAGCGAGTGGAGTTTCTCAAGCAACCCCTCAAGGCCCACCCGGAGGAGCGCATCACGCGCCCGGATCTCTACCTCGCCGATGGCGACCAATTCCAACCCGCCGGCGCGGCACAGAAAGTGGTGGGAGGCTAAACCATGACCAAGCGTGTACTGATCTGCGGCAACCCCGACCTCAACTACATCGACGGCTCCTCCATCTGGGCCCAGACCATCGCCCTGGCCACCGCCGCGACCGGTGAGGCGGAGGTCGAGTTCCTGGCCAGAAGCACCCCCGAGCGCGACGAGCTCCACGGCCCTTTGAAGGCCGCCGACAACCTCACCCTTATCGATGGCAGCGACCGTCAGCACTGGCAGGGCCGGGGCTTCGCGCGCATTACCCCGGCGATGATGGGCGAGCTGACCATTCGCCTGGACCGCACCCAGCCCTACGACGTCATCATCGTGCGCGGGCTGGAGATCGCCACCCAGCTGCTGGAAGCCCCGGACGTACTGGCCAAGTGCTGGATGTATCTCACCGATATTCCCCAGGCGGTGGCCGAGTATGCCCCCGACCAGCGCCTGCTGATGCAGCGCATCGCACGGGGCTGCCAGCGCCTGCTCTGCCAGACCGAGGGCTTCACGGCGCTGTGGCAGGCCCTGGTGCCGGACCTGGAGAGCGCCAAGGTGCGGCTCTACACCCCGGTGATTCCGGACCTGCCCGCGACGCTGCCGCCCATCGCCGAGCGCCCCAGGCGCGCCATCTACGCCGGCAAGTTCAAGGGCGACTGGATGACCCTGGAGATGGCCGAGGCGTGGCCCGCCATTCACCGTGAGCTACCGGGCAGCGAACTGGTGATGATCGGCGACAAGATCCATGACGAGCCGGATCGCCCAGGCTACAAGCAGCAGATGCAGCAGGCGCTGGAAGGCACCGCCGGCTTGCGCTGGCTGGGCGCCCAGCCAAGGGAAGCCGTGCAGCAGCAGCTGCGCGAAGCGAGGGTAGGGCTCTCCTGGCGGCACGAGAGCATGAACGACAGCGTGGAGTACTCTACCAAGATCCTCGAGTACGGCGGGGCCGGCTGTGCGGCGATCCTTAACCGCAACCCCCTGCATGAACAGCTGCTGGGCCGGGACTACCCGCTGTTTGCCAACAGCGACGCCGAGTTTAGCCGCCAGCTGACCCGGGCTCTGCGTGAGCCCCAGGTGGCCCAGCAGGCCGCCGATGCCCTGCAGCGGCTGGCCGAGCGCCACACCTTCTCGACCCGAGTGGAAGAGATTCGCCAGTGGCTGGCCGATGCCCCCAAGGCACCCAAGCCCCAGGCCAAGACCCGAGTGCTGGTAGCCGGGCACGATCTTAAATTCTTTACCCTGCTGCAGAAAAAGCTGGAGGCCACCGGGCAGTTCGAGTTCCTCACCGACCAGTGGCAGGGCCACAACAAGCACGATGAAGCCAAGAGCCGTGCCCTGCTGGAACAGGCCGACGTGATCTTCTGTGAATGGTGCCTGGGCAACCTCAAGTGGTACTCGCACAATAAGCAGCACCACCAGCGCCTGGTGGCGCGTTTCCACCTGCAGGAGCGCGAGCTGCCCTACGTGGCCGAGGCCAACTGGGACAATATCGACCACATCAGCTACGTCAGCGAGTTTATCCGTAGGGAAGGGCAGAAGGCCTTCGGCTTCCCTTTCGAGAAGACCTCGGTGATCCCCAACCTGCTGGATGAGAGCAAGTTCACGCCCAAGAAGAAGACCGGCGATGCCCGCTACACCCTGGGCATCATCGGCGTAGCCCCGGCCCGCAAGCGCCTGGACCGGGCGCTGGACTTGCTGGAAGCCCTGCTGGAAGAGGACGACCGTTACTGTTTGCGGGTGAAGGGCAAGCATCCGCTCGATTATGGGTGGTTGCTCAAGCGTGAAGACGAGCTGGCCTACTACCGCAACGTCTTCGAGCGCATCAACAGCAACCCCAGATTACGGCATAAGGTGATCTTCGACCCCCCCGGTGACGACGTCAACGACTGGTTCACCATGGTGGGTTTTATTCTCTCGCCGTCGGACTTCGAATCCTTCCATATGGCCATCGGCGAAGGGATGCTGACCGGCGCCACGCCGATCATCTGGGATTGGGATGGGGCAGCGGAGATCTGGGGGGAGAAATGCGTGATTCGCTCACTCCAAGATGCCAAGAAGGCCGTCGTCAGCGGTAAGCCGGCTAAGGAGCAGGCGACCGACATCATGAGCGCCATGTCGTCGCAAGACATTCGTTCTCGTTGGAAAAAAGTAATCACAGGCTGATATGAGCGGTGATAGCAAGGAGTAGTATTATGAATATTATCCATATAGGGTCTTGGAAGACAGCAACTACCACTATCCAAACGCTGTGTAGGAAGAATGTAAGTGAGCTTGGGGAGAATGGTTATGGCTTCATAGATCAGCGGTCGAAAGCACATAGCCAAGAATTTCAACCTAAGTTTAGAAAAGCAATACGAGATATACAGTCATCAGGTGAGAATGCTGATGTTAGGGGGTCGATAGAAACTTTCAAAGAACTGTATGATAGTGATAAGTTTGATTGTTTTTTTCACTCGTGGGAAGGAATGCTTGGCCATCCTTTCAATTCTAGCAGTAAGCAAATGTACCACCCTAATGCTACTGCGCACTGGCTAGAAAAGCTAAATGCCGAGACGGAGCTGAAAGTGGTATTGACCGTTAGGAAGCAAAGTGATTTAGTGGAGGCAATGTATGCCCAAGAGGTTCGAAAAGGTAGAGTTTCCTCTGGGATAGATAAGTTTATCAATGAGAAGCTTCCTGAGGATATGTCATGGGCTTCGGTTATTAATCCAGTAATAGATAAGTTAGGTAAGGATAAAGTAAATGTTGTTCCATATGAGTGGATAAAAAAAGGTGATGACTCATTCTTGAAGTCAGTGTTTAAAGGAGTTGTTGATATTGAAAACATTAATACTGCGCTTCATTCCAATCCTAGCTATTCCCATATTGCCGTGGAGATATCTCGTTTAGCAAATCTTTATCTTGACGGTGAGGATGTCTCCAAACTAGAAAAGTTTCTCTCGGATAATTTTTCTAATCTTACTCACAGGCGATCAAACTTCCTAACTAGCGAGCTAGTTGAAGAAGTTAAAAAAAGGTGTTCGTCAAAGGATGAGACGTTTTTCAAAGAATTTTTCCCTGATCTTGAATTGAAGAAGCTAGGGTACTACTGATGAAGAGAGTTTTTCTTTCGAATTATAAAAAACTAGAGACTGATGCTTTCTCACATTTTTCTCTCTCTTCAGATGTTATTCCGAATAGAGAAGAGCTACAGTTCAGCTGGGACGTATTGCAGTTCGACGTAGGAGATGAAGTTGGCGATGCTTTGGTAGGAGAAGGCGTGTTTTATGCAAAAGTTGAGACTAAGGAAGCCTCCTACCTCTATATAAGGTATAAATTTTCTGGAAAGTTTCGCGAGGTGGCGCTGGATTTAACCTCGAAACGTTATCGCGATAGAGTTTTTTCAATACCTGGCGGTGGGAAAGGTCTGGAAATTTATGGATTATTCAAGAGCCAAGAGGTTAATAGACCAAAAGTAGAGATTGTAAAAACGCAACCAGTCTACAGCATTTCAGCAAAAAAAATATATGGACAAGATGGGCACAAGGTAAGATTGTTTTCTCCGCAGCGTAGAAAAGCTACCGAGGTAATGCTTAATGGCGCACTGAAGGCGGGAAGCGTTAGCTGGCAAAAAGAGGCAACACGAGATCTTCTAGTCAACATTACAATTGATGTAGAGGATAAAGACTTTTCAGACGGCTGCTTGATTCAAGATGATTTTAAGCGTTGGCCAGGCGTTATGGAAGCAGCTTACTTGATGAAGAGCCTAGGTGTTGAGGGAACATTTTTTGTAAACGTATATGAAGCCTTGGAGACCAGTCTTGAGGAAAAGCTGAAAAATATCTGCCGTGAGCTGGATGAGTTAGGCCATGAAGTTGCATTGCATACACACCCATCCAATCATCTAGATTGGTACAATAAAGAGCTGCCGAATTATACCTTGGATGAGCAAGTTAAAATTCTTTCAAAGGGAAAGAATGTCTTGGAGGAGTGGACTGGAAGCGAGGTGAAAAGTTATCGGGCTGGAGGATACCGTTACAATGAAGATACTATAAAAGCTCTTGCTGAAGTAGGTATATCGATTGATTCCTCGTTTTTATATGGTTTTGTAGAAGAGCCACTTAGCCTATCAGACTATGTGCAGCCACAAAAAGTGGGTGCGATTTTTGAGGCACCTGTTACTCCACTGGCCGTTAGCGGTGTAGATGGAATTGTACGTGTCAAGAAAGCGGACCTTAATTGGCTGACTAGTGAAGAGCATGCCCAGTTAGTGAAAGATTTTTCTATTAGAGGAACAGGCTACCTAAACTATATGCTTCATAGTTTCAGTTTCTGTGATAGAAGGCATTTAGGGAAGTGGGGTGACGAAAGAAATGAAAGCGAAATTTTAAGCGATTCAGTGTGCCATAATGATGCTCTAGAAGGCAAGAGAAGGATAGTTGTTTTTGGGGAGAAAGCTGAGGAATTCAAAAAGTTTTCAAGCTTCTTGTTTCATTTGAAAAGTTGCGGGGCAAAATTTTCAACGGTAAGCAGATCTATGGAAGAGTTTAAATATTCCAGCAATTACATCCCACCCAAAGATGGAGATCTTCCTTTGTTAATAAACTGATGGTTTAGAGGTCTCTTTTTTGCTTTTCATGGTGTTTGTAATTAATAGACTGAGCCCCTTATTCATCAGGTTGCTGGTTTATAAGTAATAAAGG